>DJPN01000012.1 GCA_002438565.1 Alphaproteobacteria bacterium UBA6411 | reverse complement strand
CTTCTTTCTGGGTTGATGACGAACAGCGATTTTTTCGGCGCGGTGTCCAGCATTTCCTTTGTTTTGCCGTAGACTTCGACGCAGACGGACGCTTTCGTTTTGTTCTGCACCAGACGGATTTTGCCGTCCCGATAATCCGACCATTTCAGCGTCAAGATGTCGCCCTGCCGCTGTCCGATCGCAATCGCCAGCCGGAACGCAAGCGCCATCGACGGCCGTTCGGCTTCGGCGACGCGCAGAAAGGCTTCGGCGGCTTCGGGCGTCCAGACGGAAGTGCGGGACGGGGCTTTGACCTTGTTCACTTTCTTGAACAAAAAAGCCGCGTCGTCGCGCGCCTGCGACATCAAAATCGAAAAGACTTTCAAAATCTCGTTCGCCGTAAAGACGCCGAACCGGTTCAGCAAGGCGTCGTAAAACGCCGCGACGTGTTCGGGGCGAATATGGTTGACCTGTTCGCCGCCGAACGCTTCGACGATGTATTTGAACCGCAGTTCGTAGTTCGCGCGCGTCGTCGGCGCGATGATCTCGCGGAATTTGCGGGACGAGCGGTATTCGTCGATGACCGCGTCGATCGTTCCCTGCCGCGCCGGAGCGGGACGGACGTTCTGCGCCGGTTTGACGTCGGGGTTTCTGATTTTCCACGCGTCCAATTCGGCGTTCAGGCGAATCGCCTGTTCCATGGCGGATTCCTTGTCCGCCGACAGGGCTTCGGTTTTCCAGCCGAAAGCCTTTAAATACGCGGGAACCTGCCAGTAGTAGCGTTCCCCGTTTTTGTCGCGTTTGGTGATGAAAAAGCGTATAGCCATTTCTTTTCTCCTTAATTTGCGCGGGAAAAAGCGGCAATTCGTTTAAGGATGCGGTCGTCCGCGGCGATTTGTTCGTGTTTGTCCGGCTGTTCCGAACCGGACAAACCGCTTTGCGCGTCGATCCACAAATCGACCGCCAGTTCGTCGTAGCACCCCGTCGCCGCCAAAGGACGCGGGAAACCGAACTTCGCGACCAGTTCGCCGCGGTGACGGTAAAGCCAGTTTACCGTCTTGCCCAGTTTCGCCGCCGTTTCCGTTGTTGTGATGCAGGTGCGCATGATGACCTCCCTTTGTTTTCTCTAAAAGTACAAAAAGTACATTTTAAAGTCAAGACAAAAAATGTACAAAAAGTATATTTTTTAAAAAGGGCAAGAAAAATCCCCGCCGCCGCGGGGATTGGAGAGAGGAACGGGGGCGGTCAGGGTTTGCGTTCGATGACGATTTTGCAGTCCAGCGCGTCGGCGATTTTCGTCACCATATCATAACCGGGGGAAACCCGTTTGCTTTCAAACCGCGCGATTGCCGATTGCGCCAGATGCACGCGTTCCGCCAAATCTTTCTGGGTCAGTCCCGATTCCTGCCGCCGCGCGATCAGGGCGTCGATGATTTCGTCGCAAGTCATGGCGCGGCGTCCCGAACGGGAACGGAACGTTCGTAGAGCAGTTCCGGCGCGATGTCCACGTCGTCGTTCCAGATGACGGAATCGCCGTCAACCCGCACCCGCGAAAAAAATTCCGGAGATTTCAGGGCTGCGTAAATTTTGCGTTCAAGCAACGGTTTCGCGTCGTAAATCCCCCTTTTCCCGTCCGCGAACGTCAACAAAAGCCTGTAATCGTCAAGGACTTTGACGGTTTTGACGACCCACGGCATAAATCCGATCTTGTCCATGTCAACCTCCCTAACGCAAGGGTTCGATTTTATAAAGTTCCTGCTGGTCTTTGGCAAGCTGCCAGTTTGCTTCCAGTTCGTCTTTGTGCAATATAGCCCAGACTTCGATGATTTTGCTTTGTTTTTCGGGCATATCGCCGGAAATCATTTGACCGTCCAAAGAAAACACCGCGCGATATTCCTGATAAAACGCATGAAAATGCGGCGGATTGTGATCGTCGAAATACATTCTGATGATGATACCGAAAAACATTGAAATCGTGGGCATATCCGCATCCTTTTGTTCTTGTGATGTTTAAAGCATAGCGTTTTTTCGCGCCGCAGTCAATAACAAATATGTTATATTCAGTCGTCGCAGGGAGTCAGCATTTCCATCGTGACGTTCAAGAACTTCGCGATTTTTTTCAGGGTCGCGACGGATCCGACGGCGACGCCCTTTTCCAGTTTTTTCCAGTAGTCCTTGGAAATGCCCGTCGCGGCGCACGCTTCGTCAACCGATTTGCCGCGATATTCGCGATAGACTTTGACGGGATTTTCCCGATCGTCTAAAATTTTATCAAGAAGTTCGGACGGGAAAAACTCTTCTTCGCCGGCGGCGAGTTTGCGCTGAAAATCGTTATAAGCGGCGATGTCCGCCAGATCTTCGTAATCTTCCCACGGGATAAGGGCGAAATCTTCGCCTTTGATATTGATTTTTGCTATGCTGTTCATGGCTTATCCCTCCTATTTATAAACGTTTCCGCGCGTTTCGATGCGTTCGACCAACAGGACGTTTCCGTCTTCGTCAAAAATCACCCTGTAATTACCAACACGCAGGCGGCTGAACGGACTGTTCTGCAGTTTCTTCACCATGTTCTTAAGGCTTTCCGGATTTTGGGCGTATTGAAGAATTTTTTCGCGGACATTTTTTGAATGTTTATACGGAATCCTTGTCAAAAACCCTTCAGCCTGTTTTGAATAATGAATCTGCATATTCCGCCCTTTCTAATTTCAGAATAAGAATTTAATTCGTAAATGTCAAGAATATAATTCTTACTTTCCCGCGGCGGAAAGAAAGGCTGACAGGGTCGATTTGATGACGTTTTTCTGGTCGTCGGTCAGTTGCTCATACATATCCAGCACGGCGCGGGTGTCGTCGGACAGCGGAGCTTCGCCCAAGAGTTCCCCCTTGGAACAGTTCAAAACTTTTGACAGGCGGTCTATCCACTCCGGGGACAGTTTTCTATCCCCGTTTTCTAATTTTGAGATATGATCGGGTTCAACGCCAACAGCCTCGGCGATTTGCCGTTGCGTCATCCCTCGCGCTCTGCGGATTTCGTATAATGCCGTTTTTTCCGATAATTTTTTCATAGTGACCATCTTATTTTCTGCCTTTTTTTATTCAATGTACATTTTGTACAAACATTTTCATTGACAGCGTTTTTCAAATAGGTACAAGATGTACCTATGAAGCTGATTGAATTTCTGGCGTTGAAAGCCGTCAAACAAAATGAATTCGCCGCTCACATCGGCGAAAAAACGTCGCGCGTGAACAAGTATTGCCTTGGGCAGCGGATTCCGCGTCCCGACGTGATGCGCAAGATTTTCGACGCGACGAACGGTGCGGTTACGCCCAACGATTTTTTCGATTTGCCTGTCAATGCCGCCTCCGACGTTGTGTCCGCAGCCGCGGAACCGGCTGCGGACGGTGGTGCGGAAGGCGTCGCCGCTTTTCCCGCAGATGACGATACCGAGCCTTCCTTTTTCGACGATCTCAAAATCGGAGTGCAAAGCCAATGACGAAAAAGGGAATCGCTTTGCCGGATGTCGGGGCGCGCTGGGCGGAGGCTTTGCGCCGCCGATACCTGTTTTGCGCCGCAAAACGCATCGCCGCCGATTTCGGCGTGGACGTCCGCACCGCCAAAAACTGGCTGGGCGGGCAAGCGCCCCTTGCCGCCTACTACCAAATCGGTTGGCGGCTGTTCGGCATCGATTTCATCGTCGAAACCCTGTCCCCGTTCCCGAACGTCGATCGGCAAAATCTTGACGCCGAGTTCGACGCCTGCCGTCGGCACATCGCCGCTTTGCGCGAATACGCGCTGAAAGGATTGTTGAAATGAAGAGAATCCGTTTGAAAATGTCGCTCTTTTTCCTCTTTTTGGCCGATTTGTGCGCCGGAAAGGACGCCGCCGCCTATGTTGACGAAAGGCTGCGGAATGGCTGAGTTCAAAGGATACCGCGCCGGATTGCCGACCATCAAGCAAATCGCCTGCCGACTGAACGACAAAATCGACGACGTTTGCGCATGGCTGCATTTGCGCGGCGTGCAGGAAGCAAACGACCTTGTTTGCAAAAACCCGACCCGTTCCGACAAGGAAGCGGGGTCTTTCCGCATTTGCACGAAAGGACCTGCTCCGATGGACGGCGGACGGCGCGGTCTATGGATTGACCACGCGACGGGCGAAAAAGGCGACGCGTTCGACCTCGTCAAGTACATTACGGGCGTCGACGACATCGGCGCAAAGGAAATCGGGATGCAAATCCTTGGCTGGAACGGGGAAACGATACCCGACCTGCCGCACGTCCAAGAGCGACCGAAGCACGAACAGGTCGACGACAAACAAGCTGAACGCGAAGCCAAAAAGAAAGGCTACGCGCTGAGCTTGTTTATCGGCGCGCAGGAAAAAATCGCCGGAACTCCCGTCGATTTGTACCTGAAAGGGCGAGGAATCGACCTTTCCGTCCTGGGGCGGCAGCCGCACGCGATTCGATACGCTCCGGCGTGCCCCGTCGGGAACGGTCGGCGCTGCCCCGCGATGATTTGCTGCCGCCAGCGCGGCGACGGAACTCAGGTCGGCGTTCACATCACTTACTTGGGCAAGTACGACGGCAAGTGGACCAAAAGCCGCGAAGTCGACCCCGTCAAAAAAATGATGGGACAAGGTCCGGGGTCTTTCGTGCCCATCGCGCGCGGAAACAGCGGAAAGCCGCTCAAAGAAGCGGACGAGGGTTCAAGCGTGCTTATCGCCGAGGGCATCGAAACGGCTCTGTCGCTGTCCGTCGCTCTGCCCGAAGACCGCGTTCTGGCGGCGCTGAGCGTCACCAACATCAAAAACATCGAGCTACCGCCTTCCATTACGGACGTTTACCTGTGCATGGACGCCGACGAAAGCGGTTCGACGGCGCGGACATACAATCAAGCCGCCCGCGTGTTCAAAGAACAGGGACGGCGCGTGTTTTGTGTGCGCCCGCCCGCAGGCTTCAACGACTTCAACGACGTGGCGCGTGCTTCTTTTGATGCGTCCAGTGAAACGGAGGCGGAAAATGCGCCGTTCTGAGCAAAAACCCCGCGCCCGTGTGTACTCGGCAAATTCTTGCGCCGTCGCTTCGGTCTTTGGGACCGGGGCGGGACGGTTCAAAAAAGGCAAGTGTCCCGCCTGTTTCCTTTGTTTTCAATCACTTGCGAAGTTTGGGACTGTTGGGACGGTGGGACGGCTATGCACACGCATATACGCGCGCGCGTGCGTGGTCTTACAGTCCCATAGTCCCTTAGTCCCATATGTATATAAATCTAAGGGTTTTTCTATGTTTGTTGGCGGGACTGTCGGCGGGACCGAAGCGGGACCGCGCGGAAACAATAAAATATCGGGGGTTTATTATGGCTGAAAAGGACGGAATGAAAACCGCGCTCGACATCGCCGTCAAAGATGCCGGTATGACCGAACTGCAGGGAGAACTGTTCGACGCGGAACAGGCTTTGGCTGCCGAAAACTGCTTTGTCAGCGTCAAGCGCGGTCCGGGGCGTCCGAAAGGAAGCTTGAACAAGCGCACGCTGGCGCATATCGACGCGCTGACCGCCAAATACGGCATTTCGCCCGCCGAAGCTTTGTTCAGCCTGATGTCGATGGATTTGAACAAGCTCTGCGACACCGTGGGCGCCGTCAAGGTCGCCGACCGGCTGGAGTGCGTGAAGCTGAAGAAAGCCGCCGCTGAAGCGCTGATGCCGTACGTTCACACCAAGATGTCGCCCGACATCACGCTGAACCAAGGCGACGTCAACGTGCAAATCGTGCGCTTCGGCGACGATGACGGCAAAACCATAGAAACGGCGGATTTCCGCCAAAAATCAGAGGACGAAAAAGGCAATGTTTGACGGATTGATGTTTGACGGATGCGAAAAACGGCAGAAATCAGCCAAAAAATACGGGGCAAGCACTACCTTGAAAAGGAAGTGTTCGGGCGTTCGCGCCGTGCCGCCGATGGCGTGCGGCACCCCCCCCCCAAGCCCCCGGGGTTCGATACCGAGGTATCCGATTTATGATTTAAACCAATTTTGAAAACCCGTTTCTTTGCCGTTCGGGGCGTCGGTAACCCGGCTGCGTCGGAAGGGGAGCGGGGGAAAACCCAAAAACAGGAACGAAGACAATGAACAGCAGCGAAAATTTGAAAAAAATACGGGAATGTCGGGAACAAGCCGAAGAATGGTCCGATTTGCCCGAACCCGAAAAGAGCAAACCCACGTCCGAGCAGCAGAAAGTTCTGGACGCCTACAACGAAATGACGAAGCCGTACGACGCGCCGCCCTATGCCATAAAGGACAAATGGGGCATGCCGAAAGGGTTTCCCAGCAAGCCGCTGGGCGCAAACGGGAATTACCTGTATTTCCTGAACCCGCTGGGGCAAGTGCTGTCCTACCGCGCGGGCGAATTGAGCGCCGCCGTTTGCCGCGCTTTGGCGGGCGACGAGGCGGAAAAGCTGGAAATCTATTTTCCGAAATGGGTTGCCGACGGCGACGGCGGCGTGAAGGTCAAGAAAAACGATTTCAACGCCGCGGGCATGCTGTCTACGCTGACCGCCGCGTGTTTCAAGAAAAGCCAAGCGTTCGGCATTTTCGACCCGAACGGTTCGGTGCGTTCCGTCGGCGCGTGGCGCGGAGACGACGACGAACTGATTTACCATTTCGGCGACGAAGTATGGTTCGTTTCCCGCGACGGCAAGACGAAAACCAAGGAAAAGGGCGGTTCGGAAGTCAACGGATATGTTTACGCGAGCGCGCCAGCCCTGAGCAAGCCCGGCAAGCCGCAAGCGGACGATTTGGATTTCATGCGCGCGTTTTATGGGGATTTGAAGACGTGGAATTGGCGCAACGGCTACGCGCCCGCGCTGATGATGGGCTATCTGGCGGGGTCGCCGTTCGGCGGCGCGCTGAAGTGGCGTCCCGCGGTTTGGATTACCGGAACGCAGCAGACGGGCAAATCGACCCTAATCGAACGCGTGATGAAAGGCGTTCTGGGTAAAAACGTCATCACTTGCGGCATTTACACCGAAGCGTTCGTGCGTCAAAGCATCGGCGGATCGCATTTGCCCGTGGCTTTGGACGAATGCGAAACCGACCAAGATCCCGAAAAGCTGAAGCAGCTTATCATTCTGGCGCGTTCCAGCGTGTCCGGTTCGACCGCGGGGCGCGGCGGGCAAGACCATTCCGCAGTCAATTTCGAGCTGAAAAGTTCGTTTTCGTTTTCATCCATCATCGTTCCGCCGCTGTCCGTCGCAGACGTGGAGCGCATCGCGATTTTGTCGCTGGACCCGCTGCATAACGAGGTCGAACCCGATTTTTCGTCCGCGCGTTTGAAGCGCGTCGGCGAAATCATCATGCGCCGCGTTATCGATCATTGGGCGGATTACGAAACGGTTTTAAAGAATTTTATGGCTTTGTTCGCCGAAAAATCGTCGAAAAGCCGCATCGGCGACGTGTACGGCACAATGCTGGCGTTTTACAAAATCGCAACGACGGACGATTTTTCCATCACCGAAGAAGACGAACGGCTGGTTTCGGAGATTTACAACAAAATCCAAAGCGATTTCGACGAATCCGGCACCGTTCCCGAAAACTGCGCCAAGTTTTTGATGGGGCAGGAAGTGCGCAAATGGCAGGGCGGTTCGACGACGACAATCGGCGATTTGGTCATGGCGGCGGCGAATCCCAAAGAAACGTCCGTCACGCGCGAAGACGCGAACAAGGAACTGATGAAAATCGGGCTGAAAGTGGTGTCGAAAGACATCGGCGGGCATTCCGCGTCCGTTTTGTTCGTCGCCGGTTCGGGGCATCCGCAGCTGTTGAAAATCTTTGAGGACACAGATTGGCGCGGCGCGCCCGGCAAGACGGCGGGATGGACGCAAGCCCTGCGGTATTTCCCCAGCGCGCAGCCGTCCAACAAAAACGAGCGGCTGGGCGGCTGGCAGGGCAAGGGAACGTATGTCGATTTGAAATATATGGGGGTGGAAATCTGATGTATATCGCAAGACTGTTTCAAAAAGGAAAGCTGGGCGGCGGCGGGAAAGCCGTCCGCCGTTTGAGGGCAGCGGAACGGCTGCTGCACGATTACGAAAAAAGCGAATTCGTGCCGCGCGTGAACTGCGCGCTGAATCAAGTGCGCGGCGGAAAGCCGTGCGATATGCCCGTCGATGTTCTGACGGGGACGGACCGTTATGTCCGCGTGATGCGGAAACTGGGCGATTTGTTTTACACCGCCCGTTTTTTCGTCATCGAAGACAAAACGGCGACCGACTGGCTGGCGTGCCGCGGCGTGTTCAATCCGTCGACCAAACGGATTTGCGGCGTTTATCAAGCGGTTTGTTTCGCGTTGGACGCCGTGGCGGACGCATACGACGAAATGAGGGAGGAAAATTTATGAAACTGAAAGAACTGAAAAAGACGGCGTGGTACAAGGCGCAAAAACGTTTTGTCGCGTACGACTGCGGTCCCGTATTCAAATGCCGCTACGGCGTCATGGGACTTACCGCGGAAGCTTTTGAGCTGTCGCGGTGGTTCAGGCGGGAAAGCGAAGCGGCGGCGTACTGCGCCGAAGCTGTTTGCGCGACCGAAAAGGAGCGCCCGCGCGCGGCGGAAACCGACCAGGGCAGAAGCTGGTCGTCCAAGGTGTTTTGGGCAAAAGAAAAGGCGAACGGCGGGAAACGTTCCAAAATGCGCCGCGACTGCGCGTTCAAGGGAGGCTGTCATGGATGATGAAAGATACGTTGTTTTTTGGAGCGAGGGCGCGCAAACGCGTTTCAGAACGTTCGCCTTGTACGACGAAGCGGTAAAGTTTTATCACCGCGTCCGTACGAAAGACGGCAAAAAGATGGTGGACGCCCAAACCGGGCGGTGGATTTATTTCGACGGAGTGTGAAAAGATGAGCTATAACGACAATTTGACGGGCGCGCTGTTTCCGAACGGAAACAAGCAGTATGAAAACAGTCCCGACATGACGGGATCGTGCGTCGTCAGCGGCGTAACGTACAACATCGGCGGCTGGTTTCACGAAACGCCGGACGGGCGCAAGTACGTCAAAATGCGGCTGACCGTCAGAAAACCGAGGGACGGCGCGGAGCAAAAGGACAATGCCTAAAAAGAACGCCCGCGGCGGGTTACCAAGCCGCCGCGGGCGCAGGCTGTTATCGGTTGATTGTTTCAAGCAAGAATGCTATAAACAGCAACAGATACGCAGCCGCTTTGAGATGAATTGACAGCAATTTCTTCACCTCCTTTCAACCGTAAAGGTACGGCGGAATGAATATAGCAGACAAAAATGCCTTGTAAAACAAAATCCGATGTGGTTATAATAAGGGCATAAGAGATGAAAAGACAGCAATCGAATCACCTTCTTTCAGACCGCGGATTTACCACCCGCGGTCATTTTTTTGTGTTGACAAAGAGGGTTAAAAGAACGCCCGCGGCGGGTCGTGAATCCGCCGCGGACGCAAAAGCGATTACCGCTTTACCAGTTCAAGCAACATGGCTATACTGAGCAGAGCATAGGCAATCGCTTTGAGGTATGTGCCGATATTCAAGGGGATCACCCCCTTTCAGCCGCAAGAGTACGGCAGAACGAATATAGCAGGCAAAAAAAGCTTGTAAAACAAAAACAGCCGTGCCTATAATGAAAATATCAAGGGTATGTGCTTTGACAGGGGGATTACCTCCGATTTCAGCCCGCGGCGTCGTGAACCGCGGGCGTTTTTTTTGTAAAGGAGGGACACACATTGTGAGTACACCTTGTCCCATCTGTCCCGCACATTATGCGGGACAGGCGGGCTAAGTTTAACTTAGGGTGTGCAGATTATGCACATCCAGCAGCTGATGTCGTTAATACCGACAGCAGGTCGGAAAGGGGGTCGCTAATACCGACACCCTTTTTTTTGTTGACAACGGAATCGGCGGGGGCGTATGGTGGTTGTCGAGGTTAAGAACTCAAACAACAAACGGTCAACGTCCCGTCAGACGCCTTTTTTATGCCCGAATATGCGGGGGGGCGGCGGATATATCGAAGAAGCCCACGTGATTTGTTGCACGTTCTTAACCCCCCGCGCCTGACGGGGTCAGGCAACCTTTGTAAGAAAAGGGCAACAAAATGAGCAAAATCAAGCAATTCGAGTTATACCGCGCGGTTTGCGCGGCGGTCGGCGTCAAAAAGCCGATGAGCAGACGCGCCGTCGAACGCGGCGAAGCGGACGCGTTCGCCGAAGACAAAATCATCATCGACACCATTCGCGCGCTGGACGCGATGGGGAAATTGAAGTGAACAATCACGGGATTGCCGCGCCCGCCAAGGCGGGCTCGCAATGACGAAAAGAGAGGCGCGCGGGTTTATGGATTGCCGCGTCGCTTCGCTCCTCGCAATGACGAAAAGAGAGAAAGGATAGAAAAAAATGAACGACATTCAGGTATTCGATTTTGAAGACAACGCGGTGCGCGTGATTGAAAAGGACGGCGAGCCGTGGTTCGTCGCCGCCGACGTGTGCAGGGTTTTGGAAATTCAAAATCCGACCGACGCCGTTAAGAATCTGGACGATGATGAGCAGTCTAGATATTGTCTAGGGTCGGGTGGAAGCGACAGGATTATCATCAATGAAAGCGGGCTGTACAATCTGATTTTCCGTTCGCGCAAGCCCGAAGCGAAAAAGTTTCGCAAGTGGGTGACGGCGGAGGTATTGCCGTCGATCCGCAAGACGGGAATGTACGTCGCGCCGGAAATGGATTGCCGCGCCCCTGACGGGGCTCGTGATGACGGGGACGGGTTCGCCGATCTGCCCGACCGCACGTTCCAGCAATGGATTAACCTTGTGCGCGAAACGCGTCTGCTGTTCGGACGGGACGCGGCGCGCCGCGTGTGGGACCAGTCGCCCCTGCCGTCCGTCGGGACGGACGAGAGCGTTTACTGCTGCGACGTTCCCGAATTCACCGCCGAAGACGGGCGCGCGTGTCTGGACATCATTGTATCCGCCTGTTTCGACGGAACCGCCGTCAGGCACGGTTCGGGCGTTCGCCCCTACATGCTGCGCGGGCGCAAGCACCTGTTTGTCGCGATGTCGCACCCGTTCATCCGCCGCCTGTTCGACGGCGGGAAGTTTTCCGCCGGGCGGCACATCAAAGCTCTGCTTGCCCTGCCCGAATGCGTCCGTCCCCGCGCCGCGGTGCGCGTCGGTTCGTGGCAGGGGCGCGGCGTGCTGGTTCCCTATCCCGAAGCCCGCGCGGCGGCAGCGTAAAAAGAACGCCCGCGGCAGGTCGTTATCCCGTCGCGGGCGCAAGGCTGTCATCGGTTGATTGTTTCAAGCAAAAATGCTATAAACAGCAACAGATACGCAGCCGCTTTAAGATAAATCGGGGTCAATGTATTCACCCCCTTTCAACTGTAAAGGTACGGCGAATTGAATATAGCAGGCGAAAAAGGCTTGTAAAAGAAAAAATATGTGCCTATAATGAGGACATAAAGATAAATCGGGTGGCAATGTCCACACCTTCTTTCAGCCCGCGGAGTCGTTAACCGCGGGCGTTTTTTTTGTGTTGACAAAGGGGGTCAGTGTAATTTATGATTCGTAGTATGTTCAAATAAGTTTTTGGATTTTCTTGCGGCGTCGGTTCGTTCCCGGCGCCGTTTTGTTTTGGAGCGCCGTTATGGTCAATATCCGTTTGCCGCATTTGTGGACGCCGCGCCCGTATCAGCGCGCGCTGTGGTCCTATTTGGAAAAAGGCGGAAAGCGCGCCGTCGCCGTTTGGCACCGCCGCGGCGGCAAGGACAGCCTGTCCCTGAACTGGACCGCCGTTGCCGCCATGAGCCGCGTGGGCGTGTACTGGCACATGCTGCCGATGCAGACGCAGGCGCGCAAGGTGATTTGGGACGCCATCGACAAACAGGGGCGGCGCATGATTGATCAGGCGTTCCCCAAAGAAATCCGCCGCAAGTCCAACGACCAAGACATGAAAATCGAGCTTATCAACGGTTCCATTTGGCAATGCGTCGGGTCGGACAACTACAACGCCCTGGTCGGTTCAAACCCCGTCGGCGTGGTGTTTTCCGAATATTCCATCGCCGATCCCGCCGCGTGGGATTTCATTCGTCCGATTTTGGCGGAAAATGGCGGGTGGGCGTTATTCATTTACACTCCCCGCGGGCGCAATCACGGTTTAAAGCTGTTCAACGCCGCGAAAGACAATCCCGAATGGTTCTGTCAGCGTTTGAGCGTCGAAGACACAAACGCCATCGGTTTGGACGCCGTCGAAGCCGAACGCAAAGCCGGAATGGACGAAGATATGATTCAGCAGGAATTTTACTGTTCGTTCGACGCGGCAATCAAAGGCAGCTATTACGCCAATCAGCTGAACCAGCTGGAGCAGTCGGGACGCGTCGGCAAGGTGTCGCATATCCCGTCCCTGCCCGTTTATACGGCGTGGGACCTCGGCATCGGGGATTCGACCGCGATTTGGTTTTATCAAAACAGCGGAACGGACGTGAACGTCATCGATTATTACGAAAACAACGGCGTCGGGCTGGACCATTACGTCAAAGTTTTGAAAGAAAAGCCCTACACCTACACAAACGACAACATTTTTCCGCACGATGTTCAAGTGCACGAATTGTCCAGCGGCAAGAGCCGTTTGGATTTATTGGCAAGTTTGGGCGTGCGCGGACGCGTTTTGAAGCGCGCCAGCGTCGAAGACGGCATTTCCGCCGTGCGCATGCTGCTGCCCCGCTGCAATTTCGACGCCCAAAAATGCAAGCGCGGGTTGGAAGCTCTGCGCCAGTATCAGAAAGAATTCGACGAAACCCGCGGCGATTTCAAGGCGCGTCCCCTGCACGACTGGACCAGCCACGCCGCCGACGCGTTCCGTTATTTGGCGCTGGGGCGAAGAGAGGACCGAAACGAAGCCTATGCCGCCAACCGCCGCAGGATGGAAAGAATTTACGATTACGACCCGCTGAACCCCCGTTCGGCGGGTGTTTTTTAGGAAAGGACACAAAATGGGCTGGGGAAAAGCTTGGAAGAAGGTTAAGAAAGTAGCGAACAGAGCGGTTCGCATAGGTTTGGCCGGTGTTACGGCGGGCATGTCGGAAATCGGCGGAAGTCACAGCATTGGTTCGCAGGCGGAAAAGACTTTGGGCAAGATTGACAGCGCAGTTGCGGGGCTGGACCCGGTCGAACGCAAAAAGGCTGAACGAGCGCAAGAAATCGCCATTGCCGCGCAGGAAACCGCCGCCAAAAACGCCGCCGACGCCGATTATTACAACCAAATCATGAAATCCCGCCGCCAGCAAATCGCGGACAACGCGGGGTCGCGGACCAACTTTACAACCGAGGAAGGCGCGTTCGGGTCTTTCGATTCCGCCAATCTGGGCGGGTTCGATCCGATCACGGGCGCGTTCGGACGCAAAAAGAAGGTCGTGCGCTGATGGAAGTTCGTACAGAGCAGTCGCGGATTGACGGAATCGTCGCCAGATACCAGCGCCGGAAAACAGCCAGAGCGAATTTTGAAAATTTATGGCAAGAGGTCGCAGAACTGGTGTTTCCCAACCGCGCGGATTTCACGGTCGTTCAGACGGACGGCGCAAAGCGGACAAACCGGCAGTTCGAGACGACCGCCGCCGTTTGCGCGCGCATGCTTGCCGCCGACATCAACGGCATGATGACCGATTCGTCGGGCAAGTGGTTCGGGCTGGCTTTCCGCGGCGACGTTTCCGCGTCGCTGAAAGAATGGCTGAGCCGCGCCGAAGAACGCCTGTGGTCCGCTCTGTACGAACCCGCAGCCAATTTTCAAGGCGCAATCAACGAATGCTACGCCGATTTGCCCGTCATCGGCACCTGCGCCCTGTTCGCGGGATGGAATCCCAAAAGCGGCGCGCTGCTGTTTCAGAGCCGAAGCATCGCAGAAATCACAATCGACGAAAACGACGTCGGAGCGGTCGACACGGTTTTCCGCCGTTTTTCGTTCGACGCACGCAAAATCGAACAGGCGTTCGGCAAGGACAAGCTGACCGAAGCCATGCGCCGCGACATCGAAAACGGCAAAACAACCGAACACGAAATCATCCAAGCCGTTTATCCCAATCCCGACGCCGGCAAGGACGGGCAGAAACCGTTCAAATCCGAATACATTCTGACCCGCGACAAAACGGTTCTGAAAGAAGAGTTTTTCGAGGAAATGCCGTATTCCGTCGCGCGCTGGTCGAAATGCAACAGCGAACTGTACGGGCGCGGTCCCGCCATCGATTGTTTGGCGGATATCAAGATGCTGCAAGCCATGATGAAAGAAACCATCATCGCCGCCCAGCTGGCGAACCGCCCCCCGATTCTGGTGCAGGACGACGAGGAAATCGCCCCGATGATGACCGTTCCGGGCGGCGTCATCAAATACCGCGGCGAGCGTCCCCAATATCTGGCGAGCGGCGCAGCCCCCGCGTTCGGCAAGGAAATGATGGAAGACATCCGCACCCGCGTGCGTTTGGCGTTTATGAACGGTCAGCTGTCGTTTTTGACGGGCGACCGCCGCACCGCGACGGAAATCGTCGAACGCGTGCGCGAAGCCGCGCGGCTGATGGGTCCCGTGTACGGACGTTTGACGACGGAGCTGTTAAGCCCGACCATTTCCCGCGCGTTCAACCTGTTAATCCGAAACGGCGTTATCGCGCCGCCCGCCGACATTCCGCCCGAAGGGCTGGCTATCGACATCGTTTACCAGTCCCCGCTGGCGAAAGCGATGCGGTACGAAAAAGCCGACCGATACAATCAGGCGTTCGCCGCCAGCGCGCCGTTCCTGCAAATCGCCCCCGATTCCGCCGACGTGTTCGACGCCGAAAAAGGCATTCGCGAAATCCACAAAATTTACGGCGTCGAGGACGTTTTGCGCGACGACGAGGAAGTCGAGCAAATCAAAGCGGAACGGCAAGCCGCGCAGGCGCAGGCGCAAAACGCGCAGGACGCCGCGACCGCGCTGCAGCTGCAGGGCATGCAAAACGAAGTCAAAGCGCAGGACGAGGGACTGAACAATGATTGACAAACTGAAAATCAAGCGGACGGCGCGGCTGGTTCAATCCTACCGCGCCGTTTTCGAATCGGACGACGGCAAAGCCGTTCTGTCCGATTTGGCGGGCAAGTGCGGCATGACCGGATATTACCCGACAACCAAGCAGAGCGCGACCGACTGGGCGTTCTGGGAGGGAAAGCGCGCGGCGGTTTTGGACATCTGCCGCATGCTGGAATACGACGACGCGAAATTAACCGATTTATTGCGAAAGGAAATCGACAATGGAAAATGACAACACAACGGAACCGCAGACGACCGAACCCGCCCAGCCCGACTGGCGCGAAGGAATCGCCGAGGACATCCGCCAAGCCCCCGACCTGTCCGACGTTTCGGGCGTGTCCGATTTGGCGGTCAAGTATTTGGCGCTGAAGCGCGCGGCGGGCGCGGACATGTTCGCGCTGCCCAAGACGGAAGAGGAAACCGCCGCCGTTTTCAAAAAGCTGGGCACGCCCGAAAGCGCGGACGGATACGATTTGCCCTCGTTCGGCGACGTTTCCGAAGAAGACAAGGGCGCGGTCGACGAAATGGACGGCGTTCTGAAGCGCGCTGCGTTCGGCGCGAACCTGACGAAAGCGCAGCTGGCGAAGTTCCGCGACGCGTTTTATCAGGAAAGCAAGGCGCAGTTCGACGCGGAAAAAGCCAAGACGGACGCCGAACACGCAAAAGTCGAGCAGGAACTGCGCGCGGAGTTCGGCGCGTCGTTCGATTCCCGCATCCGCGATTTCGTTCAAATCTGCGATTCCGTCGGCATGACCGACGCGCTGCGCGAAATGGGCGCGGGTTTCAGCAAAGCCGTCATCAAAGGCGTTCTGGCGCTGGGCGGCAAATACATCGAACCCGCGGGCGCGCCCATCGGGTCGAAAGCGCAGCCGACGACCGCCGGCGTCGAGGCGCAAATCGCCGCCCTGATGGACGATCCCGCGTATTTCGACGCGACAAATCCGCGCCACAAGCATGCCGTCGACGCGGTTTTCGCCCTGCGTCAGCGCAAAAACGGCGAAATTTAACTGTGTTTCAAACAAAAGGAGTAAACTATGAGCACGCAAATCACAACGTCCTTTGTTGAACAGTACAGCGCAAACGTTCAAGCGCTGGTTCAGCAGAGAGGAAGTAAACTGAGGGGTTTGGTTCTGTCCGAATCCATCCGCGGCAAAACCGCGTTTTTCGACCAAATCGGAAGCGTCGCCGCGGTCAAAAAGACCAGCCGCCACGCCGATACGCCGCAGATGAACACGCCGCACGCGCGCCGCCGTCTGACGATGGACACCTACAACTGGTCCGATTTAATCGACAACGACGACAAAATCAAAATGCTGACCGACCCCGCCAGCGAATACGCGCAAGCCGCCGCGTGGGCTATGGGGCGCGCTATTGACGAAGTCATCATCGACGGCGCGCTGGGCGCTGCGGACACCGGCGAAAACGGGACGATTCCCGTCGAGTTGCCCGACAGTCAGAAAGTCGTCCACGGTTCGACGGGCATGTCGCTGGACAAGCTGAGCGAAACAAAGCGGCTGATGGACGAAAGCGACTGCCCCGCCGAAGACCGGTACATCGTTTTGACGGCGAAGCAGATGCAGGACATGCTGAAAACCGAAAAGATGACGTCCGCCGACTACGCGTCCGTCAAGGCGCTGATCCGCGGCGAAATCACCGAATTCATGGGGTTCAAGTTCGTTCAGGTCAACGGCAAGCGCGGCGACAATTCGCTGATCGTTCCCGCCTTCAAGAATTCGACGAAGACAATCCGCAAATGCTTGGCGTTCCAGAAAAACGGCATCCGTTTGGGCATCGGGCAGGATCCGTTCGGAAAAATCACGGAGCGCGACGACAAATGTTTCGCGACGCAGGTTTATTACGAAATGACCATCGGCGCGGCGCGCATGCAGGAAGAGCTGGTCGTCGAAGTTCAATGTCAGGAATGAGGGAGTTAAACCATGGCTAAAACGTATTCCAACGAAATGACCGCCGAACTGGCGGGCAACCATGTCATCGCAAGCGTCGCCAACGGGCGTTTGCGCCGCCGCCGCGCGACCGTCGATTTGGCGGCGCAGGCAAGCGGCGACCAAATCGGTTTGTGCGCCATCGGCGAAGGCGAATACTTCGTTTGCGGATTTTTGACCGCAAGCGCGACGCTGGGCACGGCGGCTTTGCCCGCCAGCGGCGTTTTAATCGTCGACATCATCACCGCGGGCGTTTGACCGCAAGGGGGGCGGAAAAATCCGCCCCCTTTATTTTTTTTGAAAAGGACCGTTTCATGCCCGCCCAAGTCGATTTATGCAATATGGCGCTGAGCAAGGTCGGGGAAAGTTTCATCCGCGACATCGCCGAAGAATCGCGCCCCGCCAAAATGTGCGCCCTGATGTTCGCCCCCGTGCGCGACTGCGTTCTGCGCGCGTATCCGTGGCGGTTCGCGCTGAAGCGCTGGTCGGCGGCTGCGCTGAAAAAAAAGCCGCCGTTCGGATTCGCGAACGCGTTTCAAATTCCGTCCGACTGTCTGCGCATTTTGAGGGTCGAAGACAATATCGAATACGCGCGCGAGGGCGACTGCGTTCTGGCAGATGTTCCCGCGTTCAACTTTGTCGGCATTTCGCGCGTCGAAGATCCCGGAAAGTTCGACAGTCTGTTCGTTTCGGCGTTCACGACGAAGCTTGCCGCCGAACTGGTCATGAGTTTGACCAGTATGCCCGCTCTGAAAGCTCAGCTGGACCGCGAATATGAAGCCGTGCTGACCGAAGCGCGGCGCGCGAGCGCAAAAGAGGCGTCCCCCGAAACATTCGCCGTCAAAGGATGGCTGGAAGCGAGGTTTTAATGGAAGTCGGCATCAAGAATTTCAACGGCGGCGTTTTTTCGCCGCTGATGCGCGGGCGCGACGAATACGCCGCGTCGTGCCGCAAGCTGCTGAACGCGATTCCCGCGCCGCAGGGCTATGTTCAGCGGCGGGGCGGAACGCGGTACATCGCAAGCGTCCCCGACGCAAAGCGTTTAATCCCGTTCGTTTTTTCCGCCGCGCAATCCTATTTGCTGGTGTTCCGTCCGTCCGCCTGCGACGTTTATTTCAACCGCGTCAAAGTTCAGAGCCTGCAGTCGCCCTATTCCGCTGACGACATCGGCGGGGTTTACTATTATCAAATTCAAGACACGATGTATTTGGCGCATCCGTCGCATCCGCCGAAAAAAATCGTCCGTTCGGCAAAAGCCGACGGAACCGTCGAATTTTCAATGCAAGACGTTGTTTTCGCCAACGGTCCCTATTTGAACGAAAATGAAACGGACATCACCCTGACGTTCGACGGCGCGGCAATCACGGCGAGCGCGGACGTTTTTTCGCAATCTGACGTCGGACGCTGGGTGCGTTTAATCACCGTCGCCGATTCGACGACAAAAGCGGTCGATTTGAAAATCACCGCCGTGACGAACGCGAAAACGGCGGCGGCGACCGTCGGCGCGGGCGAATACCACAAAGTCGCGACAAAGCTATGGTCCTTGGGCGCGTTTTCAAGCGGGCGCGGATACCCCGAAATCATGATCATTCACCAGCAGCGCATGGTTTGCGTCAAAGATCGCGCGTTGTATTTTTCCAAATCCGGCGCGTATTTGAATTTTCAGAAAACGGACGAAAAGGGCATTGTTTCCGCCGACAACGGTTTTTCCGTCAAGCTGGCGGTCGAACAGGGGTCGGAAGTCTGCTGGGCGTTTCCGCAAGATGTTTTAATCGTCGGAACGGACGGATTCGAATACGCGATTTCGTCGACGTCGCTGGGCGAGGCTTTGACCCCGTCAAACGTCAAATACTACAAGATTTCAAGCGTCGGCAGTGCGCCCGTCCGTCCCGAATTCGTCGAGGACGGTTTGGTTTTTCTGGATTCGTTTCGCCGCGGGTTCAATTTTTCGACCTATTCGACCGTTTACGACAAATATCAAATCACGGACATCACGAAATTCAATCCGCAAATCACAAACGGAAAAATCAAGTCGACGGCGTTTTGCAAGAAAAAGCTGCCCGTTTTGTGGTGCTGCAAAGAAGACGGCGATTTAATCGGCTGCACTTTGTCCCCCGTCAATCAAGTCGTGGCGTGGTTTACCGCCGACGTTTCCGGCAAGGTCGAAAGCGTTTGCGCCGTGCCGAATTTTCTGAAAGAAAAAACCGATTTGTATTTGTTGGTCCGCCGCGACATCAACGGCGCGTCCGTTTTGTATCTGGAAGTCATGGAAGAAGGGCTGACGGACGACGCGGAAACCGCGGACGAGGCTTTTTTCACCGACTGCGGTAAAAGTTATTCGTTCGATTCCGCGCAAAGCGAGCTGGACGGATTGTCGCATTTGGAGGGATGCACGGTCGCCATTTTGGGCGACGGCGCAATCGAGCCAAACGGAATCGTAAAAAATGGCAAAGTTTCCCTGCAATTCGCCGCCAAAAAAGCGTGCGTCGGAATCCCCTATAAAACCGTTATCGTGCGCGAACCCGACATGCAGGGCGCGGACGCGGACAAAAAGGTTAAAAAGATTTCCGACATCATGCTGCGTTTGTACAAGACAGTCTGCATCCGCGCCGGACGAAGCGAAACCGACGCGGACGACATCACGTTCCGCAACACCGGCGATTCCATGTCGCGCGCCGTCCCGCTGTTCACCGGAGACAAGAAAATCAATTTCGGCGGCGGGTGGTCGGACGAATGCGAAGTCGCCGTCGTTCAAGACAATCCGCTGCCCTGCGTCGTTTTGGCGGTGTACGCGTCCGTCATGAAAGGGGGATAAATGGCTGTTTTCACGTTCAATCAAGATCCCGTCGACAGCGTTTTATCCATCGGCGGCGGTTCGCGGGCGGACGGCGTGTTCACCATCGGCGGCACGGTCGACCAAGCCGCCGAGGCAAGCGCTGCCGCAAGCGCATCCGACGGCGCGTTTTCCGGATTTTCCGGCGCGGAAACCGCGGGCATGGGCGCCGCCGTTCTGGGCAACGTTCTGCAGGGGATTTCCGCCTATCAAGCCGCCAAGCGCAATTTCAAGACGCTGTGGAGCAACGCGCGGGAAACATACGCCGCGCTGGAATACAACATCGGCGTTCAGCGCCGAAACAACGAGCAGGTTTTCGCCAAAAACCGCGTTGCCGTCAACGCGTCGGGAATTTCCGCAAAATCGTTCACGGACGTGCAGCGTTCCAACCTAATCATTGCCGAAGACGACATCGCCGCCATGCGCGAACAGGTGCGCCGTTCGGTGTCGACGCAGCTGCGCGAAGCCGCCGAACAGCAGAAACGCGCCCGCAAAGCCGCTGTCGGAAACGCCGTCGGTTCGGTTATCGGTGGCGCTTTGGGTGCCATGACGGGCAATCCGACCGCCGCCGTCATGTTCGCCAACATCGGCGGTCAAATCGGATCGTCCGCCGGAGGTAAGTAAAATGCCCGATATTATGTTGTTTCAATCAAACGTCCGCAAAGAACCCGTTTTGAAGCAGGAAAGCGCGCGCGCCGAAGACACCGCCGTTTATCAGGTCGGCGGCGCGCTGAAAGATTTGGGCAAAGCCGTTCTGGACATCGAAAACCGAAACCAGACGCTGAAAGCCCGCGCCGACATGGCGGAAGTTCAAGCGAAAATGTCCGGCTGGTTCGCCGAACGCGCCGCCAGCGGAAACGTCGAAAGTTTGACCGAGGACATGCAAAAACAGCTGGGCAAGGAACTGTCCGCCGCGACCCGCGCGAACCGTTCCGCGTATTACGCCCAAGCCGTCGACGACGCAAAGCCCGCCCTTATCGCCAGTTTTTTAAGTCAAGCCGAGCAAGCCAAAATCGAAGGAACGTTTTTGGAAAACGCCAAAGCCTGCGAAAAAATCATCGACGCGCAAAGCACGTTTGTTTTGAACAATCCCGACAAGTTCAAAGAAGCCGCGCAAGAAACCGCCGCCGCCGTCAACGCCGCCGTTTTGCCTGCCGCGGAAAAGGACAGGCTGGTCAAGCGCGCGGGTCGCGGCTATTCGTACATATCCATGCAAAACGATTTGCAGGAAAATCCCAATCGTTTGCGCGAAAATCTGCTGGCGGGCGAATACGCGGAATACATGACCCCCGAAGAGCAGATGAATTACCTGTCGGGCGCGGAAAACAAGATTTTGGAAAGCATGCTTGCCGAACCGCAAAAAGCGCGGGAGTTTATGAAAAAAAATCCCGACTGGTTCAAAACAATCAAAAAAGAAACCGCGCTGAAAAAAATAGAAAACATGGAGCGCGTCGCGCAGGAAACCGCGCTGCAAACCGACCGTTTGAACCGTTCGCTGCAGGAATTGGATTTCTGGCAGTCCCCGACGCAAGCCAAAATAGACGCGTTCGATTTCAGAGGCAACGAGGAAAAACGCAAAAAATGGGAAGACGCTTTAGCCGCCGTTCCCAATCCGAACGCCGAAACGGATTTTATCAAATTCACGGATTTCGGCGCGGAAATCGAAAAAATCGCCGCCATGCCCGACGAAACGAAAGAACAGCAGGGCGCAATCATTTCAAAAGCCGCCGACGTTTTGGCGCAAATGATGGGCGCGAACCAGAACGGCAAGCTGGAAGCGGACGATTTCGCAAAGCACAAAGACGCGCTGAGCAAAATCGCGCAGGACAAAACCATTCGCGCGGATTTCAAAAAGGCAATGCCGTCGCTGGTAAAGTTTGAACAAGCCATGACGCAGATCAGCGAAATGGCTGACCGCCAAAATTGGAGAACTGTACGCCGCGCCGTCGCCGATTCGCGCAAGAACCTGCTGGGCGCGGAATTCGGACTTTACCCGCAGAAAGCGCAGCGCATTTTGGCGGACGGATTTTCCGCCATGCTGACAGCCGCCGCGAACGGACAAGCCGACGCGGCGGACGGCATTTACAGGCAAGCGCTGAGCGACGCGCTGAACGTCATGTTCCCCGCGTTCGCCGGAAAACAAAAAGGCGATTTGGTCGATTTGGGCGACGGCGTCGTCGGCGAATTCGTCGAACTGAACGGAATAACCCCCGTCATCAAAGGAAATTGACATGGAAAAAACATATCCCCGATTTGATTTGCCCGACGACATCAAGAGTGGTCCCGCAAAATACATTCAGATGTCCGACATCACGCGTTCCGTTTTGGTGAAGAACGCCGATTCGCTGGAAAGCGGTCTGCTGCGTCCGCGGCACGGAAAGGTCACGCGTTTGGGCGCGGGCGCGGTCGAAGGCGTTGCACAGGCTGTTAAAATCCCGTCCGCGCTGATGATGTTCGGCGGCAAAGGGCTGGTTGCCGTCGGCGGCATGTTCGGCGAGGATTCCGCCGTTTCCGAATGGGGGCGCGAAATGATCAAAACCGGAGCGCGTCAAATCGACGTTTTGAACAAATCAATCACCGAAAAATCGGACGCGCTGTTCGGATTGGAAACGGACGAACGGTCAACCATGGCGTACTCCGTCGGAAACGGATTCGGCAACATGGCGACCATGTTGCTGGCGGCATACGCTACGGGTGGCGCGGGCGCGGTCGCAACGGGCGTCGCGCAGGAAATCGCGGGCGAAACGGAAAAGCGCATGGACACGGCGCGAAGTCGCGGGCAAGCCCCCGAAGATTTGTCCGCCAAACAAGCGGCGGCGGAGTTTTCGGCGACCGCGTCCTACGGTGCGGCGGCGGGTGTTTTGGAAAAGGTCAATTTAAGCAAAATCATGCCGTTTCTGCGCACCAGCAAAAAGCCGATTGTTGCCGCCGCGCAATCCGCGTTTTCCGAAGCGTCGACGGAAACGCTGCAAGCCGTCGCGGCGATGGGGTTCGGCTGGGCGGACGGAACGGTCGACGTATCGAAAATCCCTCAAGAAATTTACGACGCGCTTGTTCAAGGCGTAGTCGGCGGAATTGTCGGCGGCACGACCGCCGGAGCGTTTTCGCTGAAAAACAGACATGACGTCAAAAACATGTACCGCGACCGTTTGCGCGGCACCGTTCCCGAAAAGGATTTGGAAACCGTCGTCAATGCCCTTTACGACGCATCCGTCGACACAATGACGGGCGTTGTCGTCAAGGAATTGTCCCTGTCCGAAGAGCTGCGCAACAAGCACGGCGAAATCTATTCCGCGATGATGGACGCGACCGCCAAAGCGATGGACGCATCGGAAGCGTTCAAGCATCTGTCCCCCGACGAGCGGCAGGATTACGTTCAGCAAACGTCGTCCATGTTCGCCGATCAGGTTTTGGCGGAAGCGAACCGCCGCGGCGTCGCCATCGACGACGTTTTGACGGGCGCGCAAATCGTTTTTGAAAACGGCGGCATCGCGTTCAAAAACCACGGATTCGCCCTGACCGAAGACGGCGTGTTCGAGCAGGCGATGTTCCGCAGCAAAATCGACAATGTCGGCGATTTTTACGACAGCGTCGTAAAAAAAGAGGAAAATCGCCCCCGTTATTTTTCATACATGACAAAAAGCGGAGCGGAACTGGCTTTACCCGATTTTATAATCAATCATGATATTAGCGGACACAATTTGACGCGTTCCGATTTTGAAACTGTATTTCAAAACATTGACCACGTCGAAAAAGTCAGCTTGTCAAGCGAACGCACGGATTTAGCACAAAATAGTCTATTGGTAAAAATAAAAACACCATCCGGATTTTATGGCGTGGCTATAGCTTTGGGAAAAAGCAAAAACTATATTTCTACGATTTTTAAATCGACAGGTAAAAAAGGGGTCGATGTTTGGATAAATAAGGGGAAAGCCATAGGACCGACCAACAACCCATCGGCTCCTTTAGGCAAACCGCCAATCTCTGTAGCTCCCTATGGTCATTCCCTTAAAAACATTATAAGCGAAATCCGAAAGGAAATCAATACATCGCTGGAACAGCGGAAAATCGTCCGCCGCGGGGCGTATTCACAAGCCGAAAACATCATCCGTTTGACGAAAGACGCGGATTTTTCGACCCTGCCCCACGAATTGGCGCATTTCTGGCTGACGGAGCAGGAAACATGGGCGAATACGAAATCGGCGTCCGACGAATACGTCGACACGTTCAATCTGGCATTGAACTGGCTGGGGGTCAAAGACGGCAAAACCATCAACCGCCGCGCGCAGGAACAATTCGCGCGGGGCTATGAGCAGTATTTGCTGGACGGCAATCTGCCGCGCACGCAAGACAGCGACATCACGCCGACCTATCAGCGTTACGACAAATGGCTGAAACGCGTGTACAACGAAATGAACCAGCCGTCGAAAGAACCGCTGAGCGAAGACATCATCCGTTTTTTCCAATCCATGACGACAGGCAGCCTGCCGCCCGCCGTTCTGCCCGCCGCCGGAAGCCGTTTCGAGCCTGAAAAAGAAAGCGTCCCAGCCGTTCAAAAGAAGCAATCGCCATCCGCCGACAAAACGCCCGCCGTTCGTTCCGACGAATTGTCCGGCGCGTACTGGCGCGCGCCCGCCGCCGCCGAAAGCGCAGACGGGAAAGTGTCGCAGGCGCAGGAACGGCAGAACAGACTGAACCGTTTGAACGGTTTGCTGAACGAAGACGCCGTTTCGACACGGTACGAAGAGGCACATTTGGCGGACGCAAGCCAAAAGGCAATCAACCTAATCGAAACGCAGGGCATCGATACGGCGCGCAAGATGATCGACGGCGACATCGCGACCGACGACGGCGTTCTGCGCACCGCGCTGATGATTGAATACGAACAGAAAATGCTTGCCGCCGGAAACGTCAAAGAGTATACGCGCGTTTTGCGGCTGCACACTTTGGAGCAGACGCGGCGCGGACAGGAAATTTCCGCCGAACGGCTGAACCAAGACATCACGAATCCCGCCTATTGGCTGAAGCGTGTTCTGCTGATGCGCAAAAACAGCCTGTCCAAAGACGTTTTGGCGAATATGCCCGCCGCCGCCAGCATCGACGGGCGCGTCGACAAGTTTGTTTCGCAGACGGCAAGCGACGCGGCGCGCGAAATTTCGACCGCCAAAACGGAAGCGCAGGCAAACGAAGCCGTCCGTCGCGTCGTTCAAAAGGTCCAATCCATCACGGGCAAGCAAATGGAGCTGTTCCAAAGCGATCGTTCCGCCGTCGGAAAAGCCTACGATGCCGTTTACGACGAGGTCGCGCGAAACATTGAGGACGCTTTGGGCGTTACAATCCGCGCCGACGAAGCCGAGCGCATTTTGGCGAAAGCGTCGGAGCTTGCCGGCAGCGTAAAAGCCGATTTTGCCGAAAACCCCGCCGGAAACCCGTCCATCGAAACCATGCGGAAAATCAAAGAGATTAAAGATTTGGCGGCATCCATGACCCCGACAAACGCTGTCGCTTTGGCGGTCAATTCGCTGGGGCGCGCCAATATGCTGCTGTCCCCAAAATCCGCCCTGCTGAACGTTTGGTCGAACGCCGAAACGTTTTTGACGGAGGGTATCGCACGCCGTCTGTTTTTGAAATCGTCCGCAAAAGCCGTCGATTCCGCCGCCGTGCGCGATTATCTGAAATACGATTTCGACGTATACAAAGCTTCGGGCGTGATGATGTCCGTCGTTCGCAAGGGCGAGCTGGACGATCCGGGGCGCGTGTTCGGCGAACGGTTTATGTCGTCCGCGGGGGACGGCGCTTTCCGCGCGTGGGTGCGCAAGATGGAAAAAGCCGTGTTCGACTGGTCTTTGGGCGCAGGCGACGCGGTATCTAAAGCCGTCAACTTTGCCGACAACGCGAATTTGGAAGCAACAAAGCAAGCCGCCGCGGAAGGATACGCGGGCGAAGGGCTGAAGCGCCGCGCGACGGAATTGTTCAACGACGCCGTTTTGTACACGCCGCAAACCGCCATCGGGACGCGCATCCGCGAAAATTCAATCAACGCCGCGGAAGTTTCGACGTTCACGAACAAAGGCAAAATCGCGCAGTTTTCCGGAAAAATCAGAAACATTCTGAACGACGCATCGGGTTCGGCGCGCGTCGGCGATTTCGTCATGCCGTTCGTGCAGACTCCCGCCAACGTCGTATCGCTGGGACTGGAATATTCGTTCGGCGCGGGGCGCGCTCTGCTGCCGCAGAACATCAGCCAAATCGCGCGGGATTTCAGGACGGGCGTCATCAGCGACACCAGCAAGAGCGTCATCCGTTCCGCCATCCGAAACGGCATCGGCTGGCTGCTGGCGTTCGGCGTCGCGGAGCTGCTGAAGCCCGACGACTATATTTCGCCGTTCGACCTTGCCAGCCAGAAAGAAAAAGATTTGGTGCGGTTCAAAAACGGCGTGTACAACAGCGTCAGAATTGGCGGAAAATACATATCGCTGGACTACTTCGGACCGCTTGCCGCGCCAATCGCCGGCATACTGGAAGCGAAAAAACGCGAGGGAACTTACGAAAAAGCCGCCGCGTTCGCCAAATCCGTTTTGTCGCAGGCGGGAAACATCCCGGGGATAAAAGAAGCGTCCGAAATCGCCGGATGGCTGGATAAAGCGCAAAAGCAGGACACTTTGAAAACCGCGGACGATTTCGCAAACGGCATTTTCGACCAGCTGTTATCGCGGTCGATTCCCGCTATCGCAACGGACATCGCAAAAATAATCGATCCGAAAGAACGCGTGAACGAACGCGGCATCGTCGGCGCCGCCGCCGCGAAAATCCCGCTGGCGCGCGAAAACCTGTCCGCCAAGGTCGATTTGTCGGAGGGAACGGAGCGAAAGGCGGAAAGCCCGCTGATGACGCTGCTGTTCGGCGCGCGCGTCAAAACCGCCGACCAAAACGCCGTCGCGCGCGAAATCGAACGGCTTGCCGCCGCCGGGGAAAACGTGCGGCTGTCCGACTTCACCCGCGCGAAAGAGTTCAAGAATTTGACGGCGAAAGGAAAAGCGCAGGCGCGATTGGATTTCGCCCGCGGGTTCACCGTCGGCGGGCTGCGCGTCAAGGGATTCGCCGAACAAGTCGAAAAATTAACGGCTTCAGCCGTTTATTCCAGAAAGACGGATTCGCAGAAAGCGGAAGTCATCAACGACATTACGGCAAATATACTGAAAAAATTAAAGCGAAAGTACAGAGTGAAAGAATAAACGCATTGTCATCTTTCGTCTTTCAAAATCAGGGGGTAGTTTTGAACAAGAGAGGAACAAAAACATGTTTGAAAACGTACCCCCCCCCCCATAACAAGCCATTGAATAACAACGACATTTTCGGTCTTTACATCAAGGTTTGCAAGCGCGTCGGCATCGGCGCGGGCATGACCCGCGAAGAGTTCGAGGCAAACGAATTTCCGTTCGTCGAAGACGAATACATCGTCAAAACCATTCATGCGCTGCTGGCGGAAGGGGTTCTGACGCTGCGGGATTGACGCGGCGTCAGTATTTTGTTAGAATTCAAGTAAGTTGGAATTTTTGTAAAAGGCTTCGGTTTTCCGAAGCCTTTTTTGTTTGAGGATGAATAAAAATGACGCTGTCGACAAGCACAAACAAAATCACCTACACCTGCAACGGGACGACGAACGAATTCGCAGTCCCGTTTTTGTTTTTCGCAGATTCGCACATATCGGTTCAAATCAAAACGAATGACGGGCGAACACAGACGCTGAAACAGGACGACGATTACACCCTGAGCGGCGCCGGAAACGCAGCGGGCGGGACGTGCGTTTTGACTGCCGCGCCCGAAAACGGAGCGGAGCTGCTGATTTTAAGGGATGTCCCTTACAAGCAGGAAACGCGGTACATCGACGGCGATCCGATGCCTGCCCCTTTGCTGGAGCGGAATTTGGACGCGCTGACAATGATGTGCCAGCAGCTGG
This sequence comes from Alphaproteobacteria bacterium UBA6411, assembly GCA_002438565.1. Lineage (GTDB taxonomy): Bacteria > Pseudomonadota > Alphaproteobacteria > CAAGCB01 > CAG-977 > UBA2903. The sequence continues at coordinate 364 of DJPN01000012.1, read as the reverse complement.
AAGAGCAATGCTCGCGCGCCGTGGCGGTTGATATGTTTTCCGCGTCCAATCCGTCCGAAATCATCGGGAAAGTCGAAGATCTGTACGCCAACAAAGACAATCTGGACATTGTGGCAAAGAACATTGCCAGCGTGAAAACCGATGCGGAAAACATGGATTTCATCAAAGCGGTGATGAACAACATCGGCGCCGTTCAGACCGTCGGCGGAAACATCGAAGCCGTCAAAACCGTATCTGACGCGGTGAACGACGTCGTTTTGTGCGCGGCGGAGATTGCGGCGATTAAAGACGCACCGAACCAAGCGGCGGCGGCGAGCGCGTCGGCATCGGCGGCTTTGGCAAGTCAGCAGCAGAGCGCCGCCAG
>DJPN01000005.1 GCA_002438565.1 Alphaproteobacteria bacterium UBA6411 | reverse complement strand
GAAGCGGAAGAACCCGCGGAGATTGAGCCGCCTTTGCCTGTTGAGGAAGAAGCGGAAGAGCCTGCGGAGATCGAACCGCCTTTTCCTGTCGAGGAAGAAGCGGAAGAACCCGCGGAGATTGAGCCGCCTTTGCCTGTCGAGGCCGAAACGGAAGAGCCTGCGGAGGTTGAACAGCCTTTGCCCGCTGAGGAAGAACCTGCGGATGTAAAACCCGCCGAAACTGCGGAAAATGTGAAAAATGCGGGGAGTGCGTACGCTCCCGTTCCGCCGCCTTTGCCGCCGGTCGATTCCCCGATGGATGTGGCGATGTTGCTGCGTTTGGACGACGGTGCGCCGCTGAAAAAGATGCTGAAAACGACTTCCGCCGTTTTGCCCGTGTTTACGGTGTCCCCGCATGCGTTCAAAGCTCCCGTCCCGCCCGATCATGTTGTTGTGTCTCTGCCGTCGGAACAGGATGATCCGTATCTTCGGTAAGGAAATGTTTGCTTTTTTGAGTCGAAACATAATATAAATTAAACAAAGGATTCTGAATCGGACGGGGAAAATGGCAGAAAAAGAAATTCCGGTCGCTCTTTCTTCATTGTATGAGGCTCTTCTGGCGTATCAAGACACGCAGGAAGGGCTGGGGCGTGTCCGTTCTTTGGCGGAATCCGTGTGGGGCGGGGAATGGCGCGCGAAATTGCCTTCAATCGTGCAGGATTGTCCCGAAAGCACTCAAGCCAAAGTCAAAACGAATCTGGAACGCGCGCTGCGTTATGAAAAGGCCGGTTCCATGTGGACGGAGGCTTCCCGTATTGCCGACCCGCGCCGTCCGATTGATGCGGCGAAAGTCAAAGAGCAGCTGCCCGAAATGCAGAAATGGCTGGCCGTTTTCGGAAAAGCGGGCGCCGATTTGCTGGCGAAAGTGGTCAAAAGGATGGAAGCCGAGCCGGCTCGGAACGCCGTTGCCGCCGACGAATCGTCAAATCCGTACGGCTTGACAATCGACCAGCTGTGGAACTTTGACCATTTCATGCGGCTGAAAACCTACTACGACCAGACGATTTCCCGCACCAGCGCGCGCTGTGTTCACTTGGGCGGATTGGAACTGTCGCAGTATCCGTATTTCGGCTATATTTTGGATTTGCTGGACGAGATTTTAACGTTCGGCATGGAGATTTTGACGCCGCCTTACGCCGCCATCGTCCGCGACCGCTTTAAAGGCGGGGATCCCGCTTTGCGCAAGCTGCTGGCGGAATTCAAAAAGGAATTTGAGGAAAACGCTCCGCCCGAAATGCTGTCCGAGGAAGAGGAGTCTTTGGACGAAGTCAAAGACCGCTTGGGGTCTTTGGCGGACAACTCCGAACCCGAAGGCGATATCGGGCCCGCTCCCGACGGGTTTGTCGCCCCTGACGAACAGGCGGCTCAACCCGCGAACAATGCTCAAAATGCTTGAGGAAAATGAAATGTTCCGTTTTTTGCTTCATACGACAATGGTTCTTGCGGTGCTGTCAATCGTGGCTCTGCTGGGGGCGTGCGGCGGACAGGATATCCGCGCGGGGCGGCCGATGGTCAATCTGGTGCGTCCGACCGATTTGCCGACCGAACCCGTAACAACGCGCTCCGTTCAGATGATGAGCTTGGAAACGCCGCTGCGCTGCACAATCGGGGAAACGCAAAAAAATATTATGACGGTTATTCCGTTCAAGCAGACGGCTTTCAATTTGGCGCGCGCGGAAACAAGCGACGCCTTGCCCCGTTACGAAGTCACGGGATTTTCCTTTGACGGGCAGACGGCGGAAAAAGTGTTCTATAAACTGCTGAGCGGCGCGAAAATCAAGGTTATCGGCGTGGACGGGCCTTTTCCGGAACTGGCCGCGGAAAATATTACGGGCGAACTGGTCGACGTCATGGATATGATTGCGTCCGCCGCGGATGTCTATTACCGCTATGACGGGAAAAACAAAATCCTGTATGTCAGCCGCGAAATCAACTGGATTTTGACCGTTCCCGACAGGCGCGAAGTCATGATTGCCGTGCTGGATTCCCTGCGCGGATCCGGAATGCACGATTTGCTGGTCAACTGGGAGGAAAACACGATTGCGTTCAAAGGGGACAGGCAAATCGAGGAAAAAGTCCGCAAATTGATAGAACTGTTCGACAAAGAACCCAATCTGGTCGTGTTCAACGTGCAGGTTCTGCGCGTCAAGCCCGCGGGGGCGGCCAAGGAAATCAACTGGCAGGATTTAATCGAAACGTTCGGCGCGGGGACGATTCGCGTTTCCGTCAACGGCGTTTTGGGGCGCGCGCTGGTGACGGGATATGAAATCAATTCCAAAAGCTTGAACCGTTTCTTGGCGGCGCGTTCTCAATACGCGCTGGTGTCCGAAGGGATGTTTATCGCCGCGGACAAATGGCGCGCCCGTTTCGATGTCGGACGGTGCGGCTACATGTCCATGCCCGAAGCGCAGCTGTCGCTGATGGCTCAAACCGAATTGTACGGCGAACGCAGAATGAAATCCGTGCTGACGCTGGATTCGATGCAGGGCGAAATCACGGCTTTCAAAACAAAAAGCACGCTGGGCGACAATATTGTGCTGATCGGCATTCCCGCTTCGTCTTTTGCCGATTCGCTCAAAGGATATGAAACCGTTATCGTGCTGACGCCGCACATTGTTCGGCTGGTCAAAGAACTTAACTGATAAGGAATGGACATTATGTCTGATCAAGATCACCAGTATCCGCATCCGCCGGTTCCGCCCGCTTACGGGCAGATGCCGCCTCAAGGGGCGATGCCGCGTCCCATGCCGATGAAAATGCCTGCGGGAATGAAAATGCCGCCGCGGCCGATGGGCTATCCCATGCCTGCGGGAATGAAAATGCCGCCGCGGCCGATGGGCTATCCCATGCCTCAGCCCGTTATGCCGTCGCCGGCGGCCGTTCAGCAGCCGGAACCGGAACCCCTGCCGCCGCAGGTCGAAGACGACGCGTCCGAACCGCAATCCGATGAAAACGGCATTATCGACGATTTGGATGAAGAGGTCACAATCGAACAGGATGCCGACGAGGAAGAGTTCATCAATCCGTACGGCAAAAACTTCGCTTCCGATTTGGGATTGCCGCCCGCGTTTGTCCGCACGCCGATGATGCTGTTCTTTTTCATGCTGTTTACGCTCATCGGAGCGGGATTGGGATTTTTCTACGGGACAATGGATTCGCGCGGCGCGGACGAATTGCCCGGAGTCGTAACCAATGCCGAAATTCCAAAAGGCCGCCCCCGCTGCGGCATTGCTCAAAAAGGGCAGGGATGCGTGTTTTATGTAATGAACGCTCAGCGCCGGGAACTGGAAGGGCGCGATTTCTTCGGCGTTGCGTCGGATATGCTGCAAATTCCGAAATTCCAAATCGAAACGGCGAATATCCGTTACGCAACGATGCGGATTCCCCCCGGATACATTGCTTTGCTGAATATCCCGCCGGTTCAGTAGCCGCCCTTTTTACAGCAAATATTTTTCGACAAAAAACGAATCAAAGGGTGTTTCGGATTCCGAATCGCCCTTTGTTTTTTAATAAATTAGCGGAATCTCGCCGTTTTTGACATCTTTTTGTTTTTTGTCAAAATTTTTGAAAAATTTTTCAAAAAGTGATTGCAAAAATCAAAAAAACAGGTGTAAGATGTTTTTAACAGATTTGGGAGGACCAAATCGCAAAGCTTAAAGGAGACGAGTCGATGTCATACGGTTGGAAAGATTATTGTGAAATTGCGGACGCTTTGAACGAAGCTTATCCCGACCAGTCGCTGACCAATATGAAACACGAAGAATTGATTCGTCTGGTCAAGTCTTTGCCCGATTTCCAGGACGATTCCGAACCCAGCGAACTGATGCTGGACGCTATTTGGAACCGTTGGGTTTATGTCGGTTATCCCGAAGAATAAGAATTTTTGATATAGAAAGGTGCTGCTATGGCTGAAAAAAGAACAGAGTTCGAATCCCTTGGCGGGAACAACTTGGACGGCATCGGCGGAAATGCGAAAAAAATCACATACACTGCCGAAGACGGAACCAAGAAATCCATTCAGATCGACTGCGGGATGAAGTTTTCCGACAAAGCCTTGACGGGCGTCGACAACTACATTGCCCCGCTGGAATGTGACGACTTGCTGCTGACCCATGCGCACGCCGATCATATCGCAGGGATTATCCACCACATTCAGATGAATCCGGAACGCCCGCTGAACATCTATGCCGACAAGTTCACGCATCAGTTCATGCTGGCCGAAATGACCAAACAGGGCTTGCCCATCGACAACATGCCGAAATTCCACGATGTCGAAGACGGCAAAAAATTCAAAGTCAACGGCTTTGAAGTCGAACCCGTTCCCGTGACCCACTCGGCGCCCGGCGCGGTGGCGTTCGTTGTCGAATCCCCCGACGGCACCCGCATGATGGATTTGGGCGATTTCAAAACAACCAAGGCCGAATTGGGCAAAGGTTGGGACGACAAGCGCATCGGCGAAGTCTTTGCCAAAGGCGTTGACGTTTGCTTCTGCGACTCCACGTCCACAACGTCCAAGGAAGTTACCCCGTCCTATGACATGGTGACCAAAGGCTTTAAAAAGATTTTGCGTGAAAATCCGAATGCTCAGATGATGGTCGGCACGATTGCCCGTTCCGCCCAGCAGATGATGGCCGACGTTATCGCGGTCGCCGAATACGCCAAAGAAACGGGTACGAAACCCCGCACCTTCATTCTGGACGGCGCGTCTTTGGTTCAGGTCAACGAATGTCTGAACAAAGCGGGCATCGGCATGACCCACGCCTGCCAGCAGCGCACGGGTGTCCGCGTCAATATTATCGACGCCAAAGATCCCGCCGCCCGCGCCATTCCGCCCAGCGAACGCATCTATATGGTGACTGGCACGCAGGGTGAAGAAATGGCGTCCATGGCGCGCGTTTCCCGCGGCGAAAACAGAAACATTCATCCTGCCCGCGGCGTTCCCAATCTGTGCGTCAACCAGCAGGCTGTCATTCCGTCGGGCGACAACCAGGCCGTTGTTGACCAGATGATGACCGCTTTGGAAGCGCAGGGATGGAAAACGATGATTCCGCAGCGCGGCGCTCCGTTCGTCGAAGGCGAAACCTACTACGTTTCCGGCCACGGCCGCGCAGGCGATATGGAAAAGGTTGCCGATTTGGCCGCCGCCAACCAGCCCGCAGATCGCAAGACGACGTTCATCGGCATTCACGGCGACGAAAAACAGACCACCGCTACCGAAGAAATCTTTAAAGGCAAAGGTCAGAAAGTCGACCACATCACGAACGCGCAGAAAATCGTCGTGTCCAAGGGTAAAGTCGAAGTTTCCCCGACCATCGGCAAAGCCAGCCGTATCGCGGTCATTGATCAGAACGATGACTTTATGAACCCCGATTTCCGTTATATCAAACAGGCGTTCAACCCCGTTGCCAAAAAATGGGAAGACGTCAAGGAAATCGAATACAAGAAGATTTTGCTGTCCAAAACCGAACGCAAAAATATGAACAAAGGTAAAGGCGGCAAGGGCGGTAAAAAAGGCGGAAGACGTCATAACATCGCTATTATGGCGAAAATGGACCGCACCCGCTAATCCGTGTGAAAGAATGAAAAGAGCGCTTTTTATAAAGCGCTCTTTTTTTGTATTTAGAAAACCCCGC
>DJPN01000032.1:51614-75102 GCA_002438565.1 Alphaproteobacteria bacterium UBA6411 | reverse complement strand
TCCGCCCCGCGCGATGACGAATATGGGGCGCACAAGTGCCAATACTTGCACAGAAACGGTTACTTCCTTACCTGCGCGGCGATTTGCATAAACACGCGGGCGACCGTCAGCTGTTGCGGACGCCCCGTTTTTTTACAGTCTTGTTCGGCTTGGGTCAGCAAATCCATCGCGCGGCCGATTTTTGTCAGATTCCAGCGGCTTAACTGGTCTTTGAACTGGTCGACACGCTTGAAGTGCAAAAACAACGCTTTGACGGCTTCGTCCACAGAACCGCCGTCCTCGATTTTACCCAAAACAATATGAAAGCGCTTTAAATGCATGCTTGCGGCGCGCAACAGGGAAATCGGGCTTTCCCCCTCGGCAAACAGGCGGTCGAGCGTTTGATGCAGTTCGGCTTGATTGCCGCCCGACAGCGCGTAAAGCAGCCGGTCTATCGACAAAGCCGACGCATCCCCGATGCAGGCGGTCGCGCCCTCCATGGACACGGCGGTTTCTTTGCCCATATAGGTAATCAGCTTGTTCAACTCGGAACGCGACAGCAGCCTGTCCGCGCCCAAATTTTCGGCAATGAACTCTATCACATCGGGGGCGGCTGTTTTTCCCGCGTCCGTCAGCGTCTGCCACACCAGCCGTTTCAACGCCGCGCCTTCGTCCGCATAGCACGGCAAAACGCCAGCGCCCGCCGTTTTTTCAAACAAAGCGGGCAGGGAATCCTTGGTTTTCAAAGCCCCCGCCGTGAAAAGCAGCAGCGCGTCGCCGTCGTACGCAGGCAGAAAGTCTTTTAACGCCGCTGTCAGCGTATTGTCCGCCCCGCGCACCATAATCACGCGTCTGCCGCCCATCAGCGACAAAGCGTTGGCTTCGGCGGACAGGGCGGAGATGTCTTCCTTGATTTGCGCGGGCGTCAGCCACACGGCGCGAAACGGATCTTTCAAGTCTTCAACAACGGCGCGGGCGGCTTTGATGCGGGATTCCTCGACCAATCCGTCATCCTGCCCGTAAATCAAAACGGCACGCAACGTTTTGGCGCCGCCTTTGACAAACGCTTCAAACGAATCGGCGGTCAGTTTGCTCATTTTTTCGCACTTTTCAGATACGTCGCCAAACGCAAAGCAATATCGTCGCCCAGAATCCGCATGACGCGATCTTTCATCGCTTCTTCCGCCGCATGGGACGCATAAGGCGATTTCTGCACGTCATAGCTGGCGCGCGCGCCGGTGCTGCCGCTTAGCAGTTTTTCCCCGTCCGGATAGGAGGTCAGCGTGTATTTGCCTGTGTACGACATTTCATAGCGGGTCGCCAGATTGTCCTTGCGTACGCCTTGTTCGGAAATCGTCGCGTTCGACAAAGAAACAGACAGTCTGTAGTGCGGATTGACAGGTTCGCCCGCAGGCGTCAGACGGTTCAGCAAAACGCGCCGCAGCAACTGTCCTTCGCGGTTTGGAATTTCGTCAATGAAAATCGCCGCCTGTTCGGATCTGACCGACGCGCCGTCAAGGGAGCTGTCCGTCCCCTGTCCGGCGTACATCGGCTGAAATCCGCAGCCGCTCAGCGACAATAAAAGCAGAGCCGCAATCGGCTTAAACAACGATATTGACAATTTTGTTCTTGACCACAATGATTTTGCGAACGGGTTTGTCCCCGATTTGCGCCGCCACGTTCGGCACTGCCAAAGCCAGCTGTTTCAAGGCTTCTTCGTCGCCGTCCTTGGCGTATTCCAAAGTGCCGCGCAGTTTGCCCTGCACCTGAACCGCAATCGTGACCGTGTCGTTTGCCAGATACGCTTTGTCCGCAACAGGCCAATCGGATTTAACCAGCAAATCGGCGTGCCCGAACGTCGCGTGCCAGATTTCTTCGCAGATATGCGGCGTTACGGGCGCGAGCAGACGCACCAGCGTTTCAAACGCGAAACGGTAAGCGTATTTGGCGGCGTCGTTTTCAATCTTGATTTCCGCAACGGCGTTCGTCAGTTCGCGCAGACGCGCCAAAGCGACGTTGAATTGCAGTTTTTCAAAGTTTTCGGTAACCGCCGCGACCGTTTTGTGCGTCAAGCGAATCAGCTTGTCCGCTTCCTTGGTCAATTCGGCGGGCTTTGCGGTTTCGGCGGGGCAGTTCAAAGCCAAACGCCACAAGCGGTTGACATAACGCCACGCGCCGTCGATTCCCGCCGCCGTCCATTCAAAGTCGCGTTCGGGCGGCGTGTCGGACAAAACAAACACGCGTGCGGCGTCCGCGCCGTAGTTTTTCAAGATGTCTTCGGGGTCGATAAGGTTGTATTTCGACTTGCTCATCTTTTCCGAACGGCCGACCGTAACGGGCGTGCCGTCGCTGATTTTGACCGCCGTTCCGTCGGGGCGTTTGTCGACTTCGGACGGGAACAGCCAGTTGCCGTCGACGTCTTTGTACGTTTCGTGGCAGACCATGCCTTGGGTAAACAAGCCCTTAAACGGTTCGGACACGCTCAAATACCCGCAGTCGCGCAAAGCTTTGGTAAAGAAGCGCGCGTACAGCAGGTGCATGACCGCGTGTTCGATGCCGCCGACATACTGGTCGACGGGCAGGAAGTGATCGACGGCTTCGCGCGTGAAGGGTTTATCCTTTTCAAACGGGGCGCAGAACCGTGCAAAATACCACGACGATTCAAAGAACGTGTCGAACGTGTCCGTTTCGCGCAAAGCGGGTTTGCCGCAAACGGGGCAAACCGTGTGTTTCCATGTCGGATGTTTTTCCAGCGGGTTGCCGTTGCCGTCGAAAACGACGTCTTCGGGCAAAGTGACGGGCAAGTCCTTTTCGGGAACGGGAACGATGCCGCAATGTTCGCAGTGAATCACGGGAATCGGGCAGCCCCAATAACGCTGGCGGGAAATGCCCCAGTCGCGCAAACGATACTGAACGGTCGCCTTGCCGCGTCCGATTTTTTCCAGCCGCTTAATCATTTCGGGAATCGCGTCTTTGGTCGCCATGCCGTCCAAAAAGGCGGAATTGACCGCGACGCCGTCCTCGATATCGGCAAAAGCCGTATCGGTCACAATGGGCGTTCCTTCGTCCTTGTGCGCGACGACGACGCGAACGGGCAAGCCGTATTTGCGCGCGAAGTCAAGGTCGCGCTGGTCGTGCGCGGGACAGGCGAAAATCGCGCCCGTGCCGTATTCCATCAGCACGAAGTTCGCGATGTAAACGGGCAATTCGGGGTTGCCGCCCAACGCTTTGAATTCTTCGGGGAACGGGTGCATGACTTTCAGCCCCGTGTCAAAGCCTTTCTTTTCCGCGGTTTCGATGTTCGCCGCGCTGGTGCCGAGCGCTTCACATTCTTTGATGAATTTCGCGGCTTCGGGATTGGTTTTCGCCAGTTCCAAAGCAATCGGATGCTGGGCGGAAATCGCGCAGAACGACGCGCCGAACAGAGTATCCGCGCGGGTGGTGAAAACTTCCAGCGTTTTGTCCGTTCCGACAATCGGGAAATACAAATACGCGCCGTGCGATTTGCCAATCCAGTTTTCCTGCATGGTGCGGACTTTTTCCGGCCAGCCCGTCAAAGTTTTCAAATCGTTCAGCAGCTCGTCGGCGTACTGCGTGATTTTCAGCGACCACTGCGACAGCTTGCGCTTTTCGACGGGCGCACCCGAACGCCAGCCTTTGCCGTCGACGACCTGTTCGTTCGCCAAAACGGTCTGTTCCACGGGGTCCCAGTTCACCCAAGAGTCTTTGCGGTACGCCAAGCCGCGCTTGAACATATCCAAAAACATTTTCTGTTCGTGTTTGTAGTATTCGACTTCGCAGGTCGATACTTCGCGGTCCCAGTCAATCGACAAGCCCATGCGCTTCATCTGTTTGCGCATGTTGGCGATGTTTTCGCGCGTCCATTTCGCGGGGTGGACTTTGTGCTTGATGGCGGCGTTTTCGGCGGGAAGCCCGAACGAATCCCAGCCCATCGGGTGCAACACGTTAAAGCCCTGCAAGCGTTTGAACCGCGCCACAACGTCGCCCATGGCGTAGTTGCGCACATGCCCCATGTGGATGTTGCCCGACGGATACGGGAACATTTCAAGGGCGTAATACTTTTGTTTATCGCTGTTTTCCTCTGTTTTAAAGGCTTGTTCCTTTTCCCAGACGGATTGCCATTTTTCTTCGGTTGTCCGAAAATTGTATCTTTCTTCGCTCATAACAAGGCTTTCACAAAAAAGTTAGTGTTGTGTGTGTGCCAGAATATCATTTTTGATTTTATCTGCAAGTCTTTGGTCGAAATTTTGAACTTCATCCGACGGATTTTTTGATTTTTGACGCGCAAGCACCGTGATTTTGACCGAATCCGTTATCACCGCGTTGATTTTCAGCATCCGTCCGTTTGACGGGAACCATTCGGACATAATCAAGCCGTCCGCCTTGTCAACCGTTTGCAGCGGATAGTCGGACAAAACGACCAAAGCCGCCTGCCACAGCGATTTCGCCGCCGGCTGTTGCGCCGCTTTTGCCGCTTGCTGTTTCGGCTGTTTGTCGCCGCCCAAAGTGAACTTCAGCGTATCCGCGCCGAACAGGCGGTCTTCCTGTTTGTATTCCGTCGGACGTTCATAGCGTTTGTCGACCCGTTCGGGATATTCGTATTTGATATCGCCCGCGCATGCGCCCAACGTCAAAAGCCCCGTCGTTATCATTAAAATTTTCAGCATGGCTCATTCTCCTTTAATCGAAAGTGATAGCAGTTTTCCCGCCTAAAAGCCAGCTGTCTTTTCGTCGCGGAGTTTGCGATTTTGGGACAGGATTTTTTGTTTAAGGATACCGCTATGAAAAAACTGCTGCTTTCAGCCGCTCTGCTGCCGTTGCTGACGGAACAGACATTCGCCGCCCCCGCAATCGAGCTTGAACTGGGCGGATTTATGACGTTTTACGGCACATACGCCAATCAAAGAAAGTCGACGAAAGTGCCGATGAATCTGACTTTCCCGCCTTTGGCGGCGCAAACGAAATCAATCGGGGACTACAACGTCTATGATTTAATGGGCGACGCGGAAATTTACTTTACGGGATCGCACACATTTGAAAACGGCATAAAAGCCGGCGCTGTCGTGCAGTTGGAAGCGGGAACGGATTCCAACACGTCAAATCAAGTCATTGACGAAACCTATATGACTTTTGATTCAAAAATCGGCAGAATTATTGCGGGCAACGTCAAAAACGCGTCCAACATGCTGGCTGTGCGATCGCCGACCGCCAGCGTCATGGGTTTCCAAGAAACGGATTTCACGCGCTTGATTGCCGTTCCTGCGCTGTTTGCCTACAACAAAGCAACTTATGCGACGCTGGACGACATTTCGACCAAGCTGTCCTATCTTTCGCCCGTGATGAACGGTTTTTCGTTCGGCGTCAGTCTGATGCCCGGCAACAAAGTCAAGGGCAAAGACGCGGACAACCTGCTTATTCCCAAAGACGGGCTGAAAATCTTTAAACGCGGCGTGGACGCCACCGCGCTTTACACGCACGGTTTCGGCAAAATCAGAATGGACGTGTCGGGTTCGTTTTCAAGCTATAAGCCGAACTTGAAAGCCAATGATATTGCCTCAAAAGAATCAAATTTGAACGAATACGGCGGCGGCATTGTGTTCGCCGTTGAAAATTGGAGCTTCGGCGGGTCGTACCACTTCGTCAATTCCAATAAGTTCGCCGCCCAAGCGGCAGCCGCGGTGCAAACCATGGGCGCGCACGGCGCGTCGTGGGAAGCGGGCGTGAAATATGAAAAAGACGCTTTCGCCGTCAGCGCGAACTTCATGCAGTCGCGCGCCGACAGCTTTACGGCGGACGGCAAAGACGATTACAAGCAATACCAGCTGTCCGCCCGTTACGCCTTTGCCGACGGCGTTGACGGGTTCGTCGATACGGCGTATCTGCGCTATCAATCGGCAAACACCGACCGCGCGTCAAGCAATCGAGGCTTTGCCGCCGCTGCTGGGGTGAAACTGACGTTTTAGATTGTTGGTGTAAATTTCTGTTTACACATTGCGACCTTTTCGGATAGGCTGTTTTCAACTTTTTATTTAATGGGGAAAACAGTTTATGAAAAAAATTTTGACCGTCGTCGCGGCCGCCGCGGTTTTAGGCGCAAACGCCGCATCAGCCGAAGAATCTTTTGAGTTTCAAACCAAAGGTTTTTTGACATGGTACGCGGGCTTTGCAAAACAAAACAACACCGTATACACCAAGGGCGGTCTGAATTCGCCGACAGCGCTGACCGACGGCATCGTCAGATTGTCGGGCTACGACAAAGCGTCACTGGTAACCGACGGCGAAGTCGATTTCGTCGGCACATACAATTTTGACGAAGACAACAAACTGTCTTTCTTTATGAGCCTTGACGTCATCCGCGACAAAGTCAATGTCGATCTCAGCTATTTCAGATGGGACAGCAAAGCCGGACGCTTTATCGTCGGCAACAGCAAAAACGTTTCCAATATGATGGCAGTTACAGCTCCCGATGTCGGCACTTTGGGTATTCAAGACACTTACGCGACGAACTTGATTGCGTTGCCGTACGGTTTTGCGCTGAATCCCGCGACGTATTCCGTTATCGACAACGACACGGCGAAAGTGTCTTACATTTCCCCCGAAATGGGCGGATTGCAGCTGGGGGCGACCATCATGCCGTCCGATGCGGGATTGTCGGCGGGCGATGCTTTTTATGTTTCGGAAAAAACACGGCTGAAGTACGGTGCGAACGTCGCCGCCCTGTATACCAAAGAGTTTGGGAAATACACGCTGTCCGTCAGCGCAAACTATGCGTACGCGAAACCGACGTTTGACGGAATGCGCTACAAGAACTCGACCCCCGCCGAAGAAAAAAACGTCCACCAATACGGCGGCGGCATCAATGTCCAGCGCGGGAATCTGACTGTCGGCGGATCGGTCAACGTCGTCAACACATCCGACGATGTCGGCCGTCATTCCAATATCGGCGGGCGCAATCTGGCCAAGGGAATTTCGTGGGATTTCGGCGTCGGCTACAACTTCGGACCGCTGGAAACCAGCGCCAGCGTCATCCAGTCCCGCGCGAACAGCTTTTTTGAACAGGGCAAAAAAGACGTCTTTACGTTGGGACTGCTTGCCGTGCGCTACCATATCGCCAAAGGACTGTCCGTCTACGGCGAAGGCGGCTACATCAACTTCAATTCCGCGCGCACGGACAGCGACTATTCCAACGATTCGCCGCTGTTCACCATGGGCGTTACCGTCAGATTCTAAGGCTTGAAAGCAATGGACAATCTTTCCGAAGTCAGAAACGAAATCGAGAAAACGGCCGCCGATTGCGGCAGAAAATCCGTTACTTTGGTTGCCGTTTCCAAAACGCACGGCGCGGACAAAATTCTGCCGATGCTTGAAGCGGGACAGCGCGTGTTCGGCGAAAACCGCGTGCAGGAAGCTATGGAAAAATTCCCGCCGCTCAAAGAAAAATATCCCGATTTGAAACTGCATCTTATCGGCCCTTTGCAAACCAACAAGGTCAAAGAGGCGGTGGAGCTGTTCGACGTCATTGAAACGGTCGACCGCGTCGAACTGGCGGAAAAACTTGCGAAAGAAATGAAAAAGCAGGGGAAAAACATCCCTTGCTTTATCCAAGTCAACACAGGCGAAGAACCCCAAAAAGCGGGAATTGTTCCACGTGAAACATTTTCATTGTTGGAAAAATGCCGTGAATTGGGACTGAATATTATCGGTTTAATGTGTATTCCGCCCGTGGACGACGAACCCGCCCCGCATTTCGCTTTTTTGAAAAAACTGGCAAAACAGGCGGGATTGCCCGAGCTGTCCATGGGGATGAGCGCGGATTACACAATCGCCGTTCAGCAGGGCGCAACATACGTCCGCGTCGGTTCGGCTTTGTTCGGACAGCGGGATTATTCAAAGCAACAAGTCATTCCTGCATAAACGCGTTTGGAATATGTTTGGGCAGACCGTGCGGCGTCATCAGCACGACGTCGAAACGGATGTCGGAATCCGCCATTTCCGGATGCAGCATCAGATAATATTCAGCCCCCTTGACGCGGCGGTCGCGCACGGCGGGGGATAGCGATTCCGCCGCGGCGGTTTCGGTTTGACGCAGCTTGACTTCGACAAAGACCAAAACTTTGCCTTTTTTGGCAATCAAATCAATTTCGCCCGCTCCCGTTCCCCGCGGCGGTTTGAAATTCCGTTCGACAATTCCGTAGCCTTTCAGCCGCAAAAACAAAGCCGCTTTTGTTTCCGCAAAGTGTCCCCGATTGTGCGACTGCCTGCCTTTTTCACTGTTCATTTCAGCTCCAACGCCCGCCGGTACAGCTCTTTTTTGGAAACGCCCGTTTGTTCGGCGACAACGGCGGCGGCGTCTTTGACCCGCATGGTTTCCAACGCTTTTTTCAACAAAGCGTCAATGTCTGCGGCATCGGCTTTTTGTTCCGAAGGCGGCGCGACGACAATTACGATTTCGCCTTTGGGCTGGCCGTTTCGTTCATAATACGTCAGCAATTCCGAAAACGTTCCGCGCACGGTTTGTTCAAATTTTTTTGTTAATTCGCGGGCAACGGCGGCGCAGCGGTCGCCCAGCACTTTTTTCATGGCTTCAAGCGTTTCGATTAAACGGTTCGGGGATTCGTAAAAAATCAATGTCGCGGGAACGGCGGACAGTTCTTTCAGCTCTTTTTCCTTCGCCGCCGTTTTTGGGGGCAGAAAACCCTCGAACAGCCAGCGGTGCGACGGCAAACCCGACAGCTGCAAAGCCGTCAAAACCGCGCTTGCCCCCGGAATGGCGGTAAAGTAAATATCGTTCGCGATGCAGTCCTGCACCAGCCGATAGCCCGGATCGCTGACAATCGGCGTTCCCGCGTCGGACACCTGCGCAATCATATCGCCGTTTTTCAACCGTTCCATCAGCTGCGGACGCACTTTTTCCGCATTGTGTTCATGGTACGGGACAAGCTTTGCCGATATTCCCAAATATGATAATAACTTGGATGTAACGCGGGTGTCTTCACACGCGACAAGGTCTGCTTTTTTCAAAACTTCGACGGCGCGGGCGGAAATATCGCCCAAATTGCCGATCGGAGTTGCAACCAGATACAATCCTTTGATAAAAGTTTGTTCAGACATTTGCACTCCTTTGCAAAAACGGTTAAGATGCATCTAATCACATTCTTCAAGCAGGAGCAATTTCTTTGCGTACTTTTATTCGGCAGACGGTAACTGTTTTTATCATCGGCGTTTTGGCTTCGTGCGGCGGCATCAGAATGCGCGGCGTGGACAAAAGTGTTTTTAACGCGGCGGACGCCGATTTGGCGGAAAAAGGCGAACATGCGGTTCAGCAACCGGCGGATCCCGTCAAAAAAACGCCGGAACCCGTCCGCGTCGGCGTGCTGCTGCCGCTCAGCGGAGATTCGGCTAAATTGGGAACGGCTTTGAGAAACGCCGCTTTGATGGCTTTGTTCGACGTGAACAACCCGCGTTTGATTTTGCAGTTCTACGATACCGAGGGAACACCCGCAAAAGCCCGCGAAGCCGCGGAGCTGGCTATCAGTCAGGGCGCGGAACTGATTATCGGTCCCGTGTTTTCGTCCGCCGTCAAAGCGGTTCGCCCGTCCACGCATGACGCGCGCGTCGGCGTTATTACATTTTCGTCGCATCCGTCAAACTTGGGCGACGGCGTGTACACCATCAGTTCTTTGACGTCGCAGCAGGCGGAACATATTACGCGCTATGCCTGCGACAAAGGATATAAACGCTTTGCAATCCTCAGCCAGGACAACGCGACGGGCGACATCATTTCACTGGCGGTCAAAACGGCGGCGGACGCATGCGGCGCGAAAATCACCAAAGCCGCCTTTTACGATCCGAAACTGGATAATTTGCAGACCGCCGTCGCCGCCATTATGCCCCGCATGATGGAAGATTTGGAAAAAGAGCGCGATGACGAGGTCGAACGTCTGGAAAAAAGCCGCGAATCCGTCGCCGCCGGACATCCCGTCAAAATGAAAGACAAGGAAACCGAAGAATGGAAAGACGTTCAAATGACGCCGGAGGAATTGGAAAACGCCATTGAAGCGCTGAAAACGACCGAGCTTGTCCGCGATCCGTTTGAATTCGACGCAATTTTCGTTTCCGACGAAGGCAGCCGCCTGCGTTCTTTGGGCGCATTGTTTTCCTATTACGACTTGCCGTCCGAAATCCGCGTTTTGGGAACATCTCAATGGGCGGAGGCTCGTCCCGCGCGCGAACCGTCCCTTATCGGAGGATGGTTCACGAATTTGCCGTCCGCGGGCTTTGCCGCTTTTGCCCGCCGTTATCAAGACGCGTTCGGCGACAAACCGCCCCGTATCGCTTCGCAAGCGTATGACGCCGTCGCTTTGGCGGCTGTTCTGACGGAAACGGGTGGATTTTCGTATTCGGATTTGACCACGCCGTCTGGCTTTAACGGCATAGACGGACTGTTCCGCCTGCTGCCGAACGGATTGTCCGAACGCGGTCTGCAGGTTCTCGGCGTCGAAAAGAAAGGCTTTGTAACGCTTTCCCCCGCGATAGAAGCGTTTGAAACGGAACCCGTCTACGCCCCCGAAGTGTTCATCAAGGATTTCCGCAATTCGCCCGATTTGGTGTACATCCCGCCCGAAGAACCCGAAGAGGCGGAAAAAACGGAAGCATCCGCGGAGGAAAAAATCGAAACCCCTGTTGAACCCGTGTTCGGCTATTTGGGGCAAAAACCCGCTTCAGACGTTTATTAACGAACGGCACAAAGCATTTAGAAGCAAAAGGCCTTTGGCGGTTGCCCGAAGGCCTTTTTTATCGCAAATCATCAAGCCGTCCATTTGATAATCCTGCAAAACTTCACCGTCCAAAAACAGTTCAAAATCCTGTCCGATAACGGTTTTGAAATCTTCCCTGTTCAGCCCCTTTTCGGTGCGCAGAGCCATTAAAATCAGCTCTTCCGCCTTTTCTTTCGGAGTCAAAACGATTTCTTCGCCGCCCGTATGCCGCATCCATTCGGCAGGGATACGGCTTTCGGCGGCGGCGATAAACCGCCCGTTTTGCGTAAACCGCCCATGTGCGGCGGGACCGACGCCAATCCATTCTCCGCCCTGCCAATACAGCAAATTGTGCCGACATTCATGCCCCTTGGCAGCGTGATTGGACACCTCGTAGCGGGGCAGTCCAGCCTGATACGTCATGCGGTCGGTCAAGGTGAACAAATCGGCGCACAAGCCGTCTTCGGGCATTTCCAAGCCCTTTTTGTAGAAATATGTGCCTTCTTCCAATGTCAGCTGATACAGGGACAAGTGTTTTAAATTCAGCGACAGCGCTTGGTCAAGTTCACTTTGCCATTGAGCGTAGGTTTGCGTCGGACGGGCGTAAATCAAATCCGCCGAAACCTCGTCAAAAACTTGTTTCGCATCCGAAACAGCCCTTAAAGCCTGCTCGACGGAGTGCAATCGCCCAAGGAATTTCAAATCCGCGTCGTTCAACGCCTGCACGCCCAAAGACAGCCGCGTTATCCCCGCCGCGCGGTAAGCTTTCAGCTTGTCCGAATCGACCGAGCAAGGATTGGCTTCCATGGAAATTTCCATATCGTCGGCACAAGCCCACAACGCTTTTGTTTTGGCGATAATTGACCCCACCAATTCGGGCGGCATCAGCGACGGCGTGCCGCCGCCGAAAAACACGCTGGAAACGGTTTTGTCGGGCAGGCGGCGCGCGTAGGCGGTCAAAGCATCGGCGTACTTTTCGTCCCACAGGGCGAAATCGATGGCTTTCGCGGGATAACTGGCAAAATCGCAGTACGGACACTTTGACCGGCAGTATGGAAAGTGGATGTAGATTCCGAAGCTCACAAGCACCCCTTGACGAATTGATGCAAAGCGTCAGCGCGGTGGCTGATGGTGTTTTTGACTTCGGCGGGCAGTTCGGCAAACGTCTTGTCATACCCGTCGGGGACAAACATCGGGTCGTAGCCGAACCCGTCCGTCCCGCGCGGGGTTTTGCTTAATGTGCCGTTGACGCGCCCTTCGAACGTTTCGGTGTGCCCGTCGGGCCACGCAATCGCAATCGCGCAGGCAAAATGCGCCGAACGGTCGGCGGCGTCGCCCAATTCTTTGTTCAGGCAGTCCATCGCATACGCAAAGCCGTTCTTTTTTGGTTCGTTATAGCGTGCGGAATAAATCCCCGGACGGTTGCTGAGCGCGTGAACGCACAGCCCGGAATCATCGGCAAGGGCGGGCATTTTTGCTTCCAAAGCCGCAGATTCCGCCTTCAGTTTCGCATTCGCAACGAATGTGCTGCCCGTTTCTTCGGGTTCGGACAGGTGCAAATCGTCGGCGGACAAAACTTTGATGCCGTAAGGGGCGAGCATGGCTTGCAGTTCGCGGACTTTGCCTTGGTTGTGGGTTGCCAGAACAACCTCTTTTTCAATCAGTTTTCGCATTTATTCCCCCAAAGCTTCGTGCTGGATGCGGGCGATTTCGGTCGTGCCTTTCAGCGCCAGAGCATACAATTCGTGGAATTGGTCAAGCGAGAACGGCTTTCTTTCCGCCGTACCTTGAATTTCGACAATGCCGCCTTTGCCCGTAATGACAAAGTTGGAATCGGTTTCGGCGTTGGAATCTTCAATATAATCCAAATCCAGAATCGGCGTTTCTTCGTAAATGCCGCACGAAATCGCCGAAACGGTGTCGAACAGCGGCAAAGTGTAAAAGCGGCGGCGTTCCCGCAGTTTCTGCAAAGCCAGATGCAAGGCGACAAAGCCGCCCGTAATCGACGCGGTGCGCGTGCCGCCGTCGGCTTGAATCACATCGCAGTCGATTTTGATGCAGATTTCACCCATGGCTTTCAAATCGACGACGGAACGCAAAGCCCGTCCGATAAGGCGCTGGATTTCCTCGGTGCGTCCCGACTGTCCTTTTTTGGCTTCGCGGTCGGTGCGCGTTCCCGTGGCACGGGGAATCATGCCGTATTCGGCGGTGACCCAGCCGCGCCCCGAATTGCGCATCCACATCGGGACTTTGTCTTCAACCGTCGCGGTGCAGATGACGTGCGTGTCGCCGCATTTAATCAAGCAAGACCCCTCGGCGTGTTTGTTGATGTTCGGTTCAATGACGATTTTTCTGAGTTCGTCGAATTTTCTTTTGGACGGGCGTTCCATAATTTTTAATCTCCTTTGAGCGTTGAACGGTTGACGTTTGACCTTATGATTACTACATTTATCGATTATGAGTAAGAAAATATCAATGCTGAGTGAATTAAATCAGCGTTCCCGCGACATTTTCAGGTCGCTGGTGGACGCTTATTTGGAAAAAGGCGAACCCGTGGGGTCAAAGACTCTGGCGGGATTGTTGGATTTTCCGCTGTCCTCGGCATCGATTCGCGCCGTTATGGCGGATTTGGAGGAAGCGGGACTGCTGACGTCGCCTCATACCTCTGCGGGACGGATTCCGACCGAAAAAGGCTTAAAGCTGTTTGTCGAGGGGCTGCTAGAAATCGGATCGCTCGACCCTGCGGAACGCCACGCCATTGAAGCGCACTGCAAAACCGCGGGCGACAGCTTGGAAAACATGCTGTCACAAGCGTCCGCCACGCTGTCGGGATTGTCCAAATGCGCGGGCGTCGTCGTCGCGCCGAAGCTGGACGCGCCGTTGAAGCATATTGAGTTCGTTCCTTTAAGCGCGGGGCGGGCTTTGGTGGTGCTGGTAACCGCGAACGGCGCGGTGGAAAACCGAATCATCGATATTCCTTTGGGAACTTTGCCGTCGTCCTTGACCGAAGCGACCAACTATTTGAACCGCCGCATGCAGGGCAAGACGGTGGAGGAAGCCTCCGCCATCATCAAAGCCGAAATCAGCGATCGCAAAGCCCAACTGAACGAATCCGCCGAACGGTTGGTTGCTCAAGGCTTGGCGGCATGGGGCGGCGGTAAAAAAAGCGTTTTGATTGTCAAAGGGCAGGCGAACCTGCTGGACAACATTCAGGCTTTGGACGATTTGGAACGCGTGCGCAGTCTTTTCGGCGTGTTGGAAGCGCAGGAAAGCATGGCGAAACTGTTGGATTTGACGCAAACGGCAAACGGCATCCAGATTTACATCGGGGCGGAAAATTCGCTGTTTGCGCTTTCGGGCTGTTCGATGATAACCGCGCCTTATCGCGACGGCAGCGAAAAAATCGTCGGAGCGGTGGGCATCATCGGTCCGACGCGCATGAATTATGCCAGAATCATTCCCTTGGTGGATTATACGTCAAGAGTGGTAAGCAAGTTGATAGGATAACGTTATGACACACAAAAAACATCACGAACATTTTGAAGAATCCATGGAAAACGACGAACAGCTTCCCGTTGTCGAGGAAGAAACGCCCGAACAAAAACAAGAGGAAGCCAACGCCGAACTGGAAGCGTTGAAAGCCGAAGTCGCCAAATTCAAAGACCTTTACGTCCGCGCGGAAGCCGAAATGGAAAACCTGCGCCGCCGCACGCAAAAAGAACTGGAAAACCGTTCCAAATTCGCGGTTTCCTCGTTTGCCAAGGATTTGCTGCCCGTCGGCGACAATTTGACGCGCGCCATGGCGGCTTTGCCCGAATCCGAACGCGAAAACGAACAAATCAAAAATTTGATGATAGGGCTTGATTTGACGCAAAAGGATTTGACGCAGGCTTTGGAAAAGAACGGCGTCACGGCAATCGAAAGCGTCGGCTTGGTGTTCGATCCGAACAAGCACAAAGTCGTGCAGGAAATCGACGACCCGACCAAACCGACGGGAACGATTATTCAAGAATGGCAGAAAGGCTATATGATCGGCGGCGACCGCGTACTGCGCGAAGCCGTTGTCGTGGTGACCAAAGGCGGTCCCCGCGCGGATGCGCCCGCGGAACACGTCGACACCGTGGCGTGATTAAACTCAAACTTGCGACACGGCAATCCGAGAATTGGTCGGTACAAAAAAACATAACAAAATCGTCATTGCGCGGAGCGTCAGCGACAAAGCAATCCACTGACTCCGCCTTTGCGGTCGGCTGTCTGCAAATGGATCGCCACAGCCCTAAAGGGCTTCGCGATGACGAATAGGGGGCGGCACGGGTGGTCTTCTATACTTGCACGGGATCACCACGTCGCTCCGCTCCTCGTGATTTCGATTCAACAAGATATAAATAATACTCGAAATTGCGAACCCGCGCAGCGGGTGCGGCAATCCCCTGATTGGTCGGCACGGAGCAAAGCATTCGTCTATATGGACGACAGAAGCAAAAACAAGTATCTTTTCAAAAGAAAGAGAGGGCAAATGGAACCTTTGAAAAATATCGCGAAAGCGCGCGTTTTGACGCTGAAAGACCAAGTGGACTATCAAGCGGGACAAATTGTCAGCAAAACGCTGGTGCAAAACAGCGCTGTCAGCATTACTCTGTTCGCTTTTGAAGCGGGAGAGGAAATCAGCACGCATCAATCCGACGGCGACGCGTTTGTGACGTGTCTGGACGGCGTCGGCATTCTGACAATCGACGGCAAGGATTTTGAGCTGAACGCGGGCGAAAGCATCGTCATGCCCGCACATCACCCCCACGCCGTCAAAGGCAAAGAACGCTTTAAAATGATGCTGACGGTCGTGTTTTAAGGGATTATTTGAGGTTTACAACACAACGGCGGGGAAAAAATTCCCCGCCGTTTTTTCATTATGCCGAATGAGAGCTTAACAGACTTCCTCTTTCGTTATAAACATAAATTGTCCCGCCTTTTTTTACAGAAAAAGATGAGCTTGTATATCCCATCAATTCACCGCTAACACTAGTTAACTGGAATCCTTTTTCATCATAAACATAAACAGTTGATCCTTTTTGGATTGCACTTCCAATAGCCATGTTTTTATCTCCTTGTGACTAAAAATTAGGACGGAAATATCCTAATTTGGGATATTCTAAAATGGGATTTTATCCTTGTCAAGCAGACAAGGACAAAACAATGACCAAATCCGTTTTTACAGACCGCTACAAACTGTTTTTGAATTTGTTAATTCAAGAACGGAAAAACAAAGGAATCACGCAGGTTTTACTGGCAAAAAAGCTGAACAAACCGCAATCGTATGTGTCAAAGTACGAAAATGGGGAAAGGCGGCTGGATGTGATTGAATTTTTGGATATTGCCGCCTGCTTGGAATTGGATGCGGCGGCGTTTATTCAAAAATTGATTTAATTTAAAGGCGGGGAAATCCCCGCCTTTTTCATTTCTTACAATCCGCTAATCCAATCGGCGATTTTGGCGTTGACCGCCGCGTCGTATTCTTTGCCCATATTGTTAAACGAGGCATCGGGCAGGATTTCCGCGTTTTTCGTCAAAGACGTGACATCGGGCAAAAACGTGCCGCGGTTGCTGCCTTGCGTGGAAAAGAACGCGACTTTCGCCCCTTGAAAATCCGCCCGTTCCAAAAACGACAGAACGGGCGTCGCCGCCGTGTACCACCAAACGGGCGCGCCGACGAACACGACATCGTATCCCGTCAAATCGGGCAGCTGCTTCAAAGCGGGATATTTTTTCGTTTTCAGCTGATTTTTGACCGTCAAATGCAGTTTCGCCCCCGTCGGGAACGGTTCGGCGGTTTCCAATCCGAAAATGTCCGCGTTCGTCATTGTTTGGATTTTATCCGCGATTTCCTTGGTGTGTCCCGTCAACGAGTAATACACGACCAAAACTTTGCCCAAGTCTTTTTTGACTTCGGCGGATTTGCCCGCGTACTGCGCCATTTCCCGTTTGTTGACGAACGAAACGCGGTACAAATGCCACAGCCCCGCAACCGCGACGACAACAACTGCCAAAAGCAAAACATATAAAACGTATTTCATTACAAAGCTCCTTTTGTCGAGGGCAGAACATCCCTCGCCCTTTCATCAAATTCAACCGCATGGCGCAAAGCGCGCGCAAACGCCTTGAAGCACGATTCTACAATATGGTGCGAATTGCCGCCATATAAGCTTTCGACATGCACCGCCGCCCGCAAATTGTCCGCAACGGCAACAAAGAATTCCTTGAACACTTCGGTATCGACTTCGCCGACTTTTTCGGTCGGAAAGGCGACGTTCCACACGCAAACGCCGCGCCCGCTCAAATCCAGAACGCAGCGGCTCAAAGCTTCGTCCATCGGAATACACGCTGCGCCGTAGCGGTTGATGCCCTTTTTATCGCCCAAAGCGCGCGCGAACGCCTGTCCCAGAACGATGCCGACGTCTTCGACCAAGTGGTGCGCGTCAACCTCCAAATCGCCGTGTGCCGCGATTTTCAAGTCAATCAAGCCGTGCTTCGCCAACTGCGCCAGCATGTGGTCGAAAAAGGCACAGCCTGTCGAAATGTCGTACTTTCCCGTGCCGTCCAAGTTTATTTCGACCTTGATTTGCGTTTCCGCGGTGCCGCGTTCCAAAACGGTTTGACGCATTGCTTTTTTCCTTTCTTTCGGTAAAAATCTGTTTTAAACCATCTTAAAGTCAAAAAGTTAACAAGGAGTCTTTAAATTATGGAATCTTGGCGCGGAACAACGATTCTGTGCGTGCGCAAGGACGGGCAAACGGTCATTGCAGGCGACGGACAGGTCACTTTCGGCAACACCGTGTTGAAAAGCAACGCCAAAAAGGTCCGCCGTTTGGGCGGCGGCAACATCATTGCGGGCTTTGCGGGCGCGACTGCTGATGCTTTCACTTTGTTTGAGAGACTGGAAGCCAAAATCGACAAGTATTCCGGCCAGCTGACCCGCGCATGCGTTGAACTTGCCAAAGACTGGCGCACCGACCGCTATTTGCGCAAACTGGAAGCGATGATGATTGTCGCCGACAAAGACACAACCCTCGTTTTAACAGGCAACGGCGACGTGCTGGAACCGCAAAACGGCGTCATCGGCATCGGATCGGGCGGCGCGTTCGCCCAAGCGGCGGCTCTGGCGTTGATTGACGGCGACAAATCCGCCGAACAAATCGTTGAAAAAGCGATGAACATCGCCGCCGACATCTGCATTTACACCAACCACAACATCATTACGGAAAAGCTATGAGCACTCTTTCACCCCGCGAAATCGTCGCCGAATTGAACCGTCACATCATCGGACAGCAGGACGCCAAGCGCGCCGTCGCCGTGGCTTTGCGCAACCGCTGGCGCCGCCGTCAGCTGCCCGCCGCTTTGCGCGAGGAAGTTGTGCCGAAAAATATTCTGATGATTGGCCCGACGGGTGTCGGCAAAACGGAAATCGCCCGCCGTCTGGCAAAGCTGGCGCAGGCTCCGTTCATCAAAGTCGAAGCGACGAAGTTTACGGAAATCGGCTATGTCGGGCGCGATGTCGAAAGCATTATCCGCGATTTGGTCGAAATATCGCTGACCATGACGCGCAAGGCGATGCGCGAAGCCGTCAAACCGCAAGCCCGCGCCAAAGCCGAGGAACGCGTTTTGGACGCTCTGGTCGGCAAAAACGCGACGGAAGAAACGCGCGAAAAGTTCAAAAAACTGCTGGAAAGCGGCGATTTGAACGACCGTGAAATCGAAATCGAAGTGCAGGAAGCCCCGAACAGCACTTTGCCGACGTTTGACGTTCCGGGCATGCCGGGGGCGCAAATGGGCATGTTTTCGCTGAGTGACCTGCTTGGCAAAGGCATTACTTACAAAAAGAAAAAAATGTCGGTCAAGGATTCCTACGACGTTTTGATAACCGAGGAAAGCGACGCCCTCATCGACGATGAAAAGGTCGTCAAAACAGCGATTGACGCCGTTGAAAACAACGCGATTGTCTTTATTGACGAATTTGACAAGATTTGCGGCAGAAGCGAGGGCAAAAACCCCGACATTTCCCGTGAAGGCGTTCAGCGCGACCTGCTGCCGCTCATCGAAGGAACCACTGTTCCGACCAAGCACGGATTGGTCAAAACCGACCACATTCTGTTCATCGCGTCGGGGGCTTTCCATGTGGCGAAACCGTCCGATTTGCTGCCCGAACTGCAAGGCAGACTGCCGATTCGCGTTGAACTGAAAGCTTTGACGACGGACGATTTTTATCAAATCTTGACGGAACCCGAAGCCAACCTTGTCATGCAGTACAAAGAGCTGTTGAAAACCGAAAACGTAACTTTGGAATTTGAGGATGATGCCTTGCGTGAAATCGCCGCCCTGTGCGCCGAAATCAACGAAAGCGTTGAAAACATCGGCGCGCGGCGTTTGCATACGATTATGGAAAAATTGCTGGAAGACATCAGCTTTGACGCTTCGGAACGCAGCGGCGAAATCATAACGATAACGAAACAAACCGTGCGTGACAAGGTCGGAGAACTGGCTCAGACATCGGATTTGTCAAAGTTCATCTTATGAAAACCGTGCTTTGCTTGTTTTGGGGCTTCTTTAAAATCGGCGCGTTCACGTTCGGCGGCGGTTATGCCATGATTCCGCTGATCAAGGCGGAACTGGTCGACAAACAAAAATGGATTGACGAGGGCGATTTTTACGACACCATCGCCATTGCGCAGTCGTCCCCCGGTCCTTTAGTCGTCAATATGGCGGTGTTTTTGGGACTGAAAATCGCAAGATTCGGCGGAATGGTCGCGGCGGCTTTGGGGGCGACTCTGCCGTCGTTCATTACGATTTTGCTGATAGCAATTTTATTTCAAAACTTTCAGCACAATTCGTATGTCATCGCGGCGTTCAAAGGCGTCAAGCCTGCCGTCGTCGCTTTGATATTGATTCCCGCTTGGGCAATGGCAAAAAAATCCGATATCAAGGGATTAAAGCTGTTGATTCCCGCCTTTATTGCCGCTGCGGTCGCTTTTTGTGGCGTGTCGCCGATTTTGTTCATTGTCGCCGCGATGGTTGCCGGCAATTTGGTGTACGGACGGAAAAAATGATTTTTTGGGAATTGTTTTATACGTTCTTTAAAATCGGGCTGTTCAGCTTCGGTGGAGGGTACGCCATGCTTGCCCTTATCCAAGACGAAGTTGTCAATAAACACGCGTGGATTACCGTTGGCAAATTTACGGACATCATCGCGATTTCACAAGTCACCCCCGGACCGATTGCAATCAACACCGCAACCTATATTGGGTACGAAAGCACTCAATCCGTCTTCGGTTCGTTT
This sequence comes from Alphaproteobacteria bacterium UBA6411, assembly GCA_002438565.1. Lineage (GTDB taxonomy): Bacteria > Pseudomonadota > Alphaproteobacteria > CAAGCB01 > CAG-977 > UBA2903. The sequence continues at coordinate 55,020 of DJPN01000032.1, read as the reverse complement.
GTGGCGACTTTGGGCGTCAGCGCGCCGTCCGTCATTGTAACGACGCTGTTATTCTTGTTTTTGCAAAAATACAGCTCTCATCCGATTGTTCAAAATGCGTTCAAAGGATTGCGCGTCGCCGTCGTAGGATTGTTGTTAAGCGCGTCCGTTATGCTGATGAACGACGAAAATTTCATTGACAAAAATTCCTTTGTCATCTTTGCCGTTTCCTGTTTGCTGATATTTTTTAAAAACATCAGCGCGATTTATTTGATGCTGCTGTCGGCAGGCGCAGGCATCCTGCTGTACGGCTGATTTCGTTTCGATTTCAAAACAAACAGCTTTTACGGCTGCAAAATGTTTCACGTGAAACAACGATTTAACGAAAAATAAAATTTTTTGCTTGTCTGGCAAGGACAAAAACGTCTATCTTAGACAACAGCAAACTAAACAAAATGTTTCACGTGAAACAAAATCAAGGAGCTTTACCGTGATAACAGCCGACAGGCAAGCCGTTTTGGACCGTTTAAACGTGTCGCCGACGGTTCAATCAAAATTGAACACATATGTCGCTTTGTTGGAAGAATGGCAAAATAAAATGAACCTTGTCAGCGATTCGACTCTGCCCGTCGTTTGGACGCGTCACGTCTTGGATTCCGCGCAAATCGAACAATATTTAAAGCCGTCGGACAAAGTGATTTTGGATTTGGGCAGCGGCGCGGGCTTTCCCGCTTTGGTACTGGCGATACTGGACGAATCCAAAAACAGAACCGTTCATCTGGTCGAAAGTGACGGCAAGAAATGCTCGTTCTTGCAAGCGGTGGCGGAAGCATGCGGATTACAAGTCATTATTCATAACGAACGCATCGAAAAAATGAACGTGTTCAAAGCAGACGTCATTACTGCGCGGGCTTTGGCGGCTTTGGACAAGCTGGTCGGTTACGCAAAACCTTTTATCGGCGAACAGACGCGCTGTCTGTTTTTGAAAGGCAAAAAAGCTGACGAAGAACTGAAGCTTTGCGCCAAAAAATTTATTTTCACCGTTGAAAAACATCCCAGCATCACCAGCGACGAAGGCAGAATTCTGTGTCTGACGGGGGTTAAAAAGAAATGAACGCTATGACAAAACAACCGCGGATTATCGCCATTTCCAACCAAAAGGGCGGCGTAGGCAAAACAACAACGACGGTCAATCTGGCAACCGCTTTGGCGGCAGCAAAGAAAAAAGTGCTGGTCATCGATCTTGACCCGCAGGGAAACGCGACCGTCAGCTTGGGCGTCGACCGCATCAACGCACCGAAAAACAGCTATCAAGTGCTGATGGGGGATGAAAAAATCTCGTCTTCCATTATTTGGACCAAGATTCCGAACCTGTCCGTCATTGCGTCATCCAAAGATTTGGCAGGGGCGGATTTCGAGCTGTCGCATTTGGAAAAGCCTCAATTCTATTTGAAAAAAGCGTTTGACGGCGAATTGCTGAATTACGACTATATTTTTATCGACTGTCCGCCGTCCGTCGGCATGCTGACGGTCAACGCTTTGGTGGCGGCGAACGGCGTTATCGTTCCCGTGCAGTGTGAATATCTGGCTTTGGAAGGCGTCGCGGACTTGATGCGGACGATTGAGCGCGTTCACAAAAATTTCAATCCGAATTTGGAAATCCAAGGCATTTTGCTGACCATGTACGACGGACGCACGGCTTTGTCCGAAGTCGTCGCGGCGGATGTGCGCAGCTATTTCGGCAACAAGGTTTACAAATCGGTCATTCCGCGCAACGTCCGCGTATCCGAAGCGCCGTCCCACGGCAAACCGATTTTATTGTACGATTTCAAAAGTAAAGGCGCGCAGGCGTATATCGGCTTGGCGGCGGAAGTGTTAAAGCAAGAGGTGAAAAAATGAGCAGAAATTTGGGCCGCGGATTAAGCGCACTGTTGGGCGAAGAAAACGAAACCGAACAAACACCCGTTCAAAACGGCATCAAAACCGTCGCCGTTGCCGATTTGGAACCCAGTCCTTTTCAGCCGCGCCACACTTTTGATGAAGAAGCTTTGCGCGATTTGGTCGAATCCGTCAAAACAAAAGGCGTGATTCAGCCGCTTATCGTGCGCGAACATGCCGGGAAATACGAAATCATCGGCGGCGAACGGCGCTGGCGCGCAGCGCAGCAGGCGGGTTTGCGCGAAGTCCCCGTTCTGGTCAAGGACTTTTCCGACAAGGAAGCGATGGAAGTCGCGTTGATTGAAAACCTGCAGCGGCAGGATTTGAATGTCTTGGAAGAAGCCGAAGGTTATCGCCGGTTGATGGACGAGTTTTCAAACACACAGGAAGAATTGGCGCATGCCGTCGGCAAAAGCCGCAGTCATGTCGCAAACACGATGCGTCTGCTGGGATTGCCGCAGCCCGTCAAAGCAATGCTGGAAACGGGAAAACTGACGGGCGGACACGCCCGCGCTTTGCTAACGGCGAAAAATCCGGAAGCTTTGGCGCAAACGGTTGTGGCGCGCGGGTTGAACGTGCGGCAAACGGAAAAACTGGCGCAATCGGACAGCACGCCCAAAAAGCAAAAAGCCGCTCTCAAAAAATCGGACAAGCAAATCGAATGTGAGGAACTGGCGCAGGATTTGTCGCGTGTGCTGGGCATGGCTGTGTCCATCCGCCCCAAAGCCCGCGGCGGGGAATTAGTTTTAACCTATTCGACGTTGGAAGAATTAGACCGGCTGATTAACCGTTTAAGCTCAAAATCGGCGGCAGGCGACGAAATCACGGCTGTTTCCGACGAAGAAATCATCGAAAACGGCAACGATGTCGGCGAAGTGATTTTCGACGATTCGTTCGACAAAGGCGCGGACATCATTACCAACGACGATGAGTGAAAAAAGAGACCCCCGCGTAAAACGCGGGGTTCTTCCGTAACGGGCGTAGCCCTCATGCTACTGGCGACGCCTAAACGGCGTTTTGTTTGGTCTGGTGCGCGCAATTTGTTACTTACTACCCGTAAACGGGTCGGACATATCCAGCGTTAGTTGTTCAGACGCTGCGTCTTCTTCCAGCTGATGCCTGATATATTCCTTTATCTTTTTTGTATTTTTCCCAACTGTATCCACATAGTACCCTTTGCACCAGAATTCTCGATTCCTGTACTTGTATTTGATGTTGCTCCACGCTTCGTATATCTGCAAACTGCTTTTCCCTTTCAGATACCCCATGAAGCCCGATACGCTGATTTTCGGCGGTATTTCCACCAGCATATGAATATGATCGGGACAAGCTTCCGCTTCCAGCACGTTCACTCCTTTCCATTTACACAGCGTTCTCAGCAACTTCCCTATTTCATAGCGTTTCTCGCCATAAAACACTTTCCTTCTGTACTTCGGCGCAAATACTATGTGATATTTGCAGTTCCATGTTGAATGTGATAATGTATGTA
>DJPN01000032.1:37251-51484 GCA_002438565.1 Alphaproteobacteria bacterium UBA6411 | reverse complement strand
GGGTTTTCTAAATACAAAAAAAGCACCCCTTTCGGGTGCTTTTTTCAAGCGGCGGAGAGTGCGGGATAATCTGTCAGAGCAATCGATTTTTGTTAAAAACAAAACAGCGTCCGGCATCTGTTTTCGACGTTCTTCAATATCTTTTCATAAACATCCAAAGTCGTTAAATAGTTCTTATAAACAAACTTTGACCATCCAATGATAATGAAAAAGTCTTTTGCATTTCTTCGTTATGCTTGTCTCGTTCAAATTCAGTTGTGCAAAAAAAACTTTCCAATCCTTCCTACAAAGTGAAGCATAAGTTTCTTTGCCATTTATCGTCATCGCCCGTTTTTTTGGGATAAACACCAAACGCTTTTCGAGCCGAATACTCTTTACGGCATTATACACTTGCGAAAGTTTCGGCTCGCCGTCCGCTTGATATTTTCTGCGGCTCAAACACCCGATCCCCTAACAGAAATTCTCTTAATGGACGCGTTCGATCCGGTCGTTCACGAATTTTCGATCAAATCTTTCAATTTCTAAAAACTTTTGCCCGTCAACCGAATCCAGTCGGGACACCTAATCACCTCTATATGAGGGTCAAGAAATGGGCGCACAAAAACTGACGAACAAACAAAAATTATCCATCGATTTTTACAACAACAATTACCGGCATTCGGCTTTGGGATACAAACCTCCAAATCAGCTCGAAGCGGATGCTAAGCCTCTCGCCTTTTCATCTGGACTATTGGGGAGCGCTACACAAGATTCCGGCGTTCTCTTTCAGGCTGCTTGCCAAACCAAACTGGAACAGGAAATGATCAGCAAACGCCCCCAAAAAAGCCTTGCAACATCGCAAAATGAACGGCAAAACTCTCGGCAGGCCTTGCGGAAGCGTCAATCGCCAGCGCGTTTGGGACGGTAAGGAAAAACAGATTCTCTCACTGTATTCTCAAGGCCTCGGTGTGACCAAAATCGCCCGCACAATAAATCTCGGCGTCGAAACGGTGTATGCATTTTTGAAAAAGAAGAAATAATAAGCAGAATATATTACTTTTTATCTTGTTTGCAAAAAAGGATAATTCTTTTTAGAAACTTTTTCCGTTTGTTGATTTTTTTACGCAATTTCTTAAATGCAAACGGTTTTTCAATCGTGTATAAAAACATTTTCAAACGGATAAAGCGCGGTTTTTCCGGAAAATTCGGACATATCGCCCGCAATTCCGACAAAGCGCCGGTCTTCCCCTCATTTGACAAGCACAATCCGGTCAGCAAAGCCGTCTCTTTTATTTGGGCTGAACAGTCGATGCCGAACTGTTTTTGGATATTTTGCCAAAAACGAACGCACGGTATTCCGCACCGAACAAACCAACGCGCTGTCTGTTCCGCTTCCGTCCAAATGCCGCCTTGATTGCGGCGATAGACGCTCATTACATCTGGCAGAAATCCGACTTTTCCGACCTGCGCATGCAGCAAATGTAAATACCAATCTCCGGGCAAAATCCCGTCCGGTATCAAATCAAAGGAATCCGTATGAAACCGCCAACGATACATCACGGTATTGGTTTGAATGAAATTGTGCTTCAGCAAATCGTCCAAAGTCAGAACGGTTTTATCGAAGCGCATTATTGCAGGCGGAAATATGTCGTCAGGTTTGGAATTGTCGTCCCAATGCACAGTCACGGAATGGAAACAAACAGAAAAATCGGGGTGTGTTTCCAGAAAATCGACTTGTTTTTGCAGTTTGTTTTCATCCGTCCAATAATCGTCCCCTTCGTTCAAAGCAACATATTTTCCGCGCACCATGGGAAAAAGAAAATTTTTGCAAGGATCTTTTTTACCCCATTGATTTTCCGTTTGATAAACGCAGCGAAACAGGTCGGGGTATTTTGCTTCATATTCTCTTATGATATCCGCCGTTCCATCCGTCGAAGCATCGTCATGCACCAAAATTTCAAACGGAAAATTTGTTTTTTGCATCACAAAACCGTCCAACGCGTCGCGAATAAAACGCGCATGGTTGTAGGCAATGCAGACTATGGAAACCAGAGGATTATCACAAGCTTGAGACATGCTTTTTCAACTTCATAATTCTTTTGATTTTAACACGGCTAAACCAAGAGTCAATAAGTGTATCGCTTTCCTTTCCGGTGCCTCTGAACATTTTCTGTTGACTAAAAAAATATATATGACATTATGTTATAATTCGGAAAAATGCGTTGACAGAGCTTTGGCAGGTCTATCCTGCCTTTTTTTATTGAAAGGAAAAAAAATGACGGTAAGCAGTCAACGAAACAAAGTTATTTATGTCGGGAACGGGGTTGCGAAAGAGTTTGCAATCCCGTTTTCTTTTTTGGAACGGGAGCATATCAAAGTCAGACAAAAGAAAAACGGCATTCAAACGGAACGGGCGGATTGGACAATAAAAAGCGGCAATCTGATATTCGCGGACGCGCCGGAAAACGGGGCGGAAATCGCGATTGTGCGCGAAGTGCCGCTGACACAGGAAACAGACTATCGCGACAACGAAATCTTGCACGCGGAAACGCTGGAACGGTGTTTTGACAAACTGACGATGCAGGTACAGCAGTTGGAAGAAAAAGCCGAGCGCGCGGTAACGGCGGACATATTCGACGACACGGATGCGGCAAGTTTAATTCCGAGCATCAGACAGGCGGTGTCGGACTGCACCGCGGCGGCGAACGCTGCGAAAAGCGGCGCGGACACGGCAACAAAAAAAGCGGCCGAGGCGCAAACAGTTTTGACGTCGAAAGCGGACACGGATTTAAGCAATCTGACATCGGCGGGAAAGCGGCAAATATCAAACCTTTGCACTCCGTCCGCGCATTACGCGACGCTGACGCTCGGCGCAAGCGACACCATATACACGGCGCAGGAAACGGGCATTGTTAAAGTCGCGAAAATGGCGACAGCCGCGCATCAGAACATCAGCGTGTCAAAGGAAAACGACGATGTTTGGGATCTGGATTGGTCAACAACGATAAACGTAAACCTGTTTGTTTCAATTCCCGTTGTCAAAGGGGAAAAGTTTAAAGTCAAATATTCTGCAAACGGACAAACGACGTACTTTCGCCTGTATCGCTTAAACGGCATCATTTAAAGGAGTGGAATCATGTTTTTAGGATATCAAGGGACAAAAATCGCGCTGACGGCGCAAACCGCGGCCGAATTGGAAAGCGTTAAAGAAATCCAATTCGATAAAATCGAAGAAACCACGCGGCAGGTTGTTCTTTTTAACGGGGAATACCGCTTTGCAGACGACGTGTCCGCCGAAGAATACAACGCGGAAATCAAGGAAAAACGACAGGCGCGTTTTGAGACGCAAACGGACAAAATGCTGTTGGAAAAGCTTGAAACGGCAACGGACATTCAATCCTTGCTGACAGCCGTATCCGAATGGAAAAGCGCGAAAGACGACATTCGCGCCGCTTTGCCGTATCGGCAATAAGGCAATCGGGCGGGGAATCGATTTCCCCGCCTAAAAAAATCATTTTATCTTTACGAACGGAATTCCGAACAGATAAAGCCACGAAAATCTTCCATGCGATTTGATTTTTGCAAACGGAAGACCGCATATGTAAAATCTTTTTTTGCCGTATTTTTCAACAGTTTTAAAAACTTCCAGAAAACCGAAAAAGTAAACGCGCTTTTTGCGAATGTAATTCAATGAAGAAGAATTTTGCAACGCATTTTGACGATGAACCACACTTAATCGCCAAGAAAGCAAAGTGTTCATAAAAGTAAATATTTTTTCCGCCAATGCAAAATTGGTATCTTCATTAACATTCAGCAGCGCCGTAAACGCGAATTGAATCCGTTCATACTGGTTCTTTGACGTATAGATGCCTTTACCCGTGCGCCTGTACACGCCCACGGTTCTGTACAAATAATACATTGACCCTTTTGATAAAAGATAGAAAAACAATCCCAAACAATGACAAATTGATTCTCTGTGTTTTATCTTTTCAAAATCTATAAATTTCATATTGATGCAGCACGCATTCGTATGAGGGCTAAAAGAATTTGAAATCGGCTTAATGTCATCGTACGACAAAATGTTTTTATTTTTGAAAAAATAGTCGCGCACTTCAAATTGTTTATCGACTTCAATGTCAGCACATTCTTGTTTGATTTCTGTTTGCGCTCCGCAAAAAGAACATTCCGGATGTTCTTCCAAAGCGGAAATTTGAAGTTCCAATTTCTCGTCATCGCACCAATAGTCATCCGTTTCCATTAAACTGGCGTACTTCGTATTTACAGAATTCCACGCGTTCCAAATATTGGTCTGCGCCCCTTGGTTGTTCGGCGCAATGTGCGCTTCGATTTTATCGGGATATTTTGCGGCATACGCACGGATAATGTCCGAAGAACCGTCCGTCGACGCGTCGTCGAAAATTTTAATGATAAACGGATATTTCGTTTTTTGCGACAGCACGCTGTCAATGCATTGCGCGACATACGGCGCATGATTGTACGTAATCAGCAGAACCGTGCAAATAGGATTTTTCATACTCATATCATCTCCTTAATTTTTTCAGGCGCATCGGCATAGCCTTCAACGCCGCTAAACCCAAAGCCGTAATTAACCCCGATAAAACCGACGCCGACCGTTTCAGCGGCGTTTTTATCGCCGTTCGTGTCGCCGATCATCACGGCAGACGACAAATCCGCCACATTCAGAGTTTGCATGCATTGTTTAATCAAGTCCGCTTTGGTCAATTTGTTGTCGTTATCCGCGCCGACAATCGGAAAACAATATTTATCAAACCCGAAATGCTCGCAGATTTCCGTCGCGTAATCTTGCCGTTTATTCGTCGCAATAGCCTGTTTCACACCCCGCGCGCGCAAAGACTCCATCACATCGTAAACGCCGTCGTAAGGCGTCGCCTCAAACAAATGCCGTGATTTATATTCTTCACGATATTGTCGGGAAAGAGCTAAAGCCTGTTCATCGGAAACTTTGCAATGCTTCTTAAAAAAGTCAGCAATTTTTGGGGTGCCGACAAGTATGCATTCTTCCTTTTTTGCCAAAAAAGTAAAACCGTTTCCAAGCAAAACAGTATTAACGGCATTGATAACGCCCTTATGCGTATCAAGCAAAGTTCCGTCAACATCCCAAATGACAGTCGTATAAATCATCTGACAAGTTTAACCGAATCTTCTGCAAACTTTTTATTGTACAAACATTTTGAATATTTTTCATTTTGATTTTTTTCAAGCAAACTGAAAAAATTATCCAACTGGCTTAAAGTTAAACCGTTTTCTACGCCAAACGCCGCATAAGAACGGTGAACGCTTCTTTGCGCAGCCATTGCGAACGATGCTGAATATCCCCAAGGTTTTTCTATTTTAATCGGCTTAATATCCTTGTCGATACATCCATACAACTCCGAAATTTTGTATTCACCGGTCATGTATTTGTTTACATAATCCATAATCAATTCCATAGGTAAATTTCCAGGAATTTTTCCCATACCGTCAAGACTGGCGTCTATGGAAATTTTCCTGTTGCTTTCTGCAGTCATTAAAAAATACTGAGCCAACACGAAAGATGAAGCCAAATTTTCATGCAAATGGATACCTACTTCAATCGTGGGATCAAGCAGTTTTAAAACCGTATCAGATAATTTTTTGAAACGCGTTAAATCCAAAGAACCGAAAGTATCTACGATTGTGAACGTGTGCGGCAGAATCTTGTTTACATCATCTATCATCGCCAAGACATCATTATCCGAATAATTTGCAAAATTGATCGGATTGATATGAACGTCATATCCTTTATTTTTAACACGCGCCGCTTTGAGCAAGCCTTCAACTTTGTCATAGGTATGAAAAGATATTCGGATATGCTTTATAGAACCGTCACACATCTCCAAATTTTCATCGTTGAATTGATCTTGTTGAAACAGCAAAGAGTATTCGGCAGAACTGTTTTTTCCGATAAAAGGTTTGGCTTGTGACACGGAATTGAAAATGCTTTTGTCGGAAGTGTACTCTTTATCCATTAAAAAGCCCAATTCAATTATATCGCAATTCGATTTTTCAAGAGATTTTACAATATTGCGAATCTTCTGTTTCCCAAAATCACAACCGACGACATGCCCGCCGTCGCGCAAAGTGCAATCTAACAATTTAACCATGTTAAATCATCCTTTCTTCAAAAGATGTGTGTAAACGGTATCCGCCAATAAGAAATCTTCGGGATAGTCAACGTCTATGCATTCAATTTCTTCACATTCGCACATATAGGGATTTTCCCCTGTTCTGCCGTGATATTTATCAAAAACTCTGCGCGTAAATACATACGGCGTCGATAATTCACAAAAAGCAGGCGTCATATCTTGAGTGCGGGGAGCTTTATCCAAAGCAAAGTTTAAAGGTTTTCCGTCAAACCACAAAAAATTTGACAGTTTCTTGCACGCAAACGCGGAATCGTAATCTCCGGATTTGACGGCATTTATGCATGCGGAAAAACGTTCGGGTTTGATAAACGGAGATGTTGCATGACTCATAACGTAAATGTCGGAATCACACATATCCAAAAAAGCCTTGATAATATCTCCGCAAAGCGTTTGCTTTGTATCCAAGGTGTTCGGACGTTTTAAAAATTTAATTCCCGGCAAGATGTAATCCTGTATCCTGTCATCGCTACAGAAAACAACGATTTCATCAACTTCTGGAACCTGCAACAGAGTCTTTTGCACAAAGTGACACAACGGCGTTCCGTCGGAAAATAATTTTGTATTCTTTCCTGGCGTTCTTTCGTTGTTTAATTTCATAGGGATAAAAGCGGTTACTTTCATTTTACTTTTTCCTTTCATTTGATATAAAATTTTCTAACGTTTCAACAAGTTTAAATAAACTTGCACATCTTTTTTCATCAAGAAAAGAAAGAGGAGTTTTTGAATTTTCTATTTTTTGTGAAATTTCAATTTTTATATTACTTATATCATCTTTATCTAAGCATTTCCCATTGTTAGAATAAAGTGATTTGAGCTTTTCAGTCCATCTGTTTGTTTTAGATAACAAACAGTTTTTCCAATTATCAAAGTTTGAAATTTGATCGATATTTTCGAAAATTTCAGCTTTATAATAATCTTCGAACTCACTTTGCTTAAATCCTTCTATAGAAGAGAGCATAAATTCATCATCGGATAAGTTTTCTTTTGCTCGTTTTATAGCGTTTTTCCCCTCTTCATCGGCATCAACAAAAACAAAAACATGTTTAAAAACAAGCCCATCCAAAGAAGCTTTCCTTGCAATCAAATGATCCAATCCTCCCATGTAATGTATGGTTAATTTGTGTTCTTCTATCGCCTCTTTCAATTTTTGTGATTTTGCTTTTAACAGAGCGTTTAAAGCTGTTGCATCGCTTTTCCCTTCGACTAAAAGAGCAATTTCGCTGTTAATTAAATTATCATCTATTGCGACACCAAGACATTTTCTAATATCTGAGAGTTGCTTTGATGGATTTGCTTTATTATCTTTAATTATTACATTTGCTTCCATATGTTTTCTGTTTACGAATAACGGCGAATGTGTTGTGATTATAGTTTGTTTTTCTTCTGAAATCTCATCCAAAATACGCTTTGTTTCTTTAATCGCTCCTGGATGTAAGTGAGTTTCAGGTTCTTCGACCAGAAGATTTAGACTTTTGTCCGATTGTTTAGAGTATTGAATTATTCCAAAGGCTGCTAAACTTTGTATACCATCACCCTTATCAAAAAGGGATGTTTCAACACCGTCATTAACTATAATATCAAAGTCTCCTTTCCATGAAGAATTAACTAGCCCATTATGTTCATTAAGGTAATTTATAGTCATTTTAGAAACATTAGGCAAAATTCCCTTGATGCTTTCTGTTAGATGTTGCATTAATTCATTTATTTTTTTCTTTTCAATTTGCTCTATGATGCCAAGAGCTTCTTTGTATTGTTGATCATCCTGTCCAAGTTGAAGCAATGCGCCTCTTAATAAATTATACACAATATTTAGAGACAAAGAAGCTGGTCGAACTGCTGGAATATATACAAAGTCAATCTTTTTTGATATAAATTGAGCTATTTTATCTTTTTTACTTTTGAAGACTTCACTAACTTTTCCGTGAGCGCGTTTTGGAATATTAATTTTTATCTCATTATCTTTGTATATGGATATTTCAAATGGCAAGTCTTCATTAATAGAATTTTCTATTTCAGTTTTAAATTGTTGTTGCTCATTTTCATCTAACAAAAAATCTAATCGAAATTTCGTAGCCGAATGTTTTGCTCCTTTTTTAAGTTTTCTGCTTTGTAAACTCTTTGGATAATCTTTCTCCCAAGTATAATTCCATCCATCATTTACGTCTTCCATTTTTGTTGAAAAATGGTTTCTTAAAAATTTAAGTTCAGGGTCTTTTTTTATTTCAGAAATAATATGAAAAGCTCCGGCCAGCGCTCTCAGAATATTTGACTTACCTGCATTGTTTTCTGCAAGTAAAACAGTCATTTTTGGATCCAAATCAAAACAAGCTTCTCTAATGCTTCTATAGTTTGTAACTGTAAAAGATTTAATTCTCATGTTCATTCTCCTTCATTCAAGATTTCGACGATATTTCTGTCGACTTCAGGATGCTCGTTCAAGTAAGATTCCGTGTAAACGTCGTAAAACAGCCCTTTCAATCCGACAGGATTGACGGATATGATTTCCGTTTCGGGGTAATATGTCTTTGCAAACCCTTTCATCAATTTCCACCCCGTTAAAACGGCTGAAAAGTTCGGATCGCCCGCAGTTTGAGCGGTTTTGTCAAAATAGCCCGTATATTTGCTGTCGCACCCGACGAGGTAAACCCGTTTGGGATTTGTATAAAGAATGAACTGCATTGCGGGAAAAACAATGCTGCCCGAACATGTCAGCGGTTCAGCCGTAATGTCGAATGCGAACTCATCTTTTTTAATCAAGACTTCCCGCCCTTTATCCGGCCAGCGGACGCGGGAATAGTAACGTTTTGCCTTGTGTCTTGCCGCAACAGATTCGGGAATAATCCAATCCGGCACAAGACCATACGGCATAATACCGTAATAACGCTTCACGTCCGGATTGCGGTAGTTCAAACTTTCCTCAATATACGGAGCAACGGCGGCGTAATCCTGCATCCACAAATAATCCAAAGTGACTTTATCGTAACGGAATGCTTTGTTTACGCCGACATATACGGCATTTTCAACAGGTTCAAAAAAATTCAGCGTCGGTCCGGTTGCTATCAAACAAACATCTTTTCCCGCATAAAGATTTTTACAGCCTTTAAATGTTTCCGCATGAAGGGACGCCGCTTTTTGATACAAACGCAAATGATCCGCCATTTGGCAAAAAAAGTACATATTCGATGCATCAGCGGCTTGTTTTGCTTGTGAAAACAACGGGGAATTACAAACAATCCGTTTTTTGCATTCCTTATATTTTTTCTTATAGTGCTGTTTTGTTTTTCCAAATGTCAGCAGAAAAAGCAATCTGTAACGCAATCTGTTAAAAGCAGTGTTTTTCATTAACTTCTCCAATCCATCAAAGCGTCAATGCCGTCCGCGTCGAAAACGGGAATATGATGTTTCCGCGCGACCGCCGAGCGTTCTTGAAAAGCGTTGTCCACAAAAATCGCGCGGCGCGGGCGGACGTAATCGGCTTTGTTGTCGGTCGGTTTGATGTGAATAATTTCCGAAAACAAGTTTTCCGCAATCGCAAAACGCCGCATCGTTTCGGTCAAGTCCCGTTCGTGCTTCGTCAGCAAAATTACTTTTTTGCCCAAATTTCTGCACTGATACAAAAACCAAACCGCTTTTAAATTCACCGCTTCGCCGATGATCAGCGTATCATCGAAATCAAAGTAAACCGTGTCATACTCATAACCGATTTTATAACGCGAAATCAGCGTGCGGTCCGTTTCAACCGTATAATCGTTCGGTTCGACGGAGATATCGCGTCCCATGGCGGCGTACACGCTCAACAACGGCAAATTGACGCCTTTCGCGCGCGTCAGTCCCATTGTGCCCGCGCAGCGCGTCGATACTTCAAGCAATTTCCATTTGCCGTTTTTATCCTGCTTGATTTGAAACCACCACAACCCTTTAAACGTCATTTTTTCATTGATCGTATCGGCGATGTGTTTGATTTCATCGGTCAGCGGCTCGGTTTTTCCCGCCACGCAGACCCCTGCCATCAGCCGATTGCGCGAACGCGGAAAAACACCCGCCAGCCTGCCGTTTTTGTCCGTCAGACAATCAACCGTGTACTCCGCCCCCGGCAAATATTCGCAAATGACGTAATCCGTCCAATCAACCGCGGGAATGTCCGCCGCCGACCGAATTAATTTCGCGCCGACCGCGCCCTGCGACTGTTTCGGTTTGATAAAAACGGGAAAAGAGTCAACCCCGTCATAAATTTTCGGCAGAAAATCCGCCCCCGCCAAAACGCGGTACGTTTTTTCCTTATCCCGACAGATTTCGGCGGTCTTTTTATCCGCGACAATGACTTTCGCTTGAATTTTTTCGGCATTGTCCGCCAAAAACATCGCCACGGTGTCATGAGTCGGGAATACCGCGTCAATATGTTTTTCCGTCAGCAGCGCGTTAAACTTTTCAATAAAATCGGGCGACGTAATCATCGGCAGGCCCGGGACATAATTTTTAAAAACGTAACTGCCGTGCCGTTCGACGGAAGACGCGCCCCATAATTCGACGTTAACGCACGCCGACAGCGCGTCGTGCAGTTCCACGGCGTTAATTTCGCCCGCGGGAAACACCAAAACCCTAATTTTAGCCATTGACCGCCTCCGCTATTTTTTCCATTTCCGCAAAGCCGTAACGCTGATCAATCGGCAAAGGAATAATTTTGCGTGTTAAATCGGGCTGCGCGCCATTCCAATACGTTGCGACGAAAATTTTCTTCTCAATTAACCTTTGCCGCAAAGAATTGTCGTTTGTCATATACGGATAAACCATCGGCACGTCGTCCGCTGCCAAATCAAAGCGCTGCCCCAATTTTTCTTCTAAATAGTGAAAATTCTCCAACCGCTTGGCTTTTGCCGCTTTGTAATCAATGTTGCCCATCATCGCGCGGGTCAAAGCGGACATTTTCTTTATCGGCAAACCATTCAAAGCCGCGTCGTTTTTTTGAAAATCCGCGTATCCCGCCGACGCGCCCAAATCCGCGCGCTTTAACAAATGAGAACAACGATCGAAGGAGACATCTTGTTCGTACTCTTCGCCCGTCGTTTTTGCGCAAACGGCAATGCCGCCGTCCGCCAGTCCGAAAAATTTGCGCGGGCTGTAAAAACAGGCCAAGCCTTTGGGCGTCGAATAGAATGCCTGCGCGTTGTCAACGATCAAATTCGGATGACATTCCGCCATGGCTTCGACCTGCTTGCCGCAAACGCCGAACCAGTTGTTGTACAAAATGAAATCGCCTTTGCCGCAACCGTAAACAGGCATAAAGTTTTCATCAACATCGTATAACGATATGCCGCAGTTTTCCGCCTTGACCGCCTCGTAAACAACGGGACAGGTATACGCGGGAACACGCATCGTTTTAATGCCATAGGCGCGAATAATGTAGCGCAAAGCGCTGCGGGCGGAATTCAGATAAACGCCGTCGTGAAAATCCGCAGATTTTCCGCATTCCAATCCGAAATATCCACCTATTTCCTTACAGCAACTCATAATCATCCAGCATTTTGTTGATTATTTCGGGAGAATTGAACATCATCACGTCAATGACGGATAAATTCGGTACAAAATCGTTTTTAAACTGTTGATAACGGACAGCGTTCATTTTAATGAAATTCAACTGAATGCCGTTTTGAGCAAAAGTTTCTTTGTTATAAAGATCTTGCCCTCCTATTGCATTTATATATTGTGTTGCGCCTGTATTTTTGCAAATTTGCAGAACTTTGTCCTGCGCCGATAATGACAAATCTTTTCTGACATCGCGGGAAGAAAGTAAAATTTTCGTTTTTATTCCAAGATAAGTGAAAACTTTTTTAAATTGATTTTCCAAAAACAACGCAATGTT
Organism: Alphaproteobacteria bacterium UBA6411; assembly: GCA_002438565.1. GTDB lineage: Bacteria > Pseudomonadota > Alphaproteobacteria > CAAGCB01 > CAG-977 > UBA2903. The sequence goes on along the minus strand of DJPN01000032.1, from coordinate 39,439 downwards.
GTTTTCTGGACAATTAAGGATATCTTCAATCAATGGAAAGGCTTGCTTAAAATAAGGCGCTTTCAAATACGAATTACGAATAAATCCCAACACCTTTTCGCGCGCGCTGGACAGAATGAACGTTTCGTTTATTTTTTTAAACGGCGACGCCTTGTCCAACGCCAATGTAACAAGGTGCCCGGCACCGTTTGATAAAATATTGTTTCTGTTTATCCAACCGTTTTTTATGTAATTGACATCATCATATATGACGAACGCATCAACTGCACTCAACATTTGCCAATATCCCAAATACGGAAAAAAATATGGTTGCATAATTGCCAGTTTCATTACAACACTCCGCAAATTCTTTCGACATCCGCGTCCGCCAATCCGACATACAGCGGCAGGCAGGCTATGCGCGTCGTAACGTCTTCGGACACGGGGCAAGCGTATTGCGTCGTCAGATACGGCAGTTTGTTCAGCGTCGGATAAAAATAGCGCCGCGGGAAAACGTCTATTTTCGCCAACCTGTCAAACGCCGCCAGCAATTCCTTTTCACTTTCGAACACGATGGGATAATACGCGTAATTGTATTCCAGTCCGTCCTGCGCTTTCGGACGGCGCAGTTTGCCGTTCAAAAGAGAATCATACAGTTCGGAGATGTGTTTTCTGGCCGCTTTAATTTCGTCCAAATGCGCGAAATTCGCCAATCCCATCGCGGCGTTGAATTCGTCCTGTTTCGCGTTGATGCCCAGACAATAGTGCGTATCTCCCTGATGTCCAAAACGCTTGATCAGTTCCAATTTGTCGGAAACCGTTTTGTCTTTGACGACGCAAGCGCCGCCCTCAATCGTGTGAAACAATTTCGTCGCGTGAAACGACAACGTCGAAACATCGCCGTAAGTCGAAAGCGCTTTTCCCTTGTACACCGAAGCGAACGCGTGCGCCGCGTCGTAGATGACTTTTAAATTGTGTTTGTCGGCGATTTTTTGAATAGCGTCGACATCGCACGCATAACCGAAAACATGAACCGGCATAATCGCGCGCGTGTTTGGCGTGATTGCGGCTTCGATTTTATTCGGATCCAGCGTGAAATTGTCGGGATCGATATCGACAAACACGGGTGTGCACCGTTCCCACAAAATGCTGGACGTCGTCGCAACATACGAAAACGGCGTCGTAATGATTTCCCCGTCTTCTATATCCAAAGCCTTTAAAGCCAACTGCAAAGCAATCGTGCCGTTGGTGACGTAGTGGAAATTTTCCGCGCCCAGAAAAGCGGACAGCTTTGTTTCCAATTCGCGCACGTTCGGCCCTTGATTTGTCAAAATTCCGCGATCGAAAATTTCAGACACATATTTCAAAAACTCGTCTTTCGGCGGCAAATACGGTTTTGTAACAGTTATCGACATCTACAATTCCTTAATGAACAAAGCGAACGGGACATATTCGGAAAATGCGTAGACATCTTCCCCGAATTTTAAGCGTTTGGCTCTGGACATGTTCGAGGCATCCCGTTCATAATTTTTTTGCGTTATTTTCCGGCTGTTGCGTGCGTTGATGTGGTGTGTTGCGGGGGGGGGGGGTATATCCGGATTGGCAACACATCGCCCCGTTTCATTTGTACAATCGTGAACAAACGCGATGTTCATACCTTTTTCGTCCCCCTATTTCCTATCAAAGGAATTCACCGTTTGATTTGACGGGAGCGAATAGCTTTGCCGGCAGTGCAAAAATTGCGATTTTCACAGCTTTTTAAAAATATGGTTGCGAACAATTATGTTCTTTGATATATACAAATTAAACGGTCATTTTTTATCGAAAACAAGACTTACGGAAATTAGAGAAGGATTTCTGCCGAAACGACATTGGTCATGACCGGTTTGAAAAGGTGTCGTCATCGTTTCGTCCTTAAAGTGCAGTCGTTTCATTAACTCCGACATTACCACAAAATAACGTTGTTCAGCCAGTCCCCTGTCTTTGGTATGCAGAGAAATCCAGATTTGTTTCCGCCCTTCCCGCAAGGTTTCCGCCTTTGAAAGGCTATGTACCGCATAGTAGGAAAAGCCCCTGTTATACAGCGTCATCGGGACACCTCTTTGTGGGGCAAAAGCCTTCTAAAAAGAGTGGCGGGGAGAGATTCTATTAGCAGTTTTATTAGCAGTAAGTTTTTGATGCATCTGCAAAAACAAAAAGAACCCGTTGA
>DJPN01000032.1:35508-37208 GCA_002438565.1 Alphaproteobacteria bacterium UBA6411 | reverse complement strand
GTTCTTTTGCAAAATGGCGGAGAGTGTGGGAATCGAACCCACTCACGGGTTTAACCCCGTGTACGGATTAGCAATCCGCTGCATTACCATCCTGCCCACTCTCCGTTGGTTCTTGTTTTAGCGAAAGTTTTGCCGTTCGTCAACTAAAATAATCACGCCGCCGCTTTTCCCAATTCGTCAACGTGCTTAATCGCCTGCATGAAACGGCCGGCAGACAGTTCTTCGCCCTCGATTTTCCAGCCGGGGACTTTTGTCGCCTTTTCGACCAAAGCGGGCAAGTCGGCTTCCGTCAGTCCCAAATCCGACAATTTTGTCGGCAGTCGGGCTTCGCGGTAAAAGCGCATCACGCGGTCGCGCAGTTCCGTTTGACCGTCATAGTCCAGCAGCACCAGAACGCCGTAAGCGACCCAATAGCCGTGCAAATAGTCGTGATACACGGGGAAAATCGTCGCGCCGTAGTAAAAGCAGTGCGCCAAGTTCGTGTTGTAGTAAAATTCGGGGCAAACCGTCATATTGCTGACCAGCCCCGTGGAAATCACGATGTCAAGCGCGGCTTCCTGCAAAGCCTGGGATGTTTTTCCCGCGCGGCAGGACGCCAAGGCTTCCGCCCCGTATTTCAGCAAAGGTTCGGTGCAAGCGTCGCACAAACACCGCCCCAGCAGCAGGTTCTGGTCAAGCTCGACATGGCGCAAAGCCAGTTTGACTTCGGGTTCTTTGCTCAGCGCGTCGCCGATGCCCGCCTGCAAATACTCAATCGGAGCTTTCGCAATCACGGCGTCGTTGATGAATACGAACAACGGCGGGCGTTTGCTGTAATAGTTGTTTTTGAAACTGCCGTCCGAATTGTACATAATCGCCAGAGCGGTGCACGGCGCGCAGTTCGACGCAATGGTCGGGAACGTAAAAAGCGGCTTGCCCAGTTTTTCCGCCAACACTTTGCAAGTGTCGCAGCATTTGCCGCCGCCCATCGCCAAAATCATATCGGCGGATTTCACCGCGTCGATTTCAGCCAAAGCGTCAACGTTTTCATACGTCGAATTGCCCGTAAACAGCACCCGCTCCGTCAGCGCAATTCCGCCCTGCTTCAAAGCGTTTTCCAAAATGTCGCCGCCCGCCGCCGTTGCGCGCTTTCCGCCGACGAGGACCGCGGTTTTCCCATATTGTTTCAAGATGTCCGCCGCTTTGTCATAAGCGTCCGCGCCGATGACATAGTTCGGCAAAGCTACCGTTTCGCGTTTCATCTTTTTTCCTTTAATCAGCGGTGAAGCATGGCTTCAGACAAATGCGAAGATACGCGTTCCGCTTCGATGGATTTGCGTTCCGTGTCGCGTAGAATAGAGGCGCGCAGTTTTTCAATCGCCACCGCGTTTTCCGGCGTTCCGCCCAGTTCGACACTGACGGGCGCACCTTTTGCGAATTTTTTGACCAAAGATTTATCGCTTAATTTTGTCATCTGGATTCACCTTTTCTAACCGTTTGATGAAGTTGCTGCGTTTTTGGCGCGGTCTGTTTTTGCGCCGTTTTCGCTTGCAAAGTCTGCATTAAATTCGGTTTGTGCGTCATCGCCGTCAGCTTGTCCTGCAAAGACGGCACGGGTGGCACGGCTCCTGCAGGCGCAAACGGCATTTGCACACCGTTAATCGGCGGAGGCATCACATTCCCGTTCGTCGGCAACGGCGGCGGCATAGCCCCCGCAGGCG
>DJPN01000032.1:16979-35379 GCA_002438565.1 Alphaproteobacteria bacterium UBA6411 | reverse complement strand
TACCTTTCGTCGGCATCGGCGGCGGGGGCGGCGGCATCGTCGATTCCGCTTGTTTCGGCATCGGCGGCATAGCCCCGGCGGGCGCTAACGGCATCTGCACGCCGTTAAGCGGCGGCGGAACAACTTTACCTTTCGTCGGCATCGGCGGCATAGCCCCGGCGGGCGCTAAAGGCCTCTGCACACCGTTAAGCGGCGGCAGAACTACTTTGCCTTTTGTCGGCATCGGCGGCGGCATCGTCATTTCCGCCTGTTTCGGCTGAGAAGCTTCTTTCTGCTTGCCCGACAAAACGGCGGCAAAATCGGCGCGCATTGCTTTTTTATCCGCGTTTTCTTTTGCAGCAGGCGCTTTTTCGCTATTGACTTTCGTCTTGGTGTTCCACAGTCCGTCTAATTCTTCCTGTGTTTTACCGTAAGTCAGCACTTTGCCCAACGCTTTCTTCTGCGCGCGCAAAGCGTTCAGACGTTTTTCAAACACCGCGCCATACGCTTCGGATTTATCGTTTCCTTTAAATGAATCCTTTGTATCCGGAGCGTACATATCGCAAATGATTTTCCATTTCGGATCGTCTTCGGGAATTGTCACAACCCCTTGCGGAGAAACCAGCAACCGCGCTACCAACGGATTGTTTTGAGGGGTCATATGTGCTTCAGCATCATCCCTTGAGCTAGCCTCTGAACTCTTTTTCAACTGATTGTCGTTAAACTTGTCTGTTGCGACATTTTTCATGTCTTCCAACCCGAAATTTTTGGTTACCAGCGTTTTAGACGATGCTTTATAGACGCTGACGAAACCGAAGCTCGCTTTTTCTCCGCCGGGAAGGGTAATGGAGCGTTTGTCCACAAAACCGCTGCCGCCGTTTGCCGAATTGCCCGCCCCCGAATAGCTCATCGCATAATGGGCATTGGGCGAGGCGTAAGTATATCCCGCTCGTCCGATGCGCTGAGTCGGATTCATATAGGACGACATTTCGTCCCCCGCGATAAATGATTGCCCGCGGAAGAAATACTGCACCCCGTTTTCGTTCGCCTTTTCCAAACGTTCTGTAACGGCGGCTTGCGTATCCCCGCGCTGAGCCGCCTGCTTTAACGCCTGCGATATGATTTCGTCGCGAATCTGTTCGCCCGACATGCTGTTATAGTGATTGTATTCTTCGGACGGATAGGTGGTTTGGCTCAGCATATACCGTTTCAGTTCGTTTGCTTTGTCGGCTTTGTTTTCGACGCGCTGATCCATTTGTCCCAGCGTCATCGGCGTAATCGCGCCGATAACATTTGCCCCGTTTGTGCTTTGAACGACTTTCAGCGCGTTTTTGATATTGCCGCGCGCTTCTTCGGGTTCAAAAAACGGAGTCAGCAACTCGTATCTGGCTTGAGAATCCTGTTCGTGCGTAGAACGGCGAATAACGAACACGGACGGGTCGGCGGCTTTGTCCAAATCTTTGCCGTCGCAGAACACGGTTTTAAAGCCCGCCTTGTTCATACGATCGACCAATTCCTGCATTTTGTCGGGTGAAGACAGCGAAAAAGCCTGTGCGCACGCGACGGGCTCGGTCAAATTCTGCATTCCCAGCATCGGCGGCAGTTTAATGGCGCGAACAGCATTTTCGCCTTGATACAGCTGACGCGCATAAAGAACATTTCCCGCTTTTGATTGGAAGTTTTGCGCGCTGTTTTCCCGTACTTCCCGACAATCGGCGTTCAGCTTGGAACGTAAAGCGTTCGATCTCTTCTGCAATCCTTGCAAATCGGATTGTGTTTGCTTTAAATCCTGCGCCATGGCGGCGATTTTTTTATCAAAAGCGTCAGGATTTACGGCAGCTTCTTTTAAATCGGCATCCTTGACCGCCTTTAAAAAGCTGTCAACGGTTTGCTTTTCCCGATTGATTTTGCGTTTGTTGAACAAGACCTTGATTTTATCTTTCAATGCCTTAGGTTCGGGAAGTTTTTTACCCTGACGCAAAGCAGTGCGCACGTCGTCTTGCATAGCGGGCGGATACAGGGCGGCGGCGGCTTCAACGCTGTCGCGGACAATGCCCGCCGTATTTTTTGCTTGTTCCAAACCGTTCAAAGCCGCCCGACGTTCCTTTTCCAGCGCTGTTTTGCGAACAATTTCGCCGCTCAATTCGGCGTCTTTCTTTTTAAACACACCGTACAATGCATCAATTTTGGCGTGATAGTCCTTGTTTTCCGCCGCGTACAGTTTGTCCAGTGCCGCGTCATCGTCAACCGCCAGTATATAATCGGTATCGACATAGCGTAAAATCGTGTGTTCGACATTTTCATCAAACGAACGTGCCGTATCCCTGTGTTCCGCCTCGCTTGCTTTCAAAGCGGCGGCGCGATCGAATTCGGGCGAAATGTTGTGCAAATCGGATGCTATTCCCTGCCATTCCGGATTTTGCCGTGCGGGGGCGTTTGAAGCGGCTTCACGCCACGGCACGTTTTTGTCCGTTTGCGGCTGTTGTTTTTTTTCTGTTCCCTGCAACATACTTTGAATTTCCATCGTTTGTTCCCAGTCAATATGCCCCGCCTTGAAATCGTCGTACAAACCGTGCGGCAAAACAACGCCCGAAGATGTCTGAACATTCACGCCGTTCAACATGGACGGCACTTCGCGTTCCTTCATCAGTTTCTGCGTCAATCTTTCGGCTCGCCCGGCTATATCGTACAAAGACGCCGGAATGTGATTGAAATCGGGCGAACGGACCTCCGCCTTGATTCTGTCATCGGGCAACGGTTCCGCCAATCCGAACGACAAGTCCTTGTAACTTTTGACGGCATCAATATCCGGTCCGTTTGGTGAAAGATTGCCGATTTTAAAAACCGCCGCTCCGCGTTCCATCCGCGTCATTGCGTCAATGTCCATTTTTTCAACATCGTCCAAATTCACAGAGTTTGAGTAAACAACGCAGTGATAACGTTTTGCATAGGAATCCTGTATTCCCGCATCACTTAAATACCCTTTTACGCCCGCCAGCACACATTCCGATTCGGGTTGCCGCGCATCCTTGGCGGCGCAGTACGCATTAAAACCGCTTCTGCTTTTCAGCAATTCATCGTATTCTGCGCCGACTTTTTCCCTGCCTAATTCGTACATATACTGGTATTTGGCAGTATCAGCCGTCGCTTCACCGATATGTTCGGACAAAATTTGTTCGGACAAACGGGCGTGCGGGTGCAGCCATTCCTTGCTGTCGGTTTGATTTTGCACAAAATGCTGGAATTCGTGCGCGAACGTCCCCGCCGCATTATACCCCGTCCCCGAAAGGGCGTTCATATGGATTTCATTGCTTGCCGAAGAAAAGAAACCCGCCGCCGCAGGATCTTCCCGTCCGTACACCAGCGTCGGACGTTTTTCCAAGGGATAGGATTGAATTCTGGCAACAAGGGTCGGGCTTTCCGCCGCCTTGTCCAAAATCGCCGCCATGCCGCGGATGCTGTCCGCCCCGCCCTCGACGTTGAAATAATCGCTTTCGCCCTTGCCGAAATAAATGCGGCAACGGTCGGGATTGTTTTCATCGGCAATCACGCGAACGTTTTTCAATTCGTCCGCTTGTTGCCGCGGATGCGGATTTTCAAAAGACTGCTTGACGGATTCGGACATGAAAAAACTCCTTGGCGTATAACTTTTCCAGAATACGCCGTTTTAGAAGCTTTCTCAAGAGTTTTTTGTCTAAAATCAGACAGGAAGTTTACGCACTTTGCTGACGGGCGCGTAATATTCGTGTTCCAATTCGTTGTCCAAAATTTCGGCGATAAGAATTTTATCCTGCTTTTGCAAAGAGATTACCGCCTTGGGCGACAGGTATTCCAGCAAAATGGCGCGCTTGCCGTCGCGCATCAGCAATGCGGATTGGTTTCCGTCATAGAAAAAGCGCGGCTGAACAGGCGATCCCGTGCGTGCCCGAATACAAAGCAAGACTTCGCCGTCTTTGTTCAGCACCACGTCGTACAGTCCTTCCTTTTCAGCCATCGCTTTTTCCTTTGCTTCAAGTTGTTTCCGTCACCGCAAAAAGACAATGGATTGCCGCGCCCCTGTCGGGGCTCGCAATGACGGCTTTTTCTTTTTCGTCATCGCGAGGAGCCTTTGGCGACGCGGCGATCCTTTTACAAATGTCCTCGACTGCCGCGTCGCTGCCTCTCCTCGCAATTTCGGTTCTTTTTTATTTTCATATACTTATCAAAATTGCGAACCCCGCAAGGGGTGAAGCAATCTTGTGAGTAGCCGGCACGTTTACCAATGCCTGCACAAGACTGCTTCGCTTTGCTCGCAGTTTCGACGTTTATTTTCCCCGTGCGGGCAGCACTACGCGTCCAGTTTCTGTTTGACCAGCTGGTTGAGCATGGCGGGGTTCGCCTTGCCCTGTGAAGCGCGCATCGTCTGACCGACGAACCAGCCCAACAGCTTGTCTTTGCCGCCTTTGTATTCGGCGACTTTGTCGGGGTTGGCGGCAATCACGTCGTCAATCATTTTTTCAATGGCGGACGTGTCGGTGACCTGCTTCAAGCCTTTTTCCGCAACGATTTCGTCGGGGGATTTGCCCTCTTCGACCATAAAGGCGAAAACGTCTTTCGCAATGCGCGAAGAAATCGTCCCGTCGTTAATCAAATCGACCATGCGCCCCAAGTTTTCGGGCTTCACGGGGCTTTCGGCAATGGATTTGCCCAGCTTGTTCAGCACGGCGAACAAATCGCCCATGATGTAGTTGGCAACCTTTTTCGCGTCATGTCCTTTTGCCGCAGCTTCAAAGTAAGCGGCAATATCCTTTTCCGCGACCAGCTGCCCCGCGTCGTAAGCGGGCAAGCCGTAATCCGCCGTAAAACGCGCTTTTTTCGCGTCGGGCAGTTCGGGCATTTCGCCGCGCAGACGTTCAATCAACGCATCGTCCAATCGCAGGGGAATCAAATCGGGGTCGTAGAAATAGCGGTAGTCGATTGCCGTTTCTTTCGACCGCATGGTTTTGGTAATGCCTTTGACGGAATCGAATTTGCGGGTTTCCTGAACGACTCTGCCGCCCTCTTCCAGCAATTCAACCTGACGTTTGGCTTCGTATTCAATCGCCTGCATCACGAAACGGATGGAGTTCACGTTTTTGATTTCCGCGCGCGTTCCAAGCGGGTCGCCGGGGTGACGGACGGAAACGTTCGCGTCACAGCGCATAGACCCTTCGTCCATATTGCCGTCGCAAGACCCGATATAGCGCACAATCGAACGCAGTTTGCGCAAATACGCGCCCGCTTCTTCGGGGGAACGGATGTCGGGGCGGGACACGATTTCCATCAAAGCCACACCCGCACGGTTCAAGTCGACAAATGACTTGCTGGGGTGCTGGTCGTGCATCAGCTTGCCCGCATCCTGTTCCAGATGCAGACGTTCGATGCCGATGCGGCGCGTTTCGCCGTTTTCCAAATCGACATCGATATAGCCGTCGGAAACAATCGGGTGATCGGACTGCGAAATCTGATAGCCGTTCGGCAAATCCGCATAGTAGTAGTTTTTGCGCGCGAAAATCGATTTTTTGTTAATCGTCGCGTTCAAACCGAAACCCGTTTTAATCGCCTGTTCCACGCATTTGTGGTTGACGACGGGCAGCATGCCGGGGAACCCCGCGTCGACAAAGCTGACCTGCGTGTTGGCTTCCGCGCCGAACGCGGTCGCCGCGCCCGAAAACAGCTTCGCGTTGGAAATGACTTCGCAGTGGACTTCCAACCCGACCACAATTTCCCAATCACCCGTTTCGCCTTTGATAATATACGACATCTTATTTTCCTCCCACGCGCAAAGGACGAATCGGCATGCCTGCCATGGATTCGATTACGTCGGCGACGCGCAAAATCTTTTCTTCTTCAAAACTGTTGCCGATGACCTGCAAGCCGATGGGCAATCCGTTGACTTCGGACGTTCCCGCGGGAACGCAAACCGACGGCAACCCCGCCAAAGACGACGGAACCGTGAACACGTCGTACAGCTGCATTTTCAAAGCATCGCTCGTGCTGTCGTCGTCCTTGCCGAACGCCGTTTCGGGCGCGGCGGGCGCCAAAATCACGTCGACCTGTTTGTACGCCTCCGCAAATTCGCGGCACAGCAAGCGGCGGACTTTCTGCGCTTTCAGATAGCAGGTTTCGTAGTAGCCCTCCAGCAGAATGCAGGTGCCGATCATAATGCGGCGCTTGACTTCCTTGCCAAAGCCCTCGGTGCGGGTGTTCGTGTACATTTCGTCCAAAGACTTGCCGTCGACGCGCAAACCGTACTTCACCCCGTCGTAGCGGGCAAGGTTCGACGACGCTTCCGCGGGCGCAATCAGATAGTAGGTCGGCAAAGCGTACTGTGTGGACGGCAGGGAAATATCGACGATTTCCGCCCCCGCTTCACGCAGTTTCTGCGCCGTTTTTTCCCAAACATGGCGAACGTCGGCGTTCAAGCCTTTGTCGGGATTGTATTCGCGGGGAATACCGATGCGCAAGCCTTTGACATCACCCGTCAAAGCTTTCGTGTAATCGGGAACGGGAATGTCCAAAGACGTTGAATCCTTGGCGTCAAAACCCGCCATGGAACCCAGCATAATCGCCGTGTCGCGCACCGTGCGGGTCATCGTTCCCGCTTGGTCCAGCGACGACGCGAACGCCACCATGCCCCAACGCGAGCAGCGGCCGTACGTCGGCTTGCATCCGACAATGCCGCAGAACGACGCCGGCGTGCGGATTGAACCGCCCGTATCCGACCCCGTCGCCGCCATGCACAGCCCGGCCGCGACAGCCGCCGCCGAACCGCCCGACGACCCGCCGGGGATAAGGAATTTGTCGGGGTTGGTTTTGTCTTTGTACGGGTTGCGCACCGCGCCGTAATAACTGGTCAGGTTCGCCGTGCCCATTGCGAATTCGTCCATATTGGTTTTGCCCAGCATGACGGAACCCTCGTCTTCCAATTTTTGGGAAACGGTCGATTCATAAGGCGGCACAAAGCCGTCCAAAATGTGCGAACACGCGGTCGTGCGAACGCCTTTGGTGCAATAGAGGTCTTTCATCCCGACGGGAATCCCCTCCATTTTGCCGATTTTTTCACCTTTGGCGCGGCGGTCGTCGGAACGTTTTGCCCGTTCCAAAGCCACATCGGGCGTTTCGATGACATACGCGTTCAAATCGCGCGCTTTCGCCATTTCGTCCAAGTGAGCCTGCGTCAGTTCCACCGCGGAAAACTCTTTTTTTGCCAAGCCGTCCAAGGCTTCGGCGACTGTCAATTCAACTAAGTCGGTCATCGTTTACTCCACCACTTTGGGAACCAGGAAATAGCCGTCCATCTGATCGGGGGCGTTTGCCAGAATGTCGTCGCGAATCCCGCCGTCGGTAATCACGTCTTCGCGTTCGCGCAAAGCCATGTCGTCAACCACCGAATTCATCGGCAAAACGTCGTCCGTGTTGACGTCTTTCAACTGGTCGACCCAGCCCAGAATCTTGGTCAGTTCCCCGACCATTTCGTCCATGTTTTCGTCGGGAATCCGCAAACGCGACAAGATTCCCAACCGCTTGACCATATCCCTGTCGATTGACATAGGTGTACTTGCTCCTGTATTAGTATAAAAAAACAACTTTGATGAAAGTATCATTTACGATGACGGACGGCAAGAACATTCCCGTTTTTTCTTTGATTGAATTTCAAAACGCGGTCAAACGCGGCACGTCGCTGGTCGGTCTGGACATCGGCACGAAAACCGTCGGACTGGCGGTGTCCGATACGCTGTGGATGACGGCGACGCCGTTGAAAACCGTTTTCCGCAAAAGCTTTCAATACGATTTGGACTGCATTGCGCAACAGCTGAAAGGCCGCGACATCGGCGCGTTCGTGTCGGGCCTGCCTCTGCAAACGGACGGAACGCTCGGCTCGCAGGCGCAATACACTTTGGAACAGGCGCAAAAAATCGCCGACGCGTTCGGCAAACACGTTTATTTCCAAGACGAACGCTACTCCTCCTCCGCCGTCGAACGCACGATGATTGACGCTTACGACATGAGCCGCAAGAAACGCAAGGAAAAACTGGACGCGGGCGCGGCGGCGTTCATTCTGCAAACGTTTTTGGACAGGATAGCCGTTTAGCCGTCTTGTTCCCGCCGCAAAAAAAAGCCATTCTGGCTTTTATGAACAAGGAATCGAAAATGCGCGGACTATACAGGTTTATCAAGCGGTTCACCCTGCCCTTGATTGTCGTTTTGTTTTTGGTGTACTGCTTTACTGACAAAGCGTTGTGGACGGATTTCCGCGGCTATGTCAAATCGTTCGGCGCGCCCGCGCGGCAAGCCGTCCTTGCCGTTTTGATGTTTCTGGCGATTTTGTATCTGCTGCGCCTGTTCCGCGGCTGGCTCGTGCCGAAAATTTTGAACCGCTTGAAACTGCGTCCGTCGTCGCAAGAGTCTTTAACGGCCGCTTTAAGTTATATTTCCGTGCTTGTCGCCATGTTGGTCGGGCTGTCCGTGTTCGGCGTCAACCTGCGCAGTTTGGGACTGCTGGTCAGCGCGTTGTCGGTCGGCTTGGGCTTCGGACTGCAGCACATCGTCAACAATTTCATATCGGGCATTTTGATTATGTTTGAACGCCCGTTCCGCATCGGCGACTGGATTGTCGTCAACGACAAAGAAGGCATTGTTTACAAAATCAACATCCGTTCCACCGAACTGGAAACGTTCGACCGCGCCATCGTCATCATTCCGAACGCGGACATCATTTCGGGACAGCTGATCAACTGGACGCTGACCGACGCGGGCGGGCGCATTGCCATTGACGTCGGCGTCGGGTACGATTCCGATTTGAACAAAGTTCTTAAAACCGCGCTTGACATTGCGAAAAGCGACCCGCGCGTTTTGACCGATCCCGCCCCGTCCGCCATTGTAACGGAGTTCGCCGACAGCGCGATAAACATCCGCTTGCGCTGCTATTTGGGCAATATCTTGGAACGGTCGTATGTCAAAAGCGATTTGATGATTCGCCTGCAGCAGGCTTTTGCGGAAAACGGAATCGACATCCCTTTTCCGCAAAGAGTCGTCCAAGTCCAAAAAGACTAACGGGTACGCCCTAAAAAAAACTTTGAGGCGACTGCTTTATTGACTTGCATTTTTGCGGGTTCCATGATTTTCCCGTCCTTGTCGCGCGTCGCCATTTTGTTGATTGACGTATCCAATTTCGCCCCCGGAACAGCGTTTGCGTAATCCGCCAAAACAGCCTTGATTTCTCGTTTGGCTTTGGCGGTCAGCGCGTTCGGTTTGTCGGAATTCAGATACTCCGCCGTCATGTACGGCTTGCCTTGAAACACGCACAAACCGACAACGTCCTTGACGGGGTATTCTTTGGAAAAAAACGTCGGATTGTTTTGCTGTTTGCCGATTTCCGCCATGGCTTTAATGCCGTTGTCCTTGTAGTATTCGTCGTACAAATCGCGGTAATACGGAAAATCGTACCACGATTTGAACGCCGCCTGCATGGCTTTCCGTTTGTCGCCCGTCTTGTCCAATTCCGTTTCATACGTCGTCAGCATCGGATAATCCCGCTTTTGTTCTGCGTACACTTCGGGGGCGATGTCTTTGCATTCGTAAGCGAAAGCGGACTGATGCGCGCAGGCATCAGCCTCTATCGCTTTGCGCATTCTATACATGTCGGCGACGCGCGTTTGTTCGAAAATCGGCGCGTTTTTCTTTTCCGAAGCGAACTGAATCCCGTGCCGTCCTTCGTGCACGACGGCAACCGCCAAAAAGTTTTTGGAACGCGTCGGATTCAGCACGATAACACGGTCGTCGTAATTGCAGTATCCGCCGAATTGCTTGCCCAAATTCTGAAATTTGATTTTGTAGCCCAAATCCGACAGATTTTCCAACGTTTCGCGCCCGCTGTCCGTTTTGTTCAGCGTTTCCAAAACATCGCCCAACAGCCGCTTTTCATCCGCGGCGGATTTTGCGGATGATGCGGTGAATGTGTTTTGCAAAGTTTTTTGCGCCTGCCGCGCCTTTTCCCCGCAAGCATACTTTTTAAAGGGTTTTTGCAAAAATTTTTTCACCGAATCCAACATTTCAGCGTCCTTTGCTTTGATTCAAAGCCGCCGCGACCGCATTCGACTGACGGTTTGCAGATTTGACAATGTGCATTGTCCCGTCGCGCAAAGCCATTGTGTCAATCGATGTGTCAAGCTTGGCGTTCGGCACGGCTTTGACATAAGCCGCCAAAGCGGCTTTGATTTCTTTCGCATCTTTTTTGGGAACGGAATACGCTTTGTCGCCGTTCAAAAACTCCGCCGTCATATAAGGCTTGCCCTGATACACGCACATACTGACGACATCCTTGACGGGATAGTCTTTGGAAAAGAACGCCGGATTTTTTTCCTTTTTGCCGAAATTCGCCACGTTTTTCATGGCTTCCTTGTGATAGTTGTCGTAAAAATCGCGAAAATACTTGTAATCGTACCACGCTTCAAAACTGACCCGCATGGCTTTCTTTTCATCGCCCGATTTTTCCATTTCCTTTTCATAAGCGGTCAGCATGGGATAGTCCGCCGCCTTAAAGTTTTTGTACACTTCCGGCGCAACGGTTTTACATTCATAAACAAAAGCGGATTGATGCGCACAGGCGTCAGCTTCGATCGCTTGGCGCATACGGAACATATCGGCGACTTTGGTTTCCTCGAATTCCGGCGCATTTTCCGGCGCGCGCGAATACTGAATGGCATGGCGGCCTTCGTGTACCAAAACATGCGACAAAAATTCGTTGTTGTAATTCGGATTCAGCAAAATCGTTTTTTCGGAACTGCAACACATACCACCGAAATTGCCGACTTCAAATTGAAATTTGTATCCCAAATCCGCCAAAGTTTCCATGGTTTCGCGACCGCGCACGGTTTTCATCACGGGTTCCAGAACGGCGGCGAAAATCTCCTTTTCCTTGCCCGCTTTGCGTTTGGAGGAAGCGACAAAAGCCTTTTGCAGCGTTCCCATGGTTTCCTGCGCATCACGCCCGCAGGTGTATGCTTTCACGGACGCATCCATAAAGTCAGCCAAGGATTTGGACATAACATTCTCTTTCCCAAGAATCGATTTTCCTTTACGATACCATATTGCCGAATTTTTACAAGTCTTTTGTCCGAATTTTTGTCCACTATTGCCCGTAAGGGGAAAGGACTCGAACTTGCGAGGAGCGACGAAGTCGCGACGCGGCAATCCCGCGATAAGTTTGCACAAGTGCCAATCCTGCACGGGACTGCTTCACTTCGTTCGCAGTTGCGATTCTTGGTTTATTTTCAATAAAACAACAAGAATCGAACTTGCGAGCCCCGCAGGGGCGTGGCAATCCTGTGATTGGTTGGCACTCGTACCAATACCTGCAGAAAATCGGAGGTGCTGCCCGCACGGGGAAATCTTATCCTAAAACCGATTTTAACGAGTCGAGTGGCAGGAAGCGAGAAACGCAGGTTTGACGTGTACAAACGGTACACGAAAACCGAGTATCACAGCTGACGAACCAATCGGCCGTTAAAATCGCGTTTTTAGTCTTCGTAAAGGAGATTGCGCTTTTTCGCCTTCTTCCTGACCGTAAAGACGTTCTCGATTTGGGACAGCTCGACGGCAAGGGCTTTGTTGTAGCGCTTGTTGATGACGGTTGCGGGACGGTATGCCCATTCGGGGCTGATTTTAATCAGCGCGTCCTGCAGTTCCCAACGGTAGCTGAACGTCAAGCCGGAAAGCTGCTTGATTTGGGAAATCTGTTCTTCCGAAAACATTTGAGGGTCAAGATTTTCAAACTTTTCGGGATCGATATAGATTTTCAGCAGTTCGGCGGTGTTGAGCAGATTTTGTTCGGTCGCGCTGGACATTTTGCCGACGCGGGCGCGAACAGCGTTCATGAACTCGACACCCGACTTGTAACGTTCGCCTTTCAGCACGCCGATTTGGTTGGCTGGCAAACCGTCTGCCACCATTTTGTTATAGACGCGTTCCGAAATGAAGTAGGTTTTCGGCGTATAGACGCGCTGATAAAAGACGTTCTGCATGAAAAACAGGGCGAAAAAGCAGATAGTCGCCGCAATGACGGGGGTGATAATCCAACCGCAGACGATGCGGACGACAACGCTCCATTTAATGGTTTTCGCCGCGCCTTTGCACAGGCCGATGCCGATGACCGCGCCGACGACGGCTTGCGTGCTGGACACGGGAACCAGCGGAACGGTAGGCAGGTTGTGCGATGCCAAGAAGTATTCCAAGCCCTCGGACGCGAACAGGAACAGCACCATGGACTGGGCGACGACGACGACCCAAGCGGCGAACGGGGACAGCGGCATCAATCCTTTGCCGACCGTTCCCATCACGCGGTGGGAATAGGTGAATACGCCGATTGCGGTTGCGACGGAACCAACGAAAAACAGCTGTTGAACGGCGGAAATGTGAAGTCCCGCAAAGTCGAATTCGACGAACGGCGCAACGGGAACGAATACGCCGACAACGTTAGCCATGTTGTTCGCGCCCAGGGAATACGCACCGAACGCGCCTGTGACTATCATGGCGACGCGGGTGCAATAGTCGCGGCGCAACAAGTGAATTTTCGCCGACCGCAGCAAGCGGTTCAAAACCAGATAAATAACGGCTGAAAACGTCCCCGCCAGCAACGGGCAAGCCACCCAAGTCGAGGCGATTTTGACGACAGACTGAACGTCGGTGACGGAATCGGTAAACCAGTTCCAGCCGATAATCGCGCCGACAACGGCTTGAGACACGGACACGGGCAATCCGCACTTAATCATCGAATACACGGTGAACGCCGCCGCAAACGCCGTAACAAAAGAACCCGCAATCGCGTTGACCGCGCCCAAACTGCCCAAAGTGTACGCCGCGCCGACGCCGCTGATGACCGCGCCCAAAGCGATGAAGATACTGCAAACAATGGCGGCGGTTTTGAATCTGACCATGCGGGTGCTGACCGCCGTGCCAAAGATGTTCGCCGCATCGTTCGCGCCCAGCGACCACCCCAAAAACAAACCGCTTGAAAGGAAAATCAGTCCCGTAAAGCCCATAACGCCCGCCTTTGTCAGTTGTCGCGCTTGATGACGTAAATCGCCAGTTTGTCGGTGATGTCTTCCGCCATATCCGCCAGATTGTCAATCATTTCGACAAAGCTGGACAAGTGCATTTTGTTTGCCAAAGGCAAATCGGACGAATAAATCGCGCGTTTGATTTTGGTGCTGATTCTGTCGGCTTCGCTTTCGTAAAAACGGACTTTGTGAATATAGTCGCGGCAGGAATTGAAATCGCGGAAAAACGTTCTGGAGGCAATCGTGATTTGTTCGACCGAATTCGTCACGGAATCCACAATCGCCAGAATGTCGGGGTGCAGAGTCGCGGGGAACACGGGCTGTTCAATCGTGAAACGGTATCCGCTGGCGTCATAAGCGTTCAAAATGGCGTCCAAGTCCTCAACCAAGCTCAGCACGTCGGCGCGCAAGTCGGGAATCAAGTTCTGTTCATACAGTCCCGCTTCGACTTCGCGGCGCAGTTCGTCGGCGCGGCTTTCGATATGACCGATTTGTTCCGCATGGGTCACAAAGTCTTCGGTCACGCCGTGTTCAAGGAAGACATGAATCGCCTTTTTGTAAATCAAGCCCGCTTCGGAAATGCGGTCCAGAAATTCGTCGATTTTGTTTTCCAGCGCGCGGCTGCCGTAAAACATTGAAAAACCTTTGGATAAATTCATATCAAATCCTCTTTCAACCAAAATCCGCCCGACGACGGACATATATTTTCATTTAATCAATCATCTTACAAACAGGTAAAAAGTTTGTAAAGGGTTCAAATCCATTTTTTAAGAGTATCGAAAGATTTATCCCTTAAAACGATAACCGCGCCCGATTCAGGCGCGGCTCGGTCTTCCGAGTGAAAGAGAGGTGAGTACAATTCTTACTTCATTTACAAGCAGGAAGCTGATTAAAGTTCTTTTAACGGCTGTCCTTCTTTTACTGAGCTGTATTCATAATGCTTGGTAAAAGGAAAAGCCCCCGATGCTGCAACATCGGGGGCAAATCTTTTTTTTCTGATGTGAGACACCAATTCTTACTTCGCTTATTATCCTCTCACATTTTCCGCCGGAACGCAAGCTTATTTTCTGTCGCGCACCAGACGGTACGAAATCATCACAACGGCGAAAGTCACAAAGAACAGCGCCGCGCACAGCGCGTTGACGTCGGGCTGAATCCCCGTTCTGACCATAGAATAGATTTTCAACGGCAGGATTTCATACGACTTTCCGCTGACGAAAAAGCTGATAATCACGTCGTCGATGGACAGCGTGAAGCTCATCAGCCAACCTGCAAACACAGCGGGAATAATCAAGGGAATCAAAATGCGGCGCACAATGCTGACATCGTTCGCGCCCAAATCCGCCGCCGCTTCCGCCAACGTGCGGCTGACGCCTTTCAGCCGCGCCAGAACCGTCATGGTCACAAACGGAAAGCAAAAAACCGTGTGCGCCAAAAGCAGCGTCGTAAAACCCAAAGGAATCCCCAACACGATAAAAATCATCGCCAAAGAAATGCCTTGGATGATTTCGGGCGACATCATAATCACGGACAGCGACCCGAACACGACTTTCTGCCCGATAAAGCGGTAGCGGTGCAAGGCAATCGCCATAATCGTCCCGACCACCGTCGACACCGTCGCCGACGAAGCCGCCAGAAACAGCGACCTCAACGCCGATTTTATCAAGCTTTGGTCATGCAGCAAATTGACGTACCATTTGGTCGTAAAGCCGCTCCACGCGTTGGAATTGCTGGCGTCGTTGAACGAAAACACAATCGCCACCGCCAGCGGCATATATAAAAACACGTATACCAGAGCGATATACAGCGCTTTGAGCAGTTTGCTTACCATAATTGACGCTCCTGTTCGACGGTGTTGCCGCTTTTATAGTACAAATGCAGTAAAACCAGCATAAACGCCGTCAAAGCGACGCTGATTGCCGCCCCGACGGGCCAGTCGCGGTCAATCATAAACTTGTTGCGGATGATGCTGCCCAAAACGTTGACGTCCGTTCCGCCCAGAATGTCGGACACATAGAACAGCGTCAAAGCGGGCAGGAAAACCATGATGCATCCCGCGACAATCCCCGGAAAGCTCAACGGAATCACAATCTTGTAAAACACTTCAAACGGGCCCGCGCCCAAATCCGCCGCCGCTTCGACAAGGCTTCGGTCGATTTTTTCCAATACGGCGTAGATCGGCAGAATCATAAACGGCAACAGCGTGTACACCATGCCCACGAACACCGCGAACGTCGTGTTCAGCAGCTTCAGCGGTTCGGCAATCAGCCCGAAATGCAACAAAAACGCGTTAATCAAGCCGTCCTCGCTCAGCACCGCAATCAGCGCGTAGTTGCGGATAAGGGAGTTTGTCCAGAACGGCACGACAATCAGCATCAAAAACAGCGCGCGCGTTTCCTTGGAAAACCGTGCGATAAAATAAGTGAACGGATACCCGAACAGCAGGCAAAACAGCGTTGTTACGAACGCCAAGCCGACGGATTTCAAAATCACGGTCAGCAGAGCCGCGTCGCCCAAAGCGCGGTACGCCTGCAAATTCAGCGGCAGGCGCAAGAACCACACGGGTTCTTTGGTCAAAAAGCTTGCCAGCAGCACCAGCAGGTTCGGCGCAAACACCATCACCCCGAACCAGATGAAAATAAAGTACAAGACCGCCGTGCGGCAAAAGTTGTCCGCGGTTTTAAGCATCGGGCAGAATGACCTCCCAATCCTTAATCCAGCTGACGTTCACGACATCGTCGGCCTGATAGATGATTTCGGGATCGTCTTCGTTAAAGAACTGCGTCGCCATCACCATATTGCCGCCCGCCGTCTGAATCCACAAATCGATTGTGCGCCCTTTGTAAACCAAGTGGCTGATAACCCCGCGCAACGCGTTTTCGGGCGCTTCTGCTTCGGGGTCGTTGACTTTGCTGACCACCATGTCTTCGGGACGCAGTAGCACTTTGATTTTGCCGCCGCGGCTGACGTCGAACGTCGACGGTTTGCGCAAACGGTAGAACATGCCTTCGACAATCGTGTCGAACGTGTCGGCTTCAACCTTGATAATCATGCCGTCGAACACGTTGATTTCGCCGACGAATTTGGCGACGAACATATTTTTCGGCTCTTCGTAGATTTGAATCGGCGTGCCGACCTGCTCTATCATGCCTTCGTTCAAAACGGCGACGCGGTCGGACATGGAAAGGGCTTCCTCTTGGTCGTGAGTCACATACACGAACGTAACGCCCAAATCGCGCTGAAGCTCTTTCAGTTCAATCTGCATTTCCTGCCGCAGCTTGTAATCCAAAGCGGACAAGGGTTCGTCCAGCAGCAACACTTTCGGATTGTTGATGAACGCGCGCGCCATGGCGACCCGTTGCTGCTGCCCGCTGGACAGTTCGGACGGATAGCGCAGATAGAACTGGTGCATTTTGACTTTTTCCAACGCGCTGAAGACTTCGATTTCGATTTCGTCGTCGGGCAAACCCTTCATCTGCAAGCCGAAAGCGACGTTGTCAAACACAGTCATATGCGGAAACAAAGCGTACTGCTGAAACACGGTGTTGACAAAGCGGCGGTTTGGCGGCAGGTGGGAAATTTCCTTGCCGTTCATAATGATTTTGCCCGACGTCGGCCGTTCAAACCCCGCAATCAGGCGCAGCAGAGTCGTTTTTCCGCAGCCGGACGGCCCCAAAAGCGTCAAAAACTCGCCGTCGTTAATGGTTAAATCCACATCGTCCAAAACTTTGTTCGACCCGAAAAACTTGGTAACGTTCTTCAGTTCCAGCAACGGGTGGGGCGTTGTTTCCATATCAAATCCTTCTGTTCAAAAGCCGCGCCGATTCAGACGCCTGTTTTCGCTATAATACATAATTTGCGGAATCAAAAAATCTTTTTTCTTCAAAAAAACGCAAAAAGCCGTAAAATGTAGTTTTAAAGGAGAACTCTGTTGAACAAAAGCCGCCGTTTCATGGTCATGCTGCGGAAAAATTTCCGCAAAAGACGTTACAAGACTTTGCGCTCGCCCGACGTCAAACCCGTCGTCGGCTGTATTTTGAAGTGCGATTTGGGTCTGCTGCTGGAACATACGGGCGTGTACATCGGCGACGGGAAAATCGTCAGTTTGAACCGTCACAGTCAAATCCGCGTCGAATCGCCCAAGACTTTCTTCCCGCCCGGAACGAATCCCGATTCCAACCGCATTTACACGGCTTGCTTTGAAAAAACGGATGTTGTGCTTGCCGCGCCGATTGTCGCGAAAAGGGCGAAAAAACACATCAACGAAAAAACGCCGTACAACGTTTTGTTCAACAACTGTCACCGCTTCACCTGCGGATGCGTAACGGGAAACTTTGAAAACGATGTCGTGTCGTTTGCCATGCTGGAAGAAATCCTGCATAAAAACATCGCGGCGCTGAAACCGAAAAAATCGCTGTGGCAAAGACTTAAAAACTTTGTTTTGCGCAGAAAAGAAAAGCCCCTGCCCGATCGTTACAACTGGCGTCCCGTCAAATTTGATTAAGCCCCCCCCCCCCCTTTTTTAAAGGGTTATCGCTTCCTTTCCAACAAAAATGCGATATAATATCAACGGCGTTTTGTTTCGCTTGTTCCTTGTTATCGCTTCCTTTCCAACAAAAATGCGATATAATAGCGTGTTTCAAGTACAGGTTTTGCGTGATGTTATCGCTTCCTTTCCAACAAAAATGCGATATAATAAGCGGCCGTGTTTTGCTTAATGCGCTTCAGTTATCGCTTCCTTTCCAACAAAAATGCGATATAATTCCGCGCGCCTGAATGGGAACATCAGGCGTGTTATCGCTTCCTTTCCAACAAAAATGCGATATAATCGTGTACGCTTTTGTGTGGTCGTAGTCCTGGTTATCGCTTCCTTTCCAACAAAAATGCGATATAATTCTTTTCGGCGTCGAATATGCTTTCATCAAGTTATCGCTTCCTTTCCAACAAAAATGCGATATAATTTTGAACGTCCTTTTCGCCCTTTGCCGTGAGTTATCGCTTCCTTTCCAACAAAAATGCGATATAATCGGTAATAATCCCAAATGACGCCTTGCGGTGTTATCGCTTCCTTTCCAACAAAAATGCGATATAATAAAAGCTTGTGTCCAAAATTGCTTTGATGAGTTATCGCTTCCTTTCCAACAAAAATGCGATATAATCAACAAAAAGAAAAAATCAAAGTCAAAGCGGTTATCGCTTCCTTTCCAACAAAAATGCGATATAATTACCGTTCAAATCCAGCGAGCCGCCGACCGGTTATCGCTTCCTTTCCAACAAAAATGCGATATAATTCATCATCGCATCGACAAGCTTTTCGATTGGTTATCGCTTCCTTTCCAACA
>DJPN01000032.1:0-16908 GCA_002438565.1 Alphaproteobacteria bacterium UBA6411 | reverse complement strand
CAACAAAAATGCGATATAATAAATTAAGGAAAAGTCCTTGAAAAACAAGGACTTTTTCCGTATTTTCCGAGTGAAAAATCACAGCAAAACCAGCTGTTCAGCCCCGATTTTTTCCGTTTTTTTCGGCAATCCGACTAAAATATCCATGGACGCGTATTGTTTTTCCGTGACCGACAAAACACGTACGCTCCCGTCTTCAGGAACCAAGGATTTCAGCCGTTTTTTGTGCTTTTCGGCGGTGTCTTCGCCTTTGCAAATGCGCGAATAAACGGATAGCTGCAACATGATGTAACCGTCGTCAATCAAATCTTTTCTGAATCGAGTCGCACGCCGCCTTTCCGCTTTTGTTTTGACAGGCAGGTCGAAAAAGACCAGTATGCGCATATATCTTTCCCCCAGTTGCGCCATTTTTTTACTCAAACAGCGGAGTTTTTGAAAATTCGGGCAAAACAAGTGATTTGGCTTCTTTGTCCTTAAAAGCGTTGACCAGAGAATACGCCGTTTGTTCAATCGCTTTGAGAATCGTAGTTTCCTCGTCATCATAGGAACAGTTGTGTGTCAGTAGGGACACAAGCAGTTGCTTGTCCTGCTTTTCCAAAGAATCTTTTTCACCCAAGTCGGCTTTGACAACCGCCCAATCGACAAAAGCGCGGAACGGTTCAATCATATCGTCCGCCAAGTTAAACGCGTTCAATTTGTTGGCGTGATGCAATCCAAAACATGGCAAAAGACCCGCACCGACCAAACTGCGGGCAACAGACCCGCGGACAATGGCATATCCGTAATTCAATGCGGCATTGGTGATGTCGGCATCGTGGCGTTTGAAATTGTCGAATAAATTGTCCCAATAAAGCCCTGCCGCGAATGCTTCGCCGTTTGTCGTGTCGCCTGATTGGACATTCTTTGCAATCTCTTCCAATTTATCGCAATAACGATTGCCGACACGGCGTAACACCTCGGCTTGATTGCGGATTTTGGCTTTGACGATTTTCTGCCACAGTCGCTTTTTCAGCGGTTCGGATGCCTCGATTTGCAGATTAGCCACTGCGCTGTGTCTGGAATGATTGCCGAAAGCCGTATAAACCCCGTTCGGCGTATGCGTCCCGTCGCATGTAAACAGACAAACGCCGTATTCCGCCAGTTCGGCAAGCAAGGTCGAAGTCATCAAAATATGTTTGCTTTCCAAAATGACGACGGCAATATCTTCCAGCGGAAGCGTTATATGTTCCCCGTCAGTCGGTTCGTAAAGCAGCTGCCTGTTTTTGACGGACAGTTTACAGGCGGAAGTGATTTGAACGACACGCCAAGCCATTACGATTTTCCTTTTTTGATGTTCAGCGGTAGTCTGATCTCGGATTTGACCTCGACATACCGTCCCAAAGGATCAACTTGGTATTTTCGTATTCTCTTAAAAGTAGCTGAGCTGATTGTTTTTCCTTTATCTAATTTTTCATAGGGCTTATCTGTTTTATAAATTTTTTGAGTCTCTCCTTTCTTATTTACTTTTGCAGAAGCTTTGATTTTGTGAATAGAGCCGTCTTCTAAAGAAGCTACTTTCATTTCTTGTTTTTCCGAATCAAAGTCAACAACAGAACATTTTTCAAATTTTTCGCCAATGCGATACAATAAAATATCCTGTTTTTCAAATGAAGATGTTGATATTGAGTACATTGGCGATGAATCATTTGAACCTATATAAAATTGTCCCGTAGAGGTTATATATTGGTTCATATAACCATAAAATTTTTCTCCTTTATTCGTTTCTATAGAAAGATAATCATCTTTAAACACACTAAACAAAAACTTATATGTTTCATCGGGTTTTTCATGCTCTTTATCTTTCGGACAGAAACAATCTGATCTGTTTTTTTCACAGAAATCAGCCAAATACACCGGAACGATAAAAAATCGTCCGCCTTTTTCAAAAACATCGCAACGGAACATATTGCTATTGCCCGCCATTCCACCGCGAACATTTAATCCAGATTTAACGTCCTTTGCGCTGTATACAAGTTCACCCCACCTGTTTTTCTTTTTCGGGTTGAGTGTATGAACGGTATCTTGATGAATTTCCCCCGTTGCGTTTTTGCGCGGCGGGCGGGAAACAAAAATTTCCGCCAGCGATGCTTGAACGTCTTGATAAAATCCGTCCCACGGCTGTTTGACATGTTGTTTGAACGCCTTGTACCACGGTTCGCCGTATTTGTTGGCGTAAGCTTGCTTGTTTTCAAAAATTTTCGACAGATGAGCCAGATACTGCGTATATCCGTTGGTCGCGCAAGCGATGACTATCGCATCCTGCGCGTGATGTTTGTCGCTTTCGGAACGGTCTTTTTTCAATCCCCATTGATGACGCAAGAAATCCGTCAATGCTCCGTTTCGGGCTTGGACGCGGTCTTTGACATCCGTCTTGCTTTGCGAAAAATCTATGCAGTCGTCCAGATATTTCATAATGTAACGCGCCATATACCGCGTGTCGTTGATATTGCGTTCTCTGAAATCGACATCCTTTTCGTTAAAGTCGCGAATCAGCAGTCTGTCCCGTTTTTTAGAGCCCAATCCTTTCATGGATTTGACGCGGGCGATAAATTCCGCCTGTTTTACGGGATCTGTAATGTATTCCAACGGTGTTTTATCCGATTTTTGCCGATTTTCGCGCGACAAGCATAAAACTTTGTTGTTCTGCGAATTGTCCAAAGAGCGGGAATACGGAATGATATGGTCGACATCGCAATAATCCTGCTCCACCAATCTGCGCAAATCCAGCTTTTCGCCCGAATAAATACACTTGCCGTCCTGCTGTTCATACAAACGGAACTTCAGCAAGTCGCGTCCGCTGATATCGGCCAGCTCCAGTTTGCTGCACGCCGATGCTTTGACCTTTTTCTTTTCTTCTGCATATTCGTTTTGCTTTGCGGCAATTTCCCGGCGTTCGTCATGGTTGTTATAAACATCGCGCGCCAGTTCGACATTGATTTGATCGGGCGTGCCGTATTCGCGCACCAAGGCATTGTACACTTTTCGGAATTGAGCCATTGCTCGGTTGACGACAGGAACGGTCGTTGCCAAAGATTCGGGAATCGGCGGCAGGAATTTTCCCTTTTGCACGGCAAAAGATTCACCCGTCGATTTAAAGTCGTATCCGACGGCTTCACAGGCTTCGTTGTACTTTTTGCCCGCCTGCATTTCGGGCAGAATTTTGTATAACGCCTTTAGCGACAGACTTATGAATTTTGAAAAGGACAATCCAGCCAGATTTTCAGCATCCGAAGCGGAAAAACCCAGATTTTTCAGCTCCTTTGAAATATTGGCATCGTTTTTTTGCGTGGCAATCACGGTGACCGCTTTGTCCAGCCATTCATTCGGATAAGCGGAAACGTCAATCGCGCTTTTTAAATCGTGCCATCCTTTCAGCGCAAAAAATTTCAAGCTTTCGGGTTCGGACGGTTCTTTGATTTCACCTGTTTTCTTGTCAAAAACGGGCTTCGGATTGTATTCCACATCCGCAAACCGAATATCCGGACGATTCGGAAAAAGCTTTTTGTGGATATCTGCATACTTGACTTCTTTTTTGTTTTTCAGCAGTTCAAAAACGGCGTCTTTTTCCTCTTGCGTCAAAAAGCGTAATTTGCCGTCATTGTCCCGAACATGGCAGTTGTTGATTTTCGTCCATGCCACGAAAAACTCGGCGGAGGGGGCGTTTTTCGGCGCACGGGGTTCGTCTTTTTCAAACAGGCATTTTCCTATCATTTTTTCGATTTTTTTGCCGTTGATTTCACGGAAACGAAAAGCGATTCCCACAAAATCCCGCTGCAATTTTTCGGTCGCCGCAGTCAAGCCCAATTCGCGTTGTTTTTCAAAAATCAGTTTTGCTTCCCGTTCGATTTCGTCGCGGGGGATCGAATTTTCATAAGTCGAGTTGCCTTCTCTATCATCTCTGTTTCGTTTTGGACCGCCCTTTTCGACAATGATTTGCGCCAGAGTTTTGCTGTTTTCCAGCAAAGCTCTGTTTGCTTTGACCGCTGCCAAAACCTTGCCGTTTTCCTTGTCCGCCTTTTCCTGCACGATACGGTAGGATTTAAAGCCGCGGTGTTTTGCCAAATGCGTCAAAACACGGATAAATTCAACCGTAGTCAATTTTTCGGTCAAAGCTTTGACGCGCAAATCCCAAACGTCGGCTTTGTCGCGCGCTTTATAGATATTCTCTTTTTCATCAAATAAAGAAGCCCTGTCAATCAAACCGTTTGCGACAAACAAAGCCTTTATGCCCGCCATGCGTCTGGCTTTGCGGCGGCACAATTTGCGCTGCAACCGTTTTTGACGTCTGGGAAACGCTAATGATTTGCCGTCCTTTGGATTTTCCGCAACGGGGAAACAGCGCACCCCCGACTTGACAATTTTTCCCGTAGGATAAATGTTGTTTTCGGGGTCTGCCGTGTCGTCAAAATCAACAACGGCCCATCCCAGCGACGCAATTCCTATATCGAAACCGAAAATCCGTTTTTCCATGATGTCCTCGCTTAAAAATAGATTTAATAACAGCTTGACGCATAAAAAAACTTATGGCAATCTCTTTTTTACGGAAAACACGGATTATTTGCGTTTTTGTTGGAAAGGAAGCCGATAATAATCGAAACGAAAGTTTTCCGAGTGGGGCTCCGGCGATCCGGTCTTGTATCGGGGTAGCCGTCCCCTCAGAAGAAAAGGGGGCTGACCGCGCGTCGCCCCCTTTTCATTTTCCCGTTCACTTTTCTCTTGACTTAGAGTGAACTCTAAATTGTAAACTTTTGCACGGTTGTTTCAATTAAAGGAGATTTTTCCATGAACAGACGCGATTTTTTGATGTCCACTCTGGCGGCGTTCGCTTTCACCGCTTTGCCCAAACTGACCATTGCCGAAAACCTGTCCGTTTCCGAAGAGGTGCGCCGCAAAGTTAACCCCAAGAATAAGCTGGGGTTCGGTTTTATGCGCCTGCCGCTGAAAAATCCCGCCGACCAGACGTCCATCGACTATGAAACGCTGAACAAAATGGTCGACACGTTTTTGGAACGCGGCTTCACCTATTTCGATACGGCGTGGATGTACATGGGCTACGAAAGCGAAATCGCTTTGCGCAAATCGCTGGTCGAACGCCACCCGCGCGACAAATTCACCGTCGCCAGCAAACTGCCCGCCGGTTATCTGAAAAGCGCGGAAGACCGCGAAACCATTTTCAACAAGCAGTTGGAAAAAACGGGTTTGGAATACTTTGACTATTATCTGGTTCACAACGTCAACGCGACGACCCTGCCCAACGTCGACAAATACGACTGCTTCGGGTTCATCGCGCAAAAGAAAAAAGAGGGCAAAATCAAAAACATCGGTTTTTCGTTCCATGACAAAGCCGATTTGCTGGAGGAAGTCCTGAAAGCCCATCCCGAAGTCGATTTCGTCCAGCTGCAAATCAACTACATCGACTGGGACAACCCCAGCGTTCAGTCGCGTAAATGCTATGAAATCGCGCAGAAATACAACAAGCCCGTCGTCGTCATGGAACCCGTCAAGGGCGGGTCTTTGGCAGTCGTTCCGCCCGAAGTCGAAAAAGTGTTCAAAGACGCGGAACCGAATATGTCGGTCGCGTCGTGGGCAATCCGCTATGCGGCGTCCCTGCCCGGCGTGATGATGGTTTTGAGCGGCATGAGCACTATGGACCAGCTGTTGGACAACACGTCCTACATGCAGAACTTCAAGCCGCTGGACGACGAGGAAAAACACACCGTTGAAAAAGCCATCCGCACTTTGCACGCCGCGATTTCGATTCCGTGCACGGCTTGCCGCTACTGCGTCGAATTCTGCCCGATGAAGATTGCGATTCCCGACTATTTCGCTTTGTTCAACGCCGAAAAGCAGGAACGTTCGGACAAACCGTTCAACGCCCAGCGCATTTACTACGCGAACTTGACGAAATCGCACGGCAAAGCGTCCAGCTGCCTCAGCTGTCATTTGTGCGAACAGCATTGCCCACAGCACATCGAAATCAGCAAGTGGATGAAAGAAGTCGCAAAGACTTTTGAATCCTAATAAGGAATCTGCCATGTCCGATACGTTCAAAGAGCTGGGATACGCCAAAACGGATATGACCCGTGCACAAAGGACGGGAACACCCGAAGCAATTTTCGGCGCGGGCAAGACGAACGAACAGCTGGTCGGCATTTTCAACGCTTTTCTGTCGGACAACCGTGCCGTATTCGCGACGCGCTGTTCGGCGGAACAAGCCGCCTTTGTCAAAGCGGCGGGACTGCCCGTTTCATACGACGAAACGTCGCGGATTTTGTCGCTGGTCAAAGGGGAAAAGCCGCATTCGGGCGGACGCATCGCCGTTTGCACCGCGGGCACGGCTGACCTTCCCGTTGCCGAAGAAGCCGCACAAACCGCCGAGTTTCTGGGGGCAACCGTCGACCGGTTCTTTGACGTCGGGGTGGCCGGAATTCACCGCTTGTTCGCCAAAATCGACGAGATCCGCCAAGCTGACGCCGTCATTGCCGTCGCGGGCATGGAGGGGGCTTTGGCGGGCGTTGTCGCGGGACTGGTGGCGGTTCCCGTCATCGCCGTTCCGACGTCGGTCGGCTACGGGGCGTCGTTTCACGGCTTGTCGGCGTTGCTGACCATGCTCAATTCATGCGCCGAGGGTGTCAGCGTCGTCAATATCGACAACGGGTTCGGGGCGGCGGTCACGGCTTGCCGCATTGTCAAAGGAAAACATCATGACTGAATATCTGTATTTGGAAGGGGCTAACGGCATCAGCGGAGACATGACCGTCGCGGCTTTGCTGGATTTGGGGGCAAGCAGGGAAAAGCTCGCCGCCGTGTTGGACAGTCTGCATCTGGACGGCTTCGACTGGCATGTCGAACGGAAAAACTCCTACAGCATTGCGGGATTGGATTTCGACGTTCGCCTGCACGCCCGCAACCATGCGCACGAGGAAGAATATCACTCTCATCACCACCCCCACGAACACCGCCATTTATCCGACGTATTCGCCATTATCGACCGCGGGAAAATGACGGACAGCGCGCGCCGAACCGCCAAAAAAATCTTTGAAATCGTCGCGGCAGCCGAAGCCAAAGCCCACGGCTGTTCTGTTGACGAAGTCCACTTTCACGAGGTCGGCGCAATCGATTCCATTGTCGACATTATCGCCATTGCCGTTTTGGCCGACGATTTGGGCGTCAAGAACGTGATTGTCGACGGATTGAACGAAGGGCGCGGTTTCGTCATGTGCCAGCACGGCTCTTTGCCCGTCCCCGTCCCCGCCGTTTTGAACATCGCCGCCGCACACGGCATCGCTTTGCGCCCGACGGATACAAACGGGGAAATGGTCACGCCGACGGGAATCGCCGCCGCAGCCGTTTTGCGCACGCGCGACACTCTGCCCGCTTCGTACAAAGTGTTGAAAACGGGCATCGGTTTGGGCAAGCGCGATTTCGGACACGCGAACTTTTTGCGCGCAATGATTATCGAGGACGCCGACACGGACGGCAAGCTTTACGTCATCGAAACGAACATTGACGATTCCACCGCCGAAGAATTGGGCATGACCATGGAAAAACTGTTTCAAGCGGGCGCGTTCGACGTTCACTTCGAGCCGTGCTTTATGAAGAAAAACCGTCCCGCGTACATGCTGCGGGCGATTGTCCCCGAAAAGCTCCTCACCACGGCGGAAAACATCATTTTCGCCAACACGACGACCATCGGACTGCGCAAATACGCGGTCGAACGCCGCTGTATGGAGCGCGACATCCGCCCTGTCGCGATTTCGGCGGGAACGGTGCTGGTCAAAAAGTGCTGGACGGGCGACATCGTGCGCTACAATCCCGAATACGAAAGCGTCAAAGCGTTAAGCGAACAAACGGGCACCCCGTTTCGCAAGCTTTACGACGAAGCGCGCAAAACGGCAGAGGAACGGGACAATGCTTGACCGTTTGAAACGACGGCTTGCCCCTTTGACGGACGGCGGAATCGCGCTGGCGTTTTCGGGCGGGGCCGACAGCTCGCTTTTGCTGGCGGTGTTGGCGGATATGGCAAAGGAAAAACCGTTCAAATTCGCCGCTTTGACCATGCAAACGGCGCTTCAATCCCCCGCGGAAGCCGAACAGGCGGCGGCGTTCGCCCAAAAATTCGGGGTGGAGCATCATCTTTTCACGTTCAACCCGTTTGCGGTCGAAGCCGTCCGATTCAACCGCACCGACCGCTGTTATCATTGCAAAAAAGCGGTTTTTTCGCAGTTTGCCGATTATGCGGCGGCGAACGGCTTGGTCCATATCATCGACGGTACGAACGGCGACGATTCGCACGTTTACCGCCCCGGACGCAAAGCGCTGAAAGAAATGGGCGTTCTGTCGCCCTTGTCCGAATTTTCCAAAGCAGAAATCCGCGCGTTGTCGGCGCAGTTGGGGTTGTCCACGGCATCAAAGCCCGCCGCCCCGTGCTTGGCGACGCGATTTCCGTACAATACGGAACTGACGGACGAAAAAATCGCCCGCGCGGCGCAGGGCGAAGCGGCATTGAAAGCAATGTTCCCCGACGTTGGAAACATCCGCCTGCGCGTTCACGGCGATTTGGCGCGGCTTGAAGTGCCGCAAGCCGCTTTCCCCGCCGCGGTTGAAAAAGCTGGGAAAATCGCAAACACTTTGAAAAACATCGGATTTGATTATGTCACGCTTGATTTGGAGGGCTTCCGTTCGGGCAGTTTCGACATCGGATTGAAAGGATAAACGCATGACGACGACTTTATCGGCTTTGGGAATTACGGCGCTGCTGACGGCGGTCATTCATACGATTATGGGACCCGACCACTATTTGCCGTTTGTCGCAATCGGCAAAATCCGCGGCTACAGCCTGAAAAAAACGCTGGCGCTGACATTCGCATGCGGCGTCGGGCATATTTTGAGCGCTCTGCTGATTGCCATGGCGTTTTTGTATTTTTCCAAATGGCTGAGCGCGGAAAACTTCCAATGGATAGAGGACAACCGCGGCGACGTCGCGGCATACGCGCTTATCGGCTTGGGCGGGGCGTACCTGCTGTGGGCTTTGCGCCACCGCTGGCAGCACAAGCACGGCGCGGAACATTCACACTTTCCCGCCGCCGATGCCAAAGGCATTTCCGTTTGGGTGCTGTTCATCATTTTCGTTTTGGGTCCCTGCGAAGCGTTGCTGCCGATTTTGACGGCGTCCAGTGTTTTGGGGATGTCGGCGGTCGTATCCTGCACTTTAATCTTTTCAATCGCAACGATTGCGACCATGATGCTGGCGGTAACCTTGGGCGTTCTGGGCATTAACGCTTTGCGCTTCAAACGATTGGAAGCTTACGCCCATGAAATCGCGGGCGGCACGATTATGGCGTGCGGCGTCGCGATTATCTGCGGTTTGTAAAAAGGAGCGGCTGTCATGAAAGCTTTGAAATACCTGCGTTTTGTTGTTGCGTTGGTTGTCTTGAGCGCTGTTGTTCTGCTGTTTTCGGGCAAGGACTACCCCGTCAGAATACTTGACGTTCAATTCACCGCCGCTTTGCAAAGGGCGGTTTTGGACGGCACGGTATTTGCCGCCTGCCTGTTCGCGGGCATCGTCGTTTTGACGCTGTTGTTCGGCAGAATCTACTGTTCGACGCTGTGTCCCCTCGGATTGGCGCAAGAACTGTTCGGCATGCTGTTCCGCCGCAAAATTCCCGTGCGCAAAAGCAATCCGTTCAAATACGTCCTTGCCGCTTTGGTGTTCGGCGTTTTAATCGGCGGATCGGCGGCGGCCGCGCGCTATATCGATCCCTACACCCTGTTCGGTTCGGCGGCAAGCGGCGCATATCTGGGCATCGGGGCAGCGGTTGTTCTGGCGTTGTTCGTCGCGTTCGGCAAACGTTTTTTCTGCGTCCACATCTGCCCCGTCGGGGCGGTGCTGGGAGTGATTGCCAAACATTCGGTTTTCCAAGTCGGCATCGACAACCGCAAATGCGTTTCCTGCGGACTGTGCGCCGCAAAGTGTCCGACGGGAAGCATCGATTTTAAAAACAAAAAAGTTGACAATGAAACCTGCATCAAATGCTTTGACTGCATGGGGGCGTGCCGCCGCGGCGGAATTCGGTTCGGCAGGATTCCCGCCTATCCGCTGGCGATGAACGAAAGCCGCCGCAAAATGCTGCTGGGCGGGGCGGGATTGGCGGCTTTCGCCGTTCTGGCGTTCAAAAGCGGCGCGGTTGTGAGCCAAAAAATCGCCGCCAAAGTCAAAAACGTCATCGTTCCCGCGGGCGCGCGCGACGCGCAACGGTTCGCAAACCGCTGTTTGAACTGCAATCTGTGTGTTCAAAACTGCCCGATGAAAATTTTGAAAAAAGCCGATTCGGATTATCCCGCCGTGCATATCGATTTTGCAGAAAGCTTTTGTGCGTTCGACTGCCATAAATGCGGCGACGTCTGCCCGTCGGGCGCAATTCGCCGCTTGAGCCTGTCCGACAAACAGCGCACCCAAATCGGATTGGCAAGCGTCGACGAATCGAAATGCGTCAAATGCGGACTGTGCGTGATGAAATGTCCGAAACACGCGGTTAAAAAGGAACGGTTCGAGGACTTTCCCCGCTTCGATTCCGACCTGTGCATCGGCTGCGGCGCATGCAAAACCGCCTGTCCCGTCAAGGCGATAACCGTTCAACCCGTTGAAGAACAACGCCGTTTGAACGGTTAGCTCCCTTTACAAAAAAAAATTCAAACGATTGATTGACTTTTGATTTTTTTATGATAAAGTGGCGATGTTTCGTTAAACAAAAGGACAGCTCTTTCGATGCCCACGGATTCAAAAGAACGTTTGTTGGAAAAGGCGACCGCCGTTTTCGCCGACAAGGGGTACACGGAAACATCGACCCGTGAAATCGCCCGCGCCGCCGACGTGAATATTTCCGCAATCGCCTATTATTTCGGCGGCAAACAAGGGCTGTACCGCGCCGTTTTGGAAAACATCGTTCACGGTGTTCGGGCGGTGGTTGATGAAACGATTGAATCGGCCGTTGCGGTATTAAGCGACAAAAATTCAACGCCCGAACAGGCGGAAACGGCTTTGTGCGGCATCTTGAAATCGTTGGGGAAACTGCTGTATTCGACACAGCTGCCCGACGAAGCGGTTACCGTGTTTCTGCACGAATACGCCAACCCCGGCGAAGCGTTTTCGACCCTGTACGAAGGTTTGATTTTCCCGATTCATAAAATTTTCGCGGATTTGATTATCAAAGCGACCGCCGCGTCGGACAAAGCGACGATTGAGGAAATCACCCTCTACACATTTCCGCTGTTCGCATCGCTGTTTTCGTTCAAAGTCCGCAAACAAACCGTTTTGAAACATGTTCATTGGACCGATTACGGGGAAAAGGAAATCGACAAACTGATTTCTTTGATGATTAAACAAACACGTTCGATTATCGCCCTTTACAGAAATGAAACCAAGGATAAAACCGATGGCTAAAAACACATCAAAAATTTTTGCGCTGGCTCTGACGGGCGTTTGCGCATCCACATCCGCCAACGCTTCGGGCTGGCAGTTAAACGATTTCAGTGTTGCCGGTTTGGGCAGAGCATATGCGGGCGGCGGCGTTGTCGGCGACGATTATTCCGCTTTGGCGTACAACCCTGCGGGGATGACTTTGGGCGGATCCGGCGTGCAGGCGGGCATTTCCGTCATCAATTTACATTCGGATGTCAACGGTGTTTATCGCGGTGTTGCCGATTCGACGAACGTTGACGTTACGACCGCCGTTCCGAACTTTTTTGCGCAATACAAGGTCAACGACCGCGTCGCCGTCGGTTTCGGCGTTTACGTCCCGTTCGGTCTGGCGATTGAATATCCGATGAGCTGGGTCGGTACGGATCACGGCGTTGATTCCGAATTGTCCGTTATCGACTATTCAACCGCCGTTGCCGTCAAAGCGACCGATAAGCTGTCTTTGGGTTTCGGCGTCTTCGCCCGCAATGCAAATGTCGATTTGACGTCAACCGCCCCCGTTTCCCCGACCAATCCGAAAGCGCGTTTTTACAACGAGTTCGACTTGGAAGACTGGGGATGGGGTTTGAACGTCGGCGCAATGTACGAATTCACCAAAAACACCCGCGCGGGCATTGCATACCGTTCGCGTTCCCAACATCAAATCAAAGGCGACTTTGACTTTGCCAAAGATTTCCCCATGCTGGCAGGAACTTACGACGCGAAACTGCCGATGGACGCCCCCGAACTGGTTTCCCTGTCCGCGTTCCACAAATTGAATGATAAAATCGGTTTGAGCGCGGGCGCGAAATGGACGCGTTGGACGCGGTTTGACGCGTTGCGGATTAAAAACCTCCGTTCGCCCGTCGAAGTCGCCCAGCGTTGGAAAAACACTTGGGACATCAGCCTCGGCATGGATTATTATCATTCCGAAAACTGGACGTTCCGCACGGGCATCGGTTTCGACGAAAGCCCTGTTCCCAATTCGCGCGAACGCACGACCGCGATTGCCGACAACGACCGTTGGGAATTCGCCGTCGGTGCCAGTTACAAGAAAAGCGCTTGGACGTTCGATATGGGATACATGTTCCTGTACCTGCCGCATTATTCGGTTCACAACGACCGTCACAACATGAGCAACAATCCGGCTCAAACGCCTATCGGTTCTTTGCAGCGAATTGACGCCAAGTATCAAACAACAGCCCACGTGTTGGGTTTGCAAGTTCAGTATTCCTTTGACGCAACCCCCTAATTGCGTCCTCCAACCCCTTAAAGGAATCTGAAAGCCGCCGCCTTTTCCCCTAAGTGCGGCGGCACTTTTTTTGCCTTTTCCAAAGCATACAAAAATCCCGCCGGCATTTAACGGCGGGATTTTTTCGGTTTGACAAGTTTTATTTTGCGACGACATTGCCTTTGGCGTCAAATGAAACGGGAACGCGTTCGATTTTCGCTTTTTTGCGCAAGCCGGAAACGATTTCTTCCACCGCTTGAGAGGCTTGAGTCTGCGTCAGTTCCTTTTCCATTTCGTCAAAGCTCGGAACTTCCGTCAAACGGCGGGGGCCCGCTTTGATAACGTGCCAGCCAAACTGCGTTTTGACGGGTATTTTGGAAATCTCGCCTTCTTTCATGCGGAAAGCGGCTTCGGAAAACTCGGGCACCATCAGTTCGCGGGTGAAATATCCCAAATCTCCGCCTTCAAGCCCTTTGTTTTCGGATACCTTGTTGGCCAATTCGGCGAAATCGGCGCCTTTTTCCAGCTGTTTGATGACGTCTTTGGCTTCTTTTTCCGTTTTCAGCAAGATGTGCGCGGCGGACATTTCCTCTTGCGGGGGATTGTTGCGCTTGTACTGTTCATACATTTCCATCAGCTTGGCTTTGGTCTGCATTTTTTTGGCCTGCTGTTCCAAATACAGGCGCGCCAGCAGCTGTTTTTCGACGCTTTTCATCATTTTTTTGAATTCGGCGGAATTCTGCACTTTATCAGCCTTGGCCGCATCCGAAATAATGGTCATGTCAACCAGATTTTCCAACAAAGGATCGTACACGGCGTTCATCGGCAAAGCCGCCAGCTGCGGGTTCGAGTTTTCTTTGACATCCCGCACTTCGGACAGCATGATTTTCGTTCCGTTGACCGTCGCAACGACAAAGTCGGCGTCCGCCTTTTTGTCGGCGGCGTTTGCGTTCGCGGACAGCATTAAAAGCAATGCTGTCAATTTAAGGGTTTTATTCATGTTCCACCTTTCCAATAAAAAAACTTTTCAATATCATAGCCGCCTTTAGCTTTTTGGTAAAGCAATAAAATAAGATGATTGACAGCCCGCGCCCAATGGGGTTAAGTAGGATGATTCTTACTCTATTATATATTAAGGGGATTGAAATGATTGGCTCTTTGATGCGTAAAGTCTTTGGCAGCGCGAACGAACGCTATGTCAAGGGATTAAGAAAAACCGTCGCGAAAATCAACGCGCTGGAACCCGAAATCGCTCCCCTTTCGGACGAAGAATTGAAAGCCCGCACGCTGATGCTGAAAAAACGCTTGGCGGACGGTGAAACGCTGGACGACATCCTGCCCGACGCGTTCGCCACAATCCGCGAAGCCGCCAAACGCACCATAGGACAGCGGCATTTCGACGTTCAGCTTATCGGCGGCATCGTTTTGCACCGCGGACAAATCGCGGAAATGCGAACGGGCGAAGGCAAAACGCTGGTTGCGACTTTGGCGGTGTATCTGAACGCGCTGACGGGCAAAGGCGTTCACGTCGTTACCGTCAACGACTATCTGGCAAAACGCGACTCTGACTGGATGGGGCAGATTTACCGCTTTTTGGGGTTGAGCGTCGGGGCAATCGTCCACGGCTTGACGGACGAGGAACGCCGCGCGGCTTACGCTTGCGACATCACTTACGGCACGAACAACGAATTCGGCTTTGACTACCTGCGCGACAACATGAAGTATTCCATTGATGAAATGGTGCAGCGTCCGTTTAACTTCGCCATCGTTGACGAAGTGGACTCCATTTTAATCGACGAAGCGCGCACGCCGCTGATTATTTCGGGACAAGCCGAAGATTCGTCGGAAAAATACATCCAAATCGACAAGCTGATTCCCATGCTGCGCCCCGAACATTACGAAAAGGATGAAAAACAGCGCACGGTGTCCCTAACGGAATCCGGCACGCTTTACATGGAAGAACTGCTGCAGGAAGCGGGCTTGATTCAAGGCGCGATGTACGACGCAATCAACACGCCGGTTATTCACTATGTCGACCAAGCGTTAAAAGCGCACAAGCTGTTCCAGCGCGATGTGGACTACATCGTCCGCAACGGACAGGTTGTCATCATCGACGAATTCACCGGCCGCATGATGGAAGG
This sequence comes from Alphaproteobacteria bacterium UBA6411, assembly GCA_002438565.1. Lineage (GTDB taxonomy): Bacteria > Pseudomonadota > Alphaproteobacteria > CAAGCB01 > CAG-977 > UBA2903. The sequence continues at coordinate 2,039 of DJPN01000032.1, read as the reverse complement.
ACGCCGCTATTCCGACGGCTTGCACCAGGCTTTGGAAGCCAAGGAGCACGTCAAAATCCAGCCCGAAAACCAAACGCTGGCGTCGATTACGTTCCAGAACTATTTCCGCCTGTATCCGAAACTGGCGGGCATGACGGGCACGGCAATGACCGAAGCGGCGGAATTCGGCGAAATCTACAACTTGGACGTTATCGACATTCCGACAAACCGCCCCGTCATCCGCATCGACTATCAAGACGAGATTTATTGGAAAGAAGAACAAAAGCTTTCCGCCGTCATCAAATTGATTCAAGAATGTCACGACCGTCAGCAGCCTGTTTTGGTCGGCACAACGTCGATTGAAAAATCGGAACAGCTGGCGGAACGATTGAAAAAGGAAACAAAACTGAAATTCAACGTTTTGAACGCACGCCACCACGAACAGGAAGCGTACATCATCGCCCAAGCAGGCATGCCTGGCGCGATTACGATTGCGACGAACATGGCGGGACGCGGCACGGACATTCAGCTGGGCGGCAACCTTGACATGCGCGTGGCGCAGGAACTGGCGGACGTTACCGATCCCGCCGAACGCGAAAAACGCATTGAGGAAATCAAGCGTGAAATCGAAACGGGCAAGGAAATCGCCATGAAAGCGGGCGGTCTGTTCGTCATCGGCACGGAACGCCACGAAAGCCGCCGCATCGACAACCAGCTGCGCGGCCGTTCGGGACGTCAGGGCGACCCCGGCGCGTCCAAATTCTTCCTGTGCCTGCAGGACGACCTGTTGCGCATTTTCGGCGCGGACAGAATCGAAAAATTCCTGAAGCCGCTGGGCGGACTGGAGGAAACGGACGTCATTTCCAGCCCTTGGATTTCCAGAACTTTGCAAAAATCGCAGGAAAAGGTTGAAGCCCGCAACTTTGACATCCGCAAAAACCTGCTGAAGTACGACAACGTCATGAACGACCAGCGCAAAGTCATTTACGAACAGCGCAAAGAACTGATGATGGCGGACACGATTTCCGACACGGTCGAAGACATGCGCGCCGAAGTCGTCAATGCGATTACGGCGACCTATACGCCCGAAGACATGGCGGCGGAAGACTGGAACATCGCGGGATTGAAAGAAGAACTGGACCGCACGATGGCGCTGAATCTGCCCGTCGATTCTTGGATAGAGGAAGGACTGGGAACGGAAGCGATTACCGACAAAATCATGCAGGCGGCAAATGAAAAAATGGCGCGCAAGCGGCAGGATTTCGGCGACGAGCTGATTAACATGCTGGAAAAGAACATCACTTTGCAGGTGCTGGATCAGCTGTGGAAAGAACATCTGCAGACGCTGGAATACATGCGCCACACGATTGTTCTGCGCGCTTACGGACAAAAAGACCCCTTGAACGAATACAAGAAAGAAGCTTTCTACCTGTTCAGTTCGATGATCGGCAACATGCGCGAACAGGTAACGCGGTTTTTGATGCATGTCGAACTTGCCCCCGAAACGGTGGAAGCGATAGCCGAACGCCGCCGTCAACAGCAGGAAACGACCGAATTGCACGAAGAACCGGCCGACGCGTTCGGCAACCGTCCGCAGCAGGAAACGGAACAGCTGGAAAACAGCCCGTTCCGCTATACCAAAGCCGACGAAATCGATCCGAAAGATCCGTCGACATGGGGCAAAGTGTCGCGCAACGCCCCCTGCCCGTGCGGTTCGGGAAAGAAATACAAGCACTGCCACGGGGCTTTGAACTGATAACAAATCCCGTGCAGGTCCATGCTTGTCACGGGATTTTCGCTCCCTGCCGGGACTCCCCATATTCGTCATCACGAGGAGCGGTAAAACCGCGACGCGGTGATCCATTTGCAGGATGCCGACCGCAAAGGCGGAGTCAGTGGATTGCGTTGTCGCTGACGCTCCGCGCAATGACGGATCTTCCCGTTTTCGTCATCACGAGAAGGGCGTTAGCCCGACGAAGTGATCCATTTGCAGGATACTGAAGCAAAAGCGGAGTCAATGGATTTCCTCGCCCCTGTCGGGACTCCCCATATTCGTCATC
>DJPN01000016.1 GCA_002438565.1 Alphaproteobacteria bacterium UBA6411 | reverse complement strand
TCTTCCTCAACAGGCAAAGGCGGCTCGGCTGATTCTTCGGGCGGCGGCAACTCGGCTTTTTCCTCCGGAGTATCCCCCAGCATTTCCCCGACGTCCGCCAGCATGGAATCGATATCGTCCATGGAAATTTCGTTTTCGGGGACTTCCACATCCGTTTTTTTGTACAGCGGATTGCCGCTTTCGTCGACATAGTACGGCTTGCCGTTCTCGTCCACATAATACGGATTGCCGTTTTCGTCCACATAATACGGCGTTCCCGTCGAATCCAAATAGTACGCCGCCCCCGCTTCGTTTATGTAATAAGGAATCCCGTTTGCATCCAAATAGTACGCCGCGCCGTTTTCATCCAAATAATACGGCATCCCGTTCGCATCGACATAATACGCCGCACCGTTCTCATCCAAATAGTACGGGGTGCCGTTCGCATCCAAATAATAGGCCGCGCCGTTCTCGTCCAAATAATACGGATTGCCGTTTTCATCCGCATAAGCTTGAGCCGCCGGCGGATAAGCGGGTTCAAAGTACACGCCCGCGCCGTTTTCGTCCACATAATACGGATTGCCGTTTTCATCCAAATAATAGGCCGTTCCGTTTGCGTCGATGTAGTATGTCGCGCCGTTTTCGTCTTGGTAGGCGGAATTCGGATCATAGTAAACTTGATTGCCGTTTTCGTCCGTATAAGAATACGCGCCGTAATTTCCCGCGGCGACATACCCGTACAGTTCCGGATTATCCGTTTCCTCCGTCGGGTAAGCGTACGGTGCGGCTTCGGATTCCTGTACGTTATAAGATGCCGTTTCGTCAACGGGCGGAGGCGGTTCGGCGTATCCGTACCCCCACTGTTCATCCGTTTCCTGTTCTTCGGCGGGCTTTGACGTAAACGAAGCGTAGGCTTTTTCCAACCCTTCCGTAAAAGCGGACAAATCCATTTTCGGAATGTGCCACTTTTTCTTTTTTTCCTCTTTGGGCTGTTCAGAGGATTCAAGCTGCCGAACAGGTTCGGCGGGTTGTTCCGCAACGGCCTGCGGTTCGGCCGGCGGCGCTGCGCCGTAAGAAACTTCGACATGCGTTTTTTTGTTTGAAATCGCTTGAGCCAACGCTTCCGTCTGCGACATTTGTTTTTGGCTGATAATGTCGATAGTGTCGGACAGTTTCGCGTTTTGCTTTTCCGCCATCGCTTCGGCAACGACGCGGGCTTGGCTGGCCAAAGCCTCCTGCTGAACCGAAGATTGCGATTCCGCCATGGCTTCAGCCACAACGCGGGCTTGACTGGCCAAAGCTTCTTGTTGAACCGCGCTTTGCTTTTCCGCCATGGCTTCCGCAACGACGCGGGCTTGACTGGCCAAAGCTTCCTGTTGAACCGCGCTTTGCTTTTCCGCCATGGCTTCCGCAACGACGCGGGCTTGGCTGGCCAAAGCCTCCTGCTGAACCGAAGATTGCGATTCCGCAACGGCTTTTGCGACAACGCTGGCCTGTTGTTTCAGCGCTTCCTGCTGAACGGCTGACTGCGCTTCGGCCACAACGCGCGCCTGTTCGGCCAGCGCTTCCTTGTTTGTTTCGGCAAAAGCTTCGGCCATGGCGCGGGCTTGGTCGGCAAAGACTTTGGACTGCGTTTCGTTGTGGGCGCTGTTAATCGCGCGGGCAATCGCGTTCGCTTGCGCCGCGACGGTTTCCTTTTGCGTTTCCTTTTGCGCGTTGAACATCGCTTCGGCGACGATTTGCGCCTGACTTTGCAAAGTTTCCTTGCGAACCGATTTTTGAGATTCCGTCAGCGCGTTCGTAATGGCTTCGGTTTGCTTCGTAAACGCCTCCGCCATCAAAGTCGCTTGGAAACGCTGAGATTCCTCTTGACGGTGGATAAGTTCGCTCATTGTTTCGGACAACAGGGCGGATTGCGTTTTGGAAATCACGTCGGCAATCATTTTGGCCTGTTCCGCGGGATCCATACCGAACGACGACGCCCCGCCGAACATCGGCATGGGCGTTCCTTTTGCCGTCGATTCCAAAATCGCCTGTTTCTGCGCGTCAAGCAGTTCCTTTTGCGATTTCAGCAGTTCCGCCTGCGCTTCACGCTGCGCCTGCGCCATGGCTTCCGCCTGCTGTTTCAGCAGTTCGTTGGTTTGAATCCCCGCCTGCGCCATGTTCGAGTTTTCAATAACGATTTGCGGCATGGCCGGACCGCCGCCCGCACCGCCGTTTTTCTGAACCGTCGCAAACAAAGCCGCCAATGTTTCATTGGCGTTTTTCTGCGATTCGGCCAAAGCTTTGGCAATAATGCTGCCCTGCACCTCCGCCGCGCTTTGCTGCGATTTTGAAAAAGCCTCCGCCATCGCCCGCGCGGTCATTTCCTGACTTTGGGAAAAGATTTTCGCCATCGTTTCGGATTGGATTTTGGCTTGCGCTTCCGCGGATTTGTTTTGCGCTTCGGTAATCGCGGTTACCAGCGCCTCCATTCCGCCCGCGCCGCCGTTTGAAAAATCAAACGATACGGGAACCTGCGCGACGGGAACCTGCACGGGAACGGCGGCGATGCTTTCGGCCTGCTGATACTGCGCGCGCATAATGCTTTGCACATTGTTTTCCTCGGCGGCCGCGGTCTGCGCGCTTTCATTGATTTTTTCGGCATAGGTCGTGTAGTCGGCCTTTGCCTTTTTCAACGACTGCGCCAATCCTTCGATTTCGCCTTTGCGGCTGGGATCCTGCCTTGCCTCCGCCAGCGTGCGCGCCAGCATTTCCATGTTTTTGCGGGATTCTTCCTGCGCCATCTGCATGGCCTGCAGCTGGTTTGCGTTCATTTTTTCCTGCGCGGACGTCAAAGCGTCGGCAATCGCCTTGGCCTTGGCCTTTTCTTCGCGGGAAACGAAAACATCCTCTTCTTCGTCGCGGTGAAAGTCTTCGCCGTATTTTTCGACTTCCAGATATTCCAGATAATTGCGCACGTCGCGCCCGCCGGGGATGTCCGCCAAAGTCATCCGCGTGTCGGAATCGACATCCAGCAGAGTTTCATTGTACCGCTTGACCAAATCTTCACGCAGCACATGCAGCTGTCGGTAAACATTGACCAGCCGCTGAGCCTTGACATAGGAATCCTCTTCCCCGTCGTCCTGCTGACCGGGGAACTTCGGCTTCCATTTTTTTTGGTCTTTTTTGGGCGGGCTCATCCTTACTCCGACAGAAAAAGCTTTGTTTCGACCGAACAAAGTTAAACTTGATTATATACTAAAACGCCGCAGATTAACATATCTTTAATCCGCGGCGTTTTTGTCAAAAGCTTCTTACGGCAAAATAATCTGCACAACCCTGTGCAAAGCGGCGATTTGATCCTCGGATATTTCGATTTTTTCCTCCGGATTCCACAAAACGCCGAACAGCTTTCCGTCAATGTCTTCGCGAATACTGATAATGCGGGCATCCGTTTCGTTGACATACATCAGCGCCAAATCCCCCAATCCGACCATTTTCGTCGGATCGACAACCAAAACGGACCGAGTCGGCAACAAATTGCCCAAACGCCGCGTGCACAGCGACACCGCATACGCCGACAATCCGTTGACTGCGCTTGCCAAACACGAAACCGTTCCCAACGATGTCTGGCGGTCAACGACAATCATGCCGTTTTCGCCGGGCTGACCGTACACGGGCAACACCACATCCTGTTTTTCGGCCTTCGCCCCCGCTTTGGCGACGGGCAGTTCGGGATATCCCGATTTAACCCCCGACACCGCGCGATAGCGGGCATCGTTGCGCTGAATGAATTCGTCCAAAGCCCCCGCTTTGTCCAAATCGTAAATCTGTTTTTGCAGTTCTTCGTTGGTATAGCCCAGAGCGCGCGCAATGCGGGAAATTTCATCTTCGGAAACTTCGCGCTGTCCCATTTCGATGCGGTGATACACGGACAGAGTCAATTCCGCACCGTCGGCGACGTCCGCCAAAGTCAGATTTTTCTGCCCGCGGATATAGCGCAGTCCCGCCCCCAGCATTTTCAAACCGCTGCGTTCGTTGACGCGGTTGCGGCGTTCCTGTTCGCGCCGCCACGCCTGCACGACGTCGGGCTGCGAGCTGGCTTCGTTGACAAAGATGTCCTGCAGCGGGCAATCCAAAAATTCGGCGATGCGAACCAGCTGTTCTTGGTCAATGCGGCGGTAGCCTTTTTCGATTTTGCTGACGGCGGATAAGCTGACGCCCAAAAAATCGGCCAATTCCTGCATTGAACGGCCGCGAACACGGCGGTACATACGAATTTGATTGGGAAAGATAATCTCTTCCATGCGCTTTGTCCTTTAATTGCGCGGCACAACACGAACCGCGGATAATCGGTTATACCTTTTTTTGTTAAAAAATTCAAATATAAAAAACAAAAGCCCCTGCCGGAGCTTTTGCCCGCATCGTCAGTGCAGATAGTTTTTCGCCTGCTGCATTCTGGCGCGAACGGCGCGCGCGCGTCTTTGCATGTCGCGCATTTTTTTGATGCGGTCCTGCATGCGTTTGATTTGTTCGGCGGTTCTTTTGGCCTGCTGTGCGACTTTCATTACATACACGCACGCCCCCGCCCCCATGGTAACGATTGTCAGTACCAAACAAATCAAATCCACAACGGCGTTCGCAATCGCCATGACCGCGCGCAAAGCGCAACTGGGCGTCGACACGGAATCCGTGAATTTCGACGCGAATTCGTCAACTTTGGGCGCAATGTAAATGCCGAAAAACGCTACGGCCAGAATAATGGCGAAATTTTCAACGCCGCCGTTCTTTTCCAAATCTTTGAACGCGTCAACGTACTGTCCGGCCTCCATCGCTTTGCGGAAAGCGGGAATATTGCCCGTCGAAGCAATCGCCCACGCCGAATCGACCACAGATACCAGCATGCCTATCATCATTGACGCAATGACAAAAACAAAGCACGATCCCAGAAAGATATCCCACCCTCTGGCGGCATAGCCGCGCGTCAGCGGGAACACCCACGCCACCACGAACAGCGGCAGCATCCCCAAAATGATGCAGATTCTGAAAACGACATCCAGCAGCGCCATCGGGAACAAGAATGATACACACCAGAAAAACATGGACATCAGGCAGCCCCACATCCACATCGGCGGCCAGAAAAGCTCTATTCCGACAGAAGGGATTTTGAAATAGTGCCATGCGCCGCAGCGCATGCCCGCCGCCAAAGCCTGCGTCGGCGCCATGCCGTTGGCGATTTGTTTAATCATACATTCCATCGAATCGCGCACGCCGGGTCCCAAAGGCAGCTGCAAAGACCCCGAATTGGTCGTTCCCGCCGAACACGGAACATCGGATACGACCGCCGTCGCATACGCCGCCGCGGACGATAAAATCGGATTGACAAAGTAATCGAACGCCGCCGCCGATCCGCCCAACAGCAGCCCCGCGGCAATGCCGGCGCGAATCATGCCGCCGCCGATATGCGTCAAATGGGCGAACAAATCGGGCGCATCGCCGATATTGCTAAGGAACATCATCGTATGGCACAACAGCCAAATGCCGAAACCGACCGCCAGCAAACCTCTGGCGGGTTCTTGAATGACTTTTGCGATATAGCCCGACACTTCGTTGCCCGTGTCGAAAAACAGCAAAAAGATTTTGCACGTCCAGCAGCTGCCCTTGTCGCCGCCGTATTCGGCCAAATAGTCGGAATAGGATTTGCAGTTTTGCGCTTCGTTTTCGGCAAAAGCGGGATCGACGGCAACAACAAGCACCGCCGCCAGTATCAACATCATCCAAAATCGTTTTGACATTACCATATCAAAGCCTTTCTTTCGCCGCACGCTTTTCACCGTTTTTTCAAGCGGATTGTCTGAATGACCGCAACAATCAGCAACACGCCTATGAACGAAAACAACCCGATGTAAAATCCCTTGCCGTGCAAAACTCCCTGTATCAAATCGGTTTGAATCAGATAAACCGAACCTCCGAACACCACATACTGTTTCCAACGCGACATCTGCCCTCAGCCGTATTAAATATAACCTTCTTTAAACGAGCTGGTCGTTTTATTTGACGACGCGTTTTCCCTTGCCGCCGTCTGCGCGCCGCCGCCGGACTGCCAATCCTGCTGAACACGTCCCAAAAACGCCCGCGCGCCGCGTTTGTCCAAGTTGTCGTACGCCTGCGTTTTTTGCAGCTTGCCGTTTTTGTCTTTTTGCATGAATCCGCGGTTTTCCATACGTTCCTTTGCCTGCGACAATCTTACGGAATCGACATTTCGTCCGCGTTTGGCCGCTTCAATGGTCGCCTTGGCTCTGCGATCCTTGATGCGATCGACACGGTTAACGCCGTATTGAGCGAATTTCTGCATGGTCTGAGCCGTTCCGCGCATGGCCAACACCGCGCCGCCCATTACGTTGGACGGCGACAATCCCCCGAACGACGCCATAATGTCCATAATCACGCCCGCAAACAAAATCAGGAAGAAGCAAACAAAGATAAAGCCGATCAGCCCCGGCGATCCGTCGACGAATTTGGCAACCGCCGCCACGTTGTTCAAAAATCCCATCGGGTTTTTCAACAGCGGTTCGTATTCTTCAATGTATTTGTTCAGCACGCCCGCGGCCATGGCGACAAAAATCGACAGCCCGACGATTTGCAAACCGATTGAAATAATCGCCGATACGATTTTGCCGACATAACTGCGCAAGCACTGGAAACACAGCGACACGACGCCCAGCGGCAAAAACGCCATCACCAACGACATTCTGAACACGCCGTCCATCAACAGCATCGGAAAATACAGCCCCATGACAATGGACATCACATAACCGCCCAATCCCATGATAATCGTGACAAAATCGCCGAAAACCATGGACAGCAGCGACACGTCCTGCCCGACGTTCAGTTTTTTCTGCATAGCCGTCAGCAAGCAGACGAACGCTCCCTTCGGATCCCCCTGCGGGCATGAAATATTGCCGCCCGGAATCGGCAAATCGGATACGACGGCAACCCCGAAATCGACAAAGCCCGAAAACAGCCCTTGGACGAAATCGGCGCACCAGTTAATCTGGCTCAGCATCGCCGCACCCATGGCCGCCCAAAAGGTCTGCTTGCCGATATCTTTCCAGAATTCGGGCTGGTTGGGTTCGTGCATTGATCCCACATATTTCAAAACTCTGACAGCCAGCCACAGCCCGTAAATAACCCCCAGCAAAGGCAAAGCCCCCGACGCGACCTTGGGAATCAATTCTTTGTACATCTGTTCGGACGTTTCCATCGCCAGCTGGAACAAAGGACAAACCCAGCAGCTGTCCCCCAGTTTTTTGGCATTGACAGTCTGCTCTCCGCTGTCTTTTCCCTGGACGGTGTTTAGGAGGTCAGTAACTTCGTCATCGTCTTCACAGGCGGACAGCATACAGGCAAAGGCGACAATCAGCGCCATGCACAAAAACTTTGCGCATTTTCGCCAAAACCGTTTTCTACCCTTTACCGTATTCATGTCAGTCATCCTTTGCGATTCGGAAAACTATTTTTCCGATTTGCCCGTTCCCGAACCGGTAGGGGGAACCATTCCCGTCGGCATCATCATGGACATGCGCCCCGCGCTGGCAGGCTTGTCAGGTTCCCCGTACTTGTCTTTCAGCAAATCCTTATAAATCTTCTTGTCGCTTCCGCTGGCAAGAGAAGCCGCGTAATCCTCGTAATCCTTTTGGATATTGGCAACGTCTTTGGCTTCGCGCGGTCCCGCCCAAGTTTTGTAATTGTTGTTCTTATACAGCAAACCTTCCTTGCCCAAAACACCGCCCGTCACAAAGTTCATGAACTGACGGCGTCTGCCGTTGCGCAGCAACTGTCCGTACGCTTCGGTTTCCGCCCCCGTTTTCTTGTCCAGGAATCCGCGGTCGCGCAAACGCTGTTCCGCCCGCATGTAGCGTTTTTCCTCTCGGGAGCTTTCAAACACGCCGCCTTTTTTGCGTCCCTTTTCAACCGTGCGCGCGGCGCGTCTGTCCAGTCCTTGGCTGATTTTATCCATTCCCGCCGCTCCTGTTTTCAAGCCGATAGAAGCTCCTTTTATAGCCATATTGCCGGTAGCTTTGGCGGCCTGGAACGCCGTATCGTTTGAAAACGCGACATCCGAAAAATAGTTTGCGAACACGGTCGCCTGTTTCAAGAACAAAATGCAGTAGAACGCGCACGCCGCCAAAATCATCAAGCCCATGGAACTGCTTTCGCCCGCATACTCGTTGCAGTGCGCCAACCCTTCGCCGCCGCCGATTTTCAGCAGACACACAGTTTCGGTTTTGGCGTCATCCGTATCGGGAATCAGCGTTTCCAGACCGCTGGCGCCTTCCAGCAGTTTCATCCCGATTTTAATCGCGAAGTTCAAGCAGACATAGAAAAACGCGATGTTCAAAAACGAATTCAGCCCTTTGACGGCGAATTTCGTCGTTATCGGGAACACCCACGCCGCGATGAACATCGGGCACAGCGCGGCCGTAATGCCCAAACGGAACAGCGCGTCGAAAATCAAAATCGGCCAGCACACCATCAGCGCCCATGTAATGCAGAACACGGCGCAGCCGTTCGCCCACACGCTGGGATCCAAAATGCCGCCCGCAAATTCAATCTTAAAAATTTCAATTTTGTAAATATGGGAAATGCACATGGCCAGATTGCCCAGCGCCTGCGTCTGCGCCATGGCGATGTGCGCATTGTCCAGAATTTTTTTCATCGGTTCGATTGTCGCGCCCAATCCGGATCCGCCGCCGCCGCTCAAGCCCGCCATGCCCGCGCCCGCGGATAAAATCGGTTCAACGAAGTATCCGAAAAAGTAGCTTTGATTCTTCAGCAATCCCGCGGCGATGCACGCTTTCATCATCATGCCGAAAACCTGCGTCAGTTTTTCCAGCGGATCGGTTTCCGTCATGCTTCCGACCCACTTCAAACAAAACACCGCCAACCACAGCCCCAGCCCGACGGCAACCAAATCGACCGCCCCCGGAGCGACTTTTTTAAAGGTTTCATCCCCGAATTTGACGGCGGCCTGACTGACGACCTCGAACGGTTTTTCCCACCAGCGGTCTTCATTGGCGCGGCTGGTGTATTCGCTCAAAGGGGCGCAGTCCGCATTGAACGGCTCGGCTTCCAAAAAGCCCGCCATAGCCTTGTACGGCGCGCAGAAAGAAGCTATCAAAATCCACACGGAAAACAACAGATTAACCGCTTTTTTGTGCTGAATTTTCATCATTTGAACAACCCTTTCAGACCGGATATGCCGCCCGCCCGTAAAACGCGGATACTTCTACCATTGTTTCTATGGTAATATAAAACAGCCTGTAGAAGTATGACATTTTTTTGATTTCTGTACAAACCAAAAAAATACAGCCGGTTTCCGGCACGTCGCAAACTTCAAAAGTCTTTTGACTTCCGTTCCTTGTTCCTTTATAAATGGAGAAAGTATCGGTTTTACATTGTCTGACGGAACGGTCATGGTTACGGATTCTTCTGCGCCTGTTCAAAAAACGGTGCTGGTCAAAAAAATCAAAGTGCTGGTCAAGCGCCCCGTTGCGCCTGCGCCCGCCGCGCCTGCGATGATAAAAGTTCCCGTCAAACGCCCCGTTCTGGTCAAAGTCCCCGTCAAGCGCCCCGTCGCCCCCGCACCCGCCGTATCCGCGCCCGCCGCGCGTCCTGTCGCGCCGGCGCCGTCCGGTCCCGTGCGCCGTTTTGCCCGCGGCAGGGAAATCAAGCCGTTGATTTACGAAGTTCCCGACGACATCATCGACCGCATCGACGCGCGCAAAAAAATTCCGGAAAAGCTTTTTCTGCTTTACATTTTCGCCCGCACTCTGGCGGAATCGAACGCCCAGCGCGACGGCTACAAATTTCCGCCGATGCTGATTGATTTGCCCAAGGACACTTTGGAAGCCACCGAGCTGCTGGAATCCGTGGACGAAGACATTTACGACGCGCTGCTCAGCGATTTGGACGAACTGGCGCCTTTCATTCCGGGGATGGAACGCGTCATGCACAGCAAAATGTCCGTCGAAGATTTAATCGACCGCGAGGTTCGCCGCGCCTCCCAGCAGGACGCTTTAAGCTCCGCCCAGCAAATCGTGCTGGCTTTTCTGCTGGTTTTGTCGGATATGAAAATGGTTCGCCAAAAGCTTGCCCTGCACGAAATCGACAAGGAGCAGCAGGATATCGTCGACGACATCCGTTCCATGGAGGAAGAGGAAAAAGCCATGAAGCACGACTTCATCGTCGCAATTCAGCGCAAAGGCTTCCCCGTCAACGCGACCAAACTGATTAACAACTATTTCACTTTGGCCAAAAAAGATCCCGAAAAGGCATACCGAACGCTGATTACGAATCCGCTGTATTTTTCACCGATTCAAATGGAGCGGCTGCCCAGAAAGTTTTTCGGCCTTGTCCCCGCGGGTCCCAAGGAAGCGCGCGCCGTCAACAAGCGGCTGGCGTCTTTTTTGAAAAATCTGAAAGTCTGACGCCGTATGAATTTTTAATGACGCTCTGGACAAAAAGGGCGCGTTTCTGTATACTTTAAATTAAATGAATAGCAAACGGAGCAATCCCATGGCACAAAAAGATACCAAAGAAACGAAAATCAAAGACGACAAGGCTCTGGCCGCCGACAAGGAAAACGAACAGGGCGAAGAAAACGTCGGTGAATTCGGCGACCGGCAAATCGAAGAAATGACCAAAGAGAAAAAGCCCAGAAAAGAATTCCAAGTTCTGGATTTGGGCAACGAAGACAACGTTTCCGACTGGCTGGTCAACATGCTGTCGGGGCGGTTGTGGGATTTTGCCATCAACAACTTGGAATGGGCGGGCGACGTCATTGACCGCGCCATTTCCAACCGGTTGGAAAGAGCCGCCGAAAAACGTCAAATGGCCATGGCAGTCAAAGAATCCAGAAAAAAAGCGCAAGAAGCCGCGCGCAAGCCTTTGGCCAACGAGGACGGCACGCTGAACGCCGCCGCAGCAAAAGAACGCACTTACGACGACAAGGGCAACTTGATTATGCTGGATGATTACAAAATCCAGAAAGGCGATAAAATCGTCGACGCCGAAGGAAAGCCTGTAACGGGAAAAACCGTAAAGGATATTGAAAAACAAGTCCAGGAATCCCAAAAACGGGCAGCCGAAAAACAGTCCAAAGAACAGCAAAAAGACGGCGCCGAAAACAACGGCAAGGGCGGCAATGAAAAACGTCCCCGCAAAAAAATCAAAAGAAAAGACGGCAAAGAAAGAAAAGACGGCAAAGAAAGCAAAGGCGACAAAAAAGAAAAAAGCGGAAAAACCGCCGAAAAGAGCAAAGAACAGCCGAAAAAGAGAGGCAAACGCACTTTGCAGGCTGCAGGAAAAGCCACTCAAGAAGCTCAATCGGCAAAAGAGAGCCAAAGACGGCAAGCCAAACAGAACAAATCCCGCGCGAAAGCCGTTCAACAGGAAAAAAATCATACAAAATCAAGCCGCAGCAAAATTTTGGATCTGGCGCACAGGAATCAGCGCAACAACGCAAATTCCAACACCAGAAACAACACGCTCAACCGCGGCGGAAACAACCGAGGGCGTTAATGTCCCGTCAAACAAAAACAGCCTTTCAAACGAAAGGCTGTTTTTTTATTGCCGCTTTAAACCTTAATAATTTTCGGCGGCGATTTCGTAATAGGCGCGCGGATGCAGGCAAGCGGGGCAGATTTCGGGGGCTTCTTTGCCCTCGTACACATAGCCGCAGTTGCGGCAGCGCCATTTTTTATCCGCCGTGCGTTCAAAAACATGCCCCTCTTTAATATTCTTTTCCAAAGCGCGGTAACGTTCGGCGTGGAATTTTTCGGCAACGGAAACCGCGCGGTACATTTCCGCGATTTCGGGAAAGCCCTCGGCATCCGCGACATCGGCGCAGGCGGGATAAAGCTCCATATATTCGTGTTCTTCGCCTTTGGCGGCTTCGCTTAAATTTTCAAGCGTCGAACGGATTTGTCCCGCGGGATAGGACGCAGTGATTTCGACGTCCCCGCCCTCCAAGAATTTGAACATGCGCTTGCCGTGTTCCTTTTCCTGTTCGGCGGTTTCCGTGAAAATGGCGGCGATTTGCTCATAGCCTTCCTTTTTCGCGGCGGACGCCCAGAACGTGTAACGCATGCGCGCCTGCGATTCGCCCGCAAACGTTATCAGCAGATTTTTTTCGGTTTTCGTGCCTTTGATTGATTTCATTATCAAAACTCCTTTGTTGGTTTCCCGTACTTTAGATTGCTTCAAAAATTTTTTCAAGGGATAAACGGCGCAATGTACACCGCCCCGCTTTCCAATTTGTACATCAGCTCAATCCCCGCTTGGCGCAAAGCGTCTTCGTCGATTTTCGCGCTGTTTTTCAGCGTGACGTGCGCGCCGCCGTCCGCCGTTTTGACGGTGTGCTTGATGTTCGCCGCGCCGCCCAAAGCCCGCGTCACCGCTTCGGACGGAAGGGCTGCCGCAGGCGTTTTGCCCTGCAGATATTCCTCCATTTCCGTTTTCAGAATTTCGGAATGAGTGCCGAACACGGCTTGGACGTTCTGCCCGATGCGCATGACGCCGCTTGCCCCCAGTTTTTTCAAAACATCGTCCGAAACCTTGTCGACATCCTGGACAACCAAGCGCAAGCGGGTGATGCACGCGTCCAAAGCTTCGATGTTTTCCTTGCCGCCGAACGCCGCGACCAGTTTCGCCGCCATATCGCCGTTTGAAGCAACCGTTTCGTCCTGCTTGGGCGATTCAGCTTCGCGTCCCGGAGTCTTCATATCGAACGCCGTAATGAAAAAGCGGAAAACGGCATAATAGAGCATGGCGTAAACGGGTCCCAGAACGAAAACCATCCACGGCTTGGTATCCAGCGCGTAAAACAGCATATAGTCGATTGCGCCCTGCGAAAACGTGTAGCCGATATGCGCGCCCGTCAGGTTGATGACCGCAAACGCCGATCCGACCATGACCGCATGGACAAAGTACAGCATCGGCGCAACGAACAAAAAAGTGAACTCCAGCGGTTCGGTAATGCCCGTCAAAAACGCGGTCAGCGCGCCCGAAGCCATAATGCCGCCGACTTTCAGTCTGTTTTCGGGCCTGGCGGTATGGAAAATCGCCAAAGCCGCGGCAGGCAAGCCGAACATCTTGATAAGGAATCCGCCGCCCAAAATCCCCGCCGTCGCGTCGCCCGCAAAGAATCGGGGAATGTCGCCCGTGACCAGCTCGCCCGCTTTGTTGACGTACTGTCCGATTTCAAAAAAGAACGGCACGTTCCAAATATGGTGCAGGCCGAACGGCAGCAGCAGCCTTTCGACAAAACCGTAGGCCGCGCCCGCCACCACGGGGGAGCTGTACGCCGCCCACATCGAAAACGCGTTGATTTTTTCCTGTATCGGCGGCCAGACAAAGCTCAACAGCACACCCAGAACAATCGCCGCCAAAGCCGTTATAATCGGAACGGAACGCTTGCCCGCGAAAAATCCCAAATACGGCGGCAGCTGGATTTTATAGAATCTTTTGTAAATGTACGCCGCAACAATGCCGACGAACATTCCGCCGAACACGCCCGTTTGAATCGTTTTGATTCCGACGTTGGTCGAAACGATTTTGCGCACAAAAGCCACGTCGTAATCCAAAGCTTGCGCCAAAACGCCCAGCGTTTCCTGTTCGGCGGAAACGTGATACCACAGCACGTCCGCCATAACGCCCATCGAGGCTTGCAAAACCAAAAACCCCACGACCGCCGCCAAAGCCGCCACCCCGTCGTTGTCGGTCAAGCCCAACGTCGTGCCGATTGCAAAAATCAAAGGCAGGTTGTCGAAAATCACGTTGCCGCTTTGGCTCATGACTTGGGGAATCAAGGGCGGAATCCACGAAACATCCGCGTTCAGCAGCCCCGACCCGATGCCCAGCAGCAGCCCCGCCACAGGCAGAACGGCAACGGGCAGCATCAGCGATTTTCCGATTTTCTGCAAAAAAGCAAAAGCCTGTTTCATCATATCCGCCCCCTTATTTGAAAGACTTGACCACTTCGCGCACGGCGGCGGCCGACTGCATCAGCACGGCTTTGTCCGCCAACGCCTGACATTTTTTGAAATCCAGAGCGCGGATTTGCGCTTTGACCGCGGGAATCGCCGCGGGCGGCACGCTCAGTTCCGACACGCCCAGCCCGACCAGCAAAGGCACCGCCGCTTCCTGCGCCGCCAATCCGCCGCACACGCCGACCCACTTGCCGTATGTTCGCGCACCCTCGACGGTCATTTTGACCGCTTTCAGCACCGCGGGATTCAGCCCGTCGGACAATGCCGCCAAAGCCGCGTTTCCCCTGTCCGCCGCCATGATGTACTGCGTCAAATCGTTTGTGCCAATGGAAAAGAAATCGACTTCCTTGGCAAAAGTTTCAACATTCAGCACCGCGGCGGGCACTTCAATCATCATCCCGATTGACAGCGGTTCTGCATCCAAAGCCAGACGTTCTTCTTCGACGATTTGCTTGGCGCGCCGCAGTTCGTCCAAAGCCGCAATCATTGGAAACATCACGCGGATTTTTTCGCCGTCCGCCGCGCGGAGTATCGCCCGAATCTGCGAACGGAACAAAGCTTCGGAATTCAAGCTCGCCCGAATGCCGCGCACGCCCAAAAACGGATTGGCTTCCGGCGGCAAAGGCAGATAGTCCAGCGGCTTGTCCCCGCCGACGTCCAGCGTGCGGACAATCAGGCCGCGCTCTTTGCCCAAAGCGTCCTTTATCGCTTTGTAGACGGCGGTTTGTTCGTCTTCGGACGGCGGAGTTTTGCGCCCTAAAAACAGAAATTCGGAACGCAGCAGACCAACGCCCGCGCCGCCGTTTACGACGACTTCCGCCGCGCCCTCGATGCTGCCGATATTGCCCGCGACTTCAACGGAAACGCCGTCCGTCGTAACGGCGGGCAAATCCTTGTCCGCCAGCAAAGCCGCGCGTTTGCGCTTATCGTCTTCGGCGGTTTCCGCCGCTTTCTTTTGCAGTTCTTCCGACGGGTTCGGATACAAAACGCCCTGCGTGCCGTCCAATAAAACCGCCGTTCCGTTCAACAGATTCAGCACATCGCGCGACAGTCCCGATATTGCCGGAATCCCCATGGAGCGCGCCAAAATCGCGGCATGCGACACAGCCCCGCCGCCGACCGTCGCAAAGCCCGCCGTTTTACTGCGGTCAAGGCTCGCCGCATCGGACGGGGTCAAGTCCTCGGCAATCAAAACCGCGTTGTCGGGCAAATTCGGCTTTTCCTGCACTTCGCCCGTAATCAGCCGCAAAACGCGTTTGCCGACATCGCGCACGTCGTTCGCCCGCGCCGCCAGCATGGGATTTTTCATTTCTGCGAATTTTGCCGCCGTTTTGGCAACGGTCTGCTGCCACGCAAACGCCGCGCTTCGACCTTTTTCAACCAAAGCCTGCGCCGCGTTCAGCATTTCGGGATCGTCCAGCAATTCCCCGTGCGCTTTAAAGATTGCGGCGGATTCCACGCCCGTTTTTGCCGCCGTTTTGTCGTATAAATCCGTCAGCACAAGCCGCGCTTCATTCAAAGCGGCGGTCAGTTTTTCCTTTTCGTCCGCAACCTGCCCGCCGAATTCCTCGACGTCGATTGACACGTCCTGCAGCTGCACGACCACGCCCAAAGCCACGCCTTTCGACGCGGGAACACCGTAAAATGCGTCCGCCTTTCCCGTTTGTTTTTCGATGACGGGAACGGCGGGTTCGGGGGCTTTGGTCAAATCCTCGCCCAATCCGCTTTCCAACAGTGGAAGCAGCGTTTTCAGCGCTTCCGCCGCATCCGCTCCCGTCGCTTTCAAACGCACTTTGTCGCCTTTCGCCGCGTCCAAACCCATAACGGCGACAACGCTTTTCGCATTGGCTTCGCGTTCGTCTTTCATCAGCACGATATCGGAATCGTATTTCTTTGCCGCGGCGGTCAAAACAGCGGCTGGACGCGCGTGAATCCCCGCCGGATTTTTAATGCCGATTTGCCATGACGTCGCTGTTTGCTCGGCTTTTGCAAATTCTTTTGGGGCGGCGGGTTTCAGTTTGACCTCCAAAACCGTATCCTTGCCGACCTTGACGTCGCGGTTGGCGAACGCCTTCAAGCCCGCCGTTTTTTCACCCGAAGCGACAACGATTTCGGTTAAAAGGCTTTTGCCCCTGCTTTCCAGCGTTTCGCGCGAAAAAGCAATCAGCGGCTGCCCCGCTTCGACGGTTTGTCCTTTGATGACAAAGACTTCAAATCCATCGCCTTTAAGCATGACAGTGTCCAGTCCGATGTGCATCAGAATGTCAATGCCGTCCGCCGTTGACAAAGTCAGCGCGTGATGCGCAGAATGAATTGTCGATATCGTCCCCGCGCACGGTGCGCACAGCACATAAGACGACGGCGCAATCGCGATTCCGTCGCCGACGGTCTTTTGCGCGAAAACCTCGTCGGGCACCGATTCAATCGGCACGGTTTTTCCCGAAACGGGCGCCAGCAAACGTAAAATGTTGTCCTCAGTCATCAAAATCCCCCTTGGTTGCGTTTCCTTCAGTGTACGACGCGGGCGGCGCGGATGACCATATGTCAACACGACTATAAAAAAAAGGACGCAGGACTGAAATTGCTATACTTTGGGGGAAAAGATGTTATAATCCGCTTGATTTATTTTCCCCACAGCTTGCAAACAAAGGGCTTTTAAATGACAGAAATCAGAGATAACGCCACCTATTTCCGCCGCGAAATTCTGACCCGTTTGGCACGGGCTTTTTTGAAAAACACGCTGATTGACGAAGTCGATCACCTGCCGTTGGAAATCCGTCCGCCGCACGATACCGAAGCGTACCGCTGCTGCATTTACAAGGAACGCGCCATTCTGCGCACCCGCTGCTTGGCGGCTTTGGGTTTCCGCGTCGAGGAAGACGACGAAGTCACTCCGCTGTCCGAATACGCGCGCCGCGCTTTGGTGCGTGAAAAACCGACCGCGCCCGTGATGACCGTTTTGGACATCGCCTGCAACGAATGTGTTCAGTCGTCGCACGTCGTCACCGAATTGTGCCAAAGCTGTCTGTCCCGCGCCTGCGTCCGCAACTGCGCTTTCGGCGCGATTTCTTTTGAAGGCAACGGCAAAGCCCACATCGACCCCGACAAATGCAAAAACTGCGGCCGATGCAAAGAAGCCTGTCCGTATCAGGCGATTGCAAAACGCATTGTTCCGTGCGAAAACGCCTGCCCCGTCAACGCGATTCACCACGGCGCTTCGGGTCGCGCGGAAATCGATTTCGACAAATGCATTTCCTGCGGCCGCTGCATGCGCGCCTGCCCGTTCGGCGCGGTGATGGAACGTTCCCAGCTGATTGACATTCTGCGCGCCGTCGTCACGGACAAGAAAAAGGTCGTCGCCATGCTCGCCCCCGCCATTGCGGGTCAGTTTGAGGGCGGCGTCGAAAAAGTCGTTTCCGCTTTGAAAGGCTTGGGATTCTCGAATGTCGTCGAAGTCGCCGTCGGCGCCGACGAAACCACCCGCAAGGAAGCCATGGAATTCATCGAACGCATGAAACGCGGCGACCAGTTCATGACGACGTCATGCTGTCCCGCTTACATCCAAGTGGTGAAACGCCACGTTCCCGAACTGGCTCAGTTCGTTTCCGACACGGCAACCCCGATGCACTACACCGCCGCCATGGTCAAAAAAGACATGCCCGACGCGGTTACGGTCTTTGTCGGTCCGTGCGTCGCCAAACGCTATGAAGGCATGAACGACGATCAAGTCGATTTCGTCATGACGTTTGAAGAACTGGACGCTTTGTTCAAAGCCGCCGACATCATCGTCAACGATTGCGCCCCCGCCGAATTCGACGCGATTCCGTCGGCCCAGGGCCGCGCGTTCGCGGTCACGGGCGGCGTCGCCGAAGCGGTGCGCGTCGCCATCAACGGCGAAGTCGAATTGAACCCCGTCTGCATCAACGGCATCAAACCCGCGATGCTGCGCCTGTTCAAAACGTACCCGAAGGGCAAAGCCCCCGGCAATTTGATTGAAATGATGACGTGCGAAGGCGGGTGCATCGCCGGCGCGGGCGTTGTCTGCGATCCGAAAAAAGGCGCAAAATGCGTCGAAGCGTTCGCGCACAAAGCCCCTGACATCGAACCCGTCGGGAAAAAGCCCGAATAATTAAACGCCTTATTTCTTTTTGAGGGCATCGCAGATTTGGTTCGCCAAAGTCCTGCTGATGCCCTCAACTTTTGCGATCTCGTCGGGGCTGAGGCTTTGCAAAGCCCGCACGGACCCGAAATGCTGCAGCAGCGCTTTCTTGCGTTTCGCCCCCACGCCTTTCAAATCGTCCAAAGCCGAAATCAGCGTCGCGTTTTTGCGCTTGGTTCTGTGCGTCGTGATGACAAAGCGGTGCGCTTCGTCGCGCAGGCGCTGAACATAGTGCAAAACGGGGTTGTCAAAATCCAGATGCAGTGGCTCGCGGTCGGCGAAATAAAGCGTTTCTCTGCCCGCGTTTCTGTCCTCGCCCTTTGCGACGCCGACGGCGATGACATCGGGAACGTTCAGTTCTTTCAACACGTCCAAAGCGACTTTCAGCTGTACAGCGCCGCCGTCGATTAAAATCAAGTCGGGCAAATTGTGTTCGTCCAGCCCGCGCTTGAACCGCCGCGTCAACACTTCGCGCATCATGCCGAAATCGTCGCCCGCCGTAAAACCGTCGCCGATGATGTTGAATTTGCGGTAAGCCTTCTTGTCAAATCCGTCGGGGGTCGCCACCACCATCGCGCCGACCGCGTTTGTGCCTTGAATATGGCTGTTGTCGTAAGTTTCGATGCGCTTCAAGGGCGTTTTCGCGCCGACCAGCTCGCCCAGCTTTTCAATCAGCTCCGCCCGCGCCGCGCCCTCCATGCGGCGGCGGATCAGCGATTCGCGCGCGTTCATTTCGGCGCGGTCAACCAGCCGTTTGCGCGCCCCGCGGACATTGACGGCGATTTTGACGTTCAAAGCGGATTCGACCAGTTCGCGTTCGGGCAAATCGACGTTGACCAGAATTTCTTTCGGAACGGGATGCGTTGTGTAAAACTGCCCGATGAACGCCTGCAAAACCTCGCCCGCCGACTGTCCCGCGACTTGGGTCGGAAAAGCCGCGTAGCTTCCCCCGCCGCGCCCGCCGCGATAGAAAAACACCTCGATGCACGCTTCGTCGCTTTCCGTATAAACCGCCAGAACGTCGCCTTCGTCAATTCCGCCCAAATCAAGGCTTTGCGCTTGAATCTGGTTCAGCGCGCGGATTCGGTCGCGGTAAACGGCGGCGGTTTCATAGTTCATCTCTTGGCTCGCCTGTTCCATTTTTTGCGCCAGTTCCTGCTGGATTTTGGTGCTTTTCCCCTGCATGAAAGCGCACGCTTCGCCGGCCAGTTTTTGATAATCGGCGACGGAAATCTTGCCCGCGCACGGGGCGGAGCACCGTTTGATTTGATGCAGCAGGCACGGGCGCGTCCTGTTTTTGAACACGTTGTCCGTGCAGGAACGCAGCAAAAACGCCTTTTGCAAAATCGTCAGCGTTTCGTTCACCGCCAGCGCCGACGCAAACGGGCCGAAGTATTCGCCCTTGCGCGTCCTCGCCCCGCGGTGTTTCAGCAGCTGCGGAAACTCGTCCTTTGTCGTCAGCAGAATATGCGGAAAGGTTTTGTCGTCTTTGAGCAAAATGTTGTAATAGGGCTTCAGACGCTTGATTAAATCGTTTTCCAGCAAAAACGCTTCGGCTTCCGTCGCCGTTTCGATGATTTCGATATGGCGGATTTGGGAAATCATGCGCTGAATGCGCACGGAATTGCGTTCGGGATGCGAATAGTTTTCCAGCCGCCGGCGCAGGTTTTTCGCTTTGCCGACATACAGCACCTTGCCCGTTTCGCTCAGCATGCGGTACACGCCCGACTGCGTCGGAAAAAACGGCAGTCTGGACGCGACATAAGCCGCCCCTGTCAAGGTTTCCGCGGATTCGTTCGTATCCGAAAGTTCAATCGTTCCGTTATTTTCGCTCATCTGATTGATTCCAAAGGATTTTTTAAAATTTACCCTTTTTTAAAAGTTTTCCCCAAACCTGTGGATAAGTCTGTGCAAACTTGCTTTTCACACCGCCTCAGTTCAGAGTTTCCCTTGCCTTTCACCAGTTTGCCTATTTTTTAGGCAGTTTTGCTAACTTGTTGATTTTTTTATATTTTTAATAATCAAGTTTTATTTTTAAAAAAATGCAACAAGTTTTTCTTGATTTCTTTTTTCGCTTGGACTAACCGCAAAATCTGTGGATAACTTTTTTGAAAAGCGGATGACTCGTTGTATCCTAAGGGTTAGCAGGCAAACGACGGCAAAAAGACTCGTATTTTATCCCTTTCATTTGGCTTTATTGAGGGAATCGGCAAAGACGCTGTCAAGCCCCGAAACAACGGTTTCGATACAATTTTTTTCTTCGACGGCACAGACCAGACGGACGTTTTGCACTTGAAATTCGTCGACAAACGTTTCCAACGCCTTTTGCGCCAGTATTCCGTTAAAACCGGAGGCGGGACGGATGATTTGAACAAAAGCGCCCGTCTTTCCTTTCGGCAGTTGGCGCGCCAGTTCCTGCGCCAGCACAACGGCGGTTTCAACGGGCGCGAAAGCGTCATGCAGCGTGCCAACGGGCAATCCCGCCGCATTCACCACCGCATCAAGCGTCCCGTACGTTTCGGACAGCGTCCTTATCAATCCGGCGCGCTCCGCCTCATCGGTGAAATCCGCGCGGATATAAGCGGCCTTAACCCCGAATTTACGATTTAAATCGTCAACCGAATGTGTAATTTCGGCCGACGCGGTTTTGCATTGCAGCAAAACATCCCATCCCCGCGCCGCCAAAGCGTATGCCGCTTCTTTGCCGGTTTTGCTTGTCGCCCCCGTGATTAAAACGGTTCTGCCTATCGCTTTGACAGGCTCGGCTCGAGTTAAAAAAGCGGGCAAGTCGTCATCTTTGTCCAACACGGGCGGCGTAAACACGAACGTTTTTCCGGCCGCGACATTCGGCAAAGACGCAGGCAATTCCAAAGCGGACGCAATCCGTTCCGCTTCGTTTTGGATCCCGATTTCGTTTGTTTTGACAATTGTTCCGTTCGGCGTTTGAAAAGTCAGCTTCACAGCGCATTTGGACGGTTTTTGCGCATCCGTTTCGACTTTGACGCCCCATAAAGCAGAAGCGTATACGCCGGCGTCCGCCGTCCCTTTCAATGTCAAACGGCTACCCGCCGCTTCAACAGCCAGCCCGTTTGCATCCCCCGCGTTCAGCGTGTCGTCAAAATCGTCCGGAATTTCAACCGTCAGCGCGTCAATTTGCGTCAATCCGTCAAAGTCAACGCCGAAACCGATACGGTTGCGCACCAAAGCGGCAAAGTTCTTTTCCCCGATGTGCAGTCGGAAAGCGGCTTTGCCGTCAACATCCAAATCCACACCCGCATCGCTGCCGTCAATCGTTGTCAGCGCGGCATTGTGCGACAACCGCCCCTTGACGCGGCATACTCTGCCGTCGTTGGTCTGCCACAGCAAAACGGCTTTACCGGCAACGGCGGGTTCCTTTATCGTGCCGTCGGCGTTTTTCCAAACGATTTCGCCTTGATGCAAAACGGGGACCAGTCCGTCTTTGGACGGTTGCGCAACAAACCGCCATTGCCCGTTTTTGCCGGCGCAGGCGTCGTCGAACCATTCCGCCCCCGCGTTCAAAGCGTACCCGTTTTCAACGACGAAAAAGCTCGGCGTTTTACCGCTTAGCCGATTACCCAAAAAAACAGAACTGACATTCGCCCGCAGCGTTTCGGAACAAACATCGGGAAACAGCACGCGAATGTCCTGCGCCTGTCCGTTTTGTTCGGCAAAAAAACCGACAAGGTGACGCCCCCGTCCGTCCGCGTTTAAAAATGTCGCTTTGACGGGAAAGACATCGCCCAGTTTCAAATCGCAAACGGGAAAACGGAACACGGGTTCCCCCTTGTTACTTGTTCAGCGGCCGCGCCAAAGCGGGAAAGAAACGGCGGCGCAGCACGGACAAAGCCCCGTACCACGGGAAATAGCGGACTTTCACCTTCGTCCCCGCGTATTTCAAGCAGACTTTCGCACATTCTTTGGGATCGGGGGAATGGTGATAAAGCAAATACCGTCTGTCGCCGCCGACCGTGTCATAGTCGTCGACTTTGACCGTTGTCACATAAATGCCGTGTTCGGCCATTTGTTCGTAAAAACCTTGCAGCCAGACGTGCAAAGCCGCTTTCGTCGATCCGTACGCGTAATTGTCGGGCATGCCGAATTCACCCGCCGTCGACCCCAAAACAACGATTTCGCCGCACCCCTGCTTTTGCAGCAAAGCCGATGCCGCCGTTAAAAAATAAACCTGCGAAAAATAGTTGATTTGGAACATATTTTTGATTTTGCCCAAATCCTTGCCGCATTCTTTTTGCGTATAGGCGGTTTCCAAAGCGGAAAACACGCTGATGATGTTTTGAGTCGTTTCTTCACATTTTGCAACAATGTCGCCGAACGAATCGACGTTCGCGGGATCCATTTCCATGTACGACACCGCAACATCGGGAGAACGCGCCTGCAAATCCAGCGTTGCCAGCTTCAAATCGTCGACTTCTTTCCCCAGCAGGATGATGTCGTTTCCCGCCTCGGCGGCTTCGCGGGCGAACGCGCGTCCGACCATCGAAGTCGCCCCCAAAACCAACCATGTGCGCTTATTCGTCATTGTCATCCTCCTTCAAAACGCGGCGGGCGAAATCCGAATCGAATTTTTCCTGCGGATCGTATTTTTTGCGGGCGGCGGTAAAAGCCTCCAACCCTTTGTACATTCTGAACAAAAAGCGCATTTCCATCAAAGCGTCGTTGCACAAAGCGACGCGCCCTTTGTGTTCGCACGCTATCATCATCAAGTGGCGCAGGAATTCCTCCAGCCCTTTGCGGCGGATGAAATCCAAAGACAGGCAATAGCCGCGCATCGGAAACGCCAAATCCGCGACCGTTTCGTCCGCCGTCGGCTGAACAACCGCGCGGCAGGCGTGAATCCGCATTTCGGACAGTTCCGTCAGAATTTGGCGAACCGCTTGAGGCCCCTCGGCTTCCGAAAAGCAGAAACGCAACTGATAAACGTTTTTGGGCGACACGACGCCGAAATGATCGGACGGATAGATAAATTCTTCGTACGGAATAATTTTATCCGAATTGCCCGACGACAAACGATAGCGAATATCCTTAATCAGCGGCATCGCCGCCAAATTCAGCATAAAACGCGGCAGTCCCCGTTTGATTTTCGGCATGGAAAGAACGGATCCCGAAACGGGATCGGAGGTAAACGTCGCCGTTTTCAAAACACTGCGGCCGACGGCATTGCCGCGCGCCGACGTATCCACCCACGCCACGCAGAAATCGGCGTTTTTGCGGGCATCGCGCAGGGCGTCCAGCAAAGCGTCCAAATTCGGATAGCGCCGGCGGACAACATGCACATTACGGTCGGGACGTTTGGGCAAAGTGATTGAAATCAAAGAAATAAAGCCGATTAACCCCTGCCCGCCGACAACCGCCGCAAACAAATCGGCGTTGTTCTGTTTGTCCGCGCGCACGGTCGATCCGTCCGCCAAAACAATGTCCATCCAGTTGACCGCCTGAGACAAAGCTGCTTTTTTCCGGCAGTTCATGCCGAACAGATTGGAAGCGATTGCGCCGCCCAAAGTGCGTCTGCCCGACCCTGTCGCAATCGGGAACATAAAGCCGCGGGGCGCGAACAAATGCGTGATTGTTTCCAAAGTCAACCCCGGTTCGCAAACCAGTTCGCCCGTTTTTTCGTCAAAAGAACGGATGCGGTCCAGCCTGTCCGACATCATGACCGCTCCGCCGCTGTTCAAAGCCTGATCGGCGTACGCACTGCCCGATCCGCGGGCGATGATGCCGCTTTTCCCGACCTGTTCCATATATTTTGCAACGTCGGCGACCGTATCGGGACGGCAGACTTGGGAATCGGACGAATGTGTCTGGGCGCGTCCCAGCAATTTCATTTGATACCAATGCATAGTGCAAACTCCTGCTTGTTTGTGGCGTATTGTACCCGAAATTCCGTCGGAAACAAAGCAAAAACATCGCTTCGTTCCGTTCCGTCCGCTTTGAAATCGTTATTCTCTGGTAAACGCCAGTTTCGCCGTAATCGCCTTAACATCCAAAGGATGCAGCTGCTTGCACGTCGATTTGGCGCGGTAATCGTTCGTTCCGACGCGGATAGGCACGGGAACGGGTTTGGAACGCAAAGATTCCAGCAGTTCCGACGTCGGCGCGCGTTTTTTGCCGAACAGCGTGCGCAAAACGTTTTTGGCTTTGAAATTCAACACTTCCATGCGGCGTTTTGCCAGCATCACGCGCTTTTTCAAAACCAGCCCGTACGGGGTCAATCCAAGCTTGCCTTCGGGGACATCCTCGACCTTGGCCGCTTTCAAAACATCGGTCGCAAAGGTTGAACAGTTGCGTTCAAACAGCTTGTACGTCCCCGGATTTTTTTGCTGTTTTTCGATTTCGCGTCTGGCGGCTTTATACTGTTTTTTGCTGATGCTCCAAACAATCGCTTCGTTATAGTAATCTTGATTGTCGTGAGGGATGACAACGCCGTCGACGCCCGAAATCATTTTGGACATCTTGCCTTCGCCCGTGTATCCGACGCGGATTTCCCGCCCTTTTCCATCGGACAGTCCGATAAAAGCGTGTCCCGTGACTTCCGCAGGGTCGGGCACGCCGTTCATAAACAGGCTTGCCAGCTGGTTATGCTTGGCAAAGTCCTTGAACGGGCGCAAAAGCGGCTTTGGCGTATCCAGATAAAGCGTGATTTGATAGTTTTTCTTCATCTTTATCCCCCTTGCTCGGGAAAGATTTTAGCACGAAACCAAACGCAAAACCATCAGTTTTTCAACGGCGACGTCTTCGCGCTTTTCAAAGCCGAGCAGCGTTCCGTTTTCCGTTTTGGACAAGCGCATGCGGTCTTTGCACACGCCCGTTTCCGGGGACGAGTAGTAAACGTCCATCGCGTCGGGGCTCAGCACTTCGCGCACCAGCACCATTTCCGATTCGTTGCACAGCAGGAAATCGCCGTTTTGCAAATCGCGCAGGCGTTCGACGCTCCACGCTTCACCCGTTTGCAAAGCGGCATAGGAAGCGGCGGTCAGTTTTTCACAATCGCCCGCGTCAATGACGGCTTTCAGCGCTTTGCCGGCGTCAATGCCTTCCAAAACGGCGGCGGCGAAACCGATGCTGTCAATCGCCATGAATGTTCTGGTGAACACGTTGACGGGATTATACGCGTTTTCGACCAAATCGGGGCTTTCCAGCCAAACGCCGACTTGATCCAGATACGAACACACTTTGTCTTTCATTGCTTTATCCTTATCTCAGTTTGCCGTTCAGCGCGTCGCCAATCAAAGCGACGGATTCCTTGATGCCGTAAAGGGCGATGAACGACCCCATGCGCGGTCCCGTCGATTGCCCCAGCAGCGTTTCGTACATGACCTTGAACCACCCCTTTAAATCGTCGGCATAGTATTTCTTGCCGATTTCGTAAACAGCGGTCTGCACGGCTTCCGCGCTTGCCTGTTCGGGCAGGACTTCCAACACGGCTTTCAAGTCCTGCAAAGCGTCGATTTCCTTGCCCTCGGGCGTGCGGTAATGCTGAGTCGGCTTGACGAAATCGTTGTAGTACGCCGCCGCGTACGGCACCAAAGCCGCCAGTTTCGGACAGGTTTCGGGCGTCGCTTCGGGCGCGTAGGACGAAATGTATTTCCACAACGCCGCGGGGTCGTCGGTATGCGCGACGCTGACCAAGTTCAGCAAAATGCCGAACGACAGCCCCGTTTCGGGTTTCGGCGGATTGCCGTTGTGAATCGACCACACGGGGTTGTTGAACTTGTCTTTGCCCTCTTGTTTCGCATAGGCGTTGATGAAGTTCAGATATTCGTCCGTCGCGCGGGGAATCACATCAAAATACAGGCGTTTCGCGGTTTTCGGCTTTTGGAACATGAACAGCGACAGCGATTCGGCGGGCGCGTATTTCAGCCAGTCTTCCATCGCCAAGCCGTTGCCTTTGGATTTGGAAATCTTTTCGCCTTTCTCGTCCAAAAACAGTTCATACGTCAAATTCTGCGGGGGCTGACCGCCCAAAATGCGGCAGATTTTGCCCGACAGTTTGACCGATTCCATCAAGTCCTTGCCCGACATTTCGTAATCGACGCCCAAAGCAAACCACCGCATCGCCCAGTCGGCTTTCCATTGCAGCTTGCAATGTCCGCCCGTGACGGGGACGGTCGTTTCCGCGCCGTCTTCGTCAATAAAGGAAACCGTGCCGTTTTCCTTGTCGATTTTGGTCATCGCGACCTGCAGGACGTTGCCCGTCTTGGGGCTTATCGGTAAAAACGGCGAATAGGTCGCGCGGCGTTCCTCGCCCAAAGTCGGCAGCATGACGGCTTGGATTTTTTCATAGTTTTCAAGGACTTTCAGCAAAGCCTTGTCATACGCGCCGGATTTGTACATCTCGGTCGCGGATTTGAATTCATAGGTAAAGCCGAACGAATCCAGAAAACGCTTCAAACATTCGTTGTTGTGATGACCGAAGCTGTCGTGACAGCCGAACGGGTCGGGAATCTGCGTCAGCGGCTTGCCCAGATATTTTCCGACCAATTCCTTGTTCGGGATGTTGTCGGGGACTTTGCGCAACCCGTCCATGTCGTCGGACATACAGAACAGACGCACGGGGAAATCGGGATACAGCGTTTTAAACGCGTTCATCACCATCGTCGTTCTGGCGACTTCGCCGAACGTGCCGATGTGGGGCAACCCCGACGGACCGTAGCCCGTTTCAAACAAAACATAACCTTTTTCGGGCAGTTTGCCTTTCAGCTTGTCGTTATACAAAGCGCGGGCTTCCTCGAACGGCCAAGCCGTGGCGGTCATTGCGGTTTCTGTTTCTGTCGTCATTTTTGATACTCTGTTAAAACGTTAAATCATTGATTCAGTTTTATATCGAAACAAAGTGATTGTAAAGACGGCAAAATCACCGCCATTCGTATTGCGCTTTAAAAGTGCACAGCCGTTCGATTTTGTTCGTTCCGTCCGGCAAAGTCGTGATTTCGTCCAGCCGGCGGGGAGAATCCCGATTGGAAGTCAGCAGATAGTTTTTCCCGTCAACCGCGACGATTTCCTGATATTCGCCGTCAAACATGTCATAACCGCCGCGGAACGGCAGTTGATCGGGCAAAGCGCCGCTAGAAACATCGACCGTCGTATGCGTTTCGGGAATATAAGCTCTGAACGCCCGTTTTTCGCCCCCGCCGGTAAAGGAAGCGTATCCGCCGCAAGCAAAGTTGTAACATTCCATATCGTACGTTGTGTTGATCAGCAGCTCCGTTTTCCCGTCGTTGTTGTAATCTGCCCGCGTTCCCCGATAACCGTGGGGCAGGATTTGAAACCGGACGCCGTCCGAACGGATTTGCGAAAAAACGATTTTTTGCATTTCGTCGTCCGTCATCAAATTTCGCAGCGGTTCGGAAACGCTTTTCGTGTATTTTTTATCAAGGATTTTTTGGCACAAGTCCGGCGTTTCCCCGCGTTCCAGAACACTTTTGACAAAGGTTTTCTTGAAATGGCAAATCCCTTTGAATTTTTCACCGTCGAATTTAAAAACGGCAATTTCGTTCGTTCCCGGATAAACAAGGTTTAAATTCCTGTCGGGATAAACGGCATACAAATCCCCGTTGTATTCAAACAATTCGGGCGTCACATAAAAGCAGTTCGGAAAAGCGTCGATTGCAACACCCTGTTTTGACGCTTTGCCGAATTTCATGATTTCCGGATTTGTCGGTTCGGGATCGACGCGCGCGTCCGTAAAAACATAGGTGTAAGGGGCTTTGGCATAGGTGTGTTTTTGCCCGTTTTCCGTAAATGAAACGGTGTTTTCAAAAAGCTTCTTTTCCAAAATTTCCGCGCAAACAGGCGAATTGCTTTCCCGCATATCCGGACATTCGCTCGCTTCGGACGGAGCGGAAAAAAGCAAGGACAGCAACAATATCAAAACAGACGGGCGCATAATCGTTTTTCCTTGACAACGAAAATTATTGATATTCCATTTTCGGAATGAACGAGCAAATTTGTTCGATTTTGTTTGTTCCGTCCGCTTGCGTCGCAATCATATCCAGCCGTTGAGGTCCTGTTTTATCCGTTGTCAGCAGATAGTTTTTGCCCTCGACGGTCACGATTTCCTGTTTGCCGCCGTTGCAGGAAATCTCGTACCCGTCGCCGGTGTTGCCGCCGTGAAAATAAACATCGCCCGGCTTGCCGTTCGTAATCAGCCGCGTCGGCGCGTCGGGGGAATCGTAAATTCTGAACAAAGTGTGGCCGCACCCCGCTCCCGAACCGGAAGCATAATAAGCACCCGTCAGAATTTCGTCCTTTCCGTCGTTGTTGTAGTCGATTTTCAATCCGACTCCCGTTCCCGTCGTTTCCGACGCCAGTTCAAAGTCAACCGAATCATCCTTGTTCAAACAGTCGTCAAATGAAAACGTTCTGTTTTTCTTTTTATTTTCCGCTTCCGCGTTTTGGCACGTCATCGTTTTGAATTTTTTATATTCTTCCGCGGGGACGACGGAGGTCATCGGGGCGGTTTCGCGCGTTTGATATTTCTTGTCGGCGACGGCTTGGCACACGGGATTGTCCTTGCCCTTTTCGGGAACCCAGCCCGCAACGGTTGACGTGAACCGGCAGGCATCCTTGAATATTCCGGCCTTTTTGTCAAATTTAAAAACAGCAAAGTCCGTGTTTTCGTCATCCGAATCAATGTAATAAAGTCCGCTGTAATTCTCGAAAAAGCGGACTTTCCCGCGCCAAAAGAACGGCATGGCCTGCAGCGGAACGACCGGATAAACCGCCGGATCTTCCACGACGCGCATGGCGCGCACAGCCGGATAATTCGCGGTCCCCTCATAATCCGTCCAAAAGATATATGTTGTCGAGCCGTCTTTGTAGAAAATGTTGTCCCCGCCATTCAAAAAGGTTTTGTCTTTCAAAATGTATTCGCAATCGGACGAAACGCGCGTGCCGACGGCGGGATATTCCGCGTCTTTGGTCAATTCCTCGAAAATACATTCCAGACAGATTGATTCAAAATAATTTTCATAAGCGGCGACGCTTTCCTCTTGATTCGCATTACTTTCCATGGCTTTTACCGTTATGACGTTCAGCGCGTTGATCCGTTGGCGTATTTTCATAAAGGTATCGGTCGTCGGCCAGCCCTTTTTCTTTTTTTGATCCAGATCGCGCGCGCTGTAATAGTCAAAGAAAAACAGTTTGTTGCGAATCATTTCCCAGCGAACGTAAAGCGGATCACGGCTGTTTTGCTTGCGGGGCGGCGGGACAATCAACCCGCTGGGCAGTTTTACCGCGCCTTCGGGCAGAGTATCGGATTTTGCGTTTGTGACCGCGGAAGCGTCCGAAACGTTTGCTTTTGCGGAAAAAGAATACAAAATCAAAAATAATGCCAAAACAAATTTGGATATAAAAAGCATCATTCCCCCTCCGTCTGAATATAAATGATTATACGCATACGCAAAACAAACATTCAACCTTTGATTTGTCCATGCACCAATTCGGCTGAAAAAAGACGGATTTTCCCTTGATTTTTTGAAAAGCCGTCCTATATTTCCCGCGCTGTTTTCTTAAACATCGAAAGGGTGCGGAAATGAGGGAAAACAAAATGCCCGCAAATGAATTTCTGCCGCTGTTGGGCGTTACCGCCGCGGCGTTTATTTTCAACACGTCGGAATTTATGCCCATCGGACTGCTGACGGGCATCGCCGCCGATTTCAAAATGACCGAAGCCGCCGCAGGACGGCTGATTTCCGTATACGCGTGGGTCGTGATGATTTTGTCCCTGCCCTTGATGCTGCTGGTGTGCCGCATGGAGCTGAAAAAGCTGATGCTGGCGACTATCGGCGTGTTTTCCGCGTCGCAGCTGCTGTCCGCCGTATCGACGGGATTTTGGGGATTGATGGCGGCGCGCGTCGGCGTGGCGTGCGCGCACGCCGTTTTCTGGTCTATCGCATCGCCCATGGCGGTTCGTCTGGTCGCCGAAAAATTCCGTTCCAAAGCGCTGGGAATGATTGTCGCGGGAACGTCAATCGCCATGATTTTGGGATTGCCGTTCGGACGGATGATAGGATTGCTTGTCGGCTGGCGCATGACTTTTTTGGGCGTCGGCGTCTTCGGGTTCGCCACCATGGCTTATCTTTACTTCACATCGCCGAAACTGGCGGGCGGACAGGGATTTTCCGTCAAACGCCTGCCCGCTTTGTTTGAAAACGCCGCGCTGTCGGGAATTTTCGTTTTGGCTTTGGCGATTTCGGGCGCTTACTACACCGCCTACAGCTTTATCGAACCGTTTTTGCTGCAAACGGCGAAGCTGCCAGACAACTGGGTAACAATCGCGCTGTCCGTGTTCGGCGCGTCGGGACTGATTGGCAGCAAGCTGTTTTCCAAGTATTACGACAAAGCACCCTTGCCGTTTTTGAATTTGACGGTGTTCGGCGTTGCGGGCGCGCTGCTGATGCTGTATCCCGCTTCGTTCAGCCTGCCGAGCATCGTTGCGCTGTTTGTGTTTTGGGGAACGGCGGTGACCGCGTTCAACGTGTCGTGTCAAGCGGAAATCATCAAACGCACGGACGAAAGCGCGTCCGCCGTCGCCATGTCGATTTTTTCGGGCATTTTCAATATGGGCATCGCTTTGGGCACCATGTTCGGCGGAACGATTTGCACCCGGCTTTCAATCGCCGACATCGGGTTCGGCGGCGCAATGATTGCCGTTCCCGCGTTTTTGATTTGCTTCTGCATCGGATTGCCCGAATTCAAACGGGCATAAAAAAAGCGGGCTTCTTCGGAAGTCCGCTTTTTTAATTCATTTACCCTTAACGGCTTTGCTTCATCTGAGCCTTTTTGAGGTTCAGCGGCGACAAAGGAGCTTTAGCCGCTTTCTTTTCAGCCGCTTGTTCCTGTTTGATTTGCGCGTCAAAGCGTTTCAAACCGGCCATCAAACGCGGCGCTTTGGCTTTGAACATGCTCGCCAATTCGGGCGTATTGACAATGCTCTGCGCCACCGCATCGTGCGTGCTGACAGATTCTTCCAGCAAAGAAACCATGGTTTCCTTGTTCGGATTGGAAGCCGCCATTTGGTAATCCGCCAAAATCGCGGACGGTTTCTGTTTGGCTTTCTGGTCGACCAAAGCCGCCAAAGATTTGTCTTTGGACACTTTCGCCCACGTTTCCTTATCGCTGCGAATCGCGAACGCCGCAATCTGCATTTCCTTTTCGCTGACCAGCACTTTGCCGAACGCTTTGTTTTCGGCGCGCATCGCATCAACCTGTTCCTGCATCGTCATCGCCGACATGTCGCGGTTTGCGGCGCCAATCAGAATTTTCTGCATGGTCGTCTGCGCGCGCAATTCGTGTTTGACAAAATGCACGACGGCTTCTTCGCCCGAAACAACGGTGTCGGATTTAATCGAATTGATTTGCTGCGACACGCGTTTGTTCGCGGCAATGCCCGCCTGCACCGCAGGCGCCTGATCGATGACGGCGTCAACGACTTTCAGCTTGTGCGCGGCGTATTTGTCGGCTTTTCCGTCTTCGCGCTTGCCCTGCTTGCGCAAGGATTCTTTTTCCTTGCTCAGCAAAGCCAGCATGTCTTCGCGGGTGCAGTCTGTTTTAATCAGCTTGCCGAACAGGTTGTTCTGGTATTTCTGAACGGAAACGGCGGCTTTCTGCTGAAATTTGGCTTCGTCGTTCTGTTCTTTAATCAGCTTGTTCAGCAAATCGGGCGACAAAACGGTCGCTTCGGGAACGGGCAAGCCCAAACCCTGCGCCAAGCCCGCTTCTTCCTGATAGGCGTTGAACTCGCGCTGCAGTTCGTATTCGTGTTCCAATTCTTTCTTGGGAATCGGCATGCGGTCGCGGGATTCCTCGACGCGCTGCATCATCTGTTCGTACTTGGGATGTTTGTCGCCCGTCGCCAAGGCAATCGAAATGCTCGCCATCTGTTCGCGGGTCAAGCCGTAGGTTTCGGACATGACCTGCGCCTGTTTGATGACTTCCAAGTCGGACATTTTCTGCAAAGAACCGTCCGCCAGATGTTCCTGCGCGTATTTGACGGTCGCGTCAATTACGTCCGTGGTGTGATAGGCCAAAGGCGAACCCAAATCCTTGATAGTGTTCGCAACGCGGCGGTCGTTCATCAAGGTTTTGAATTTCTTTTCCGATTCGGGATCGTTCGGATTGACGGCACGGGAAATCTTTTCCGCATCGCGCAGTTTCTTGATGAATTCGGAATCGTACTTTGTGTCTTCCAACCGGCGGTCAACACACATGCGCAAGTATTCAATGCGGCAGTCGCCCCACAAAGCGGCGCACTTCGTATCGCCGAAGTCGCGCGCCAGCTGCAGAACGGCGTGAGCGTCCGCAATACATTCCGTGCGGTGGCGGCACATCACGTTGTCCAGTTCGTTTTCGACGACTTTTTCAACCGTGGTGTATGCGGAGGCGTAGTTGTGGTCGGTCGCGTGCCCCAATTCATGATACAGCACCAAACGGCGGAATTCGTCGCGGGAAATGCCTTCCTTCTGGCGGCGCTCCTCCGCCCCCAGAACCATATCCAGAACATTGGCGCTCATTGCGTCGGGGTTGTCGCCGACAACCAGGTTCACGTTGCCCAAGCCCGCCATGTTGTCCATCGTCGGCGCAACGGCGGCGCGCATCGAAAACGGATTGCGGTCGGTAATGCCCGCGTCGGACACGGATTTTAAAATTTCTTCGTTGGTCAAGAAAGTCTGTTCGTCGCCCGCCTGCGCTTTTTGCAGTTTGTCCTCAACGAACATATACAGCGATTTGCCCAGCGAACGGTCGGCTTCCTGATCCATCAGATAGCGCCCTTGAACCGCGTCGGGATCGATGATGAACAGCGTAACCCCCGGCATAACCGTGCGGAAACGTTTTTCCATGTTTTCAAAGAACTTGTGCGCTTCCGTATCCAAATACGGGGATTCGGCCTGCTCCTCGGGAGTCTTGACATACAGCTGATCGGGTTTGTCGCCCTTGTCAATGAAAGTGGTGGCGCCCTTTTCCAGCAAATTAAAGAACGGACGTTCCTGCAAATGGTCGGGACGTTCCAAACCGCTTTCAAAAACGGTGATTTTGCCGGCTTTCATAAACTTTTGATACAAAGACTGTTTTTCTTCGGTTTTGATTTCTTCAGCCATAACGACTCCTATCGTGTCGATTCAAGTGTTTTTATAGTCGGATAATGGAACTTTTCCCCGCTTCTGTCAATGAATTTTTGGACAAATTGCCATTTTTTTTCTGAAATGTTTGTTTGAAATCCCTTGCGTTTTCGCCAAAAGAAACAAATTCCCGTTTGTCAAAAGACATTGGCGGTGCTATTTTTAAAACAGAAAGGATACCGACAATGACGCCCGTTTTTCCGTTTCGCCGCTGTTTGGCGCGTTTTACAGATTATATGATATGGGGGATTGCAACCGCGTTCGCCCTGTCGTTTGAATTGGGGAATTTTGCGTCCCCGTCCAGTTTGTTTTACCTGTCGTTTGCAGTCTATCCCTTGATTGAAGCCGCGCTGCTGTGCAGGTTCGGCGCGACTGTCGGCAAAAAGCTGTTCGGTCTTCGCATTGTTTCCGTCGACGGCTCTTTGCGTTTTTCCCAAGCGCTCAAGCGGTCTTGCGGCGTTTTTGTTTTGGGCATGGGCGCGTTTTTACCCGCCGTGTCGCTGATTGCGCCCGCAGTTGCTTTCGTTGTTTTAATCAAGCGGCGCAAAACGCCGTGGGACATTTGGGCTAAAACGGAATCCGAAGCGTGCAAAACGGGCGTTTTCACCAAAATCCTTGCCGTCGGTTTTTACGCGTTTTTGCTGTTTGGCAGTTCCATGACCGTGCGTCACGCGCTTGACCGCGAACTGCACTTGCAGGAAACGTACGAAGGGTTGGAACAGGCGTATTTGGAAACTTTGCGCCCCTTGATTGTCGAAACCCTGTCGCCCGAAGCCGTCGAAAAACCGCGCGAAGCACGATTGAAACTGGAGAGGTTCCAAGCTTTAATCGCCGAAAAACGCCGTGAAGCCACTGCCGTTTACGACGAAATCGAAGGGCGGATTTCCGCTTTGCCGTCGGAACAGCTGCGTCTGCCGTATCTGGCGGAACTGAGCGCATACCGCGATATGACAAACCGTTTTTTCTTTGCCGAAAGCATCCGTCTCAGCTTGTTTGAAAAGCTGTTCGCCGAAATGGAAACCTCGCAAGACCCCGCCGCCTTGCGTGAAGCTTATATGTCGCAGTTGGAAGCCTATCTTGTCGGAACGGATTAAGCCGCCGCCAGTTCCGCCTTGCGCCGTTTGCGTTCGCGGGTGTACCAATGCGCCAGCGTCGCGACGGACAGAACAGCGCCCGCAATCGACAAAGCCAGCCCCCAGCGCACGTTGAAGCCCGCACCGACGATTGCGGCGGCCAACAGCATTGACGACACCGCGCCGACGTCCCAGCCCAATTCCGTATAGTAGGTGAAATACAGCGGATGCGACGCGCGCTTTGTCGCGTTGTAAACGGCGGTCATCAATCCCGTCATGGAAAAGCAATACGCAATCGCGGCAAAAAAGTCACAGGCAATCACGGCGGGAACGGAATAGGCGAAAAATCCGCGCACCGTCAAAATGACGATGTGCATGCCGTAGCCGATGTAGCAAATCTGCCGTCCTTTGCCTTTGTCAATCAATCTGCCGAACACCATTGAACCCAGCGCGCGGAAAAACGCCGCCAAAGCAAGGATGAAGCCGAAGTTTTGATAGCTTTCGCCCAGCAGCATAAAAACGATAAGCGGCCAAATCGACCCCGCCTGATAAAACAGTCCGTCGCCGATGAAAACGACAAAGCCGAAATGGTCGATGTTTTTGCGTTCTTCGTGCGTCGCGGGCTTCGGCAAAGGCAAAGACGGCGTTTTCAGCAAAGGAATCGCCGCAATCAGCGTCAGCACAAACGGCATCATAAAGGCGTAGAACTTGTCAATCGACAGCAGCATGCCGCCGACCAAAGGTCCGATGACCGCAACAACGGTCGCAATCGCGTCGCGCACGCCGACGCTCGACCCGCGGTCCTTTTCGTCGCCGATAGAGGCGAAATAGTTGTGATACGACACCCAATACAGCACGTCCGCCAGTCCCGAAATCACGATGAACGGAATCAAATGCCACGTCAGCCCGTCAATCGGCAGCATCGCGGGATAGCGCAAAGCGAAAGCGATAGTGCCAACGGTCAGCGTCCAATGAACGCCTTTTTTCAAACAAAAGTGCATGGCTATCGGACGGGTCAGTGTGCGGGAAAACAGCACGGCGGCGTAAACAAGGAACGTCAGCGTCAAACTCAGTCCCTGTTTGTACAAATACGCCAGCGTGAACATGGAACACATTTCCCAGCCCATCGCGCGCAGTCCGTAATGAACGTTCAGATAGTTCAGCTGTTTGTTTGAAAAAAACGACATTTTACGCAGTCCTTATAACGGCAGGGTTTTCAAAGCGGCTTTAAAATCGTCCGCCAAATCGGGTCTGTCAAGCGCGTATTCGATATTCGCCATCAAAAAGCCGATTTTGTTGCCGCAGTCGAACCGCCGCCCCTCGTAGCGGAAGCCGTGCAAAGGCACCGCACCGATTGTCGCCGCAATCGCGTCCGTCAGCTGGATTTCGCCCTTGACGCCCGTTTTCTGGTGGTCGAGTTCATGCAGCACTTCGGGCGACAGGATGTAGCGTCCCGACACGGCGCACCGCGACGGCGCGGCTTCGGGCGCGGGTTTTTCGACCATGCCGTTGGCTTTGATTAAATGCCCGTCGTCGCTTTCGACCTTTAAAATGCCGTAGCGCGACGTGTGTTCAAGCGGGACATCCTGCACCGCCACGATGTTGCCGCCGACCGACGGATACGCGTCAACCAGCTGTTTCAAACACGGCGTTTTGCAATGAAAAATATCGTCGGGCAGCAGCACCGCAAACGGTTCGTCGCCGATAAGGTCGCGAGCGCACCAAACCGCATGCCCCAACCCTTTGGGTTCGCTTTGGCGGGTGTACGAGATTTTGCCCGATTCCAGCGTGCTGTCCCTTAAAAAAGCCAGCAAATCCGCTTTACCGTCCCTTTCCAGCAGTTTTTCCAAAGCCGTGTTGGAATCGAAGTGGTCTTCAATCGCGGTTTTGCCGTGTCCTGTGACGAAAATGAAGTGTTCGATTCCGGCGGCGCGCGCCTCCTCGACCGCGTACTGAATCAGCGGTTTGTCGACGACGGGCAGCATTTCCTTAGGCATGGCTTTGGTCGCGGGCAGAAAGCGGGTTCCCAAGCCCCCGACGGGGAAAACGGCTTTGCGGATGCGGACGGTCATTTTAAAATCCTTTCTGTTTTGAAACGGTGATTCGTTTATAGCCGTTCTTTAAGATAAAGAAAATACAAAAATGATTTGACAAACGGCTGTTTGCTTGCCATTTTGGCAGATATCCGAAGACCAAAACTTACGGATACAAAAATCTGACTGAAACCAAACAAAAAACTACGGTTCAAAAAACAGAAAAACATCGGGCAAGGAGCCTAAAAAAGTGAATTTCGTTTTTATTTCGCCGCATTTTCCGTCGCACTATGTGAATTTTGCGGACCGCTTGAAAAAAATGGGCGTAAACGTTCTGGGAATTGCGGATGCGTCCTATGATTCCCTGACACCGGAACTGAAAAACGCGCTGACGGAGTATTACCGCGTCGACAATATGGAAAACTACGACGAAGTCATGCGCGCCGTCGCTTTCTTCACCCACAAATACGGCCGCATCGACCGCTTGGAATCGTTCAACGAATATTGGCTGGAACTGGACGCGAAACTGCGCACCGACTTCAACATTCAGGGAACGCGCTATCCCGAAGTCTTGGAAAGCAAACGCAAATACTTGATGAAAAACCACTTTGAACGCGCTGGCGTTCCCTCCGCCCGCTGCCATTGCGTAACCACCCGAGAGGAAGGCGCGAAATTCGTCAAGGAAGTCGGCTATCCCGTGTTTGTCAAACCCGACATCGGCGTCGGCGCTTATGCGTCGTATTCGATTAAAAACGACGAAGAATTCAACCGCTTCTACGACAACTATCCGACCGTTCCTTATGTCATGGAAGAATTTGTCAACGGATTGATTGTTACGTTTGACGGCATTACGAACTATGAAAACGAACCGATTTTCATGACCAGCCACATCTTCCCCGAAAACGTTGCCGAAACGGTCAACGAAGGCGACGATTTGCGCTATTATTCCGTTTTGAAAATCGACCCCGCACTGGAAAAAGCGGGACGCGCCGTTTTGAAATCGTTCGACACGTCCGCGCGCTTCTTCCACTTTGAATTCTTCAAATTGTACGAAGACAAAAAAGGCTTGGGCAAAAAGGG
This sequence comes from Alphaproteobacteria bacterium UBA6411, assembly GCA_002438565.1. Lineage (GTDB taxonomy): Bacteria > Pseudomonadota > Alphaproteobacteria > CAAGCB01 > CAG-977 > UBA2903. The sequence continues at coordinate 19,046 of DJPN01000016.1, read as the reverse complement.
CGACTACGTCGCTTTGGAAGTCAACATGCGTCCGCCAGGCGGCTGCATGCCCGAACTGATGAACTACGAACACGACACGGACGTTTATCAGATGTATGCGGATATGATTGTCCATGACAGACTGTATCAGCCGACCGAAAAGAAATACATCGGCATTTACGTCGCGCGCAAAAACCGCTTCAACTACGTTCACACGCACGAAGAAATTCTGGAAAAGTATCCCGACCAGCTGATGCAGTACAACGAAGTCGACGAAATCTTTTCCGCGGTGATGGGCGATCACATGTACCTGATGCGCGCCAAAACGCAGGAAGAAGCCGACGAAATCATCCGCTTTGTTCAGGAAAAGTGCTAAATGAAAATCGAATATTACAACGAATACAGCCCCAATCTGGGGCGGCACATGGAGCTGAAAGTCTACGGACACGCGGGAAAGCCGATTTTGGTTTTCCCGTCGCAGTGCGGACGCTTTTACGAATATGAAGGCTTCGGCATGATTGACGTCGCGTCGGGCTTTATCGAAGAAGGCAAGGCGCAATTTTTCTGCGTGGACGGGCTGGACTGGGAAACGTTCGTCAACAGCGGATGGCCCGGCGACCGTCTGCACCGCTTTGAACAATACTTCAGCTATGTCTGCGAAGAAGTCGTTCCGTGGGCGTTGGACATCAATGCGATGGGCAGCAATTTCCGCGCGGGCGGCATGATGACGACGGGCTGTTCAATGGGTGCTTTGCACGCCGCGAACTTCTTTTTCCGCCGCCCCGACCTGTTTGACGCCGTGATTGCGCAAAGCGGGTTGTACAGCTGTCGCTCGTTCTTTGGCGATGATTGCGCGGAAGACGGAATTTATTTCAATTCCCCGATGGAATACCTGCCGAATTTGAACGACAAGGAACTGTTGCATCAGTACCGCCATTCGCAGATTATCCTGTCGGTCGGACAGGGCGCGTGGGAAAACGAATGTTTGCACGACACGCATGTCATGGACGACATTCTGCGCGCCAAAAACATTCCCGCTTGGGTTGATTATTGGGGACACGACGTCCCGCACGATTGGCCCGCGTGGCGCGCGCAGCTGCCCTACTTCTTGGGACACGTGCTGTAATAACCTTTGCCTGTCCCCGTAGCTCAACCGGATAGAGCATCGGTTTCCTAAACCGGGGGCTGTGAGTTCGATTCTCGCCGGGGACACCAAGAAAAATCACCCTAATAGGGTGATTTTTTTTGGTTGTTAGTCGGCGAGAAGCGAACGGAGTTCGGTCGCCGCAGGCGACGACGCCCGCCAGGGCGGTCGCGAAGCGATGAGGGGCGACAGCCCCGAACATCCTCGCCGGGGATATTTTTGACCGGAATCGAACTCACGGGGCTACTACCCGTAGGGGGAAAATAATATTAGAATTTTCAAACTATGCAATTTGCGGCAGATATTTCGACGTAACCCAAAACAGCCCGACAGGAATATCCGTCGGGCTGTCCGGCTAAAAACTTTTATTCAATGCAGCAATCAATCGCTTTGCGCAAAAAGTTTTTCATCTTTTTAAAGCCTGTTACTTGCGCGCCGTCGGCGGATTCTTCCGTTTCAGCGGACGGTTCGACAGGTTTGGCATCGGATGCGGCATCCGTATCGGCGACTTTTGCTGTCACTTCCTGCGCTTTGGCGGCGATTTCCTTGTAATTGGTGTCCTCGACCCATTTCAAGTCTTTGGAATCAATCAAGTTCATATTCAGTCCCCAAAACAGGCAGTACAAATCATAGGCTTGATTGAACAGGCTGTAGGCGTCCTTGGTGTTTTTCAAGCTCTGCTGTTTCGTGCCGACTTCCATCAAGCGCATGGCGGACGCCAGCAAGTGTTTGGAAATGCACCAGACTTCGCCCTCGTAAGACGGAATGATTTTTTGCATCAAGTTTTTGCGCATTTCGCGGATTTGTTCAATCAAATCGAAAAAGTGCGTTTTTCCCGTCTTTGCGCCCGAAAAAATCAAGTGTTCCTCGATTGAAATCAAGTTCATAATCGCAATCGTCAAGTCTTGATCGGACGACAAATCTTTCGGATTGACTTTTTTCATCGCGTCGTATTGTTCGACAAATTCTTTGACGTTTTCAGCTTTTTTCATAAAACTTCTCCTTAAAAGGCGGAAATCGGGAAATAATTCAGATACATGCTGGCGGCAAACAGCACGACAACGGGCATCACGACTTTTTCAAACGGGAAATGGGCGTGTCCGCCGTTGCGGTCTTTCATCCGGAAATACAGTTTTTCGGTGTAGATGAACAAAGCGGCGCCGGCCAGCGTGCAGAACAGAAACGGATCCATGTAAAACACATACAGCATGGGACGCGGCGAATACACCAAATCGCGCAGGTACATAAAGCCGATTGAGCCGATGGAAACCGCCATCAGAATGAAATCGCGCCCTTTAAAGAACCATTTTTTCTTGTTAAACCACAAAATCAGCCAATAGCCCAGCAGAGCCAGCAGCGCGCCCGCCCACAGCCCGACAATATTGTCGTCGACGCCCAGTTTGCGCGCGATTTCCAACGATGCCCCGATAGCCACCGTGCAAACGGCGCACGCGGGATTCGCGAACGCTTTTGTCGTCATCAAAAAAGCGACAGCCAATGCGGATAAAAACATGCTTGTTCCTCCAAAAATCTTTACGGTTGATTTATTTTAAAGCAATATGCTGTGAATACAAGCACTTTAAACAACTGCAGGTCAAAAATGATTTTTCCGCCCGAAGTCCGTTTCCTTTTGGAACAAACGAACGGTTTGAAACAAACCGCCGCCGACATCAGCCTGCGTTACCGCACGGGGCGCAACAAAAGCTTGAAAACGGCGGCCGAAGCGGCCGCTTATGCCGCAACGCGCATGCCCGCGACATTCGGGGCGGTCGCCAGAGCGTTGGAGCTGACTTTGGAAACGTTGGAAACGCCGCCCGAAACATTGTTGGACGTCGGCGCGGGAACGGGGGCGGCGACTTTGGCGGCTCAACAACTGCTGGATTTGAAAAGCGCCGTTTGTTTGGAACGCGCAGCCGTTATGCGGGATTTGGGGCAAAAGCTTGTCGCCGCGGACTGGCGCGCTTTTGATATTGCGGCGGACGATTTGCCGGAAACGGCGGATTTGGTCGTCGCGTCTTATATGTTAAACGAAGTCGCCGATCCGATTTTTGCCGCGCGAAAGCTGTGGAACGCCGCAGAAAGCGTTTTGCTGATTGTCGAATCCGCTTTGCCCGAATCGGTCGCCCTGCTGCAAAAAATACGCACGGATTTGACAGAACGCGGCGCACATGTCGCCGCCCCCTGCCCGCATGACAAGCCGTGCGCCGAATGGTGCCATTTTGCCTGCCGCATCGAACGCAGCCGCCTGCACAAACAGCTGAAAGGCGGCGACGCCCCGTTCGAGGATGAAAAGTTTTCTTTCATCGCTTTGACAAAAGCCCCTGCTTTGCGTCGTTCAGCCCGAGTTTTGCGCCACCCGCAAATCGGAACGAACAAAGTCGGATTGACGCTTTGCACACCCGACGGAATTATCGAAAAAACGGTTTTCAAATCCGACAAAGCCCTTTACAAAATCGCCCGCAAAGCGAAGACCGGCGACGCTTTATAAAAAAACAAGCGGCTTGCCAACAGCAAACCGCCCGTTTTTTTAAACTGTGAACAGCTTAGTTCACGGCGTCCTTCAAGCCTTTGCCGGCTTTGAATTTCGGCTGTTTGGAAGCCGGAATATTGATTTTGGCGCCCGTGCGGGGGTTGCGGCCTTCGGTCGCAGCGCGCGTGGCAATGCTGAACGTGCCGAAGCCGACCAAGCGGACTTCGTCGCCTTTTTTCAGAGCGCCTTCAACAGCGTTCAAAAAAGCGTCGACGGATTTGGCGGCGTCCGTTTTGGACAAACCGGTGTTTTTAGCTACTTCAGCTACGAGATCATTTTTATTCACTTGAGGACTCCCTCTAAAAAAAATTAAAGATTAACTTCGATCCGTTTTTCCGAATCTAATGCAGAGTTTAAAACAATCCTTTTGACCGCGTCAATCAAAAAAGGTTGCATTTCCGCCCTTTTTCGCAAAAAAGCCCCCTTTTTCGGGGGGCTTTTGTTTCATTGTTCGTTTTTCGCCGTTTGGTATGCCCAATCCAGCCAAGCGCAAAGTTTTTCAACGTCCGCCGCTTCAACCGTCGCGCCGCACCACACGCGCAATCCCGCGGGCGCGTCCTTGTACGAACCGCAGTCATACGCCGCGCCTTCGTCGCCCAGCAGCTTGACCATTTTCTTGCAAAACGCCTTTTGGCCGTCCGCGGACAGTTCCGCGAACCACGGCGCTTTGATTTTCAGACAAACGGAAGTGTTGGAACGGTATTCCGCCTTGTCCACCAGAAAATCCGCCCAATCCGAAGCGGCGACGAATTTTTCCAAAACTTTAAAGTTGTTCATCGACCGCGCAATCAAGCCTTTCAGCCCGCCGACGGATTTGCCCCAATTCAAGGCGTCAATGATGTCTTCGACGCAAAGCATGGACGGCGTGTTAATCGTGTCGCCGACAAAAATGCCTTCGTTGATTTTGCCGTCCTTTTTCATACGGAAAATCTTGGGCATCGGCCACGCGGGGTCATAGCTTTCCAACCGTTCGACGGCGCGTGGGCTCAGCACCAGAACACCGTGCGCCGCTTCGCCGCCCAGCGCTTTCTGCCACGAAAAGGTGACCACGTCCAGCTTGTCCCACGGCAATTCCATGGCAAAAGCGGCAGAGGTCGCGTCGCAAATCGTCAAGCCCTTGCGGTCGTCGGCAATCCAATCGCCGTTCGGCACGCAAACGCCGGACGTTGTACCGTTCCACGCAAACACGATGTCGCGGTCTTTGTCGGCTTGGGTCAAATCGGGCAGTTTGCCGTACGGCGCGTCAAAGATTCGCACGTCGGACAGTTTCAGCTGCTTGGTGATATCCACACCCCAGCCTTTGCCGAACGTTTCCCACGAAAACACGTCAATTCCGCGCGGTCCCAGCAAAGACCACAACGCGGCTTCCACCGCGCCCGTGTCCGACGCAGGCATAATGCCGACGCGGTAGGATTCGGGAATTTCCAGCACTTCTTTCATCAAATCGATGGCGAGCTTCAGCCGTTCATGCCCCAAAGCCGAACGGTGCGACCGCCCCAAATCGTTTAAAAACAGATTGTTGGCGTCCCAATTCGGACGTTTCGCGCAGGGACCCGATGAAAAATTCGGGCAGCGGGGTTTTGTTTCGGGTTTCATAATCAATCCTTTCAGCGGGCTTCCAAAGCGGCGACTTCGGCAACCAAAGCGTCGGCGATTTCGTCCGCCATGGCTTTGATTTGGTCGCGGTCTTCGCCCTCAAGCATAATGCGGATAAGGGGTTCCGTCCCCGACGCGCGAATCAGCAGGCGACCGCTGTCGCCCAGCGTGCGTTCCGTTTTGTCGATAACGATTTTCAAACTGTCGCTTTCCAAAGCGGTTTTGGCCAGCGTTCTGTCCGACAGGCGGACGTTTTTCAACAGTTGCGGCACGGGTTCAAACAAGTGCATGACTTCGCTGACGGGACGTTTTTCTTTCAACACGGCTGCGCAAACTTGCAAAGCCGCGACCAATCCGTCGCCCGTTGTCGAATGTTCGCCCAAAATCAAGTGCCCCGACTGTTCGCCGCCCAGATTGTAGCCGTCTTCGCGCATTTTTTCGACAACGTAGCGGTCGCCGACTTTCGTGCGGATGTGGTTCATGCCGTTGGCTTTCAAATAGCGTTCCAATCCCAAATTCGACATCACGGTCGTAACCACGCCGTTGCCTTTCAGAATACCCGCTTGTTTCCATTCGCGGCTGACCAGAGCCAAAATTTGGTCGCCGTCGATGACTTGTCCCTTTTCGTCGCAGACAATCAAGCGGTCGGCGTCGCCGTCCAAAGCAATGCCGATATCCGCACCGTGCTTGACGACTTCGTCGCACATGCGGTCGGTATGCACCGCGCCGCAGTTGTCGTTGATGTTGCGGCCGTCGGGGTCGACGCCGATAGCGACGACTTCCGCGCCCAGTTCGTACAAAACGGTCGGCGCGACGCGGTAGGACGCGCCGTTTGCGCAGTCCAGAACGACTTTCAGCCCCTCCAGCGTTTTGCCGCGCGGGAACGTCTGTTTGGCGTATTCGATATAGCGCCCGATAGCGTCGTCCAGCCGCTTGGCTTGACCGATTTGCGACGACGGCGCCAGATAGTCGTCAATGTTGCCCAACACGCGGCTTTCGATTTCCAATTCGGTTTCGTCGGACAGTTTGTAGCCGTCGGGACCGAAAAATTTAATGCCGTTGTCTTCGTACGGGTTGTGGGACGCCGAAATCACGACGCCCAAATCGGCGCGCATCGAACGGGTCAGCATTGCCACCGCGGGGGTGGGCATGGGACCCAGCAGCAAAACATCCATACCGACGGCGGTAAAGCCCGATGTCAGCGCGGTTTCAATCATATAACCCGACAAACGGGTGTCCTTGCCGATAACAACGCGGCAGCGGTGTTCGCCTTTTTTGAACAAAGACCCCGCCGCAATGCCCAATTTCAAAGCGATTTCAGCCGTCATCGGGTATTGGTTGGCTTTGCCCCGAACCCCGTCCGTGCCGAACAATTTGCGTACTGCCATAATAAAACTCCTTTTACGGTCGAATTTGCTTTGTTTTAAGCAAACACGGCCGAAAGCTCAATACACTTTTGGTTACAATTTATTCGGACGCTTCGCCGTCGTCGTCCGTTACGGGGACGGTCGAACGCGCCGAGATGTGAACGCCCTCTTCCTCGCGGGTGATTTTTTCGCCTTTTATCAAAGCGTGAACCTCGTCCGCCGTCAGCGTTTCGTATTCCAAAAGCCCCTGCGCGATGCGCTCCAGTTCGTCGCGCTTTTCGTGCAGAACCGACTGGCAATGCTGATACGCTTCGTCAATCAACGCCTTGATTTCCGCGTCGACGCGCGCCGCCAGTTCTTCGGAAACGTTTTTGCGCTGGGAAATCGAATAGCCCAAGAACACCTCGCCGTCGGGTTCTTCGACCGCGATGGGACCGATTTCCTTGTTCATGCCCCACTGGGTGACCATGCTGCGCGCGATGTTCGTCGCGACGCGGATGTCCTGCGACGCGCCTGTCGACACGTTGTCCGCGCCGAAAATCATTTCCTCCGCCACGCGCCCGCCGAAACAGATGCCCATGCGTTCTTTCAAATAGATGTACGACCGCGAATCCTTGTCATCCGTCGGCAAAGACATGGTAACGCCCAACGCCCTGCCGCGCGGAATGATGGTGACTTTGTGCAACGGATCGGAATGGGGCGATTCCAGCATCATCAGCGCGTGCCCCGCTTCGTGGTAAGCGGTCATTTTCTTGTCGTCTTCGGTCATAATGTGGGATTTGCGTTCCGCGCCCATCATGACTTTGTCCTTGGCGTATTCAAACTCCGCCATGGTGACCACACGCTTGTTGCGACGCGCCGCCAGCAAAGCCGCTTCGTTGACCAAATTCGCCAAATCCGCGCCCGAAAATCCGGGGGTGCCGCGCGCGATTTTTTTCGCGTCGACATCGGGCCCCATCGGGCTTTTTTTCATATGCACCAACAGGATTTTCTCGCGTCCCGCCAAATCGGGATTCGGCACAACAACCTGTCTGTCGAAACGGCCGGGGCGCAGCAAAGCGGGGTCAAGCACATCGGGACGGTTCGTCGCGGCAATCAAAATCACCGCTTCGTTCGTGTCGAAACCGTCCATTTCGACCAGCAGCTGGTTCAGCGTCTGTTCGCGTTCGTCATTGCCGCCGCCCAATCCCGCGCCGCGGTGACGCCCGACCGCGTCGATTTCGTCGATAAAGACCAGACACGGCGCGTGTTTTTTGGCTTGTTCAAACATATCGCGCACGCGCGACGCGCCGACGCCGACGAACATTTCGACGAAATCCGACCCCGAAATCGTAAAGAACGGCACGTTCGCTTCGCCCGCAATCGCTTTCGCCAGCAGCGTTTTCCCCGTTCCCGGAGGACCGACCAGCAAAACGCCGCGGGGAATTTTCCCGCCCAAGCGCTGGAACCGTTCGGGATCTTTCAAATAATCGACGATTTCGACCAAATCCTCCTTGGCTTCGTCAATGCCCGCGACATCGGCGAACGTGACTTTGCCCTGCCCTTCTATCATGCGGGCGCGGGATTTGCCGAAGCTCATCGCCTTGCCGTTGCCGGCCGCCATTTGGCGCATAAAGAACACCCACACGCCAATAAACAGAATGAACGGCAGCCAATACACAACCCCCGCCCAAAACGAGCTTTCGCCTTCTAACGGAACGGCGGTAACGCGCACGTTTTTTTCCAACAGCAGCGGAACCAGCCCCGCGTCTTCGGGAGCGTACAAAGCGAACTTGCGCCCGTCTGTCAGCTGACCCGCGATTTTACTGCCCTGCAAGACAACTTCCTGCACTTTGCCGTCCCGCACCTGCTGCGTAAATTCTGAAAAAGCCAGCGGCGCGACGGAACGGTTCGCAACCCCGCCCGAATAAGAATCGTACAGTGTAAACAACAACACGCCGACAATCAGCCAAACAAATATGTTTTTGTTCAAATCAACCTCAAACCGTTAAAGGCGGCATCCATTCCGCCGTTTGCACCAAGGGAAACGTCGGGGCGAAAACCGCCTGACAAGCCATTTGATTCTGTTTATACCCCAAATGCGGGACAATACAAAGCTTTTCGTTGTCGAAAATCGCGGGCAAAGTCGGAATGACCCGTTTGGGCACATCGGCGTCCGTTTTCAGCGGCCGCCCCACAGCCCCGACCGTCAGCCCTTGAGCCGCCTCTCCGTCCGCCGAAACCGCAAAACTTCCCCATAAAGCAAACCCCGTTTCGTCAAACGCCGCCGCGGGCGGCAAAGAACGTTCCTCGCGCCAAATCAGCACTCGATTTTTACCGGCAGGAGCAATACGGCATCCGCTTAAAGTCGCGCCGCAAAAACCGCCGTTCACGCGGGCAATCAAATCTTCTACCGCCGCTTTGCAGGCGGCATAAGGCTTGTTCGCCACAACACGCAAAACCTCGCCCAAAGCATAGGACAGCACGGCGCAATCCGTCGAAAAAGCAGCCACAGGCAAAACCGCATACCCCATGGGCGGCAAGGTTAAAAAACTGCGATAGAAACCGGCAACCCGCTCTTCCAATTCGCGCCGTTTTCTTCCGTAAACCAACGTTTGGCGGAAAGCGTCGTCCAGCACTTCCGGCGGGGTTGTCAGCCTTAAACGCCCGCGTTCAAACTGTATTGTGGCGTTGGTCGGGTCTTCCACCCACGGCAACCCGTTTTCACGCGCAAACGCCCGCAATTCGGACGGTTCAACCCCTAAAAAAGGGCGCAGCATCCTGCCGAACGCAAAGCTTTTCACCGCCGACATGCCCGCCAGCCCGATTTCGCCGCTTCCCCGCGCCTTACGCATTAAATAGGTTTCAGCCTGATCGCGCTTATGATGACCCAGCAGCAAATTGCGGATTTTCAGCCGGCGGCACGCGCCAAACAGCAACGCGTAACGGGCGTTTCGCGCCGCCTGCTCAACGCCTGTTTGCGGCTTTTCGCCCCGCCAAACCAGAATTTCGGCGTCAACACCCAAAGACCGCGCCCACCGAACGACCTGCCGCGCTTCCTCCGCGGATTCGGGACGCAGCCCGTGATTGACGGTCAAAACGACAATCCGGTTGTTTTTTTGTTTTGAAAAATCGACGGCGGCTTTCAACAGCGCCATACTGTCCGCACCGCCCGACACGGCAACCGCCAACGCGTCATCCGCACCTATGCCGAACGCCGACATCGCGCGGGCGAATAAATCGGAAATCAGCGGCATGAAAGCTTGTTCATTTCCTTTTGCAGGCGTTTTTTCATACTTTCGGACACTTTGGGATATTCGGCCGAAAAGTTTTTAAACGCAATGCAGGCTTCTTCCTTTTTATTCATGCGCGCCATGGTCAGCCCCAGTTTAAACAGGTTGTCGGGAGCTTTTTGACTGTCGCGGTATTTTTGGAATCCTTCGGCGAAAGCAATGGCCGCTTTGTCGAACTGACCGCGCGCAAAGTAGGATTCGCCCAACCAATACTGCGCATTTCCCGCCAAATCATTTTTGGGGTGCAGTTCCAAAAACGCTTCAAACTGGGTTTCGGCACTTTTGTAATTTTGCTTTTTAATCGCGGCGAACGCTTCGTTGTACAAAGTTTTGGCGTCCTTTTTGCCGTAAGCCGCCTTGATTTTCTCTTTTCTGTCCTTTTCAGCCTTTTGAGCGGCGATTTCCTTGTCTTTGCGTTGTTTTTCCGCGTTTTTCAAAGCTTGTTCGGCGCGATTTTTTTCTTCGGTCATTTTCTGCAGTTTCCGTTCGACTTCCTGCAGCCGTTTTTCCAAATCGATAAAGCGTTGCGCGTTGTCGTCTTGAATCCGTTTTTGCTTTTCGATGTCTTCTTCGCGTTCAAAAGCCATCCGTTCGACATCCCCCGTCAGCTGGCGAACGTTTTCCTCCAAATCCTGCGCGTTGACAACGGCGGCGTCCGTCCCGTTTTCGGCAGGGCGTTTCGTCGAACCGACATAATTGTTCGACAGTTTTTTGTTGACGGTTTTCAGCGACCGTTCCAGCTTGTCCATTCTGTCGGACAAATCGGCGACAGAGGCGCAATTCCCCGCAACGGGCATCATCAGCACACCGACGGACAACATCAAACAAAACAAGCTTTTCATCGTTCTCACCCCCGCAAAAAAAAGAGTGCTTTTGATTATAAAAGCACTCTTTTCATTACGCCACACTTTTTTTATTCCGTAACGATGACCGTTACAGCGCGTCTGTCTTTTTTCCACGACTGCGGCGTGTTTTTGGTTGACGCCAAATCCCGTTCCCCGAACGAAACAACGGTTACCCTGTCCGGATTGATGCCGTTTTCGGCAAAGTACGCTTTGACGGCTTCGGCGCGGTCTCTGCCCAACTGCATATTGTGCGCCGTCGATCCCGTTGGATCGGTGTACCCCTTGACAATGACCTTTTTGTTCGGGTTTTCTTTCAGCCAAGCGATTTGTTTGTCCAACACTTGTTTGCTTTCGGGCGTCAAATCGGCTTTGTTCTGGGCAAACATCACTTTGTTTTGTTTGAACGTTTCCTTGAACGCTTCGCATTTTGTTTCACGATGAGCGCACCCCGTTACCAACAGCAAAGCCCCCAAAGCTCCGGCTATGATTTGTTTCATCTTATCCTCCTTGAATGTAAAAAAGCACCCTTATTGTAGGGTGCTTTTTCAAATCGGATAAGCTGTCAATTAGTCTTTGACAACCGTAACCGCACGGCGATTCTGAGCCCAAGCGGCTTCGTTCGCGCCGATGACGGCCGGACGTTCTTTGCCGTAGGAAATCACGTCGATGCGGTCGGCGTCGACACCTGCGGAAATCAGATAGTTCTTAACGGCGACAGCGCGGCGTTCGCCCAAAGCGATGTTGTATTCGCGCGTGCCGCGGTCATCGGTGTGTCCCTGAACGACAATGTTCTTTTCGGGGTTCGCCTGCAACCATTCGGCCTGAGCTTTCAAGACGTTGCGGGCTTCTTCGTTCAAGTTCGATTTATCGAAACCGAAGAAAACGCGGTCTTTCGCATTCTGAACAAAGTTTTGATCCTGTTCGGCGACATCGGCGGCGGCACCGACCGTTGTCATCGATGACGATTCATCGTCAACGGCGTCCGTGGAAGCGCAAGCAGAAACCAAAGCCATTGAAGCCAAAACGGCAACTAAACGTTTTTTCATCAACAATTCTCCCAATTAGAAAAACAATGTTAAACAATCGTGGTTAGAATTTAAAAGATTTTGCCATACAGCGCAACCTTTTTTTTAGCACCGGCATAATCAACGGTTTGACAGCAGCGGCGACCACGCGGGGTCGGATGCGTCGACGGGGGTCAGCAAACGGCGTTCGTTGTATCCGGTAATGTCCACGGCGTAAATTTTCGTCGCCCCCGGAATTCCGTACTTGTTCGGCGGTTCTTGGCGGAAATACATCAAAATGCGGCCGTTCGGCGACCAGGTGGGACCTTCCACCAAATAGCCTTCGGCAACCAAACGTTCGCCCTTGCCGTCCGGAAACATCACGCCGATGTAGAACTTTCCGCCCGCCATTTTCGTAAAAGCGATATAGTCTCCGCGCGGCGACCAAACGGGCGTGGCGTACCGCCCTTTGCCGAAACTGATGCGGCGCATGTTTTTGCCGTTCGCATCCATGACGTACAGCTGCTGCGCCCCGCTGCGGTCGGAGTTGAACACAATCCGTTTGCCGTCGGGCGAATAACTGGGCGACGTTTCAATCGACGGCATATGCGTCAGCTGTTTGACGGCGCGGGTGTCCAAATTCATTTCATAAATTTCCGTGTTGCCGTTTTCCGCCATGGACATAATCAGCTTGTGCCCGTCCGGCGAAAAGCGCGGCGCAAACGTCATCCCCGGAAAATCGCCGACAATCTGCTGTTTTCCCGTTTCGATGTCAAACAAATAAACACGCGGCGTATCCTTGTAATACGACATATAGGTAATCTGCTGCATGTTCGGCGAAAAACGCGGAGTCAGAACCAAGTTGACGCCGTCGGTCAAAAAGCGGTGGTTTTCGCCGTCTTGATCCATAATCGCCAGCCGTTTGACACGGTGCAAAGGCGTCCCCGTTTCCGCGATGTAGACGATACGGGTGTCGAAATAGCCGTCCTCGCCCGTAATGCGTTTGTACACCGCGTCGGCGATGATATGGGCGACGCGCCGCCAGCCTTTTTCATCGATTTCAAAGCTGGAGGAATACATTTCCTGCGACGCGGGAACATCCCACAGCCGAATGGAAACGCGGATTTGTTTCGCGCTCAAGTATTCGACGGAACCTTGAATCAAGGCTTCGGCCGAAATCGCCTGCCAATCGACGAATTTCGGCGAATCGTCAATCCCTTTGAAATGCTGCAGATACGAAAAGGAATCCAAAATTCTGAACAATCCCGAACTTTCCAAATCCGACTGAATGACGCCTGTGATTTTGTGTGAAAAATCGGCCGATTTCCGGTCGAACGACGAAAACACGGGCAAAGCGACCGCCATCGGTTCGGATCGCGCCCCCGTAATATCAATGCTCAATTCGGCTTTTGCCTGCTGCGCAAAAGCCAAAACCAAAAAAACAGCCGTCAAAAACTTTTTCATCAGCCCACTCCGCCGTCAAAAGGATTAAACCGTAACAAAAGCGTTTTCCACGCGTCATAAGATTGTTCGTAATTTTTGGGAAAAATCGCGAACGGGGATTTTTCGTCTTTTTTGTCGCAAATATATACGGCGCGGCGCGCGCTTTCCGCCGCGGAACGATAGGCGGAATCTTTGTTGTAGCGTTTTTTGTTCAAAATCTTTGCGTCCTTGACCCGCCCCTCTTTGGACAGGAAAACGCGGATTTCGACAATCATGTTCTGCGCCCCGCGCACCCCTGCGTCCATGTTCCAACATTCCCGCAGCCGCAATCCGATAAGGTCTTTTTCCGACACGGACAGCTCCTGCATGTAGCTGCCGCCCGAACCGCCCTCAACGCCTTCCGTTACAATTTCATCGGGATTGACGTCGGCGGGAACATCATCGGCGCGCCCCATGCCTTTTTTCATGCCGTCCACGGAAGCCAGCAGAGTCTTGAACGGGTCGTCGTCTTTGGAATTTCCGCCGTTTCCGCCTTTGCCCGACTGTTTCAAACTGTTAAGCATGGAAGCCACCGCTTCATCGGTTTTGGAGGATTGTTTTTTGGTAACCTTGGTCAAGACTTTGTTCAAATCGTTCGACAAATGCGCGCCCGAAGACGATTTTGCGCCCGATCCCGAACCGCCGCGGCTCAGCGATGCGCCCGCTTTGCTGTACGACGACGTTTTGACGGATTTCTGCACGGACGCGCCCGCTTTTTTCGTTTTATCCAGTTTGGGCGGCAAATTCGTCATTTCGGCGACTTTGACCTTGTCCAAATCAACGACGAACATCGGCACGGAAACGACTTTGTCCTTAGCCTGCGTCGAAACAAAATCGACCGTCAGCAAAATTACGACCAGCAAATGCAATCCGACAGACAACACTATCGGCGCATGGCCGCGCGCAAACCGTATCAGTTTAACCAAATACGGATGGCGGCGCAAAAACGACAAAACGGTCTGACGGATTTTCAAAGCGATTCCCTATTTTTTCTTTTTCGGTTTGTCGTTCAAAGCGTCCGTTCCCAGCGTGTCGCCCGTTTTCAAACCGACTTTGGAAATTCCCGCCAGACGCAGCAGGCTCATCAGCTCTATAACCTGTCCGTAAGACGCCGCACGGTCGCCGCTGATGACGACTTTCAAGTTCGGATTGCTTTTCTGCATGGCCTTGACGCGTTTGACCAAAGTATCGGGCTTGACGATTTCGTCCCCCAGATAGATTTTGGATTTCGCATCAACGCTGATATCGACGGCGCGGTCGGAATCTTCCATGGCCTGCCCGTCGCCGCGCGGCAAATCCAGCGAAACGCCCGTCGTCATCATCGGCGCGGTCACCATAAAGATAACCAGCAAAACCAGCATTACGTCAACCATCGGGGTAACGTTGATTTCGGAAAACGACGCCCGCTGTCTTTGCCCGCGGCTGGAAAATTTAATCGAAGCCCCCATCAGCCGCCGCTCCGTTTTTCGGAACGCCCCGTCGTGTCGTCAATTCGGCGCGACAGAATGGTTGAAAATTCGCCCGCGAAGTTTTCCAGCACTTTGCCGTAGCGCCCCATGTCGCTGGACAGTTTGTTGTACGCCAGCACGGCGGGAATGGCCGCGACCAGCCCCAAAGCCGTCGCAAACAAAGCTTCCGCAATCCCCGGCGCAACAACCGCCAAAGACGTGTTCGAGCTGGCGCCGATGTTATGAAAGCTGTTCATAATGCCCCAAACCGTGCCGAACAGCCCGATAAACGGCGAAACCGAACCCGTGGACGCCAGAAACGTCAGCCGTTTTTCCATTCTGTCCATTTCGCGATCCATGGTGATTTGCATCACGCGATCGATGCGCTGTCCCAGACTGGTGCCGTGAACGCCCGTCGTCAAAGCCCCCGACGACCGCCGCCATTCGCGCATTGCGGCAACGAAAATCGCGCTCATCGGGTCAAGGCGGTACGGTTTGGCTTCCAGTTGGTCGAACATGTCGTCCAGCGAACCGCCCGACCAGAACTGCGTTTCAAATTTGTGCGCGTCTTCGCGCGCCGAACGCAGCATCATGACTTTTTCAAAAATAATCGTCCATGACCAGACGGACGCCATGACAAGGGCGATAATCACGGTTTTGACGACAAAATCCGCCTGCAGGAACAATCCCCACATGGACAGATTGGTCGCGGCGGTTTGCAAAGTGGCGGCAGGCATGAAAAAGCTCTCCTTTAATCTGAATCCTTTGAACTCAAGCTTATGCCATATTTATTAAAGGATTGCAAAGGAGAGCTGTTATTTTTTACACAACGGCCTCAAATTTTTCGCGAATGAAAGCGGGAATGCGGGTCGGTTTGCCGACTTTTGCCACGGCAAGGGCGTAAACCTTCATTTCAACAAGCGTTTCGTCGCCGCGCTTGACGGTTTGCAGCAAATCGAACGTCGCGCCGCCGATTTTCAACACTTGCGTTTCAACGGTCAGCATGTCTTCCAAAAAAGCGGGGCGCTTGTATTCGATTTCCAGTTTATGCACCATAAAACCGCACGGTTTTTCGGCTTTTTCCAAATCGCGGCAACGGATGCCCATTTCATGCAGCATCACCATGCGCGCGCGTTCCGCCATGTCGATATAGCGGGAATGATACACCACGCCGCCCGCATCGGTATCGGCGTAACTGATTAGGAAATCAGCTTTGAACGTTTTCATCTCAGCGGACTTTCATATTCATCTTTAAAACGTTTACCGCCATTTTGGTTTGTTTTTTCTGCTTTTCCTGACGCGCTTCGACTTGATCTTCCTGCACATAGGTCAGCTTGGACACCGTTCCGTCTTTTTCAACGGGGTACATGAACGACGCGGACACGTCTTCGCGTCCCGTTCTGGCTTTCAGCGCGCCGTTGGCGATTTGCATGCCGAAGTAATCGCCGCGCGACAGGTACGCCGTTTCGGGCGTCGTCAGCAAATCGCCGTCTTTGGCGTACGCCTTGCCGTCCAGCCGGCACACGGCGCGGATAAGTTCGTCGGTGTTGATGGTTTCTTTGAAGCTGTCTTTAATCTGGTCGTCCGACGCTTTCAAAGCGAAATTCGTATGAAACTGAACCAAAGACTGGTCGTACAGTCCCGCGTAAGCTTTGTCCTTGTACCAAGCCAGCATGGTTTCGCGCATCGTTTTCTTTTTATCTTGACCGTACTTTTTAGCACCCGCTTCAAACGTGTCGGTAATGCCTTTGTGCTCCGCCTGCAAGGATTTCCACGCCGCGCTGTCGCCAGCCTGCGCCATTTCATAGGAAAATTTGGTCTGCGTCGCAACGGCGTCGGCTTCCATCACGCGGGAAATCAGCGTGTTGGTGTAAAACGTGTTGGCGGAATTGACGCTGTTGCCCAGCGAAAAGCTTTGAACCGAATGTTTTCCTTCGTGAACCAGACACGACTGCAGCGTCGGGTTGTCGAAATGTTCGTTCAAAACGATTACGTTTTCATCGGGCGCAAAGTAGCCGATGGTGTTGCTTCCCGCATCGCCCATGGACAGCAGAGTGTTTTGTTTTGAAATATTTTTCAAAATCTCGCACCCTGTTTTGCTTTTCGTCGCATTGTTGACCAATCCCTGCAAACGGGCGAACGACGTGCTGTCCGTTTTTTCGGCAAGATACGAGCAGAGCGTGTCGCCCTTTTCCGTAACGGCGAAAGCAATTTGCTGCTGAGGTCCGAAATCGATAATATCATTGGATTGCGCCCGCGACGTCGCAAAGGCACCGGCCAAAAACATGGAAGCGGCGGCAGCTTTGACGGATTGCCGTTCGGCAAACGCTTTCACCCCGCTTTTGAATTTCTTGATACCTTCTTTGGAAAAGAATTCGGATACGGAATTCGACATCGTATTTCTCCTTAACGTCCTTGTGTTTTTTGTCGGGCAAGCATTGTTGCAACAATCTGTTTGTAAGTCTGTTTAGACACTTTGCCGTCCTTGCGCATATAGAAATTGTCCATGCTTTCGTCGCCGTTGAAGCCCAACGTTTTGGAAACCAGCCTGTTGTGGATTTTCGACATTTTGTCGCGCGTTTCAACATTCAGCCAAGCCGTGCGCGGCGTGTTCAAAATAGAACCGTCAGTTCCCGCATACTTGACACCCTTATATTGGCAGGCATTCGCCAGCAAAGCATCCGCATCCGCCGTTTTTGAAAAATGGGACAACAGGGAAATGCCTAATGTTTCGTCGACCTTTTCGGCATGCCCCGCCGCCATGTCTTCATCATAGGTTTTGACATAGTTTTTGTCGTCGTACCAGCTCAGCATCGTTTCCTTTAACGCCTGCGCACTGCCTTTGCCGTATTTTTCGGCGGCTTTGGCGTAAGTATCAACCATGCCTTTGTGGCGGATTGTCATCATTTTCAGCGCCGCGCTGTCGCCTTTTTCAGCCATTTCGAACGAAAACAGCGTCTGCATGGTCATGGCGTCCGCCTCTGTTACGCGGATGCTTTTCAAGTTGGATTCAAAATTATAACGGCTGGTTCTTTGGGGAACGCGCCGGTTTTGCAGGGCATGTTCGCCTTCGTGAATCAAAACGGACTGCAAATCCGCGTCGCCGCATTGCCGTCCCAAGCAAATCGAATTGTCTTCGGGCTGGAAATAGCCCAAATTGTCTTCGCCCGAATAATCGATTCGCAGAGTCGTCCCCGCTTTGGCAATCCCTTTCAGAATTTCGCATCCCGATTCGGTTTTCGTCGCGGCGTTGACCAGTTTTTGCAAACGCGCGTAGTCGGCGTCGCTCATCGGAATGGCTTGATAAGCGCAAAGCGTGTCGCCGTTTTCCTTGACGGCGTAGGTCGTTCTGGGTTTCAGCGAGCCGCTTGAAGCGGTTTCCTGTTTGGTGCATGCCGCAAAAGCCCCCGCCAAAACCGCCGACGCAACCAGCGTTTTCGGCAAATTCCGCCCGAAAGCGGATTGGATTCCGTTTTTGAATTTTTGAACGTTCCCTTTGGACAGGAATTCCGAAACCGAGCCCGCCATCGCCCAACTCCTTTTGGCTTAACGTCCGCCCTTTTGTTTCAGATTCAGCGCGGTAATCATGCCGCCGGGGTTGCCCAATCCCGAAGCATACAGAGCCTGCACTTCTTTTTTGTACGTCGATTCGGGCGCCAGCACTTTTTTCATTTTTTTCAAAGCGTACAAAGCGCGTTTGGCGTCGCCGTATTTTTCAACGTCGGATTTTTCCTGTTCGGACGCCTTGGGCATCGTCGCCGCATGCGCCCCCGTGCAAAGCGCGCCCGCCGCCAGCACCAGAGTCGGAGCCGCCATCGGTTCGATTCCCTGCGCCGCCATCACGCCGCCGACAACCGCCGCCGCGCCCAAAGCAACCGCGCGCGCGACTTCCGCACCTTTGCGCCCGAACGCCGCCTGCATTTTGGTTTTCAAGGACGCATTCTTGACTTCCTTGCCGTAGAATTCCTGCAGATTTTCGATTTCTTCCGCAGCTTTGGCTTTGTTTTTTTCACCGAAATTCATCGGATAATCTTCCATATAGACTTCGGCGACCTCGTCGCGGTATTGTTTGGGAACGCCGTCCACTTGGTTCATCAAACCGTTCAAATAAGCGGCGACCTGCAGTTTCGTTTTGGTATCTTCCAGTTTTTTGCTGTTTTGCGCTACGATAATCAAAGACATAATCCTGTCCCCCTCTTTGTTTGTTTGACAAAAATACTAACACGCTTTGTCTATCGATTCAAGAAAAACTTAAACCCTCACGCCGTTCGCCGTCGTTTTTTCGACAAAACCGAAAATCCGTTTTTCCCTTGGAAAGACCGCCTCAGCTTGTCCTTCACCAAAACAAGGGCGTAAAAAAACATCGGCGGATTTCTCCG
>DJPN01000014.1 GCA_002438565.1 Alphaproteobacteria bacterium UBA6411 | reverse complement strand
ATACCGGTACTCAATGCTGCTGCAGCAAACGGTTTGAATGATAATCAATGCCGGCAGCCGTGCGGTTTCTTTTTGAATTTGAGCATAATTACGGTATGTTTAAATATGCAAAAAGCGTTCTGCAAAAAAGGATCTTGCCATGTCCCGAATCGACAATCCGTTGGAAAAGCATTTGGCTGAATTCGCTGCCGACAAAAGCAGGGAAAACTATGTCCGTTTGCTGTACGCTTTCCGGTACACGGATGTGCTGGTGCCGTCCGCTTTGCCCGACGAGGGGGAACTGCCGTTTGCAAACGGCGGCGTTTTGCCGCCCGTTCGCTTCAAGCCTTTTGTTGTCTTTTTCCCGACTTTGAACCGGCGGTTGATTCCCGTATTTTCGACACAGGAACAAATTCCCGCCGGTTTCAAAGCGGGCAAGGCGTTTTTTATGCATTGCCGCGATTGGATAAACGCGGCAAAACTGCGTCCGAACGACGGCGTTATTTTAAATCCGTACTCCGAACGGTCTTTTGTTTTGACACAAGATCAGATAAAAATCCTTGCTTCGTTTCCCGAAGACAGAGTTTTTTAATCCGTCTCAAAAAAAACAGACGGAAAGCTGACGAGCGCATCGATTTTTTCACAGCCGCCCGTCAAATCTGCCGCCATGAAACATTCGGGCGGAATGTCCGGCGAACAGGTCAATCCGAAATCGGCGGCGGGGCGATAGCCGAACCGCGGGTAATATGCCGGGTGGCCAACCAAAAGCACAAGCTTGTATCCTGCTTTTTGTGCGGTTTCGTGCGCCCGTTTTATCAGCGCGCCGCCGATGCCTTGCTTTTGTTTGCCGGGAGCGACCGCCAAAGGAGCCAAAATCAGCTGTTCCGTATCCCCAATCGGAATCTTTGTCAGCATAATATGGCCGGCGATTTGCCCGTCAAGCTCTGCGACCAATTCTAATTCGGGAACATATCCCGCCGATTTTCGCAGACGGCCGATAAGGTTTTGTTCGTCGCCGCTGGCGTGTTCCATTGTTGAAAACGCATCTTTGACCAAATCGTAAATCGCGTTGTCGTCTGTTTGTTTTCTGGTGCGGATAATCATGGTACAATCCTTTCATCTGTTGTCGGGCTGCGGGCGGACGGCGCGCAGGCCTTTTAAAGTAATACGGTATGGCTGACCGTCTTTTGACGCAATCAGCCGTTTTGATTTCAATTTGATAAAAACATCCCTTGTGCAATCGCTTAAAACAAAGCCGTCGCGGTTATAGCACAAGATTTCCGTTATCTTGCCCCGATTGTCGCGGGTGTGGACGATTTTGCCCCCTTGGGCCAGGACGTGAAGCGTCCTTTGTTCCTGTTTGGATAAATTCATGGTTAAACCTGTTGCGGTAAAATAAAAAAAAACACACCCCGAAAACGCCAAGCGTTCGGGAGGAAAGAACAGGTAATCAAAGCTTTGACGCTTTGGATTACCGATTTACCGCAATTTCCAACATCCACCCTCTGAATGTAATTGGTTTAACGGAAGCGATTATATAAAAAAACAGCCCGCGTTGCAAGCGGGCTGTTTCGAGTTTAAAGGTTTTACAGAACGGGTTTGACGTCCCAGATATCCTTGGCGTATTCGGCAATCGTGCGGTCGGACGAGAATTTGCCCGAGTGCGCGACGTTCAAAATCGCTTTTTTGCCCCAGGACGCTTTGTTCAAGAAGTCCTTGGCAACCTGCGCCTGCGTGTCGATGTACGAACCGATGTCCGCCAGCAGCAGGTAATAATCCGCGCCCATGATGTTGTTGAAAACGGGCTGGAAGATTCCCGGTTCGCCGGGGCAGAACATATCCGAATTCAGCGCGTCCATAATGCGGCGGATGCGCGTGTCGGAATTGTACAGTTCCCACGGATTGTGCGAATGTTCGTCGTGAATCTTCTTGACTTCCGGCGTTGTCAAGCCGAACAGGTAGAAGTTTTCCGCGCCGACTTCCTCGCGGATTTCGACGTTCGCGCCGTCCAGCGTGCCGACCGTCAAAGCGCCGTTGAGCATGAATTTCATGTTGCCTGTGCCCGAAGCTTCAAAGCCTGCGGTCGAAATCTGTTCCGACACGTCGGCGGCGGGGAACACGCGTTCCGCAATCGACACCTTGTAATCGGGGATGAAAACGACTTTCATCTGGTCTTTGACGCGCGGGTCGTTGTTGATGACTTTGGACAAGTTGTTGAACAATTTGATGGTCAGTTTCGCAAAGTCGTACGACGGCGCGGCTTTCCCGCCCAGAATGAACGTGCGCGGCGACGGCAGGGACAGCCCGTCTTCGGTAATCTGCAAATAGTTGTAGATGATGTTCAGCGCGTTCAGCAGCTGGCGTTTGTATTCGTGAATACGTTTGACTTGCACGTCGAACAGGGAATCCGTGTCGACGATGTTGCCCGTTGTGTTCAGAATGATTTTCGCCAGCAGTTCCTTGTTGTCCTTTTTAATGCGGAAGAACGAACGCACAAAGTCGGAATCCGTGGCAAAAGGCGCGATTTTGACCAGCTGATCAAGGTGCGTAATCCAGTCGCGGCCGATTTTCGACGAAATCAAATCCGCCAATTCGGGGTTCGCGCTCAGCAGCCAGCGGCGCGGCGTAATGCCGTTCGTTTTGTTGTTGAAGCGTTCCGGCCACATTTCATAGAAATCGGGTGCCAGATTTTTCTTGACCAATTCGGAGTGAATCGCCGCCACGCCGTTAATCGAGTGCGAGCCGACAATCGCCAAGTTGCCCATGCGGACTTTTTTGACGTCGCCTTCTTCGATGACGGACATGCGGGACAGCTTGCCGTTGTCGCCGGGGTATTTCGCTGCGACCTGTTTCATCAAATGGTCGTTAATGTCGTAGATAATCGCCAAATGACGCGGGCAAACTTTTTCCAGTAATTTGACCGACCAGCGTTCCAACGCTTCGGGCAGCAGAGTGTGGTTCGTGTAGCCCATCGTTTTTTCCGTGATTTCCCACGCGGTATCCCAATCCAAACCGTGAACGTCCATCAGCAGACGCATCAATTCGGGAATCGCCAAAGTGGGATGCGTGTCGTTCAGCTGAATGGCCGCTTTTTTCGGGAAATCGCGCAAGTCTGTGTTCGTTTCCAGGAAACGGCGCATGATGTCGCTCAAAGCGCAGGAAACAAAGAAGTACTGCTGCAGCAGGCGCAATTCTTTGCCCGCTTCGACCGCGTCGGACGGATACAGCACTTTGGAAATCGTTTCGGATTTGATTTTCTTTTCGACCGCTTTGATGTAGCCGCCCTCGTTAAAGGTCTTGATATCCAGTTCGCTGGAGGAATGAGCCGAGAACAAACGCAGGTAGTTTACCGTTTTGCCGCCGAAGCCGACAATCGGCATATCATAAGGAACGCCTACCAGCGTTTCGGTGTCGACCCAGTGCGCACGGCGTTCGCCGTTCACGTCTTCGTACACCAGACGGCCGTAAACGGGAATACGGCAAACGCGGTCTGCGCGTTCAATCTGCCACGGCGACGAACGATCCAGCCAGGAATCGGCCATTTCCTTTTGATAACCGTTTTCAAAAACCTGTTTGAACAAACCGAACTGATAGTTCAGACCGTACCCGTAGCCGGGCAGTCCCAGCGTCGCCATCGAATCGATGAAGCACGCCGCCAAACGGCCCAAACCGCCGTTGCCCAAAGCCGGATCGTATTCGCAATCGATGACGTCGCGCAGGGGAATCGGGTTGTCCAGCTTCACTTGATCTAGCAAGCCGTGGATGCCCAAGTTGTCCAGATTGTTCACCAAAGAGCGCCCCAACAGGTATTCCACGGACAGGTAGTATATGCGTTTGGGATTGGCGTGGGCGTATCTGTTCGCCGTTTCGTACATGCGGTCGACGGCGATTTCGCGCACCGCCAACGCCAAAGCCGTGAACAGGTCTTCCTTCGAGGCTTCGCGAACCTGCTTGCACAGGGTGTATTTCATCAAACGTTCGATTTTTTCAGCAATCATTTCCGCCGTGATTTTCGGCAGAGCGGCTGTTTTGTTTTCAGTTTTTTCGGTCACTTTTCTCAGTCCCTATACTAAATATAATGGTGTAGGCTGAATACCATAAAAAAAGCCCCCGCTTCAAGCAAAAACGAAAAAACCGTCCGTTCGGGGCTAAAAAAATAAATTATTGCAAAATTTAATAAAAAAAGTTGCTTTTCTGGCTAAAATTGGGTAGTGAAATAAAGGTGTCTTTGTGCGATTCAGGGCGGCGTCTGTTTTGCTTTGAATTTCGTCGCAAACGGTGTAATAAGGAATCAAAGCGTGCCTGCACGCGGATACGGGTGATAAAGAGGTTGTCCATGGTCGAACATCAGACAGGGCCGGAACAGGAAGGTTTTTACGACATATTGCAAAACGGAGCGGGGGATTTGCTGATTTCCATTCGCGCCCGCGCAGGCGAACCCGATCACCCGCAAATCGTTTACGACGGCGGAAAGCACGCTTTGCTGTACAGACAGCAGGGCTTTTCGATTACGCTGGACTTTATCCATCCCGACGCCCGCGCGCCCTTGGCGCATGCCGAATCCGTGCTGATTGTCGAATTCGAGGGCGGCGAACTGATGCGCGAATACGAAGTCCCCGTCAGAGTGGTCAAAAAATTGCCCTTGTCCCCCGAAAATCTGCCCGCATTGCCGCAATAAGTCCGATTGCCGTTGAACAGAACGCGGCTTTGGTGTAAAAACGATTCCCATGGAACAGGGAACGTATGCTTATTTTTATCTGCCGGTTGTTTTCTTGGCAATGCTGATTGTCGGCATGGCGGCTGTCGCGCTGTCCCTTTTTTTGGCGCGTAAAGCGGCAAAATCGGTCAAGCCCGTTGCCAAAGACGGCTATGCCGGCGGATTTTATCTGCTTTCGTCGACACGGCGGCGGTTTCCTTTGCGTTTTGCGGCGGCGGCGTTGGTCGTTCTGCTGGTTGATGCGTTTTTTCTGGTGCTGATGCCGTGGATTTTGGATGTGCGCGCGGCGGGCGTTGCGGGATTTTTCGTTGTTTTGTTTTTCGTCGCGCAGGGCGGCGCCGGATTTTGGTATGCCGTGAAAAAAGGGGCTTTTGAATGGAAGTAGGCTTTTTCACCGCTTCTTTGGACAGGCTGGCGGCGTGGGCGCAAAATGCTTCAAGCGTCGGAATGCCGCTGTCTTTGGGATGTTGTCCGTGCGAATTGGGGGCTGTTCGGACGGGAATGCCGGTTTGCTTTAACCCGCGCAGGTCGGATGTTTTGATAGTCGCGGGGGCAATCGGCTGGAAAGCCGCCCCTGTCATCCGCCGCATTTATGATATGATGCCGTCGCCGAAATCGGTTGTCGGGGTCGGGCTTTGCGCGCTGAACGGCGGGCTGTTCGCCGATTCGTATGCCGTGGTCGCCAGACTGTCCGATATTGTTCCCGTGGACTGTTACGTCAAAGGGTGTCCGCCGACCGTCGCCGATTTCGCCGCCGCGCTGGCCGAGTTGAAAAGCAAGGGAAAGTAAATGGAAAATTTGCAAGACTTCGGCCGGTATGTTTCCCTGCATTTCGCCAAACAGGACATTGTCGAATGTGAAGTGTCTTTCGATTGTTTGTCTTTGACGGTTTTGCGTGCGGCTTTGGGGCGTGTGGCGGCTTTTTTGCGTGATGACGCTGCATGCCGTTTTACGCAGCTGACCGACATAACGGCGGTGCATTATCCGCAAAACGCCGAAGAATTCACTTTGGTTTATCACTTGGCCGCCCCGATGCTGAACCGCAGAATCCGTTTGAAAATGCAAACGGCGCGGGATGTGGCGGTTTCGTCGCTTTGTTCCGTTTTTCCGAACGCCGCGTGGTACGAGCGGGAAATCCGCGAAATGTTCGGCGTTTCTTTTGAAAATCACCCCGATTTGCGCCGTTTGCTGACGGACGACGCGTTGGCCGGATTTCCGCTGACCAAAGATTTTCCCGCGGCGGGACGGGACAGACTGCTGTACGATGAAAACGGGGAATGTTTCGTTTTGGAAGAAAAAGTCCCCGAACCGCAAAAGAACTTGATTGCCGTGAATTTGGCGGGGGAGGAATGATGACGGACATCGCCGACGGTTCTTTTGTCAATATCGCTCCGGAACCCGCGACGGGAATGGGAATTTGCCGTTTGGTCGCCCAGTTGGACGGGGAAAAGGTAACGCGACTGGATGCAAATATCGGTTTTTCGCATCGCGGCATTGAAAAGATTTTGGAACGCGTCAATACGGCGCAAGCTCCGGTCTGGTGCGACAAACTGAGCCGGAATGTCCCTTTTTCGGGCGGGTACGCTTTTGTTTTGGCGGCGGAAAAGCTGGCAAAAATCGAAGTTCCCGAACGCGCCGGACAAATCCGCACTTTGCTGAGCGAAATCGCGCGCGTATCGGCGCTGCTGACCATGACGGGAAATTTAGCGCGGGATACGGGCAACTCGACGGCCGGAGCGATAGCCGCAAAAGCATGTCAAAGAATCGACGCTTTGCTGCAAGCCATTGTGCAAACGCCCTTCTGCACTTATTTCCGCGTCGGCGGAGTGGCGCACGATTTGGCGGACGGGTTTGCGCAGCGGACGGCCTCGTGGGCGTCTGACGGAATTTTGCCCGTGCTGGACGAACTGAAACGGTTGATTGACAACGGCATTTTCCGTTCCAGAACGCAAGGTGTCGGTTCAATCGGTTTAAGCGAAGCGACCGCGGCGGGGCTGACCGGCGACAATGCAAGAGCCTGCGGCATCAAACGCGATGTGCGCGTTGACGAACCGTATGACGCTTACGGCGCGGTCAAGCCGGATGTTCCCGTTCAAAAGGCGGGGGATTGTTATGCCCGATTTAAAGCCAGAATTGACGGAATTTACCAGTCGCTGGACATTATCAACCGTTTGCTGCCGCAATTCGCGGATGGTGAAATCAATGCTTTCAAACGTTCCGAAACAACGACTTTGACGGGGTTGAGCGCCCATTTTGAAGCGATGGTTTACGGATTGCCTTTGCCTGAGGGGGAAGTGTACGCCGCCGTGGAAACGCCGTTCGGGGAATCGGGCGTGTATCTGGTCGGAGACGGATCGCCGATACCTTACCGCTGTCATTTCCGTTCGGCGGGTTTTCCGGTAATGCAGGTTTTGCCGAAAATCGCCGTCGGGGCAGACTTGCTGGATGTGCGCACGATAGTATCGTCGTTGGGGGTTGTGATGACGGAGGTCGATCGATGAGCAAACCGCTAATCGATGCGGACGCCAATCCGCGGGAACAGCTGTCCGATTTGTTAAAGCGGCACAGCGTCGATTGTTTGGTGTGTCCCAAAGCGGGGGCGTGCGAAATTCAAGACTTGTGCGCGCGCTGGCGGCCGAAAATAAAAACATTGCCCGCCGAATTGGAAAATTTTGATTTGGGAATGTTGATCGAACGGCATCCCGAACGGTGTATTCGCTGCGGACGGTGTGCCGAATTTGTGAAATCTTTGGGTGAAGAAGCGACGGCGCTGCCTGTTTCAAAACCCGTAATGTCGCCGCTGTCGGGGACTTTGATTGATATTTGTCCCGCGGCGGCGCTGATCGATAAAACGCAAAAAAAGCTTGTCAGGGCTTGGGAAACGGAAGCGGTGCAAAGCATCGACACGACCGATTGCGCGCTGGCGCCCGTGAAAATCGAGACGTATCGGGGGGAAATCGTCCGAATTGTTCCTGCGGACGGCGGATTGATTTCGGACAAGGCTCGTTTTTCGTTTGACGGATTGCGCGTCAACCGTTTGGACAGACCGTACAAGCGCGTTGACGGCGTTTTAAAAGAATGTTCTTGGGACGAAGCGTTGAAAGCGGTGGCCGAACGGCTGAACGGCGGTGTGAAAGCCGCGGCTTTGATAGGAAAATACGCCGACTGCGAAAGCATGCTGGCCTTGCGGGATTTGTTCGCGGCGTTTGAATCGCATGCCATTGATGCGCGGGCCGGAACGGAATACTTTGATGCGGGCAGCCGACAATTCCATTTGTTCAACACGCCGTTTTCCCGAATTAAAGAAGCCGACGCGTTGCTGACAATCGGGGTTGATTTGTCAGCCGTTTTGCCGGCCGCCGATTTTTTGATTCGGCAAAATCCGATGCCCAAGAAAGAAATCAAGGATTTAAGCGCTCTTGAATCGGAAACGCTGTTTGATGCGGCCGAAAAGCCGATGCTGATTGTCGGGGCGGGCGTTTCCGAACGGGCGGACGCGGCGGCGGCGTTTGATTCGATTTACCGGTTCTGCAAGCAAAAGCATGTCATTCGCGCCGATTGGAACGGCTACAATTTTGCGTCGGACAACACGGCGTTTGCGGGCGCGGGGGAATTGGGGCTGATGTGTGAAACGCCGCTTAGACCCGACATTCGGGAAAACAAATTCGATTTTGTGTATGTGCTGAACGACGATTCCGTGTCAAAAGCGGAATTGGGCGGCGCTTTCGTTGTGTATCAAGGTTTTTACGCATCAAGGGCGGCGCGCGCCGCGGATGTGATTTTCCCCGGTGTCGCGCCGACCGAAAAGCATGCGACGTATGTCGACGCGCAAGGTGTGGCCAAATCGACGGCTCCCGTTCTGCCGCCGTTCGGACAAGCGCGGGAAGACTGGAAAATTTTGCGCGCTTTGTCGGAATACACGGTGAAAATGCCGTTGCCGTATGACGATTTGGCGGCCGTGCGCGATTATCTGGCGGGGGTTGGCCTGCCGTTTTACAAACGGGGCGAATTGTGCGCCGCCGAAGACGTGCCGTTCGGGAAAAAGGGGGAAGTGTTGCCGGACTTGGTGGACATTTCCGCGTTCAAACCCGACGAAATCTTTAAAAATTCGGCGCGGATGCGCGCGCTCAGACGCGAAAGGCAGGGATAACGTGATTTCAGAGTTTGCGGCCGTGTCGGGAAAAGTTATGCTGTTTGCGGCGCAAGTGCTTGTTGCCGCGGTGTTCGTCCGTATTTTTCAAGAACGCTTGATTGCGCGGATTCAAATGCGTCCGTCGCGCGGCATGGCGGCTTTTGCGGCGGAACCGGTCAAAGCTCTGTTCAAAGAAGTGTGGATTCCCGAAAAAGCGCAAAAGGCGGTTTATGTGCTTGCCCCCGTTTTCGCTTTGGCGTCGGCGCTGTTTTTCAGTTTTTTGCTGCCGTTCGGGGGATTTCGTTCGTCCTTTTCCGCGGTTTGGCTGCTGTTGGCGGGGGCTTTCGCGGAATATGCCGTTTTGGCGGGGGCGTGGGCGTGCGGATCGGGGTTTGCTTTTTTCGGCGCGGTCAGAATGACGGCGCAAGCTTTGCCCGCCCAAGCCATTTTGTGCTTTGTCGTCGCTCCCGTATTGATTTCCGCGGGATCGGCCGATATTTCCGAAATTGCGGCGGCTCAGCGGAATGTGTGGTTTATTGTGCCGCATTTTCCGCTGTTCGTGCTGTATCTGATGTGTGTTTCGGCGTTGGTCGTTCAGTCGCCGTTCAATTCACCCAAGGCGGCGCGCGGGCTGGCTTCTGGCGTATATGCCGAATACGGCGGAATTGGCGAAGAGCTGTTTAAAACGGCGGAAACCGTATTGGCAACGGTTTTTGCGGTGTTCGGGGTTTATTTGTTTTTGGGCGGCGCCGGTTCGTTTGTTTCGGGAACGTTGAAAACGGCGGCGGTGCTGTTCGTTTTGACCTTGATGCAGGGGTCTTTGTCCGATTTGAAAGCAAGCCGCGCGATGCGCCTCGGCTTTACGGCGGCGCTGCCGTTTGCGGCGGCTTGGACAATCGCAACGGCGGCGGTTGTATTGTTCTTTGACGGAGGCGCATAATGGCTTGGGATATGCTGAAATCGCTGGGAATCGTTTTGAAATATGCGGCGGGACTGGGCGCGGAGCAACGCCTGCCGCCTGTTTTAGACCGAAAAATATCTTTGCCCGCGGCGGATTTGGAAACATGCGTCGGGTGCAAGCTGTGCGCCCGCGTTTGTCCCCCCAAGGCCTTTTTTATTTCGACGGTTAAAACGGAAAACGGGTGGAAAGTCGAAAAATTCAAAATTGACGCCGAAAAATGCGTGTTATGCTCCTTGTGCATCGAAGCCTGTCCGAAAGGGGCTTTGTCCGTTGAAAAGGGGGAAATGGAATGTCCGTAATCGAAGTGAGCGTTTTCGCGGGGGTGCTGCTGACGGCGGCTTTTTTGTCGGTTTTCGTGCGTTCGCTGCTGTACGCCGTTTTTTTTCAGATTCAGTCGGTTGTGGCCGCAGCGGCTCTTTTGGCGGGATTGAACGCGCAGGCGGCGGGGTTCGCGCTGGTGTCGATGTCGGCGGCGGCGCTGGCGGCTTTTTTGATATTTGCGTTGATTGTTTTTGACGGGGAAAAACGCGTTCCGCCCGAATCGGGCAAAGCGTCCCTGCTGTTGTTGGCGCTGACGGGAGGACAGGCGGCATGGCTGTTTTTCAAAACAGGCCGCACGGCAGGTGAAGCAAGGGCGGCTTTCCCCGCTTTCGGCGCGTTCCCGTATGAACGCTGCGGATTGTGCGCGGCGGCGGCCGGAACGGTTTTGCTGGCGTGCTTAATCGGTTTGGCAACACTGACGGCGGCGGAGGATAAAAAGAAATGAAAATCGAAATTTCCATGATTCTGGCCGTCGGAACGGTGTTGGTTTTGTTCGGATTGTGGGGAACCGTGCGGCATAAAGGCGATCTGATGCGGCAGGTTCTGGCTTTGCAGTTGATGTTTTTGGGAGCGGCGTTCAATTTCGCGCTGGGCGGCGCCGCGGCGGGTGATTTCGAAGGGCAGACTTTTGTTTATTTGATTGCCTGTTTGACGGGTGTTCAGACGGTTGTCTGTTTATCGTTGTTTTTGCTGTATTTCCGTCGGCACAAACATTTGGACGCGCAGCGGATTGACAAAATGAAAGGTTGAAAATGTTTTTTTTGTTTTTGCCGATTATTGCCGCTTGCGTATTGTTTTTTGCGACATGCCTGAAACAAAAGATTCCGGTGTTTGCCGTGGGATTTGCCTGTCTGGCGGGGGCGTTCGCGCGCGTGGGGGCGATGAGCTTGAAGAATGTCTTTCAAGGCAAAATCTATGTTCGGAAAATTCTGCCGTTTCTGACGCTGAACGGTGTTGAATACGAATGGGGGTTTTCGTTTACGCGCACGGAACTGGTATTGGCCAGCTTTGTTCTGTTTGCCGCTTTGCTGAGCCTTGTTTTCGCCAAAAGCTATCTGCAGCCGGAAAAAATCAACCGCTTTACGATGTTTTTGTGCGCGCTGGCCTTTTGCGTGCTGACGTGTGTCGGTTCCGACAATTTCTTTCAGTTTTTTGCGGGATGGGAGCTGTCCGTTTTGTTCGCTTACCTGTTGCTGCTGCTGTTTTTTGAACGCCAATCCGTCAGACGGGCGGGCAACGGATTCTTTGTTTGCCATGTGCTGAGCGACATTCCGCTGTTTTGCGCTTTTTATATTTTGATGAGCAAGACCGGCAGTTTTTTCGTGCCGCCCTTCGTGCCCGTCGACAGCGTTTCGTTCGCGCCGGATCAAGCAACGGCTTTCGCGGTGATGGTTCTGGTCGGGCTCAGCGTCAAGCTGATGCTGTTCGTATCGCCTTTGCCGCTGACCGAAACGGCTGAAATGTGCGTTCCCGTGCTGGCGTTCGCCGCTCCGGTCGCTTTGGGCGGATTGGGAATCTATGCTTTGTACAACGCGTACGCTTTTTTCGCCGATGTCAAAACGGTGCGGATTATGCTGTGCGCCGTCGGAGCGTTGACCGCCGCGTCGGGGATTGTCGCCGCGCTGTGCCGCGACGACTTTAAAAACGTTTTGACGGGGATGCTGTCCAGCCAGTTCGGATTGGTGCTGACCGTGTTCGGATTGGCGGGCAGAGATGCTGGATTTTGCGCTTATATCGCGCTGATGCTGCCGATGTCGGGATTGATTTTGTCGGCGGGAACGGTCATTTATGCTTTGCGCGCGCAGGAAAACATCACCCGCATGGGGGGATTGAGCGCGCGTTTGCCCGCTTTGTTCTGGATGATGGGACTGCTGAGTTTGTGCTGTGTCGGCTTTCCCGCCGTCGGCACGTTCGGCGTGTGGCAGGATTTGTACGCCGCTTTGTACGTCAAAGGCAATTTCGGTTTCGCTTCGGGTTTTGCCGTTTTGTCGTTCGGGCTGGCGTGGGCGTTCGCGCGGATGCTGTACGACGTGTTTTTTGCGCCGCGCAGGATGATGCTGTCCGCTGTGGATGAATTGCGCCCCGTCGGAGCGGGATTGCTGGTGCCAGTTGCAATCGTGTTAATCGCGGCGTTGTGTCAGGAAAAGATTTTCGAGCAATCCGTGCTGGACGATTTGTCCCGTTCCAAAGCGTTGGCGGTTTTGGCTTTGTCGCTGGTCGGATGCAGCGGGCTGTGTTTCGGCCTGCTGTATTTCAAGCGGCGCGGAAACGAACAGCCGTTCGGAAAAAAAGCCGAAGCTTTGATCGAACTGTTGTCGTTGCCCGCGCTGTATCAAATATTGATTGTCCGTCCCTGCCTGTCGTTTGCCAAAGCGCTGTGGTTTTCCGTTGGAACGGAGGTTTGGCTGGAAAAATTTCCGCGCGCCGTTCAGCGGCTGGCTCAAAACATTCAAAAACGGCAAAACGGACAGGTGTCGTCTTTTTTCATCGCGGTTTTAATCGGGCTGTTTTTGCTGTCAATCGCTTCCGTCGGAATGAAAGGATAAAAACGGATGCCGCACTTTTCCTTGATTTTCATTATGTTGGCGATGCCGTTGCTGGGGGCGCTGTTTTTATTGTTCATCCGCGGCGACGAACAAAGGACGGCCGGCAACGCGTATGCCGTGTCAATGTTGATTTCGGGATGCGTGTTTTTAACGGCTTTGATTGCGTGGGCTTTCTTCGGCGCTCATAAAACGGACGTGTTTTCCGCCGTGTTTGTCGATATGCCTGCTTTTAAAGTCAGCATGCGCGTCGGCATGGATGCTTTGACTTTGTTTTTTGTCGTGCTGATTTCGTTTTTGACGCTGCTGTCCGTGTTCATCAGCCGCAAAAACGTCAAAACCATGGTGCGGGAATATATGTTTTTGACCTTGATTGCGGAATCGTTTTTGCTGGCCGCCGTATGCGCCCGTGATTTGTTTCTGTTTTACGCCGCGTTTGAAGCGGCCGTCATTCCGCTGTTTTTGCTGATTGCGCTGTGGGGCGTGGAACGGCGCGCGGTGACGCCGTACCGGTTCGGGCTGTTCGCGATTATCGGATCTGTGTTTTTGCTGTCGGGTGTGTTCGTTTTATATCACCAAGCGGGATCTTCGGATTTCGGTGTGGTGGAAAGCACCGCTTTTACGCCGTTTTACCGCAAGCTGGTCTTCGGGCTGTTCGTGGGCGCGATGGCGTTCAAAGCTCCGTTGTTTCCGTTCCATTTCTGGCTGACCGATTCGCTGTCCGAAGCCCCCGCCGCCGCCGGCGTGCTGATTTCCGGCGTGTATTCAAAGCTGATTTTTTACGCTTTCGTGCGGTTTGTGATTCCCATTTCGGGGGCGGAAATCGAACCCGCGCTGCCGTATTTGTGCTGCTGGGCGCTGGCGACCGCTTTGTACGGCGCTCTGGTCGCGGACGTGCAGGAAGATATCCGTTCCATTGCGGGATTTGCCCACTTGACGCAAACGGGACTGCTGGCTTTGGGGCTGTTTTGCCTGACGCCCGAATCGGTGCGCGGCATGCTGTTTCTGTCGGCGGCGCAAGCCGTGTCCATGGCGGCTTTTCTGCTGGCGTGCGGAGCATTGTACCAGCGTGTCGGATACGCCAAGAACATTGTCGGCGTTTTGTCCGTTTTCCCGTATTTGGGGGCGGTGTTTTTTCTGTCCAGTCTGGCGCTGCTGGCTTTTCCGCCGATGCCCGCCTTTACGGGACAGTTTTTGATATTCCAAGCCGCCTTTGCCCAAAACAAAGCGTTCGCCGCTTTGGGATTGACGGCGGTGATGCTGCTGTATGTCGCGTTTTTCAAACACTTCAGCCGCTTTTTGTTCGGCGGGGCGGGGGAAAGCGTCGTCAGCGGAAACGATTTGGGCAAACGCGAACGCACCGCCGCCGCTTTGCTGGGTGCCGTGTTTTTGTATCTGGCGCTGACGCCGTCGCAAGTATTCCGTTTAATCGCCGCCGCCGTAGACCCGTTGTTCGAGCAAGGATAAAGCCATGTTCTTAAAACCGATACTTCCCGAACTGATTGTTTTGACAGCGGCCGTTATTGCCGCTCTGTCCCAAACACCGCCCCGCAAGGCCGCGCGAATCGTTTTAACGGGCTTTGCATTGGCGTTGGCTGCCGTTTTATCGCTGAAAGGGCAAAAATTGCCGTTTCAAGGAAGCTTGTTCGTATCGGATGCGTTCGCGGTGGCAATCAAAGCGATGTTGCTGGTTTCCGCGGCGTTTTCCGTCGCTTTCGGCGCGGATTGGCTGACATATAAACGGTTTTCGCGCGGGGAATACGCGGCATTGGCCGCTTTTTCGGTCGCGGGGGCGATGCTTGCCGTGTCCGCGAACAGTTTTTTAACGCTGTTTTTGGGATTGGAGGCGATGCAAACGCCGCTGAGTTTTCTGACCGCTTACAAACGGCACGGCGAACGGTCGACGGAGGCGGGAATCAAAGCCGTTATGGCGGCGCTGACCGCTTCGGGACTGTTTTTGTTCGGCGTGTCCGTGATTTACGCGTGCTTGGGAACGGCGGACTTTGACCGCATCGCATCGGCGGACAAAACGGCGGTGATGCCCGCGCTGTTGGTCGGTGTGTCGTTTATGACGGCGGGCTTTTTCATCAAGGCGGGGCTGGCGCCGTTTCATCCGGGATTGCCCGACGTATACGAAGGCGCGCCCGCCCCTGTAACCGCTTTTTACGGGACGACCGTCCGCTTGGGCGTATTGTCCGCATTCGCCCGCGTGGTTGTCGTCCCGTTCGGGGACGTCGGCTTTTATTGGAAGCCCGTTTTGGAAACTGTTGCCGTTTTGTCGGTGTACGGCGGAGCTTTGGGATTGCTGGTGCAGACGAACATCAAAAGGTTTGCCGCTTACGCCGTCGTGATGACAAACGGAATCGCGGTTGCGGCGGTGGCGACGGGCGGCTTTGCAACGTTCGTGCTGTTTATCGGAATCAACACCGTTTTGCTGACGGGACTGTTTGCGGTGATGCTGTCCCTGCGCGTCGGCGGCGATTTAAGCGAGGAATTGAAAGTCTTGAAAGGGCAGGGGCGCGCGAACGCCGAACGGGGCGCGCTGTTTTCCCTGGTGTTTCTGGGACTGTTGGGGCTGCCGCCTTTGGCGGGGTTTTGGGCGTATTTCGCGGTGTGGAAAGCGGGATTTGAAAGCGGCGCGGCGATTGTCGTCGTTTTGTTGGCAATCGGCAATATTCTGCCTGCGTATGTGTTTTTGAAAACGGTGCGGCAGATGTATTTTTTCGAAGCGTCCGACGAATTGAGCCCCGCGCCGGCGCCGATGAAGCTGGCTATTGTTTTCAGCGCGGCGACATCCGTTTTTTTGCCGTTCTTTTTGGGCGGCTTGGGGCATTTGATAGAAGAAACGGTGGGATGAAATGGAAGTCATTTTTAAAGATTCGACTCAAAGCACGAACGAAGACGCCAAAGCGTTGCCCGAAAACGCCGACCATGTTGCGGTTTGCGCGAAAACGCAGACGGGCGGACACGGGCGTTTGGGACGCAAATGGTTAAGCCCCGCGGGCAACCTGTATGTTTCGTTCTGCATCCGTTTGGACAGCTTGGCGTCGGCGGGAAATTACAGCTTTCTGTCGGCGGCGGCTTTGGCGCAGACGCTGGAAAGCTTCGGGTTGAATCCGCGCTGCAAGTGGCCGAACGATTTGCTGATTGACGGCAAAAAAGTGTCGGGCATTTTGCTGGAAACCGACGGGAAAAACAGGCTTGTTGTCGGAATCGGCGTGAATCTGCTGCCCGTTGAGGCGGAAAATCTGCTGTATCCCGTGACGTCTTTGGCGAACGAAGGCGTCGACACAACCCCGCGGGAAGTGCTGTCACGCTTGGTTGAACGCTTTGAGGCGTTGGAAAAAATGCCGTTTTCCGCCGTTTTGGACAGCTGGCGGCAAAGGGCGTACGGCTTGGGGCAGCCGATAACGGTCAATTTGCCGGCGGGGAAAATACAGGGAACTTTTTACGGGCTTGATAATGACGGCGTGTTGCTGTTAAAGTGCGGACAACAAATTATGCGAATCACCGCCGGCGACGTTTTTTTCGGCGAACAGGGAAAGAAGTAGGATTATGGAAACAGAAGCACCTCAATATATCGACGTTCCGAAACAGGGATTGTTTTTCGTCCCGCTGGGCGGGGTCGGCGAAATCGGCATGAATTTCGGATTGTACGCGTGCGACGACAAATGGACTGCCGTCGATTGCGGCGTCGGATTCGCGGGCGACAGGCTGCCGGGGGTGGATATGCTGATTCCCGACGCGTCGTTTGCGGCTTCGATTGCGCCGAAAATCAAGGCGCTGATTATCACCCACGCGCACGAAGACCACATCGGCGCGGTCGGATTGCTGTGGCGCGATTTGAAATGCCCGATTTACGCGACGCCTTTTGCGGCGGAAATGCTGGAAACACGCTTGGACGAGGCGGGACTGCTGGGGCGCGCGCCCGTCGAAATCGTCAACGAAGGCGACTATATCGACTTGAAGCCTTTTGAAATCGAGCTGGTTCCGATGAACCATTCGATTCCCGAAGCGACGTCGCTTTTGATTAAAACGCCTTACGGTTCCGTTTTCCATACGGGCGACTGGCGTTTCGACGAAGACCCGATTGTCGGCAAAGCGCCTGACTATAACGCTTTGAAAGAATTGAAAAAAGAACACGTTTTGGCACTGGTCGGCGATTCCACGAACGTGTTTGTCGAGGAGGACGTTCCCACCGAAACGGAAGTGCGCGATTCTTTGGTGGACGTGTTCGCAAAAGCCAAGGGGCGCGGACTGGTTGTGACGTGTTTCGCGTCGAATGTCGGGCGCTTGGAAAGCATAGCCTACGCCGCGGCGAAAAACGGGCGCGAAGTCTGTCTGATGGGGCGGTCGCTGTGGCGCGTCGAAGGCGCGGGCAGGGCGGCGGGCTATTTCCGCGGAATCAACGTGTTTTTAACCGACGAGGAAGCGTCTGCTTATCATCCGTCCGAAGTCGTTTACGTCTGCACGGGCTGCCAGGGCGAACCGCGTTCGGCGATGAACAACCTGTCCTACGGCGTCGGCACGGTGCGGCTGAACAAGGATGACGTCGTCGTGTTTTCGTCGCGCGTCATTCCGGGCAACGAACAGGCGATTGCGAACCTGCAAAACCGTTTGCTGGCGCGCGGCGCGCAACTGGTGACAACCAAGGACGCTTTAATTCACGTTTCGGGACATTCGGGCAAAAAGGATATGAAAAAGCTTTATTCCTTCATTCAGCCAGAAATCGCCGTTCCCGTTCACGGCGAAACCGCGCATTTGTTTGAACATGCCGATTTGGCGAAAGAATGCGGCGTCAAACAGGTCTGCTTGATTAAAGACGGCGACGTGCTGCGTCTTGCCCCCGAACCCGCGGAAGTCGTCGGCGAAGTCAAAACGGGCGTGATGGCGATTGACGGCAAGAAAATCATCCCCGTCAATTCTGGGGTGTTGCGTCAGCGCCGCCGCATGATAGAGGACGGAAGCGTCGTTGCCACGGTCGTTTTGGATAAAGACGGAACTGTTTTGGGACAGGCGCAGTTTTCGGCGGTCGGATTGATGGAGCAGGACAGTCCCGAATTCGCTCAAATGGACGAAGCGATAAAGGCGGCGATGGAAAAAATGCCGCCCGAAGCCCGATTGGACGACAAAACGGTTGTTGACACGGTAAAATCCTGTGTGCGCAAAGTCGTGATGGAAACGTGCGGCCGCCGTCCGATGGTTGACGTGCATCTGGTCCGCGTGTGATGAAAAAACGCCTTGCCGCCGTTTTGCTGCTACTGGCAAAACCTTTGTGCGCCGAAACGGTGGCGGTTTCGCTCGCCGACTGTGCAAAATCCGCGAATTATGTCGCGGGCGTGTCGGCGGCGGGAAAGGCGGTTGTTCCCGCGGATGTGAACGGCGGTTATCAAATCAATGCGCCGTCGGATTTTGTTTTGCCCGTGCACATTGATTTGATGCAAGACTACGGTTTTCAAAAATCCGAACTGCGTTACGGAAAAATCCCCGTTGTGCGGGTTGAAATTAAAAACGGCCGCGTTTTTTTGAACGGAACAGCGGTTGAAAACGCGGATGCGGATTTGGTGAAAAAGGCGTGCGGAACAAAAACGGACGGGCAAGAAACGCTTGAAAACAGGCAGTAAACGGCTTATTCTGCCCTTTTCGATTGAATTGTTTTGCAAAAATTGCCGATGACGAAAATTTTGCTTGTTTTACTGTTGATGACCGAAGCGGCGTTTGCCGCGCCCGTGTCGCACGAAGCCGTTTATTCCATCGGGCTGGCGTCAACGGCGGGGGGGGCGGACAGCGTTGTCGGCGCAAGCGGCGTTCTGCGTTACAAAGCGCAAAAAACATGCGATGTTTGGGAAACGGAAACGGTGTTTTCTTTGGATCTCAGCCGCGAATTGGCGGGGGTCGAAACAACGCATTGGAAGCAGACAACGGTCGAAAGCCTTGACGGCTGCCGCTTTGATTTTACCGTTTATGCGCGGGAAAACGGGCGGGACAGAAAAGAACTGTCGGGGCGCGCGCTTTGCGAAGACGGCAAAAAAAAGCTGTTTGTCGACTATCCCGTGGCGATGAAAGCCGATTTTCCAAAGACGGTCAAGTTTCCTTTGGAACAAACCGTCGCATGGCTGGACGCCGCGCAAAAAGGGCAAAAAAGTTTTACGTCGTATGTGTTTGACGGAACGCGCGCGGATGCGCTGACGGTGATGAACGCCGTTGTTTCCGACCGCGATGCCAAAACAAAAAGCCGCCGTTTCGATTTTGCTTTTTATCCCGCGCAAAAAGGGCAAAATGCGGACGGGGTGCCGTTGTATGAAAGCTCGGCGCGTTATTACGATAACGGAGTGGCAGATGACGTTCGGCAGGATTTCGGCGCGTATGTTTTGCAGTCAAAATTAAAAAGCTTCAAAAGGCTGAAAGACATTCCTTGCGAACGCCGGTGAAACCGTGATATAAGAGGTAAACTGTTTATTAACAAAGGGGATGTTCCTTTGACAAACGAAGTGCCTTATGTTGCGGGGTTGCGCAATATCGCGTCGATGTATGACGCTTTTATCGTTGATTTATGGGGCGTGATTTACGAAGAACAGCGCCTGTGCGTCGGTGTGTTTAATGCGCTGTCGCAGCTCAGCGATGCGGGCAAACAGGTGATTTTCCTGTCCAATACGGCGACGCGTTCGGCTCAAACCGCGAAAAAACTGGAAAGAATGGGCGTAAAACGCTATCAATACCGCGGCATTTTGACGTCAGGGGAAATTATTTACCACGAATTGAAAAACCGTACCGATCCGTTTTTCAACAACTTGGGGCGGCGGTGTTTTCATTTGGGACCCGAAAAATATTGGCAGTCGTTTGCCGATTTGGGGTATGTCGTTGTGCAAAATATTGACGAGGCCGATTTTATTTTGCTGACGGGAACATTCGGGACGCAGGATACTTTGTCCAAATACGAACCGTTTTTCAAAGCGTGCCTGTCACGCCGGCTGCCGATGATTTGCGCCTGTCCCGATTCTTTTATTTTAAAAGACGGCGTTCCCCATTTGGCGGCGGGGGCGATTGCCGCCCAATACCAAGGCATGGGCGGAACCGTGTTCTGGCACGGAAAGCCCGAGGCCGCCGTTTTTGAATATTGCGTGTCGGGTTTTGACGTTTCGGACAAATCCCGCGTTGCCGTTGTCGGGGATTCTTTGACGGCGGACGTCAGCGGCGCAAACGCGGCGGGGCTGGACGCTTTGTTTGTTGCGGGCGGTATTCATGCCAAAGATTTGGGCGTCAGCCGCGGACAGCAGCCCGACGCCGAACGTGTCAAAGCGTTGTTTGATCGTCACAACTGCACGGCGCGCGCCGTTCTGCCCGCTTTCGTGTGGTAAATCAATACGCCGGAATTAAAACGGGTTTGTCGTGACATTCAAAAGTCGCGCGGCGGAAGTTGTGACGGTTTGTCAGCTGCATATCCACTAAAATCGTGTCGCGTCCCTTGCCTTCGCAAAAACGTTTGGCATGATCTCCGATTTGCGACAAGCGGATGTTGCGGTCGTTGTATTCGTAAGCAATCCGTTTTTCTTTAACGTCGGCGATGCGGATGTCGTCCGTTTTTAAAATCAGCAAATCTGAATCGACGGCGGTAACGGTGCGGGGCAGATTGTCGTCGGGAACGGCGTCAAAATAGGCGCACCCGCTGACGAGCAGCAAGAAAACGGTTGAGACGAGATGTTTCATTTCTTCCCCTTTTTAGATGATAAGTCCGATTGCCGCTGTTTCAGCCTTTTGATGTCGTTCAGCAAAGCGGAACGTTCGGCGCTGCGGCGGGCATCAACGGATTCGCGGGATTCTTGCAGGATTTTTTCGTTTGCGGGGATGCCGGAAGCCTTGTCCAAAGAAAAAGAATAGACCTTTTCACCGTTTAAATCATACAAATCGAAGTCAACTGTTTTATCGTTGACGCGGACATTTCCTTCGTCCAGTTTAAGGCCGCGGTTTTTAAAGCGATCTTTGACGAATTGAACGACATACGTTTTGATTTGCGCGTCGGAACGTTTTTGTTTGACAGTGCCGTTTGCGTCGCGGTCGTACAGCAAATCCCCCAAAGTCCCCACTTCCGAACACAGCACTTCTTTGCCCAATGTGCCGTCGAAACCGCCTGTGCACAAAGCGTGCGCCCACAACGGAACAAACAGGAATGTCAAAATCAAAGCAACGGTTTTCATGTCATGTTTCCTTGTAAGAAATACGGTTGAGAATGTTTTGTTTGCGGCTGTCGGGCAGTTTGTCGAATTCCGGATTGTCGACATTGATGTTCAAAACTTTGTTTTCGTCTTCCTCTTTGAAGATTTTCAGCCCTTTTTGCCGGACGTTTCCGGCGTTGTCCGATTCCGCCGCGGCGGGTTGTTTCGCTTCGGCGGGATGGGGCTTCGCCGGGACGGGCAGGGATGTTGCCGTTTTCGGCCGGGGCGGAATGGCAACACCCTGCGGATAGGCTTGCTGTCCGCGATAGCTGAGTGCGCGGACGTCTATCATTTGAGCGTCGGCGCAACGGCAAAACAGCAATGCGGCAATCAAAACGGGCTTAAACATCGGGCAGCGCCTGCGGATTGTTTTTCAGATATTCTTTGACGTCGTCGGAATCTTTGGCGATTTCTGCGGCGGGACGGGATTGCGCCGGCGCCGCGTATTGCTGTCGGACGGGCGGAGCCTTTGCAACAGGCTGCTGCTGTGCGGCCGCGGTTTGCGCGGGAACGGGTGAAGCCGTTACAACTCCCAATCCGCCGTGCATGCTGCGCGCCCGCAAATCAATCAGCGGATATTCGTTGCGGTCGAACGCGTTCGCCGCCAAAGGAAACAAACAGGATAAAAGCAACACAACCGTTTTCATTCAAAACCTCTTGGCGGATATTTTACAGTTCTTTTGCGCAAAGTGCAATTTTTTAAATTACTTGAAGCCGCTTTGTATGATATAGTGATTCGCGATGAAACAGGGACAAACCATGAATACGAAAGAATTGCTGACAACCGCCAAACTCAAAACCGTTCACGCCGTCCGCGCCGTTGCCGATATCACGCGGCGGGCGTGGCAAAGTGAACGCGCGCAGGAAATCCGGAACGGGCTGAGGCCTGAAAATTTACGCCCGAAGGTGATGAAAACGCGCGATTTTATCGTCAAATTCACGCGGGAGCAGCCTCGGACGGCGGGATTTATCTATGTCAGCCTGTTTTGCGTTTTATCGATTTCTTTTTTCGATTTGCCGGTTGCGAAAGCCTGTTTGGCAAAAAACGCGGATGGTGTTTGGGCGAACATAGCCGCAATCAATCCGTCGGGATGGTGGTTTTTGATTTTGGCCGCCGTCGGTCTGGGATATATGGTCGCGGCGGGGTTGTCTTTGACGACGGAGGCGTTTGAACGCAGTTTGGACAAAGCCAAAAAAACGCTGTTTGTTTTACTGGCGTTGTCGATGTCGTCGCTGTTTACGGTGTTTTTCAATATTTTAATCGGACGGTATACGCCCGAATTTTTGGAAACCATGCATGTATACGGTTTTGCGTCGTTCCGGTTCCGGCTGACGGAAACGTCGTTCCCCAGCTTCGGCGTTCAAAGCGCGTGGGCGGTGGCTTTGGCGGCGGGGTGGTGCTGTTCGCGCTTTAAACGGCTGTTTTATGCGTTCGCGGCGTTGGTAACCATGGCTTTGCCTTTGGCGGGAGTTTGCTTTGTCAGCGACGCCGTCATGGGGGCGTACGTTGCGGTGATTATGTATTCCGCCGCACGGTGGATTGTTTCCGAAAACCGCGAAAACTCGCCGTTGTTTACCCGTTAATCCTGCAGGATTTTTTCCAGCGCAGTTCTGTTGAGTTTTATCATTTCGTATTCATCGGGGGTGACGGGGGCTTTGGCTTCCGTCGCATGCTGAATGTCGCGAATGTTGCGGTAATACTGCGACATGGTTTTCTTTTTTTCTTCGGGTTTCAAATCCGGATTATTGCGGACGGAATTGATTTGCCGCTGCAGGTGCGCCGTTAAGTTCGCGCGGCGTTCCTGTTGTCGGATAACGGACAGGGTTCGTCTGAATTTGCGTTCCAGCAAAAAAAATCTGTCCGCCGCCCAGCCGTGTTCATCCGCCCAGCGCACGACTTCGGCGGGATAGTCCATACTGCGGGAAACGCCCAAATATGCGACGGCTTTGTATTGATTGTTGCCTTCCTGCAGCCAGCGCGAATATTTGCGCCAATCACGGGCAAAGCGGCGCAATTCGTCGAACGTGAACGGATCCGTCGCCAGCAAATCCTTGTCGGGCATGGGCGAAGCCTCTTTGGGCGGGGCGGGGCGTTCGGATTTGTTTTTTTGTTCGGAAAAAGTCCGCGCCGTTCCCACAACATCGGACGAATAAATCACCGCCTGCGCCGGCATTGCCGCCAGCAAGACAATCAGAGTAAAAACCGTTTTCACTTTTTATTTCCCAATCAAACAAATTAGGCTATGATTATAGCACAAGAGGATTAAAAAATGAAACGGCTTTGTTTTCTGGCGGATAAAACGGAATTGGCGCAGTCGGCGGCGGAAAAGCTGAAGGCTTTGTACGGACAGTCGAGCGTCGCCAAAGCCGACGCTTTAATCGTTTTGGGCGGCGACGGTTTTTTGCTGCAAACCATGCACAAACATATCGAAAAGGGGATTCTCTTTTACGGGATGAACTGCGGCAGCATCGGATTTTTGCTGAACAAATACCGCGAAGACGATTTGCCCGAACGGCTGGACAAAGCGGGACGGGTCACTTTGCGCCCGCTGGAAATGATTGCCGAAAACCAAAACAAAACGCTTAAAGCCCTTGCGCTGAACGAAGTGTCTTTGCTGCGGCAAAGCTGCCAGACAGCCGACATTTCGATTCGCGTTGACGGCGCGGAAAAAATATCGGATTTGATTTGCGACGGCGTGCTGGTGTCGACCCCCGCGGGCAGCACGGCATACAATCTGTCGGCGCACGGGCCGATTTTGCCTTTGACGTCCAATGTTTTGGCGCTGACGCCCATCAGTCCGTTCCGCCCCCGCCGTTGGCACGGCGCGATTTTGCCGCGCCATGTCACCGTTTCGTTTGAAATCCGGCAAAAAGACAAACGCCCCGTCAGCGCGGTCGCCGATTTCACCGAACTGCGCAACGTGTCGCGTGTAACAGTCAAGGAAGCCGAAAACATCGGCATTACTTTGCTGTTTGAACCCGATTACAATTTGGAAGACCGCGTTCTGGACGAACAGTTTTTAAGCTAGCGTCACAAGTCCGTGCTTTTTCTTGCCGACGGACAGTTTGATTTGTCCGTCTTTGGCGTTTGCGGCGGTCAGCGTGATGTTGTCGCCCGATACGGCGGCATCGTTGATTTTCACGCCGTTTTGCGCAATCAGCCGTTTCGCTTCGCCTTTGCTGGCAACCAGCTTCAGCTGCAACAAAGCTTCGGTCAGCGCGATTTCGCCCGTTGCGGCAAGAGTCGGCAAATCGCCGCCCGCGGCGCCTTCTTCAAACGTTTTGCGCGCGGTTTCGGCGGCGGTGGCCGCGGCATCCTGTCCGCGGCAGATTTTCGTCGCCTCGAACGCGAGGATTTTCTTGGCTTCGTTGATTTCCTTGTCTTTCAAAGCTCCCAAGCGGCGGACTTCGTCCATCGGCAAATCGGTGAAAATGCGCAGGCATTTGCCCACGTCCGCGTCGCCGACGTTGCGGAAGTACTGGTAATAGTCGTAAGACGGCAGTTTTTCGTCGTTAATCCAAACGGCGTTACCCTCGGACTTGCCCATTTTCTTGCCCGCCGAATCGGTGATAATCGGGCAGGTGAAACCGAACAGTTCGACGTCGTACTTGCGCCGTCCCAGCTCCGTTCCCGACGTGATGTTGCCCCATTGATCCGACCCCGCCATTTGCGCGCGGCAGCCGTACTGCTTGTAAAGCTGGCAGAAATCATAACCCTGCAAAAGCTGGTAGTTGAACTCCAAAAACGACATCTGCTGTTCCCTGTCCAGGCGCGCTTTGACGCTTTCCATGGTCAGCATGCGGTTGACGGAGTAATATGTTCCGACATCGCGCAGAAATTCCAAATAGTTGATGTCGCGGAACCAGTCGTAGTTGTCCACCATGACCGCGCCGTTCGCCGTATCGTCGAAACGGATGAATTTAGAGTAGGATTTTTTCAGGCCCGCTTCGTTGTGCGCGATGGTTTCGGCGGTCATAAAGGGGCGCAGTTTGTCCTTGCCCGACGGGTCGCCGATTCGCGCGGTCGCGCCGCCGACCAGCATCAGCGGCTTGTTTCCCAGCTTTTGAAACCAGCGCATCATCATCACGGGCACCAGATGTCCGACGTGCAGACTGTCCCCCGTCGGGTCGGAGCCGAGGTACGCGACGGCGGGTTTGCCCGATTTTTCGCATTCGCTCAGATAATCGTCAAAGCCCGCTTCGTTGGTGCATTGGTTGACGAATCCGCGTTCCGACAGGATGTTCAGCAATTCGGATTTAAACGGCATCGGTTAAATTCCTTTTGTATTTTGTTAAAACTTTTTCTGTACGATTTGTATCAGCATTGATTTACAAACTCAAGAGAGAAACGGGAAAATATGGAAGTCATCAAGCCTTTGACGGCGCTGGGGTTAATGAGCGGAACATCCATGGACGGCGTGGACGCCGCCCTGCTGGTTACGGACGGGGTTGACGTGTTCGATTTCGGCAAGGCGCTGAACCGCCCCTATGATATGGAAATGCGCGCGGATTTGCGTTCGATTACGGGCAAAGGCGCGCAAGCCGATGCTG
This sequence comes from Alphaproteobacteria bacterium UBA6411, assembly GCA_002438565.1. Lineage (GTDB taxonomy): Bacteria > Pseudomonadota > Alphaproteobacteria > CAAGCB01 > CAG-977 > UBA2903. The sequence goes on along the minus strand of DJPN01000014.1, from coordinate 4,194 downwards.
AAAAAGTCAAAGACATTGAACGCCGCCTGACCCTGTTTCATGCCGACGTTGCCAAAGAATTGATGGATTCCGCGGGCTTGAGGGCGCAGGATGTCGACGTCATCGGCTTTCACGGGCAAACCGTTTACCACAACGCGGCGGAACATCTGTCCGTGCAAATCGGCGACGGCGATTTGCTGGCCGCCGAAACGGGCGTGTGCGTGGTCAACCGTTTCCGCAACTCCGATATAGCGAACGGGGGACAGGGCGCGCCTTTGATGCCGTCCTATTACGCCGCTTTGGCGCAGAATTTGGAAAAGCCGCTTGCAGTTTTGAACATCGGCGGGATTTCAACCTTGACGTGGATAGGCGGAAACGGCGAACTGGTCGCGTTTGACACGGGGCCAGGAAACGCGCCGATTGACGATTGGATGATGAAAAAGCACGGTTCGACCATGGACTTTGACGGCGCAATGGCGGCGACGGGTGCGGTTGACGAAAAAATCGTAGCCCGGATGCTGAAGCGTCCCTATTTTGACCAAAAGCCGCCCAAAACCATCGACCGCGACGAATTTTCCGCCCGTTTGGCTGAAAACACCGAAGGCTTGAGCGTCGCGGACGGCGCGGCGACTTTGACGGCTTTTTGCGCGGAATGTGTTGTCAAAGCGCGCGATTTCCTGCCCGAAGAACCCAAACGCTGGATAGTTTGCGGCGGCGGCGCGCACAATCCGACCTTGATGCGCATGATTCGCCAGCGGCTGAACGCCCCCGTCGACATCGCGCGCGACGTCAAATGGGACGGGGATTTCATCGAAGCGCAGGGCTTTGCGTTTCTGGCTGTGAAAAGCCTGTTCGGCTTGCCTTTTTCGTTCCCGTCGACAACGGGCGTGCCTCATTCGATGTGCGGCGGCATGCGTCACGACGCGCCTAAAAAAATCCGCTAAAAAAACGCTTGATTGGAAAGTGAAACAAGGCTAAATCCTTTGTCAACGAAGTTTTTTTTAAGGATGATGTCAATGAACGAAGAAGATTACGGCAAAATCATCGAAGCCCACGCTCATGTCGGAACGTGGTGCGCGGATAATGCGGACTTTACGGCGGACGCTTTGAACGCCGCGATGGCGGAACCCTTTACAGTGTCCATCAACGGCGAGGAAGAGGAAAACGAAGTCGTCGCCGTTATGGTTTCCAATATGAGCGGCATCGACTTGAAACCCGACGGTTCGCCCAAAATCACCGAAGACGAAGCCAACCTTGAAATGTTGGACATTGCCGCCGAAAATCCCAAATTCAAAACGCTGATTGTCGGACAGCCCGGCTACGGCGACGCCGAAAATCTGGCGAATTTGATTGAGGAACGCGGCGATGAAATCTACGGCATCAAACTGCATCCCAACACGCTGCACCTGAACGCGAACGATCCGCAGTACGAACCGTATATGGAAGTCGCGCAGGAATACGGTCTGCCCGTTTTGTTCCATTCGCAGGACGATTATTCCGACCCGATGTACATTTACGAAACCGCGTCGAAATATCCCGAAGTCCCGACCATTATGGCGCATTTGGGCATGGGCGACGACGCAAACCACTGGTACACTTTGGGTATTCTGCAATCCGCGATTAAATCGGAAACGGCGAACCTGTACGCCGACGTGTCGTGGCTGTCGCCCGAAATGATTGTCGCGATTTTGAACCGCGCGGACGAAGACACGATTTCGCATTTGATGTTCGGCACGGATATTCCTTTGGGACCGTTCGGCGACCCCGCGACGTATCCGTACCGCGTCAGCGAAGTCAAATCGGCGATTGCCTCCGCTTTCGACGAGGAAGAAGCGCAGGAACTCATCCACCGTTTGTTCTATCAAAACGCGTACGATTTGTTTTTTGCGGGTCGCGAAGAATAATTCCGTAAGTTTTTATCCTTTTCTTCCGTTTAACTAACAGAACTTGACGGAGAGAGAACAACAATGACCGATTTGTCCGACGCGGACTTGATGAATCGCATAAAAGCGGCGGATGCGGCGGCTTTTCGGGAATTGCTGAACCGTTTTGAGCGCAAGGTTTTCAGCTTGGCGTGGCGGTTGACCGCGTCGGAAGCGGATGCGCGGGATTTGACGCAGGACGTTTTTTTGAAAGTCTGGAAAAATCCCGCGGCGTGGCAGCCGACGGCAAAGCTGGATACATGGCTGTACCGCGTGGCGTATAACGCTTTTATCGATATGCGCCGGCGGGAAAAGCCGACGGAGGAACTGGGCGAAATGTTGGAATCGCCGGCTGATTCGCCCGAAAAGACGTTAATCGCCAAAAGTGAATCCGACCGTGTCCGCAATGCGGTCGAGTCATTGCCGTCCCGCCAGAAAGAAGCCCTTGTCTTGTGCTACTATCAAGATCTGAAAGCCAAGGACGCTGCGGAAATTCTGGGGCTGAGCCAAGGCGCGACGGAAGCTTTGCTGTTCCGCGCGCGCCAATCGCTGAAAGATTTGCTGGGAAAGGAGAAGTAACATGACTTTGACGGATACGCAGCTGGACGCTCTGTTGAATCAATATACCGTTCCCGATTCGGCGGGCTTGAGCGACGAGATTTTCATTCGGGCGATGCGGGAACGCGCCCCGAAACTGTGGCTGTTCTTTGTTAAAAATTGCGCGTGGCTGTCTGTTGCGTTTTTAATCGGCGGCTTTTGCTTCGGTTCGTATGCGAACGCCGCGGATTACCAAAATGCCGCGCAATATCTGGATACCCTTTATAACTACGGAGCTTTCTGACATGAACAAAAAACTGCTGATTGTTTTGGGGATTTCTTTAGCGTTGAACTGCGGCTTCATCGGTTATTTCGCCGCCCGTCCGTGCCGTTCGATTCCCCCTCAACGCGCCCGCTTTATGCCCAAGGGCGAACACCGCCCCGAATTCGGGTTGATGAAACGGGCGTTCAAAGACAACGAAGCTAAAATGCGTCACGCGCACCGCGCCATTGCCGACGCGTTCAAAACCGAAAATCCCGGTAAAATCAGGGAAGCGTTTGCCGCCGCCGACGAAGCGCGCCACCAAATCGACGTGCAGGTGCAAAACGCGATGATTGAACGGTTTATGAAAATGTCGGCAAAGGAACGCGTAAAATTTCTGCGGCGTTTCGAGGGTAAAGGCAAGCCCAAACACCGTCGCGAGCGCGAATTTATGCCGCCGCCCCCTCCGCCGCCCGCGGAGCCCGAAAATACGGATGGCTGAATGTAACAACATCCCCCGCGTTTTACGCGGGGGTCTCTTTTTTACGGCTCAGCGGACAAATTTTTTAATGTCGCGGATAAGTCTGGATATATTGACTTTTTTGCCGCCCGTTTTGCTGATGCTGACATCTCCGCTGCGGTCAACGGAAACGGTAGTGGCATTGCCGTTTTTACCATCGAAACTGACGGCTGCGTTGCCGTGAGTATCGGCTGAAATTTTAATGTCGCGCCCCGTTTTGCCGTTTTTCAAAAATACAGCCCCTTTGCCATCAGTATCGGCTTCTACGCGGGTCAATCTGAATCCTTTGCCGGTTTCGGGTTTGTTGGAAGAAATATTTGTAGCGATATTTCCGGAAACGGTCCCATCTTTGCCGATTTTAATCGTTGCTGAGCCTCCGGGGAGGTTGTGGCTGGCTTTGACGCCGGATTCCGTGACACCGACAAGATAGGGTTCATCATCGCCCGCTCTGACGGCGGCGTGAACCGAGTTGTTGACGCCGGCATCGAAATTAACGTTTTGAATGGAAACGCCGTCCGCAATTTTGATGTTGGTAGCTTGTCCCGACAATCCCATAGAGGAGCTGAGTTTGATGCGGTTGGAATCATTTTTTATAATGCCGGCGGAAACGGTTTTTCCGTCAACGGCGGCGGAGTAGGTCAGTCCGGATTTGTTGTCGGTAACACCGACGCCGGCTTTATCAGCCAATGTGTCAACATGAGCGTGTGTAATGGTAACACCTTTGTCAGTGTCAGCGGGCAGACGGTTGAAAGAACCGTAAATGCCCGTTCCGCTTTTTGTCGCTTGAGCCGTAATTGAACCGCCGGTGATATTGTGGCTGGCTTTGACGCCGGATTCCGTGACACCGACAAGATAGGGTTCATCATCGCCCGCTCTGACGGCGGCGTGAACCGAGTTGTTGACGCCGGCATCGAAATTAACGTTTTGAATGGAAACGCCGTCCGCAATTTTGATGTTGGTGGCTTGTCCCGACA
>DJPN01000010.1 GCA_002438565.1 Alphaproteobacteria bacterium UBA6411 | reverse complement strand
TTACGCGGGGGTCTCTTTTTTTAACTGATTTTAGCAACGACTTTTTTCATCAGCGTGGAAAACGGATAATCTGCGAATTTTTCGGGTCCGGCGAAACGGCCGTCCCAGCCGTTTGCGGAAACGGTGGCGTCAATGCCTTTTTGCTGAAGCTTCATTAACTCGATTTTTTCTTGATATGATAGGGAAACACAACCTGTCAGCCAAGCTGTCAATGCTAGTGTTAAAAGTTTTTTCATATTCGAACATTCCTTTGTTTCAAGTTAAACAAAACCCACCTTTGCAGGTGGGCGGATGTTCGAAAACCGCATACTGATAAAAACGGCTCGGCTTATTCAGCGCACAGCCTTATTCGCCGACATCCGCCCGTCAAGGCAGAAATCGGCGCATAATTTATGAGTCGCCATACACAATGCGACTATCAGTATTTAGGGTTTTCGACGCCCTGCGTTCGCCTTTTTTGCAAACGCAGTGATAGCGTATCAAAAACGTCGGTTTAATGCAAGAATGTTTAGCAAACGGCGACCTTTCCCTTGACTTTCGCCCCTCAACGGGTAGAAATTAGGCAAAACGTTTTTTATTGAAAAGGATTGTCCCCATGGAAGTCAGAAGCAGATTCGCCCCGTCCCCGACGGGCTATATGCACATCGGAAACCTCAGAACCGCTTTGTATGAATACTTGGTCGCCAAAAGCGCAGGCGGCAAGTTCATCTTGCGCATCGAAGACACCGATCAGGAACGCTATGTCGAAGGCGCGGTCGACATCATCTATAAAACGATGGAAATGGTCGGGCTGAAGCATGACGAAGGTCCCGACGTCGGCGGGCCTTACGGGCCTTACGTTCAATCGGAACGCCGCGCGATTTACAAAGAATATGCGGACAAGCTGGTTGATTTGGGCGGCGCGCATTACTGCTTCTGTTCCGAAGAAGAAATCGAAAAACAGCGCAAAGCGTGCGAAGAAGCGGGCATTCCGTTCAAATTCCGCGACCCGTGCAAAAAACTGTCGGTCGAAGAAGCGCGCGAACGCATCGCCGCGGGCGAAAAATACACCGTCCGCCAAACCATTGACCCGCACGGCACGGTTTCCTTTGACGACTGCGTCTATGGTCACGTCACGGTTGAAACCAAGACTTTGGACGAAGGCATTTTGCTGAAATCCGACGGACTGCCGACGTACAACTTCGCAAACGTCGTTGACGACCATTTGATGAAAATCACGCACGTTTTGCGCGGCAACGAATATCTGTCGTCCACGCCGAAATACAATCTGATGTATCAGGCGTTCGGCTGGGAAATTCCGACTTACGTCCACTTGCCGCCGATTATGAAAGACGAACACAACAAACTGTCCAAACGCAACGGCGACGCGTCGTTTCAAGACTTGGTCGCCAAAGGCTACCTGCCCGAAGCGATTGTGAACTACATTATCCTGTTGGGCTGGAGCGCGAAAAACGACGAAGAAATCTTTTCCATGGCGGAGCTGGAAAAAATCTTCAACATCGAGGGCATCAACAAATCCCCCGCGATTTTCGACGGCGAAAAGCTGAAATGGATGAATGGTGTTTATGTCCGCGCTTTGCCGCCCGAAAAGTTCCACGAACTCGCCTTGCCGTATTACAAGGACGCGGTCAAACGCGATGTCGATTTGGAAGTGCTGTCGAAATGCGTTCAGCCGCGCGTCAACGTGTTGAACGAAATTCCCGAAGCCGTCGATTTTATTGACGAACTGCCCGAATACGACATTGAAATGTACGTCCACAAAAAAATGAAAACGACGCCCGAAATCGCTTTGAAAGCGTTGGAGGAAGCCAAAAACGTCGTTGAAGCGATGACGGATGCGGACTTTGCGTCAATGGACGCGGTTCACGCGGTTTTGCTGGCCGTTCCCGAAAAGCTGGGGATGAAAAACGGGCAGTTTCTGTGGCCCGTGCGCACCGCTTTGACGGGCAAGCAATGCACCCCCGTCGGCGCGGTTGAGGCCGTCTATCTGTTCGGACGCGACGAAAGCTTGAAGCGCATTGAAAAAGGCATTGAAAAACTGAAAGCCGCCGTTTGATTTCCATTAAAATCGAAAAAGCTGCCTTTGTCGGAAAAGGCGGCTTTTTTGCTTGATTTGGACAAAAAATGCCGCTAGTATGGATAAAATTTTATGGCGGTTTATCGCGATTCAAGGAGCTGTCACATGGCCGAAAACACACCGAAAGTCAAGCATTTGAAAGATTATAAAAAGCCTGACTACAAAATCGAATCCGTCCATTTGGATTTCGATTTGGACGAGGAAAACACGCAGGTCGCTTCGACGCTGAAAGTCAAAAGCGATTACGACACGACGACGGGCGAGGTTCGTCCTTTGCGGCTGGACGGCGACGAACTGACTTTGACGGGAATCGCCATTGACGGCCGCGCTTTGAAGCCCGAAGAATACGTTGTCGACGACAAAGGCTTGACGATTTTGAATCCGCCCAAGGAATTTGAATTGTCCATCGGCACGGAAATCCACCCGAAAGCCAATACGAAGCTGGAAGGGCTGTACGTGTCGAACGGCATGTTCTGCACACAGTGCGAACCCGAGGGATTCCGCCGCATCACCTATTACCCCGACCACCCCGACGTGATGAGCGTCTTTACGACGACTTTGCGCGCCGACAAGGAAAAACTGCCCTGCCTGCTGTCCAACGGCAATATGATTAAAGAGGAAAAAATGGACGACGGCAGGACGGCGGTAACGTGGAACGACCCGTTCCCGAAACCGTCCTATCTGTTCGCTTTGGTCGGCGGGGATTTGGACTATATCAACGATAAATTCACGACGATGTCGGGACGCGAAGTCACTTTGGGCGTTTACGCCAACAAAGGGCAGAAGGACAAGCTGGACTACACGATGGACTGCATCAAGCGGTCGATGAAGTGGGACGAACAGGCGTTCGGCCGCGAATACGATTTGGATTTGTTCAACTTGGTCGCGGTTTCCGACTTTAACCAGGGCGCGATGGAAAACAAGGGGCTGAACATCTTTAACAGCGCGTATGTTCTGGCGGACGCCCGCACGGCGACCGATCATGACTATGCGGGCATCGAAGGTGTTGTCGGTCACGAATACTTCCACAACTGGTCGGGCGACCGTGTGACCGTGCGCGACTGGTTCAATTTGTCGTTGAAAGAGGGCTTGACCGTTTACCGCGACCAAGAATTTTCGCGCGACATGCGTTCGCGTTCCGTCAACCGCATCGAAAACGTCGCAACTTTGCGCGCGGGGCAGTTTGCCGAGGACGCGGGTCCGACCGCGCACGCCGTCCGCCCCGAATCGTATGTGGAAATCAACAACTTTTACACGTCGACGATTTACAACAAAGGCGCGGAAATCATCCGCATGTACGAAAAAATGCTGGGCAAGGAAAAATTCCGCGAAGGCAACGATTTGCACTTTGACCGCAACGACGGCAAGGCTGTGACCATTGACGACTACGCCAAATGCATGGAAGACGTTTCGGGCAGGGATTTGACGCAATTCAAACGCTGGTATTCGCAAGCAGGGACGCCGTCCGTGTTCGCCGAGGGCGAATATGACGAAAAGGCGCAAACCTATACTTTGAAACTGCGTCAGGAAACCAAGCCGACGCCGAACCAGCCCGAAAAGCTGCCGTTCGTGATTCCGATGGAAATGGGACTGCTGGGCAAAGACGGCAAGGACATGCCTTTGCAGCTGCAGGGCGAGGACAAGGCGCAGGGAACGTCCCGCGTGTTCACTTTGGACAAGGGCGAAGCGACGCTGACTTTTGTCAATGTCAAGGAAAAACCCGTTTTGTCCGCCAACCGCGACTTTACCGCGCCGATTAACTTCCACATGGATTACACGGACGGCGAACGCGCGCATTTGATGGCGCACGATTCCGATTTGTTCAACCGCTGGGACGCGGCGCAGCAGTACGGCGTCAAGCAGATGCTGGGCATGGTCAAGGATATTCAAGCCGGCAAAGAACCGCATGTTGATGAAAAATACTTGGACGCGCTCGGCTCTTATTTGAAGGATCCGTCTTTGGACAAGGCTTTTGTCGCCAAAGCGCTGGCTTTGCCGTCCGAAGCGTATGTGTCCGATCAAATGGACGTTGTGGACGTGGACGCCGTGCATCAGGCGCGTTCCGCCGTGTCCAAAGCGTTCGTCAAAAAGTTTGAACCGGAGCTGACGGCCGTTTACGATTCGCTGAATGTTGAAAAACCGTTTGAACCCGTTGCCAAAGACGCGGGCGAACGCGCTTTGAAAAACGTGGCCTTGGGCTATCTGGCTTCGCTGGACAAACCCGAAATCGACGACCGCATTGCGGCGCAGTACAACAACGCCAACAACATGACAGACCGTTTCGCCGCGATAAGCATCGCCGCGGGAACGAAGCACGGCAAAGCCGTTGTTTCCGATTTCTACGAAACGTTCAAGGACGAAGAACTGGTCGTCAACAAATGGCTGGGCGTTGTGGCGTCCGAGGGACTGGACAGCGCGAAAGCCGTTGTCGAACATCCCGCTTTCGCAATTACGAATCCGAACAAAGTCCGCGCGGTTATGCGCAACTTTGCGGGCAACAAATCCGCTTTGCACGCCAAAGACGGTTCGGGTTATGAATTCGTGGCGCGGATGGCGATGAAGCTGGACGATTTGAATCCGCTGGTCGCCGCCGATACGGTCAAACCGCTGACGTCGTGGAAGCGTTACGATTCGGAACGTCAGGCGATGATGAAGGGCGCTTTGGAAAAAGTGCTGGCGAAACCCAACCTGTCCAAAAACGTTTACGAACTGGTGTCCAAATCGCTGAGCGAACCCGACGAAAGAAAATCCAAAATTCTGGAAAACAAAGCCAAAGCGCAAAAGCAGGCGAAAACGGACGCTTTTTTAAAGAAAGCCCCTGTCAAAGCTTATGTTTCGGGTGCGAAAAAAACAAAAGCCCCCGCGCATTATGCCTTTTTGCAGGCGAACGGCGCGAAAAACGCCGCGCCGAACGCTTTTGCCATGTCCGTGCAAAAGAATTTGGGACGCTGACAAGAATTGTTTTAACGATAAACCGTCGGGTTTTCACTGGCGGTTTATTATTTTGTGGTCATACCCCTGTCTTTTCTGGTATAAATAAGAACTAAAACCTCTTGTCGGGATGAACGCGTATGAAAAGTGTGTTTTTGACGTTGTTGCTGTTGTTTTCGGTGAATGAAGCCGCCGCCGCGCAGGATGATGCGGAGTATTCGTCGATATGGGACGATCCCAATGAAAGCAATCCATATTTTAAAAAGAAATACGCCAAAACGGGCGCGGACATAAAACGTGAAAACAGCACGGAACGCAAGTATTACAAAACAACGTTCAAACGCCGCAGCTATACGGGACCGACTCCGGCGCAGGCGGCGGAACAGGCGAAATCGAAAGCGGGCGACAACTTCAAGGCTTATCTGCCGGCCGGAAAATACGATGTACGTTTTGATAAAATGGATTACGATCCGAACGGGGATGTGCTGCGCTTTACAAAACTGCAGTTCAAGCCGCGTCCGAAAACACCGGAAGCAAAAAAAATCCCCTACTATTTGACGGTGGACGAAGCCGATTTTTCCGGATTCAATATCGGTGAAATTTACGGAACGCCTCAAAACGAAACGGGCAAGATTTATTTGTCCGGCGTTGAAATCCCCGTATGGAACGATAACGCCGTCAAAGTCGGAAAAGTTACAATCGGTCAAGTGACCATGGCGGGAAAAGGGCTGGCTTTGCTGAAAGAAAAACAAGGCGAACTGTCCGAATTGACGGTGTCGGATCTCCATTCCGAAAAAATCATCAACGAAACGGTTTTGAACAATATCGTGCGCTCGAAAATCTTTGCCGCGCGTTCGGCGACGTTTGCCAACGTGCGCATCGGCGCCGAATTTTTTGAAGCCATCAAAGAACAGTCTTTGAACGGATTGGCGTTTTCTTCAGCGTTGATTAACACGCGGCTTTACACGTCGGAACAGGCGGTTTACGCCGAAATGCTGTCTTATTCGGCGCGCGTTCTGAATTCCGAACTGGTGGAGGGGGCGCGCTTGGAAGGGGCTAAAGACAAAAAAGACCAAAAGCCGACAATGGGCCAAATTCGCAAGAATGCGGAAGAATTGAAAGCTAAAAAAGAAAAACTTGCCAAGGAAATGAAAAAATAAATGGCTGCAAACCCTTCGCAATCGACGTACAGCGCACTGACGAACAGGCCTGCCCCGAAAACGGTGGATTCGTCCGATACGACGTCGTATGTGGCGGGGGTGAGGATTTCCGATTCTCTGACGGAACATAAACGGCAGTTTTGCGGCTGGAAAAATGATCCCGACGCTCAACTGGTTGTGCGGGCTTTGGAAACGGGCGAAAGCGCGAAGTTCGACGGCGCGGATTTTACGGACGTCGATTTTTCGGGCGCAAAGCTGACGGGGGTCAATTTTAAAAACGCCGATTTGAAAAACGCCAATCTGGCGGGCGCGGATTTGCGCAACGCCGATTTGTCGGGCGCGGATTTGCGCGGCGTCAATTTGGAAGAAGCCAATCTGGAAGGGGCTAACCTTGAGGGCGCAAAGCTGGACGGCGCGTATTTGAAAAACGCCGTCATAGCAGGGGCGAAGCTGTCCAAACAGGCTTTGAACGAACTGGAAAAAATGCAGCAGCTTCAGCGCGAAGCCGAAGAGGGGCTGTTGGATTTGCGCAAAGTCAATCTGCGTTATTTGGATTTGCGCCGTTTGGATTTGCGCGGCGTCGATTTGACGGGGGTTGATTTGTCGGGGGTTAATCTGGTCGGTGTGAACTTGACAGGGGTTAAAATCGACCCGATGTATTTGGACGGCACTTATGCTTTCAAACAAGGGGCGAACCGCAAGGTCGAAATTCAAAAGGGCAACACGGCGGGGCTGGATTTGACAACGGCGAACCAGATAAAAGCGTCTTTGACGGATTTGGAGATTTTGCGCCAGAAACGGCTGGCGGGACAGCGGACGGAAGAGCAGGCGGTGGCGGAAATGGCGCGCATAACGGAAGAACAGCGCGCCAAGGACGAACAGCTTCCTGCGGTGGAACAGAGCCGTCCCGTTGAGCAGCCGCGTTTTACCGAACAACCTTTACCGGTGAAACAAGAGCAGGCGGATTTTGCAGAACCCGACGCGCAGGAAAACTCTTCAACCCTTTCCAAAGAATTGGAGTTGCTGCGGTCGCGCCGTTTAAATCAAGCGTCCACCGAAGAAATGAAAGCGCGTTTGCAGGACGTTGTGTTGGAAAAACGTCCCAAATTGAAAAGCGGGGCGCAATCGCTGGTAACCCGCCGTCCCCGCCGCAAGGAAGAACTGCCGCCCAGTAAATACGATTTTCCGATTCTGTATCCCGTTGACGAGGATGAAAAGCCCAAAAAAGCGCAAAAATCCGCTGTGCGTGAAATGTCCGAAGCCGTTGTCGAACAGGTTAAAACGGTTGTCGGCAAACTGATTCCCGTCCGCCGCGTGCGCGTCAAACGCCAGCGCCAAAAACAACGGAGCTGAGCCGATGGATAAATACGCCAATTTCCCGACCCGAAAAGACGGATCCTACGCCGAACATTACCAAGCCGTCGATTATGTATGGAAAGGCGTCTTGATTTCCTTTGCCGTGTCGCTGCTGCTGTCTTTGTTCGCATATCCGCTGGGATATCTGGCGTCGTACGGCTTTTCGGATGCCGCATGGGCAAAGGTCAAAGCTTTTTACGCTTATTTGAAATCACACCCGTTTTATTTGGTTAAATCGTATTGCGGCTGGATGATTACGTTTGCGAAAGCTCCCTTTCAAAGCTGGTCGGTCTGGTTGCCCGCTTTGCCGTTTTTCACGTTTATAGCGGGAATTATCATCACGGTTCGCACAAATCCGTATTATTTTGCCAGCCAAGGTATGGGGTCGGGGCGTTTGGCGGATGAAAACGACGTCAAAAAAATGGGATTGTGGAACGGCTTTACATTTGTTTTGGGGCTGTGGAACGAACGGCGGCTGCTGCGGTTGAACAATTACATGTCCGTGCTGGTCGTCGGCGCGCCGGAAACGGGAAAAACGGCGGGGGTCGTTGTTCCCAGCATTTTGGAAAACGATGACAAGTGCATGTTCATCAACGACATGAAAGGCGAGCTGTTTCAACTGACGGGCGGGCATCGCGCGGAATTGGGGCCGGTTTTCAACGTTAATTTTTTCGGCATTGACAAGCCCGACCAAGGTGTTTTTTGGCCGACATGGAATCCGCTAAGCGACAGGGATTTGCCGCCTCCTTCCCCCGGACGGCAGGGGTATATCGGCGGTTTGGCTTATTTTCTGCTGGGGGACGGACCGACGGGGACGGACCCGTACTGGGTCAAGGCGGGGCGCGCCGCTTTGGAAGGCTTTATCAACTATATTTGCGACAAATGCGAACAGGCGCGCGCAAACGACTATTTCCTGCAGCGGCTGTACGAAGACGCCATGGACGAAGAAGACTACGACGTTTTGGAAACGTATTACGACGCCATGGATAAAAGCATTGCCGTCAAGCAGGCGTTGAACCATGTCCGCAAACGGACGATGACGTTTAAAAACTATTTGCCGATCGGCAAATGGGACCCGATTCCCGAAGCTTGGATAGGCCGGCAGGCGAGCTTTCCGCTGATGATGGATATGATTACCAAACGCCAGCTGGACATTTCGGCGGAATTGCGCGCGCGCCGCGATGCGGGCGACCCGATAGCGTTCAAAACCGATATTTGGGCGACTGTTTTGAACGATATTGTCGAAGAAGCGGAATACTTCGGCTACAACCGCCGCGCCATTGTCGAAATCAGCCAAATTCTGGCATTGCCGAAATCTCAGCGGTCGTCCGTGCTGTCCATGGCGTTGTCGGGACTGGCTCCGTTCAAAAACGCCGCCATCCGCATGCGTATGGCTTCCAGCGATTTCGGCAGTATTCAGCAGCGCGGCATCAAAAACCCCGTTACAGGGAAATGGGAGCCTGTTACATTCTATCTGTCCTGTCCGATTGACGGCATGACCAACAAAGTCGCGACGATGTTTATCAACATGTATTCGGGGACTTTGACGATTTTCGGCCCGTCCGAAGGACCGTGCGGGCCTTACCCGTTGTTGTACATTTTGGACGAATACCAGTCCATGTCGACTTTCCACGTCGCGGACGCCATCGGCACGGGGATGAGCAAACAGTTTGCGTTTTTGCTGACGTGTCAGGATTTGTCGCAGCTGTCCGGCGCGTACGGCGGAGAATTGGAAACGATTATCGGCAATACGGGATGCAAAATCTTTATGCGCTGCAACAGCCGTGAAACCGCCGGACGCATGGGCGGATTGATTGAAACAAAAACGGTCGTAACCCATGCGACCGCCCGCGACGAGGGGCTGGGTTCCGGCACAACACCGATGACGCCGTATTTTGTGATGTACAACGAAACGGCGATGCCCGTTTTGGCAACGACGACGATTATGAACATGCCGTTCGGGCGGCAGTATGCCTTGATTCAAAAGCACCATAACCACCCGATAAAGCTGAAAACGCCGCTGTATTTCAAAGACAGGGAAATGGTCAAGCTGACAAAGCTTGCTCCGCCTCCGCCTTTGCCGCCCGCCGTTTACAACCAGCGCAACGAGGAAGACAAGCTGCCCCCGCCCGAAGACATGTCCGTCGAACCCGAATATATGCAAAAGAAAGTCGGCGACGAACAATAGGATGAAAACGATTTTATATCTGTTCAAAAGAATAAAAGTGTGTTATAAACTTTTGAATGATTTTAAATTTATGGAGGGTAAACCGCTATGCAGGCAGTCAAAATCAAAGAAGGCATTTATTGGGTCGGCGTCAAAGATTGGGAGTTGCGCGAATTTCACGGGTATTCGACGGATAAAGGGTCGACATACAACGCTTATTTGATTATGGATGAAAAAATCACGCTGATTGACGGGGTGAAAGCGCCGTTCCGCGACATTTTCCTGTCGCGAATCGCGTCCGTGGTCGATATTGAAAAAATCGACGTCGTAATCTGCAACCATGTTGAAATGGACCATTCGGGGACGCTGCCCGATGTTATGCAAATCGCCAAAAACGCGACGCTGTATTGTCCCGCGGCGGGCGAACGCGGATTGAAAGCGCACTATGACACAACGGGGTGGAACATCAAAAACGTGAAAACGGGCGATACTCTGCCGATTGGCAAACATACGCTGTCGTTTGTAACAATGCCTATGGTTCATTGGCCCGATTCGATGATGACTTACATGGCGGATGAAAAAATCCTGTTTCCGAACGACGCTTTCGGCCAGCATTACGCGTCGGACACGCTGACGGATTCGGATGATTTGGACATCATCATCGACCAAGCCAAAAAATACTACGGCAACATTGTGTGGCCGTACGGCGCCCAAGTGCAAAAGGCGCTGGAAGCGGCGGCGGGGCTGCAGATTGACATGATTTGTCCCAGCCACGGCGTTTGCTGGGTCAAGCACATTCCCGAAATCGTCGCCAAGTATAAAAAATGGTCGGCTTATGAAGCGGATGCCGGCAAAGCCGTTATCGTGTTCGATTCCATGTGGGGATCTACGGAAAAAATGGCGCAGGAAATTGCCGACGCTTGGGAGGAAAAAGGACTGCGCGTAACATTGTGCTGTTTGAAAACGACGAATATTTCCGATGCCGTGAACGCTATGGTCGAAGCCAAATACATCGGCTTCGGATCGCCTGTTTTGAACAACGGCATTATGCCGCCGATGGGGGCGTTTATGACGTACATCAAAGGATTGGCGCCCAAGAACAAAACGGCGTTTGTGTTCGGTTCTTACGGTTGGAAAAAGGACGCTTTGGGTCAAATCGAAGAAACGGTCAAAGCGTTGAATTGGGAAATGCCCGAACCGGCGTTTATGATTAACTGGCGCCCGACAAAGGAAAATCTGACAGCTTTGCATGCGGCGGCGGAAAAAGTCGTCGGCTGAGGCCGAAGCGATGAAAAAAGGGGATGTTTTTCATCCCCTTTTTTGGTTTTATTTTGATGGAGGAGGCGGAACATTCGCGTCCGTTTCGGCGTGGTCGGGGGCAGCTTCCGGTTGCGGGGCGAAACGGCGTCCCCATACTTTGGGGGCGGCGGGCTGTTGCGGTTCGGGAGCGGCTTCCTCTGTAACCGTGCGGGCTTTGAACAGGTTTTCCTGATCTTTGGATTTGTCGTTGTCCAGCGGTTCAAGGTCGTTTGAAACGGCGGATATAAAGTTGTTCAGCCAGTCTTGGATGGGTTTTGCGTAAAATTCGCGCGCATCGCCGCCGTATATGAATGTAACGCCGGGGCAGTTTCCGCCCGACAAAATCAAATCCACGAAATCGTACCCCTTTCTGAACCGCAGCGCCAAACGCGGCGTTACAATGCAGGACGAGATTTTCGTAACGCTCATTTGATAACTTTGCGCGCTCAGCAGCTGTTTTTGAACTTCTTTCAATCCCGTGTCGTTCAGCGAACCGCAGTTGCCCAAATGGGCGTATCCGTTGATGGTCGCACTGCGTTTTTTGGGACTTTTGCGGGCAATGCCGAAACACAGCACTTCGTCGGGTTCGCCGACGATATAGGAAGCGTCTGGGCGGATGCGTTCTTGAATTTCTTTGGCGACAATTTTTTCAAAAGGCAATTCCGCGTCCTGTTTTTGCGCGGATTCTTCCGTAAACGAAGCGGAAGACAGCTCGGATGCGGCCGGCTGGTCGGACGAGGAGGCCGAATCAAAGCTTGAATCGATATCGTAAAACAGTTGCGCGCGGGCGGGAAAGGCCGCGGATAACAGAATTAAAAGCAGAAATTTGTTCATTCCGGATACTCCTTATTCGCAGAAAGCTTTTGAATTTTCGATAAAAACGGCGGGATCGACACGTTTGTCGCGCCACATTGCGACCCAATGCAAATGAGGCCCCGTCGCGCGCCCTGTGCTGCCGATTTCGCCGATTTTTTGTCCTTTTTCGACTTTGTCGCCTGTTTTGACATCCAATTTGCTCAAATGGCTGTAGCTGGTGGTCACATCCTGCCCGTGCGCCAGCAGAACGGTTTTTCCCGTCAGAAACATTTCATCGTAAGCCAATGTCACTTTCGCATCGGCGGGGGCGAAAACGGGCGTTCCCGTCGCGGCGGCGATATCCAAAGCGTTGTGCGGTGTTTTTTCTTCGCCGTTAAGGATTCTTTGCGAACCGTAAACGCTGGAAATCCGTCCTTCGGCGGGCATTTGAAAGCACAAGGACAACGGCATTTTGACTTTTTTGTCGCGGGCTTTGGCGGTGGCGGCAAATTCCTTTTCAATGCGCGCCGATTCTTCGGGCGACGGATTGACTTTGTTTTCGGGCAGGCCGTCAATGCGCTGGATTTTCCATGCGCGGGGCTGGATTTTGAACGTTTTTTCGACGCTTCGTCCGTGCCGTTTTATTGTAAATTTCAAATCGCCCGTGTCGTTGCGGCCGATGCCGACAACAAACCAGCCGTCTTTGCGCGGGGTGATTTTAACGCCGTTGACGGATACGTCCGCTTTGGGCGTGGCGAAAGCGAAGAGCATTTCCCCCTGCCGCGGCTGGCCGTGCAGGTATAAAATCGGGCTTTCCGCGCGTGCGGAAAAACTTGCCAGACAAAGGACGAAAATTAAACGAATCATAACAGCAAAGTTCCTTGTTGCGGGGAATCTTCTTTTTTCTTTTTGGGTTTATGAGGGGTGACGGCAACCGTTCCGTCTGCGAATTTCAACGTCATTTCCGGTTTTTGACGGGCGGCCGCGGCGTGAACGACAGGCTTTCCCGACGCATCCAACACCAAAGCGAAGCCTCTGTCAAGCACGCGTTCGTATGAAAAGCTTTCCAACAGCCGTCCGTTCGTCGTTAATCGCGCCGCGCTGTCGTTCAGCACGGATTTGACCAGATTTTCCAACGGATAAGCGGTTTGCAGCAAGGCCTTTTCGGCATTGGTCAGCAGCAGGTCGGGCGCGGTCAAACGCAGGCGGTCAAGGTCCGCTTTTTTTCTGTCCGCCAGAACGGTTAAAGCGTTGCTCAGCCGTTCCGCCTTGTCGTCCAAACGCTGGGCGTATTCCGCAATCGTCCTGTCGGGCGAAGGCAAACCGCGGCTCAGCCCCGTCAGAACGGTGCGGCGTTCGTCCAGCAGGCGGCAGGCCGCTTTCATCAAGCGGGCTTCGGCTTCCTTTAACAGAGTTTGCAGTTCGGAACGGACGGGAACGGCTTTTTCCGCCGCGCCCGTAGGAGTGGGGGCGCGCAAATCCGCCGCATAGTCAATCAAGGTGGTGTCCGTTTCATGGCCGACGGCCGAAATCAGCGGAATGTCGGATGCCGCCGCCGCGCGGACAACGATTTCTTCGTTAAATGCCCATAAATCTTCCAAAGAACCGCCGCCGCGCGCGACAATCAGCACGTCGGGACGGGGGATATGGCCGCTTGGCGTGTCCAGCCCCTGTTTCGGAATCGCATTAAAGCCTTGAATGCCCGCCGCGACTTGCTGAGCCGCGCCTTCGCCCTGCATCAAAGCCGGCCAAAGCAGCACTTTGCGCGGAAAACGGTCGTTCAAGCGGTGCATGATGTCGCGAATCACCGCGCCCGACGGCGATGTGACAACGCCGATGACTTCGGGCAGAAAAGGGATTTTCTTTTTGCGTTCGGGGGCGAATAATCCTTCGGCGGACAGTTTTTTTCGCCGTTCCTCCAGCAGTTTTAACAGCGCGCCTTCGCCCGCCGCCTCCATGCTGTCGACAATCATTTGATAGTTCGACCGGCCGGGGTAGGTCGTGATTTTTCCCGTACAGACGACTTCCAGTCCGTCCTGCGGCGCAACGGACAATTTTGTCGCCCCGCCGCGCCAGCAAATTCCGTTTAAAACGGCTTCGTCGTCTTTGAGCGAAAAGTACAAATGCCCCGACGACGCTTTTTTCAGTCCCGAAATTTCGCCTTTGACCCGAACAAAGGAAAAGTTCGTTTCGACCAAGCCTTTCAAAGCTTGGGACAGGGCGGAAACGCTGAGCGGTTCGGGTGTTTGCGGCTTGGGAACGGCAGGTTGTTCCGCCAAATCAAGCGTATCGGCAAAAAGCGGACGGTTGGTCATTTGTTTCTGAGTCCCGCAAAGAAATTTTTTAACATTTCGGCCGATTTCCGTTCGCCAAAGCCGCCGTATACTTCGGGTTTGTGCGTGCAGGTCGGCTGAGTGTACAGGCGGCATCCGTGTTCAACGCCGCCGCCTTTGGCGTCGTATGCCCCGAAATAAAGCCGTCTGATTCGTGCAAAGGAAATCGCCGCCGCGCACATCGGACAGGGTTCCAATGTAACATACATATCCAAATCGGGCAAGCGGGGTTCGCCTTTGACGCGGCAAGCTTCGCGCAGCGCCAGAATTTCGGCGTGCGCGGTCGGATCGTTATCCCTTTCCGTGCGGTTGACGGCCGTTGAAACGGTTTGTTTGGCTTGCGAATCGAACACAACGGCGCAGACGGGGATTTCACCCGCTCCGCCAGCTTGTTCGGCTTGAACCAAAGCCGTTTCGACGATGTGATTTAAAAAGCTTTCCATAGCTTTAAAGTGACCCGCGGCTGAACGGAAGTCAAGAAAAACTCTTCACCCGACGGAAACAAACTGGTATACTGCCGCGCTATGGCAATGGATATGATGAACAATGATACGGTTTACAAGCTCGGCGGTTTCAAGGTCGACCGCGAAATCGTGCGCTATATCCGCGAAGCAAGCGATTCCAGCGGGGTCAGTTTTGATTACTTGCTGGCCAAAGCGGGGCACGAAAGCCGCTTTGAAACAAACGCTTCGGCCGCCCGTTCCAGTGCCGAGGGATTGTATCAGTTTACGACGGAAACATGGCTGCAGCAAATGAAGCTGCACGGTGCAAAATACGGGTACGCCAAGCTTGCCGCCAAAATTTACCGCGACGGGCGGGGGCGCTACCGCGTCAAAAGCAATGCGGACAAAGATGAAATTCTGGCTTTGCGCCGCAGTCCGCGTATTTCCGCTCTGCTGGCCGCCGAATTTGCCAAAAGCAACAAAAAAATTCTGGAAGATCAAGTCGGCGCGCGGGTGTCTTCCGCCGATTTGTATTTGGCGCACTTTATGGGGCCCAGCGGAGCGGTTATGCTTTTGCGCGCGGACAAATTCACGCCGCACAAGTTCGCCGCCGATTTGTTTCCGGACGCCGCTCTTGCAAATCCGCCGATTTTTTATAATGAAAAAGGACGCATGCTGACTGTGCGTCAGGTGCGCCGCCGCATCGCCGATATTTTTCAAGACAAAATCGACCGCTTTGCCGTGCTGCCGAAGTCGCTGAAAGTCTGGCTGGACGATTTGCCCAAAGAACGCAAAAACGCGAAATCCGCTGTTGTTGTCGCCGCACCGATTTTGCGGCTGGAGGCAAATGCGGTCGAAGCGGGAACGCCTCCGCCCATGCCGAAAATCATGGAATCCGTTCGTTTGGCAAATATCTTGCCGGGGGAAGGGGTTAATCTGGACGATGACGCCGTTATGAACGAACTGAGGCTGAAAGCGCTGTCCGCGCTATCCGGAAAATCGGATGCCGTATCGGCGGATTTTATGCCCGTTCAAAAAACCGGCTATGACGCGTCCGGCATGACGGCGTTGGAGGCGGACGGCGAAGCGAAAACGGATGTTGCTTACAACGCCCTTGCGGCAACATGGTTTGAATCGGACGATTATCCCGTGACGGCATCTTTGCCGACAGCGGTAACGGTGGAAAAGGAACTGTAGATGACTGACGAAAAAAAGGAAAGAATTGCAAAAGTCGTGGCTCGCGCGGGGATTTGTTCGCGCCGCGATGCCGAACGCTATATCGAACAGGGGCGCATTGCCGTCAACGGAAAAGTGTTGACTTCACCCGCCGTAACGGTCGGAGAGGCGGATAAAATCACCGTGGACGGAAAGCCTTTGCCCGCGGCGGAAAAAACGCGTGTGTGGAGATACCACAAACCCGTCGGGCTGGTTACGACTTACCGCGATGAAAAAGGGCGGCAAACGGTTTTCGACAATTTGCCCGACGACATGCCGCGCGTTGTTTCGGTGGGGCGGCTGGACTTGAATTCGGAAGGACTGCTGCTGTTGACGAACGACGGCGCTTTCGCCCGCGCTTTGGAACTGCCGTCAACGGGCTGGCTGCGCCGCTACCGCGTGCGGATTCACGGAGAAATGACGCCCGACATGATTGAAAAACTGGCAAAAGGCGTTGTTGTCGAAGGTGTTAAATATGCCCCTGTCGAAGTCGCCGTTGACAAACAGCAGGGATCAAACATGTGGCTGACCGTCGCGTTGAAAGAAGGCAAAAACCGCGAAATCCGCCGTTTGATGGAATCTTTCGGGCTGCAAGTGACGCGTTTAATCCGCACGGCGTACGGACCGTTCCAGTTGGGAAGTCTGGCTGTTGGCGCGGTTGAGGAAATCCGCGGAAAAATCCTGCAGGACCAAGTCGGCGCGTTAACGGGATACCGTGTCGAAAAACATACGCACAACGCCAAACAGGCATAAAAAGAGGGGGCTTTTTTCAAAGCCCCCTTTAAGTTTCAGGAGAAAAGAAATTTTACCGTCCCAAATCACGGGATTGGGCAATCTGTTGAAAGCCGATTTTGGTTTTCGGTTTGGACGGCTGAGCGGCGGGTTCGTTTTCACGGCCGAAACCGACAGCGGTTTCCTTGCCCGACGGACCGTTGTCAATCGTTTCGTTTTCGCGCCCGAATCCGATAGCGCGGCGTTTGCCCAAAGTTTCCAGCAAAATCGATTCGGCGGAACGTTCAATCGTTTCGTTTTCGCGCCCGAATCCGATAGCGCGGCGTTTGTTGTCGCTGATTTCAGCCTGCGCGCCGCTGGGCATCAATTCGCACGAACCGTTTTCGCAAAATTCTTTCAATGATTTAACCATAGGAAATCCCCTTTGGAAATAAGCTTCGTTGACAAAATTACTTTTTTTTGTCATTTTTGTCAATAGAAATTTACGGGAGTTTTGAAAATGAGAATTGTCGGCGGAAACTATCGCGGAAAACTGCTGGTTGCCCCGGAAGGGGATACGACCCGTCCCACATCGGACAGGGCGCGGGAATCCGTTTTTAACATTATCGACAGCCGCTTAATCAAATCCGGACGGCGTTGGGGCGATTTGTCTGTTTTCGACGCTTTCGCGGGAACGGGCGCGCTTGGAATCGAAGCCGTTTCGCGCGGGGCGCGCACTTTGTTTGCCGCAGAACGGGACAAGGCGGCGCAACAATGCTGGTATAAAAATACGCAAGGGTTGAAGAGCGTTTCACTGTCTTTGTACGGCGATATGCTGAACCTGCCAAAAGCCCGTCAAAGCGTTGATTTGGTTTTGATGGATCCTCCTTACAAAAAGGGGCTGACCATTCCCGCTTTGACTGAATTGGAACAAAAAGGCTGGCTGACGCCGGACACTTTGTGCGTGGTGGAAGTGGAAAAATCCGAAAACAACGTTTTGCCCGATGATTTTGAAACACTGGACGAACGCGTTTACGGTAAAGCCAAAATCATTCTGACTGTATTAAGAAAATAAAAAAAACTTGCCCCAAAAAAAACACCCCGCCGATGAAGCGGGGTGTTTTGTGTCGCAAGGACAGATTATTTACGAACCGGTGTGTCGGTCATGATTGCCGTCTGGCAAGTATGCAGCCCGTCAACCAAGTATTTGATGTCCCAACCTTTGGTGCAACCGTAACCGCCGGCTTTGGGGTACTTGGTGCAGACGCGTTCTTTACCGCCCAGTTTGTCGCCGGAACGCAACTCGCCGAACCCCTTGCCGCACGCCTTTTCACATTCGCCGCCGTCGCCTTTGCTGGGCGAACCCGTGCAGCCGGTGGATTTCTGAATAGCGGTCTGGCAGGTGTAAACCGTGCCGTTGACCAAGTAGTCAATGTTCCAACCCGTCGTGCAGTCATAACCGCAGGACAGCGGGTATCTGGTGCAGACGCGTTCCTTGCCTTTCAGTTTTGCGCCCGGACGGTCGTAGTAGAATCCGTCGTTTCCGCAAATGCGGCGGCAATCGGCGTCTTTGTCTTCCGCCTGTTCCGTCTGAATGGCGGTTTGGCAGGTGTAGACGGTGCCGTCAACCAAATATCTGATGTCCCACCCCGTGGTGCAGCTGTAGCCGCAGGAAGCGGGATATCTGGTGCAGACGCGTTCCTTGCCATCCAGTTTTGCGCCCGGACGGTCGTAATAGAACTCGTTGTTTCCGCAGATGCGGCGACATTCGGCGTCAAAATCGTTTTTAACGCATTTGCCGTTGACCAGCGTATATCCTTCTTCGCAATCTGTCGAAACGGGATCGGGATCGTCGGGCGAAGAGGTGCAGGCTGTCGCGCCTTCGGGGCATTTTTCGCAAGCACCCGTGGTGTAGTTCAGCGTTTCGCCTTTCGCACATTCTTTCAGTTCGCAGCCCGATTTGTCTTTGCGCAGATTGTACGCAATATTGCAGGTGTCGCAGCTGTTCGCGGACGAGCAGGAGGTGCAGCCCTTCATGGCACTGTCGCAATCGTTGCATTTATGGTTGGCAATGTATTGCGAGCCGGAGCAATTCAGCACCGAACAGGAAGCGGTCGTTTTGCCGGCGTTCGTGCAATACTGGTTGTAAGCGCAATCATTGTCGGAGTTGCATGCGACGCATTGACCCTTGCCGTTGGAAATTTTGCCGTCGGGGCAATCGCATTTTTCACCCGCGGGACACATTTCACATTGATATTTGTCGCCTTTTTTCAAGCATTTCCAAGCGGAACCGCATGAAGTCGCCGTGCAGGCGCAGTACGACGTGCGGGTGTCGCCTTCGATAGCGCAAACCGGTGTTGTTTTCATTGTGGCGCAGTTTTCGCGTTTCGGATAGGTCATGCTTTTTTCGCACAGGTTTTTGCAGATTTTCGCTGTGGTGCAGTATTCGTTGGGATCGCAATCCGCGGAAGTATCGCATTTTCCCGGAATTTCATTGCCGGAATCGTCAACCGCGCGCTTTCTGGCCTTGTACGGGACGATTGACCCAGCGTCGGGGCCGCCGTCGTCATAGGCGTCAATCAATTTCATGGCGCGGGCGACCTGAAACGATTCGGAATCATTCAAAACCGAAGCGTTCGCAGACGTGCTACACAGCAGTACTGCGCCAATCAAAGGGAGGAAAAAGATCTTTTTCATTTCTGTCGACCTTTCATAAAGTTTGCTCTGGCTTATAATTTAGCACGTTTTTTCAAGACGGAAAAGACGGAAATATATTGTTCACGGAAAATTCACGAGTATATCAGCCGTCGCCTTCGCCGTTCGTTCCTTCCGCCAAATCGGCAACCGTGTTCAATACTTCGATAAGCGCGGCGAATTTGAGGATTCTGTCTTCCGCCAGAGCGGCTGCCGTTTCGTCGTCGGATTCCGCCAAAGGCTTCAGCGCCATGATGTTGTCCAAACAGAAATCGCCCAGTTCATCCAGCGTGTCCATGACCATAACGCGCTTTTCGGCGCTTTTTTCCGATTTGGACTGCTTTTTTTCTTCTTTCTTCTTTTCCTTTTTAGACATGAAAGCCTCCTTATTTTTCCAGATTGTCGCGGATGTAGCGGTCAAGCAGCTGAACGCCGAAACCCGATCCGCCTTTCGGACACATCAAGGTCGCCTTTTGCTGCAGGGCGACGCCAGCAATGTCCAAATGCGCCCATTTGACATCGGGCAAAACAAAGCGTTTCAAGAACGCCGCCGCCGTGCATGCGCCGCCTTCGCGTCCGACCGTCGACGTGTTGCGGATGTCGGCAATGTCGGAAACGATTTGTTCGTCATAGCTGTCGTCAACAGGCATGGGCCACAGTTTTTCACCGCTTTCGTTCGCGGCGGCGACCAAGCTTTTTTCAAGCGTTTCATCGTTTGCAAACAGCCCCGCGAACTCTGTTCCCAAAGCCACGACAATCGCGCCCGTCAAGGTCGCCAAGTCAATCAAAACGGGGGCTTTGAATCGTTCCTGCGCGTACCACAGCGCGTCGCCCAGAACCAAGCGTCCTTCGGCATCGGTGTTGACGACTTCGACGGTGATGCCTTTCAGCGATTTGACAATGTCGCCGGGTTTTTGCGCTTTTGCGGACGGGATGTTTTCAACCATCGCCATTACGCCGGCAACGTTGACTTTCGCCTTGCGCATGGCAAGCGCCTGCAGGGTTCCCAAAACGGTCGCCGCGCCGGCAAGGTCTTCTTTCATATCTTCCATGCCTTTGGCGGGCTTCAGGCTCAAACCGCCCGAATCGAAGCAAACGCCTTTGCCGACCAAAACGGCGTGGGTGGTCTTGTCTTCGGGTTTGCCGCGCCATTGAACGACCACCATGCGCGGCGGGTTGATTGACCCCTGCGCCACGCCCAGCATCATATTGAATCCTTTGTCGCGCAGCTGCTTTTCATTGTAAATTTCGGTTTGAAGCCCGTATTTTTGCAGTTCATCCGCGCGTTTGGCAAACGCTTCGGGCGTCATGACGTTGGCGGGTTCGTTGACCAGATCGCGCGCCGTGTGGATGCCCTTTGCCAAAGCGAAATAAGCGTCATACTGATTTTGCGCCGTTTGCGCCTGTTCGGTCAGAATGAAAAACTCTTTGACCGTAACAGGCTTTTTGATTTCCGTTTTGTACTTTGTAAAGCGGTAGGAGGCGATTTTCGCACCGAATCCGACGGGCGCGGGGGGCAAATCGTCAACGGCGAACGCGACGGCGGATTCGCCTTCGGTCAAAACGGCGTTCGCGGCGTAAGCGCCGATTTTTTTCGCCGCCAAATCGCTCAGCTGTTCCTTTTTGCCCAAGCCGACGCACAGCAGCCGTTTGACGGGCAGGTTGTTCAGCGCGGTGAAGCAGTACGTTTCGCCGAATTTGCCGTAAAAGCCGTTGCGTTTCAGCGAACGGGTGACGCCGCCGTTCATGACGGCGTCGATTTTCTTGGCTGTCTTGGACAGCGTGATGTTTTCGTAAACGCCGACAATCAGAATGCCGTCGCTGGAAATTTCGGTCTTTTTAAAAAGAATATCCATTTTTTCAACCTGTTGTTATCAAAGAATCTTCCCTCTAGCATACACGCCCGCGCCCGATGAAAGCAAGCACAACAAAGTTTTGTTTTGCAAATTAGAACGGTTTTGGCGTAAAAGACGTGCAAAGCCTGTCTTTTTTTGATACAACGTTTTTATCTTCGGAGGAGGAAAATGACGACGGAACTGCAAATCAGAATGCCCGACGCGCCCAAAAAAGGACTGGTTTTCGCTTTGCTGCTGGACGGGCAGGGCGGCGCAACCCCCTTGACCATGGACGAAGTCGAACAATGGAAAGAGGAAGACGGCTTTTTATGGCTGCATTTCGATTCGTCGGCGCAGGAAACAAAAGACTACATGCTGGAAAAAAGCGGTATTCAGTCTTTGGTGCTGGATTCCCTGCTTGACGACGAGGAAGACCGCCCCCGCTGCATGTCGTTCGGCGACAATCTGATGCTGTTTTTGCGCGCCATCAACCTGAACGTCGGCGAAGAGCCCGACGATATGATTTCCCTGCGCATGTGGGAGGAAAAGAAACGTCTGATTACCCTGCGCGAAGACCCGATGGGCTTTATGTGGGAAATCAAACAGCATTTGGCCATCGGGGCGGGGCCGCGCGACGCGGGCGAAATGCTGGACGAGATTTGTTCCCTGACGCTGGACAAGATTGTCGAGGCCGTGTCCGATATCGAAAACTACATTGACCGCGCCGAGGATGAAATTCTGGATGAAATCGAGGACGAAGAACTGATGCCCCGCCTGTCCGAAATCCGACGCAATCTGACCGAGATGCGGCGTTATCTGGCGCCCCAGCGCGACGCTATGGAGGGTGTGTCCCGCCAAATGCTGTCGTGGATGAGCGGCAAGGACCGATTCTTTTTGCACGAAAACGCCAACCGCATGCTGAGAATTATCGAAGACATCGACAGTTTGCGCGAACGCGCGATGATTAACATTGACGAACTGGCGAACAAAGTCCGCGAACAGACGCAGCAAAATATGAACACGCTGTCCGTTTTGGCGGCGATTTTCATTCCGCTGAACTTTGTAACGGGGCTGTTCGGCATGAACGTCGGCGGGATTCCGGGGCAGAATATGGCGGGCTTTACGTTCGCGGTCGTGTCGCTGATTACGGTCGGCTTTATTCTGGCGCTGATATTTAAACGCTTGAAATGGTATTGAAATGAAAGCTTTGATTAAACAAGTGGATGATGCAAGCGCGGCTTTGGCGGCGGAATTGCTGGACAGGGGCGAATTGGTCGCTTTCCCGACCGAAACGGTGTACGGATTGGGCGCGGACGCGGCGAACGATTTGGCTGTCGCATCGATTTTTGAAACCAAAGGCCGCCCGCAGTTCAACCCTTTGATTGCGCATATCGCCGATTTGGCGTGGATTGAAAGATTCGCCGTGATGACGCCCGTTGCAAAAAAACTGGCGGAAAACTTTTTGCCGGGACCGCTGACCATGGTGATGAAGCGGTCGGAAAACTGTCCGATTTCGCACTTGGTTTGCGCGGGGCTGGACACGGTCGGCGTGCGCTTTCCCGTTCATGCGGGCGCGCAAAAGATGCTCAAAGCGTTCGGCCGTCCCGTCGCCGCCCCCAGCGCGAACATTTCGGGGACGGTCAGCCCGACGACGGCGGAACACGTCGCGCAGGGCTTGGGCGACAAAATCCCATTGATTTTGGACGGCGGGGCGTGCGCCGTCGGGGTGGAATCGACGATTGTCGACGTAACGACGGATTCTCCCGCCTTGCTGCGCGCTGGCGGAGTTGCCGTCGAGGATATAGAGGGCGTTTTGAAAAAGCCCTTGCGCCGTCCCGAAGCCGATCCGAACGCGCCGCGGTCGCCGGGGCAAATGCTGTCGCATTACGCGCCGCGTCTGCCCGTTCGATTGAACGCTGAAAGGCCCGAAGCGGGCGAGGCGTTTTTGGCTTTCGGCGCGGCGGAAAACGCGACGCTGAACCTTAGCCCGTCGGGGGATTTGAGGGAAGCGGCGGCGCATTTGTTTGCCTATATGCGGTTGCTGGACGATAAAAAGTATACGGGCATCGCCGTGATGCCGATACCGACGAGGGGGCTGGGACTGGCGATTAACGACAGGTTGAAACGCGCCGCCTATCCGCATTGAAAAATATGACTTTCGGCATAGGATATATCCGATAAAGCCTAGGGTTTATGCGGTTTTCCAGTCTTGTTGTCCGCGGCCTTTTTTGAAAAACTATAAGGTATAGAACATAGTTTTTTCATAGGAGGCTATCATGACAATGAAACAGGGAACACACGAATCCGGCCGTTCAATGATTGAAATGTTGGGCGTTCTGGCAATTATCGGTGTTTTGTCCGTCGGCGGTATCGCAGGGTATTCGCAGGCAATGTCCAAATTCAAAGTGTCCAAAACGACCGACCAGGTTCAAACCATGGTGACGAATATCCGCACGCTGTTTACGGGGCAGCGCACCTATAAAGGTTTGACGGGCGCGAACGCTTACACAATGGGCATTCTGACGGATGAAACGTGGGACGGAACCAATGCGTCCAACGCTTACGGCGGAAGCATTTTGTTCGGCACCCCGAATAACCAAAAATATTTCTCGATTACCTACAACGGTTTGTCGCAGGATGCCTGCACGCGTTTGGTAATGGCCGACTGGGGCGATTCTTCGTCGGGTTTAATCGGCATCATCGCTCAATCCACGGCGCAGAACGCGCCCGCCGATTCGACGACGTCTTGGACGGCGGCCGAAGGCAAAAGCGGCAAGGGCACGTTCTTGACGTCCTCCAAAACCGAAGCCACGGCCATTCCCGTTATCCTGACCAGCGCGGTCGGCGCGTGCGCCAACGGTGTTGATAACCAGGCTTCCGTTACTTGGATTTATCGTTAACCGATTGGGATTTTTACGGAAAAGGGGCGGTTTCGCCCCTTTTTTGTGTTACAGGCGCAAGAATCTTGATACCCGTGCGGGGAAGGACTATACTGACAAAAATGAATGGGAGGATTCATGACGGACGAAGAAGCAAAAATAAATGAAAAAATCAAACGGTTGAACCGTGTGTCGGGACAAATCGAAGGCATTAAGAAAATGGTCGCGGACAACCGCGGCAATACGGAAATTTTAATGCAGCTGCGAGCCGTGCGCGCCGCCGTCAAGGGAATGGAAATTTCATTGCTGACGGATTTATTAAGGGATAAAGCGTTGCGGATGACAAGCATTTCCGCCCAAAAACGCACCGAGCAGGTCGAAGAAATGGTTACGCTGATGCGCCGCTACGGGGAGTAAGCGAATTCCATAAATTGAACGTCGCGTAACTGCCGAACGGGCGGCAGCACTCCGCAAGTGCTTTGATGTCCTTGGGCGGCAAAGGCGACAAGGCTTTTTTGACGCCGTAATCCGAATACAGAAAAGCGTCGGGCGCGCGCATAACGCGAATGGCTAAATAATTCGCCGTCCACGGTCCGACCCCCGGCAGGGCAAGCAGTTTCGGCAGCTCCGTTTCGGGGCTGGCGTCCGGCGACAGGTCGAGCGTATGATCCGTCAGCCCTTTTGCAATCGCCGAAACCGCTCTGGCGCGGGCCGGCATGATTCCCAAATCTGTCAGATTTTGTTCCGGCAAAGCGGCGATTTTTTCGGGGCGGGGAAACGCCGTTTCCGTTTGTTCCGTTTCCCCCAGCGCGTTGATAAAGCGCGCTGTCAGCGTTTGGGCGGCTTTGACGGTTATTTGCTGTCCCAAAACGGTTCTGACGGCGGTTTCAAAAGCGTCGAAACAGCCGACGGAGCGTGTGCCGGCGACGCACAAATCGGGTCGGAATTCATTTAAAAACTTCAGTTTTTCAAAAACGGCGTCGGGATTGCAGTCAACATCGAACATCAAACGCAGGCGTTTTAAAATATCGGGAAAAACGGGGGCGAGGGATGACGCCGCCGCAACCGTCAAAGCGTTGTGTTTGGGGGTGTTTTCAACCCGAATTTTCCCATGCGCGCCGTTCAAAAAGACGCATCTGGAATAAACGCCGTTTTCGACGTTTTCGATGTTCGGCAGGGCGCGCGACGCCAAAAAACGCAACACGCTTTCCCATTGATAAGGCGGACGATAGGGCAATTCGACTGAAATCATGGCAAACTCCTGTTGACCGGAAAGCATACCTTTTCCGCCGTTGTTTTGCAAATCCGGAATCGCAGCGGGGGCTTTACAAATATCTGATAATCCGCTATCATTTTTTCCAGATGCGCGGTTTTGCGTATCCAGTGCCCGAAAACAGGGTGCGGAGCCGTGAGAAGCTCTTGATAAAACAGACGGCGTTTGATATGACGCCGACAGTCCGTTATGCCTATGGTGTAACGGAAATATATCCCCGACTTTTATGTTACGGTCGGGGTGGTTTTGACGTATGTTCAGACTTTTTGCCCGACGGGTGAAAAGTTAAAGGTCAAGGCGATCATTCTCTGTTTTATGATTTCTCAACGCCCCGACCGCCTGTTTGGCGGCTTGAGAAATTGAAAACAGTCAAAGCGTTTTTTGCTTTTCCTTTTTATTTGCTGTGCGCCTGTGCCTGCTTTGTTGTGTTTGTTGCGGGCTTGCCTGTTTATTTGGTTCTTCATGCCTCGAAAAATCCGGAGGATGAAGAATGAACGATGTTTTTCCGTCGTCCGAAACGTACGACTTGGATCCGCGCGATTTGGCGGGTTTGCCCGACGCGGAAACAATGCCGGTTAAATTTGATGCTTCCGTCGTTGTTTTGCTGGGCGACGAACGCAAAGGGGTAAGCGATGCTTTGCTGAAAGGGCGGTCCGCCGTCGAAACGGCCGTTGCCCGAAAAACTCCGTTCATTCCGGTTCAAATCGCTTTTCGACGCCGAACGGCTTGGTTTGACGTCTTGTCGCCGTTTTGCAAAGCTTTCCGGCGCCGTTTCATTTCTTACGGCACACACACGTATCACATCAACCCGCGCGAAATCCGCCGAAAACGGCTGGAACGAAACATTCGCACACCCGAAAACGCGTTCAGCTGGAAAAAATTCCGTTGGACGCCCGAGCAAAGACGGCAGCGGTTGAATGAATTGCGCGCCTCTGTTGCCGAAAACGGATTTGACGACAGGTATCCTTTGGCAATCTGCTTGTGCCGTTCGTTCGGCATCAAAGATATTTTGCACGAAGGCCATCACCGCATGTTGGTCTGTCTGTCGCTGGATGTTACGCGCGCCGCCGTCAAGTTTTGCGCCGCTTCGCATGCGCCACATTTTTTGACGCCGCTGCTCAAGCCTTTGTGCGCCGCCGTTCAATTCTTTAAAAAACGAAACTTCCGCAAAGCGGAACAAGAAAACGAAAATTACCGTTAAGGAAAAAATCATGCCGAAAATATCCGTCCTGCTGCCCGTTTACAACACGTCCGAACCGTATCTGCGCGAATGTATCGAAAGTATTTTAAATCAATCGTTCGCAGACTTTGAATTGCTGGTCGTCAATGACGCCTCCACTGATGAAAATGTGGAAAAAGTTGTATTATCGTATGCGGATGCGCGGCTGATTTATGAAAAAAACACCGTTAATCTGGGAATTTCGGAAACCCGCAATCGTTTGATTGACAAAGCGCGCGGCAAGTATTTGGCTGTGATGGACCATGACGACGTGTCTTTGCCGAAGCGGTTTGAATACGAAGCCGCGTATCTGGACGCTCATCCCGACGTCGGCGTCGTGTCGTGCCAAGTGCTGCAGTTTCCGCGGTCGGCGCGTCTGCGGCATCCCGAAAACGATAAGGAAATCAAGCTGGCGTTTATGCGCAGCTGCGCAATCGTTCATCCCGCATGCATGATTCGCAAATCGGTATTGACCGATAACAAAATCCGATATGAAAAAGAATTCTCTCCTGCTGAAGATTATGCGCTTTTCGCCCGTTTGCTGACAAAAACAAAGTTTCACAATTTGCCCGAGGTTTTGTTCCGATACCGCGTTCATGCGAGCAACACGTCCAAAACGCAGGCGGATAAAATGGAGTGGGCGACATATGCGGTGCAATCGCTTTTAAAAATCGAAAATCCAGTTTTGTACAGCGAGTTTCTGTTATGTGCGGAGCGGGTGAAACGTGTGCGCCTGTTCGGCTTTGTCCCGTTCGTGAAAAGTGTTTCCCGTGGAGGCAAAACAAGAATCTATCTGTTTGAAAAGATTTTGATTTTAAGCATTAAATCCACCGTCAAATATTCTGAAAAGGCAACGCAATGAAAATATCCTGTTTTCAAAACGCCATAGACCGTTTGCGCGGCAAAAAAAAGCTGAAAATTTATCCGCCGTACTACAATGAACGGATTCCTTTAAAGGCGGAATATCCCGATGTTTACAATGCCGCAGGACGGAAAATGGAGATGTTTTTCCTGCGCGACAGGCACTTTTCAACGGCGCCGTACGGCACTTTCCCGACCCGTTTTTTGAGGGACAGGTTCAATTACGGGCTTGATACGCATTTTTATACGGGAAAATCCGCGTGCGAAACAATGGGAACGCCAAAACGGCAATACGCGTGGCTGTTGGAACCGCGCATCAAACAGCCGCAGGATTACGAACGGTTTGAAAAAGACAAAGCTTTGGCTGAAAAATTCGACTGTGTGCTGACTTATGACGAACGGCTTCTTGACAGGCTGGACAACGCCTTCTTTTTCCCCGGATGCGCTTTCAGCTGGGTGTCGGAAAGCGACGCGGATATTTGGCAGCGGAAATCAAAAAACGTGTCGATTTTATCGTCGCGCAAAAAAATGTGCCCGCTGCATTGTTTGCGTATCGCTTTGGCGCAGAAGTGCAAGCGCGAAGGATTGGCGGACACGTTCGGCACTTTTGACGGCGGAAAGCCCGTTTCCATGGCGGAAGTGCTGATTCCTTACCGTTACACCGTTGCCGTTGAAAACCAGATATCGGATTATTTTTATACGGAAAGGCTGATTTCCGCTTTTATGACGATGACGGTTCCGATTTACATCGGCGCGCGCAAAATCGGGCAGGCTTTCAATACCGACGGCATTATTCAAATTTCACCCGACGACGCCGAACACATTGAAACCGTTTTGAAACGATGCGGCGAACGGGATTATTTGTCGCGGCTGGACGCTTTGCACGAAAACCGCAAAAAAGCGATGTCGTATATGAACCTGCACGATTTGCTGTACGACTGTTTGTTTGTCAATCCCGCCGAACGCACGCTGTTTACAGGATTTGAAAAGGTTTTCGGACAATGAGGATTTCAGTCGTCATTCCCGTGTTCAACGGCGAAAAGCATATCGAAAGCTGCTTGAAAAGCGTTCGGGCGCAAACGTTTCCGGACTTTGAATGTTTGTGCGTCGACAACGGTTCGACCGATAAAACCGCGCAAATCGTTTCGGAATTCGCAGCGCGGGACGCGCGTTTCAAGCTTATCTTTTCCGATCACGCGGGCAAGCAGGCGGGGGCGCGCAACAAAGGATTGGAACAGGCTCAAGGTGATTTGATTACTTACGTCGATGCTGACGATTTCATTCACCCGCGCATGCTGGAAATCCTGCTGTCCGTCATGGAACGGGAAAGCGCCGATGCCGTCGGCTGCGCTTTTAAAAAGGAATACACGCCTTACAGCGGAGTTTTCAAGGCGGTCAAGCCGTTTAAAACAACGGTGTACAATGACCCGTTTGCCGCGTTTTTAACTAAAAGGGCGGTGGCCGTATCCGCCTGCACCCGTTTGTTCAAACGGGAATGTCTGAAAAACATTCGCTTTATGGAAGGCATCTTTTTTGAAGACGTGCCGTGGGCTTTCGCGCTGTTTTCGGAAATCGGGCGGTATGTGCAGATTTCCGCTCCGCTTTATTATTACTACATCAATCCCGCGTCGACGATGCGGTCGGACTGGTCGGACGAAAAAACGCGCAGTTACATCGAGGTCATTCGCGCCGTCGCCGCTTACACCAAAGCCAACCGTTCCGCCGACTGGAAGCGTGTTCAAAAATTGGTTTTAAACAAACGAGTAAAAATGATTGTGAAGCGTTTGAAAAAAACGCCTGCGGACAAAAGGGCCGAAGCTGTCGATTACGCCCGCCGCGAAATCGGCAAATTGTACGACGAAGGCATTGTGTCCTATGCGGGGCTGAAGCCGTGGCACCGTTTTTTCGTGTGGAAACTGCTGAGGAAACGAAAAAATTAAATCAAACGATTGATTTTTGAAAAAGCATCTGCTATAAAGCCCGTCATAGAAAGGAATGAAGCGATGAAAAAATTCAAATCTGTGACGTGCTGGATTGTGATGCGGGTTTTGTTTCGTGCTTTGCAGGTGCTGGCGAAAACCGACAGCCGATTGAAAGCGGGGATTAAAGCTTATCCGAACCGCTATGTTTTCCGTTTGCGCGCGGGGCTGGGCGAAAACGCGCCTGTTTTGTCGTTCAAGGTCAAAAACAACGGCTTTGCTTTGGCGAAAAATTCCGCCAAAGCCGATATGGACATTACAATCAAAAGCGTTGAAGACGCTTTCGCTTTGTTCACGGGGCAGGTCGGCATCGCGCGGGCGTATGCGGAACACCGTTTCTTTTTAAAGGGCAATCCGTACGAATCCATGGGGCTGGTGCGCGCTTTGGAAATAGCGGAATCCTATCTGTTTCCGCCGTTCATCGCGGACAAGCTGGACGTGCCGAACCGCGAATACAATCCGCTGAAACTGTTTGCGCTGATGTGCGTGAAGGTGTGAAATGGGATACTTTGAATTCGTTATGCGCACAAAGCTGTGTTCGGGCGAAAACGCGTTGGAACATCTGCCTTACGAACTGTCGCGGCTGAAAGTCGAAAAGCCGCTGATTATCACGGACAAAACCCTTGAAAAACTGGGGATGCTGAAGCTGTTGACGGATGCTTTGGGAAATATGCGGCACGCGCTTTTCACCGACGTTCCCCCCGACAGCGATTTAAGAAAAGCCGAAAACGCGGCGGCGCTTTACCGCAGTGAAAAATGCGACGGCGTCATCGCTTTGGGCGGCGGCAGCGTGATTGACACAGCCAAGGGCGCGGTTGCTCTGCTGACCCAAAACGCAAGCGAAATCAAAGAAATCATCGGTTGTGAAGAGCTGGCGCGCGGCGAATTCATCCCCTTTGCCGCTTTGCCGACAACGGCGGGAACGGGCAGCGAAGCGACTTCGGTCGCCGTGATTGCCGACGCCGAAAAACAGGTCAAGCTGGAAATCATTTCCGACCAAATGCTGCCGTCGGTTGCCGTTCTTGACCCGCGCTTGACAATCGGACTGCCCCCGCGCGCGACGGCGGCGACGGCGATAGACGCGCTGTGTCATGCGGTCGAGGCGTATTCCTGCCGTCAAAAGAATCCTGTCAGCGACGCGTTCGCTTTCGCGGCGGTCAAGGCGATTTTGTCCGCTTTGCCCGAAGTTGTGAAAAATCCGCAAAACAAAGCGGCGCGGCTGGAGCTTGCCAACGCCAGCTTTATGGCGGGCGTCGCGTTTTCCAACAGCATGGTGGGCGCGGTGCATGCCATCGGGCACGCCGTCGGCGCGGTGTGTCATGTCGCGCACGGTGAAGCGATGGCAATTCTGCTGCCCCGCGTGATGCGGTTCAACCAATGTGCGGAATATCGGGATTTGGCGGCTTTGTTCGACGATCCCGAACCCGTCGTGGCGTTGGAAGTGCTGTTGGAATCCTTGCACAAAAAGACGGGGTTGCCGATAACGCTGTCCCAAACGGGAAAAGTAACGGAAGCGGACTTTGACGCGATTGCGGACAAAGCGCTGAACGACGGCGCGATTTTGTTCAATGTCCGGCCGCTGGAAAAATCGGATATTTTGAAACTGCTGAAGGACGCTTTTTAATGCGGGAAATCATCGACGCGCAAAGACGGTTCTTTGAAACGGGCAAAACGCTGGATGTCAAAGCCAGAATCGAGGCTTTGAAACGGCTGAAAAAAAGTATCAAAGCTTTCGAGCCGCGGATTTTGTCCGCGCTGAAAGCCGATTTGGGCAAAAGCGCGACCGAAGCTTATATGACTGAAGTCGGCATGACGCTGGCGGAACTGAGCTTTATGCTGAAACACACCAAAAAATTCGCCCGCAAGCGCTTTGTCAAAACGCCTTTGGCGCAGTTTTACGCCAAAACGTACGAACTGCGCGTTCCCTACGGCGTCGCTTTGGTGATGAGTCCGTGGAACTATCCCTTTATGCTGACGATGGAACCGCTGATTGATGCGGTTGCGGCGGGCAATACCGTTGTGGTCAAGCCGTCCGCCTATGCCCCCGAAACGGCGCGGGTTTTGGCGGATTTGCTTGCCGGCTGTTTCGCCCCCGAATATGTCGCGGTCGTGCAGGGCGGGCGCGAAGTCAACGCGGATTTGCTGGACAACCGTTTCGACGTGATTTGCTTTACGGGCGGCAAGACGGTCGGTCGGATTGTCATGGAAAAAGCGGCGAAATTCTTGACGCCCGTTTGTCTTGAGCTGGGCGGAAAAAGTCCGTGCTTGGTCGATTCGACGGCGAATTTGAAAGTTGCCGCGCGCCGTATTGTGTTCGGCAAGTTTTTAAACTGCGGGCAAACGTGTGTCGCCCCCGATTACTTGATTGTCGAATCGGAAGTCAAAGACAGGCTTTTAAGCTTGATTGACGCGGAAATCAAACGGCAGTTCGGCGAAAATCCGCTGCAAAATCCCGATTACGGCAAAATCGTAAACCGCAAGCATTTCGACCGCTTGACGGGATTGTGCCCGACGGCTGAAAGCAATCCCGAAACGCTGCAAATCGCGCCGACGGTGATAAAGGACGCGACGCTTGACCACCCCGCGATGGGCGAAGAGATTTTCGGACCTCTGCTGCCCGTTCTGACGGTCGAAAAAATCGCGGAAGCCAAGAAAATCATTGCGCAAAATCCGATGCCTTTGGCGTTTTACCTGTTTTCGTCGGATGCAAAGACGCAAAAGGAGCTGATGACTTCCGTTCAATTCGGCGGCGGGTGCGTCAACGACACGATTATCCACTTGGCGACCAGCGAAGCGGGATTCGGCGGCGTGGGCGAAAGCGGAATCGGCGCGTATCACGGCAAAACGGGTTTTGAAACCTTTACGCACGTCAAAACAATCGTCGATAAAAAAACGTTTTTGGATTTGCCTCTGCGCTATCAGCCCTATGCGTTGTGGAAAGACAAGCTGATTCGGCTGTTTGTGCGCTAAAATCCTTGTCAAACCCTGCTTTTCGTTTTATGTTCCCGAATTGGACGGAAAAACGGGGGATTGTGTCGAATGATTGTGCAGGAACTGAAAAACGACAAAATCGTTTTGTACAATGTGTTCAAGTGGCTGATTTTGGCGACTTTGGCTGGCGTGCTGACGGGCGCGTTCATTCGGCTGTTCCTGTTTTTGCTGGAAAAAGGCATTGATTTTGTAACTTCATTGCCCGATTGGCGGTATGCGCTGATTCCCGTCGGGCTGTTCGCCAGTTTGTACGTTGTCAAAGTTTTCGCTCCCTCCGCCGAAGGACACGGCACGGACAAGGTAATTTTCGCCATTCATTACCGCGCGTCACGAATCCCCTTTGCCGTTGTTCCCGTCAAAATCCTGTCGACTTTGGTGACTTTGGCGACGGGCGGCGTTGTCGGCACGGAAGGCCCCAGCGTGCAAATCGGCGCGGGGCTGATGTCCGAAGCCGCTCTGCTGTTCCGCTTTACGGAGCGCGAACGCAAAAAACTGGTGATTTGCGGAACCTCCGCCGCGCTGTCCGCCGTGTTCGGCGCGCCGATTGCGGGCGCGGTGTTCGGAGTGGAAGTGCTGTTCGTCGGCGAATTCTTTTACCCCATTTTGCTGCCCGCCGTCATCAGCAGCGTTGCGGCGTATTTTACCTGTGTTCAGCTGGGCATGGTGTACGCCGTGCCGCAAATTGCCGTTCCCGAACTGAGCGTTCCCGTTTTGCTGTGGACGTTTGCGGCGGCTTTGTTTTTCAGCGTCGTTTGCGTGCTTCACATCGAAATCGTCGAGGGAATCGGAAATTACGCCAAAAAACTGAAAGTTCCCGATTGGGTCAAAACCGTGATTGCAAGCGGCATTTTGCTGACCGCCGCGGCGTTTTCGGGCGATACCTATCTAAGGACGGGCGAAGACGGCTTGAATAAAATCCTGTCGGGCGAAAACGTGCTGTGGTGCGCTTTTTTGCTGAAATCGTTTTTGCTGGCGGTGACTTTGGCGGGCGGCGGTTCGGGCGGCGTTCTGACCCCGACTTTTTACATCGGGGCGGCATCGGGCGCTTTGTTCGCAAGTCTGTTCGGGCTGGATGTCGGGTTTTTCGGCGCGCTGGGTTTTGTCGCGTGCGTCGCGGGTGCGGTCAATACGCCGATGGCGGCGACGTTTCTGGCTATCGGCATGTTCGGCGAATCCATCGCGCCCTATGCGGGGATTGTGTGCGTGCTGACGTATATGCTGGTCGGAGCGCGCAGTTTGTATCCGACGCAAATTCTGGTGCATCCGAAATCAGACGCTTTCGTGCTTGCCGAACCGGCGAACAAACACAGCTGGAAAGTCCGCCCCGTCAGCTTTAAACGGCGCAAACGCTCTAAATCAATCCGAGGACGTTGAGCAAAACCGTCGCAACGGCGGCGGGCGTGATATAGCGCACCGAAAACGCGAACGCTTTTTCCGCCGTTTTGGAGTGAAAAACGTTCAGCTTGTCAACGCCCAAAACCCAGCCCGCGGCGATGCAAATCAAAAATCCGCCCGTCGGCAGCAAGATGTTCGACGCCAGAAAATCAAATTGGTCAAACAGAATTTTGCCGCCGATTTTAAACCAGCCGAGCTTTCCGAACGACAAAGACACCAGCACGCCGCAAACCAGCGAAACCAAGCTGTAGGACACGACGGCTTTTTTGCGGGTCATTTTCCATTGGTCGCACAGGAACGTGACGACGACTTCCATCAGCGACATGGACGACGTCAAGGCCGCCATTAACAGCAAAACGAAAAACACCAGACTGAAAAACGCGCCGAACGGAATCGCGGCGAAAATCTTGGGGAAAGTGATAAAGACCAGCGACGGCCCCGCGTTCATCGAAATGCCGAACGCGAACACGGCGGGAAAAATCGTCAATCCCGTCAGCAGGGAAACCAGAGTGTCCAAAGTCGGGACGGGCCACATGGTTTTAAAGACTTTACATTCCGTATTGGCGTAAGAACCGAATGTAATATAGATGCCCATGCCGACCGACAGGGAAAAGAATGCCTGTCCCAGCGCCTGTAAAAACGTATCCCCCGTGATTTTGGAAAAATCGGGTTTGAAAAAGAACTTTACACCCTCCAAAGCGTTCGGCAAAGTCAGCGAACGCGCCATTAAAACCAGCAGCAGGACGAACAGCGCGGGCATCATAATCTTGCATGATTTTTCGATGCCGTTTTGAATTCCGCGGTAAACGATAAATGCCGTCAAACCCAGAAATAAAGCAAAATAAACGGCGGGCGGGACAGGCGACGCGATAAACGTGCTGAAATGGTCCTCAAAATTTTCCAGACCGGACAGGGAAAAGCTTTCCGTGATGTACGCTATAATCCACCCGCCGATGACGCAGTAATACGGAACGATAATCGACCCCGCCAAAATTCCAAGGCCGCCGATAAAGCCGAAGTGCGGGTTAATCGCTTTCAGCGCGCCGACCGCGTCCGTTTTCGCCCGCATGCCCAATGCCGATTCAATCAGCACCATGGTCAGCCCGACGGTTGCCACAATCGCCAGATAAATTATCAAAAACGCGCCGCCGCCGCTTTGAGCGGCGACATACGGAAACCGCCACAGATTCCCCAATCCGACCGCGGAGCCGGCCGCCGCCATGACCATTCCCAATTTTGAACTGAACGCAGCACGTTCCAAACTCATATTCCCCCCCATGTTTCATCAAAATAAATTTTTGCCGTTTGAATCAGCCGAGTCAGACTTTTGACGCTTTGAGCTCCCGTAATCAAAAACTGTTTGCCGAAAATCAAACAAGGAACGCCGCGTATCCCCTCTTTGCGCCAAACGGCCGGAGGACGCGGATCGGCGTAATGCCGTTCCAATCCGGATTGAAAAGCGTTGATGTCCAAATTCAAACTTTCCGCGATTTGCAGTAAAACCGAAATCCGTCCGATGTCCAAAGCGTGTGTGAAATAGGCGGCAAAAACCGCTTCCAGCGTTTCGACGCCTTTGTTTTGCGCGAACCCCGTCTGCACCAGAATATGGGACGGCGCGCTGGATCTGACGTCGGGCAGTTTGTCAAACGCGACGACAATGCCGGTTTCCTGCAGGCAGGGCGTCAGCTTGTCCCGCAAAGCCCGCGTGCGTTCCGCAGGGCCGAGACGCGCTTTCGGAGAATAGAGCGCAAAATCGTCCGGCGGCGTGATAAAATACGGATGAACGGTCAGCGTAAATCTGTCCCGCGGAAAGCTTTGCACGGCTTGTTCCAAGCGGCGCAATCCGATATACGACCAAATGCAGACCGTATCCAACACAAAATCAATGTTCATTGACGAATCTCGTTAAAATTCTTTAACTTTCTTACGATAAACTGCTTTTATGTACAAAGTCTTAAGCGAAACCGGAAAATGAGCGATTCGGAAAAACAAAGGGATGAAACAAGCGAAGAGCAAAAACGCGCCGATTTGGCGCGGGCGCGGCGTCTGACGCTGAAACGTCCGGGGAAAAAGGAAAAACGGTTTTCGGAAATCGACGGCCGGTATATCCCGCCCCCCGAATTGCAAAAGGAAATCGACAAACTGGTCAAGGCAAAAGCGGAGGCGGTTCAAAAGAAAAAAGGGCTGCTGACGCTGTTCAAGCGCGATTCCGCTCCGCTTTCCGCTGAAGAGGAAAAAAAGGAGAAAGCCGAAAAAAAACGGCAGACGCGTCAAATCCGCGAATTGCGCGGCATGGAAAGGCGTGCGGAAAAAAACAATCGGGAAGCGGAAAAAACGGTCCCCGACGTTCAAGAGGAAAACGGGCAGCAGTCCTTTGCCGAAGAAACAAAACGGTCGTCGTTTTTAAAAACCGTGTCGCTGCTGAACGCCGAAAGCGCCAAGCCTGATGCATACAAATCTTTGATTTCTCTGCCGCCTCAAAAAAAATTGCCCGACGGAGTTTTGGTTGGCAAAATCGCATATCCGCTGGGCGTGATTTATTGGGACGCGCATGATTTGCTGGCGGACAGAGTGGTCGTTGTTCATCGTGTTTTGCGTCACAATGCGCAGCTGCTGCTGTCGGTGTACGCGCCCGATACGGAAAAAAACGGCGTTATTCCCGCCGACCGGATTGTGCGGCTGTACGACTTGGCGTCAATGCGCAAAATCGACGACGCTTACGGCTTTATGATTCAAGACATTCGCGACGCTTCGTTTTCAAAAAGCGAAAGCCTTGTCGATATTTTGTCGTTCGCGCGCTATGATCTGGTGTTGCTGGCCGCAGTTGCCGGGGACAAAAAAAAGCTTGAAAAACCTAAAGAAAAACTGTTTCTTGATTATATTTCCGCCCGTTGCGGCTTGATAGCTTTTGACGGAACGGAATTGTTGGACTATATTGAAGCCCTTGAGCCGGATGACGGAATGTTTCAAGAGGCTTTGGACGTTTTGACGGGGTTGCCGCATGAAACGGCGACGGCATTGGTTCGGACGTTTTTGCAGTTGATGCTGGGATCGGGCGTGGTGCGTCCGAAACAGCGCGAACTGTATGCCGAATTGCTGTACGCTTTGCGGTGCGCCGGCGTGGATTTGAATATTATGGGACTCAGATAAGGGGGACTTTATGCGTTTGCTTTCCATTCCTGCCGTTGTTTTTGCCGCGGCGACGATTTTGGGCGGGGCTTCGGCGTCGGCTCAAACGACCGAAAACGCTTTGCGCGAAGAATACGAGCAAAAAAAACTGCTGATTAACGAAATGTTTCAAACAAAAGTCGAAAAAATCAGACAAAGAACCGTTCTGCCCCAAGACATTCTGGATGCTTTGGTCAGACAGGCCGACGAAGTGCGCGAATTCGATTTGTACACGCTGGACAGAAAGCTGGAATTGAAACTGCGCCATGCCAAAGAACGCGATGAAATCCGCGATAAGCTGCGGCAGGAGGCTCAAGACCGCGTCAAATGGCTGCTGAGCAATGAAGAAGCGTTCAAAGCGACCAAGGAAGAACGCGCCGAAGAAGATCTGGTCAAAGCGAACAAAGCCGAAGCTGGCAAAACCGAAGCGGCGCAGGTTCCCGCGGCGGCGCAGGCTGAAGCAAAACAGTAAGCCGCAGGTGATTCGATGCTCCGTTTTTTAACGAAATTTCATTTGGCAACGCGCGTGTACGGCGGTTTTTTGGCTATCGGCGCCTACACCGTGTTGTTGTGTTTTTTGGCGATGACCGCCGTCGGAACGGTGCAGAACAAATACACCAAAGCCAATGCGGTGATAGATGCGTCGCGCCAGCTGAATGTGTTGGAAACGGATTTTTACGCATTGGATCAATCGTTGTTTTTTTTCGCAAAGAACAGAAATGCGTCGGAAAAGAAAAAGGTTGAAAGCGCGTTTTCCCGCTTTAACGATCATGCCGCCGAAATTGCGGCTGTTTTGACGGCTTTCGATGCGGATGAAAAGTACAAAAAAAATATAACGGAAGTAAACGAAACATACAAAACGGCCTTGGACGGCGTGTTTTCATTGTATGAAAAAAGCGCGGAGGTTGAAAAAAAGGTTCGCAAGCTTGCCGACAAGTCGGTTGAAAAACTGGTTGCGATGATCGAGGATGTCAGCCTGCCGTCCGCATCGTTTGCTTTGAACAATCTGCGGGAACAGCTGGAAGACGTGCTGCGCGAATTGGATGCGGAAGAGGGAAAAGAAATTGACCGCGTTCGTTTGACGGCGGGATTGGCCGCATTGAAAAAAGCCGTCGCTTCAGCCAAACAAGCCGAGATGGTCAACACCAAACAGCTGAAAGTCGTTTCCGCGTCGCTGACGGCTTTGGATGAAGAAATCAGCCGCAAATTGAAAATCGACGATTCGCTGCGGGACAAAATTTTGCAGCTTTCGTCCGAAAGCGCAAAAAATATTGAAAAATTGAGTTTTGTGCTGGACGGTTTGGGCGCAACGGCAACGGGCTTTGTGGTCAACGCCGAAAATGACAAAATCATGCTGCAAAAACTGTTCGTGTTTTGTGCGGCGTTCGGCGGCGTGCTGGCTGTTGTTTTGTCTTTTTTGTCTTTGTACGGTATTCGCTATCCTTTGAACAGGCTGGTTGAAAGCGCTCAAGAAATCGCGCACGGGAACAGATCCGTTCTGATTCATTTTACGGAACGCGGCGATGAAGTCGGCGCTTTGGCGCGGGCGCTGTCCGCACTGCTGGCTCATTTGAAAGATTTGCCCGTTTTATCCGATAAAACTTTGTTGGGACGCCCCGATACTTACGGCGCTCCCGTCAGCTATGTGCCGCTGGGCGCGCCGAACGCCAACGGCGACCAGCCCAAAGACGAATCCGAGGTGGCTTATTTCGGGCAAGGCGTCGGCGTCGATACGGAAAGCCAGCTGTGCCAGATGCTGGGACTGCTGCAGCAGCTCAGTTCTTCGGCGTCCGAAATGACGGCCGATACGAAATACCGGTTCAACCAATGTCAGGAACAGCTGGCGGCCGTGGCGGAGGTGCTGAACTATGTTCACGGCGGGCTGGATGATTTGATTTCCCGATCCGATTTGACGGGGTTTGATTCTGTGAAAGCGGAACTGCGCGGATTGTTTGATTTTCTGCAGGCTTTTTCCCCGTTTGTCGAATCCATGCGGTCAATGGCGGATTCCGTTGCCAAATCGGCAGGCTTTTCAACGCAGACGGTTCAGCGGGCAAACGATTTTGTGACGGATTTGTTTGAATGGGCGAAAGCGACGCTGGATTTGACGATGCAAGTCCGCTGTGCGGCGACGGATACCAAAATTTTGGCCTTGAACGCCTCCATCGAAGCCGCCAAAACAGGGGAAAAAGCAAAAACTTTCGGAACGGTTGCCTTGGATATCCGCCGCCAAACCCAAAAAACGGAAGATGCCGTCGCGGGACTGATTGAACGGTTGAAAGTCGTTCAGCAGGGGGCGTGCAATTTTGCGGAAGTCGTCAAAAGCATTGAACGCGAAACCTGCGCGACGGCAAAAACCGCCAAAGACGCCGCCAATCTGGCGCAGGACAGAAAATCGGAAATCGAACAGGCACTGGCTTCGCTGCAATCGGCGGGAAATGAAAACGAAATGCTTCGGAACACGGCTCAGTCGCTGTTGCCCTTGCTTAAAGAACTGCCGGGCAGATTGGACGATGCGGAACGGCAGCTGCCTTTTGTGGAGCGCCAGCTGAACTCCATTCGGCAAAAAGTCGACGACTTCGTCGCCGTTCTGCCGACGTACGAAGAAGAACAGGATCCCGGTTAGTGCGCGGGGGCGTCCGTCGCCAATCGTCCGACATTGTCCGCCATTTGATCGAAAAAGGACAGCCCTTTGCCGTTTGCTTCCGTCGTATCGCGGTCGGGTGAAATCGTTTTGCCGTTTGCCAGAGTTTTGGTTTCAATGCCTTGCAATATGCCGGATCGGTCGAATTTTAAAACCGTAACGGTGCGTTCAAATTCAACGGGTTTGAAAAAAGCCGTCCTTTTTTGTTTGGATGTGATGTACAGCCAGTTTTCGGTGTCAAACGTCGATCTGACGGACGGCGAGCCAAGCACGCGGGCGACATCCGTATACGGCGTTTCCCCGACTTTCAAAGAAGCCAGATCGTCCGCGTCCAACGCATCGCCGTGCGTGTCAATCATCGGGGCGCATCCGCTGAGCAAAATTGCGGCGGCCAAAGTTTTGAAACGAAAAAAAGGAGACATGCCCTCTTGTCCTTGAAAAAAAATCGAATTGCTTTAGAATAACGCCGATTTTACACAAAGGACGTTCCGAATGAAAGACTTAAATCCCGAATTTTCATATATCATTGACATCACCCGTTTGCCCGCCAAGGGGGAAAACATCAAAATCCAAGCGAACGATGCGCAGAAAAAAGCTTTGGAACAGCGGTTGGGGCTTGAAAAAATCGATTCTTTTTGCGTTGACGCGCTGGTTCGCCCGCTGAACAAACACCAGGTCCGCGCGACGGGAACGGTCAAGGGAAAAATAACGCAAACCTGCGTTGTAACCCTTCAGCCTTTCGAGGCCGAAGTCGAAGATTCGTTCAATGTGTTGTTTGAGGAGCCGAATCCC
This sequence comes from Alphaproteobacteria bacterium UBA6411, assembly GCA_002438565.1. GTDB lineage: Bacteria > Pseudomonadota > Alphaproteobacteria > CAAGCB01 > CAG-977 > UBA2903. The sequence goes on along the minus strand of DJPN01000010.1, from coordinate 65,669 downwards.
GCCGATTTGACGCTGAATGAAATCGATTTGGATATGAGCGACGAAGAAGAGGATGTCGATGTTTTGGAAAACAACAAAATCGATTTGGGTGAAATCGCCGTCGAATACTTTTCGTTGGCTTTGGACCCGTTTCCTCACGCGCCGAACGTGTCTTTTTCCGACAAAATCGAGGACGAACCCCGCAAAAACGCGTTTTCCGCATTGGAAAAACTCAAAAAAGTGTAAAAGAGCTTGCAGTTTTGCAAAATTTTTTATATAGCATAGGTCTTGAGTTTCGGTTCCTTTATCGGAACAAGTGTTCATTTTAATAAGAGAGAAAAAAAATGGCTACACCCAGAAGTAAAAAATCCAAATCCGCACGCGATATGCGCCGTTCGCATTTGGCTTTGAAATCCAACGCTGTCATGGAATGCCCGAACTGCGGCGAAACCAAACGTCCTCATAACGTTTGCCCCGCTTGCGGCTATTACGACGGCAAGGAAGTCGTTTCCGCCAAAGCCGAAGAAAAAGCCGAATAAGCTTTAAGGCAAAACTCGTGGATACGCAGCAGTCTGTTGTCATAGCGGTTGACGCTATGGGCGGCGATCATGCGCCTGACAGTGTGATAGCCGGTGTCAAGTCGGCGGAAAAACAATATCCGGACGTGCATTTCCTTATCTTTGGCGACGAAGATAAGGTAAGGCCATACATTCGGAAATACGCTCTTTCCGCCGATAGGTTCGATTTCGTGCATACGCCTGATTACGTGGCCAGCAACGAAAAACCGTCGGTCGCCGTGCGGCAAGGACGCAAATCCAGTTTGTGGCTGGCGATTGACGCTGTCAAACAAGGGCAAGCGGCCGCCGTTGTCAGCTCCGGCAACACGGGGGCGCTGATGGCGTTTTCCAAGCTGATTCTGGGGACGATGCCCGGAATTCACCGTCCGGCGATTGTAACGATTTTGCCGACGCGTAAAGGCGAATGTGTTGTTTTGGATTTAGGCGCGAATGCCGAATGTGACGCCCGCAATCTGGTCGAATTCGCCGTAATGGGCGAAGCGTACTGCCGCGCCGTGCTGAAACGCGAACAGCCGACTTTGGGATTGCTGAACATCGGTTCGGAAGACATCAAAGGACGCGACGAAATTCGCGAAGCTGCGCAAATCCTGCGGGAATCGGCTTTGAACGAGAATTTTAAGGGATTCGTCGAATCCGACGATATCGCTTTGGGGGCTGTCGATGTGTTCGTTACTGACGGCTTTACGGGCAACATCGCCTTGAAAGCCATTGAGGGAACGGCGCGTTTGATGGTCAATTTGCTTAAAGACGTTGCGGCGAACAGCTTTATTTCCAAATTGGGCTTTTTGTTGGCGTTGCCGTCTTTGAAACGTTTGAAAAAGAAAATGGATCCCGGCCGCTACAACGGTGCGATGCTGGTGGGGCTGAAGGGGATTTCCATTAAAAGCCACGGCGGGGCGGACGCATTCGGATTTGCCAATGCGCTGGGCGTCGCCGTCGATGCCGTAAAACACGATTTACAGGGCAATATTGCAAAGCAGTTGTCCACAATCAGTCTGGAAAAAGAGGAAGCAGAATAATGACAATCCGTTCCCGTATTGCAGGTTTGGGCGGTTATTTGCCCGAAACGGTCAAATCCAATGATGATATGGCAAAAATCGTTGAAACCAGCGACGAATGGATTGTGGAACGTACCGGCATCCGTTTCCGCCATTTCGCTGATGACAAAACAATGACATCCGATTTGGCGATTCGCGCCGCGCAAAACGCTTTGAACGCCGCCGGACTGACGGGCGCGGATATTGACGTTATCGTTTTAGGTTCGGTTACGCCGGACAGAACTTTTCCCGCCACGGCGGCGTATGTGCAGGCGGCCATCGGCATGACGGGCGGCTGCGCTTTCGATTTGTCCGCGGCGTGTTCCGGATTTTTGTACGCTTTGAAAATGGCGGACAACATGGTTCGTTTGGGACAGGCGAAAAATGCGTTGGTCATCGGTGTCGAAACGTTGTCCAAAATTACCGATTTCACGGACAGAAACACATGCGTTCTGTTCGGCGACGGCGCCGGTGCGGCCGTATTGCAGGCGCATGAAGGCGAAGACGGTGTCATTGACACGCTGATCCGCTCGGACGGCCGTCATGCCCCCGATTTGTATGCGACGGGCGGTCCTTCCTTTAACCACGAAGTCGGCTATATCACAATGAACGGGCGTGAGGTTTTTCGTCATGCCAGCGTCAATATGGCCGATATTTCCGCGGAAGTTCTGGCAAAGAACGGTTATACGGTTGACGATGTCGATTGGTTTGTTCCGCATCAGGCGAACATCCGCATTATGGAAGCGGTCGCCAAACGGTTGGGAATGCCTGCGGAAAAGGTTTTGACGACGGTTGACAAGCATGCCAACACATCCGCGGCGTCGATTCCTTTGGCTTTGGCGGACGGAGTCGAACGCGGTTTGCTGAAAAAAGGTCAGTTGATTCTGTCGCCGGCAATGGGGGCGGGGTTTACATGGGGCGCGACTCTGATTCGTCTGTGAAAAATGCCCGTTTTTCGGTAAAACGACATTAAATCCTTGAAAAAATGAAAAATATTCCTTACGCTGAATATGTGTCCTTTGGGTAAGGAGGAGTTTTTTATGACCGAAAAAAACATTACACGCGCCGAATTGGCGGAAGCCGTTTATCACGAAGTCGGTTTGTCATCTAGCGAATCCGCAAAATTGCTGGATCAAGTGTTGGATGAAATCTCGGCCGCTTTGGAACGGGGGGATACCGTCAAATTGTCGTCGTTCGGCACTTTCAGCGTGCGCAGCAAAAGAATGCGTATGGGACGAAATCCGAAAACGGGGGTCGAAGTGCCGATTACGCCGCGCCGCATTTTGTCGTTCCGTCCGTCGCAAATTTTAAAACAGCAAGTCAACGCGAAAAAATAGCCTATGGAATCTGAAATCGAAAACGCGGATTTGCAGGACAAAAAAGCGGCGCGCGCGTTTCGCACGATTGCCGAAGTGTCGGAAGAATTGAATGTTCCGGCGCATGTTCTGCGCTTTTGGGAAAAAAAGTTTTCTGAGGTGTCTCCTGTTCAGCGGGCGGGCGGGCGTCGTTATTACCGTCCGGAAGACATCGCGTTGCTGAAAAAAATCAAATACTTGCTGCACGACCAAGGCTACACCATCAAAGGGGTGCAAAAATTGCTGAAAGACGGGACGGTCAATTCCGCTTTGGAACAGCCGACGGCCGGACAGACGGACGAAAAAAACGTTGAAAACAAAGCGGAATTGGAAAATGTGATTGCCGAATTGGAAGAAATCGCCGCTTTGTTAAAAAAAGTAATTTAGTTGTTGCAATCGGAAATCAAAACGGTTATATTCCCTTTTGTTCGTCGGAGCGTGGCGCAGTCTGGTAGCGCACTTGTATGGGGTGCAAGGGGTCCCGAGTTCGAATCTCGGCGCTCCGACCAAAATGAAAACGGGTGAGGATTTTTCAATCTTCACCCGTTCTTTTGTAGGTGAAAGGAATCGAATTATGACAAAAAACGTACTGGTGATTTCAACGTCCATGCGCAAAGGCGGAAATTCGGATACTTTGGCGGACAGTTTTGCCGCAGGAGCGGCGCAACGGGGAAACGCGGTTGAAAAGATTTCTTTAATCGGCAAAAAAATCGGTTTCTGCATCGGTTGTCTGTCTTGTCAGAAAACGCAAAAATGCGTGCTGAAAGACGATGCCGCCGAAATCGTCGAAAAAATGAAAAACGCCGATGTCATTGTGTTTGCGACTCCGATTTACTACTACGAAATGGCGGGACAGATGAAAACTCTGCTGGATCGCGCCAACCCGTTGTATCCGTCCGATTATAAATTCCGCGACATTTATTTGCTGGCATCGTCCGCGGAAGACGATAAGGCCGCCATGGACAGGGCGGTTATCGGGCTGCAGGGCTGGATAGAATGTTTCCCGAAATGCGAATTGAAAGGCGTTGTGCGTGCTACGGGCGTTGAGGCCGTCGGGGATATCAAAGGCAAAGCCGTTTTGGACGAAGCTTTTGAAATGGGGAAAAACATTTGATGCAGGAACGGCGATTCCTTGTCAGCGACATTCTGCCGTGTAAAAACGGATGCAAGGAGGAAGCTCGGCAAACGGGACGCCTTGACGCCGCAAGAGGAGTTTAAGGCTTTCGCCGGCAAATTCGGGGCTGAATTGACGATTGCGCCCGCCGCGGAACATTGGTTTCATACGGCGGAGCAACTGTCGCTTTTAAAAAGTTGGGAAAAACGGTTGTTGCCGTAAAAAGGGCGATATTGTTCAAATTTCATTCTTTTGAACATATACGAAAGGATGAAAAATGACGATATACGGGTATATCCGCGTTTCCACGGACAAACAAACGACGGAAAACCAACGCTTTGAAATCAATCGCTTTTTGGCGGAAAGAGGGCTGAGCGTCGACAAATGGATCAACGAGACCGCCAGCGGAACGATTTGCTTCAGAAAAAGGCGATTGGGCATCGCTTTACGCCGGCTGAAAAAGGACGATGTTTTGATTTGTTCCGAACTGTCGCGTTTGGGGCGCACGATTTTGGATGTGCTGACGATTTTGAACCACTGCCTTGAAAAACAAACCAATGTCTGGACCGTCAAAGAACGTTACATTTTGGGCAATGATATTCAATCCCAAATGCTGGCCTTTGTTTTTTCCATGGTGGCGCAGCTGGAACGCGCTTTAATCAGCCAAAGAACAAAGGAAGCTTTGCAGCGTTTGAAGGCGGAAGGCAAAAAACTGGGCCGTCCGTACGGCAGGCGGAACAAAAGGCGTTTGTTGGACGGGAAAGAGGCGGAAATTGAAAAATTAAAAGCTGATGGCCTGTCCAAAAAAAACATTGCCGGCAAGCTTAAAGTCAGCTATGGAACGCTTGCCAATTTTTTCAAAAAAAATCAATAAAAAAGAACTCCCTCTCTGCTGCAGAGGGAGTTTCCTTTGACATCTGAAAACGTATCAAAATTAACGCTCGTTTTTTATGAATTTCGCTTAAATTTAATAGTTGTTTCAAAACACGCGGAAAACAGCGTTTTTGCAGAAGTGTATTGCAATCAAAATCTTCACTTGATATAAGTAATTAAAACGAGGGTTTTGTACGTCATAAAAAACTTTTGACGGTGCGGAAAACCTTAAAGGTGTTTTTTTAGGGGGCTTTAATGATTCCGTTTCTTGATTTGGCCAAAGTGAACAACCGATTCCGTTCGGAAATCGACGAACGTTTCAAAACGATTCTGGACAAGGGCTGGTATTTGCAGGGCGAATGGAACGAAGCGTTCGCCAAGCATTTTGCCGAATATTGCGGCACGAAATACGCCGTCGGGGTGGCGAACGGTCTGGACGCGCTGAACCTGATTATCAAGGCGAGCGGTTTCGGCGCGGGCGACGAAATCATCGTGCCGTCGAACACCTACATCGCGACGATTTTGGCGATATCGGAAAACGGATGCACGCCCGTTTTGGTCGAACCGGACATTCGCACCTACAACATCGATCCCGACAAGATTGAATCCGCTGTCACGCCGCACACCAAGGCGATCATGGTCGTGCATCTGTACGGGCAGGCGGTGCAAATGCAAAAGGTGTGGGACGTCGCCAAAAAGCATGGGCTGAAAGTGTTCGAGGATTGCGCGCAGGCGCACGGGGCGAAGTATCAGGGCAAACGCGTCGGCAATCTGTCGGACGCGGGGGCGTTTTCGTTCTACCCCGGAAAGAACTTGGGCTGCATGGGCGACGGCGGCATGGTCACGACCAACGACGAAGAGTTGTATAAAAAGGTCAAAGCCATCGCGAATTACGGTTCGGATCGCAAATACCACCACATTTACAAAGGCACGAACAGCCGTTTGGACGAATTGCAGGCGGCTGTTTTGGACGCGAAACTGCCGCATTTGGATGCGGACAACGCGCGGCGCCGCGAAATCGCGAAATACTACCGCGAACACATCGTCAATCCGCTGATCACCCTGCCGCAAACGTATGACGAAGACGCGGCGGTGTGGCACGTTTTCGCCGTGCGCACCCCCGAACGCGACCGTTTCCAGCAATATCTGTCCGACAATGGCGTGCAGACGATTATTCACTACCCGACCCCGCCGCATAAACAGGATGCATACAAAGAGTGGGCTGACCGTTCCTATCCGATCAGCGAGGAAATCCACCGCACGGTCATTTCCCTGCCGATGTCCCCCGTCCTGTCCGACGACGAAGTCAATGAAGTTGTGAGAATCGTCAATGAATACAGATGATCTGATTTCGGTTATAATTCCCGCCTATAATCACGAACGATACATTGAAGAAACAATCCGTTCGATTATGGCGCAAACATATCAAAGCATTGAATTGCTGGTTATTGACGACGGATCGACGGACGGCACTTTTGCCAAGCTACGGAAATTAAAACCCGAATGTGAAAAGCGTTTTGTGCGCGTTGTATTTGAAACGCATGAAAATCAAGGTATTTGCAAGACTTTAAATACTTTACTTGATAAAGCTGAAGGAAAATATGTGTATCTCATTGCTTCGGATGATGTGGCAAAGCCGCAAGCGATTGAAACATTGCACGCTTTTCTGTCCGAAAATCCGGATTATGTTCTGGCGGTAGGGGATAATGAGCTGATTGACGGAGATTCAAAACGGATTGGATGGAACAACGTTCGGCAAAGCAGACCGTTTGAAAAATCCGTCTGCCGGACATTCGGTCAGGCATTGCGTTGCAACAGGCAGGAGTTCGGAATCTATACCGAATTGTTGAAAGGAAATCACATTCCCAACGGTTACTTGATGCGTGCGGATGCCGTGCGTAAAACCTGCGGGTACACATTTAACCCCGAAGATTGGAACATGATGCTGCAATTGGCCAAGGTTGGCAAATTCAAATTCATTTCCGATGTTTTGTTTTCCTACCGTTGGCATGACAACAATACGGTAAATTCTGCAAAGTATAAATCAAAAATTCGTGAAAACAGAAAAAAACAGCTGCTTGCAGAACGGGAGTATTGTTTTGAAAACGGCTTTGAAAGATTATGGAAAAATCTATGGTTTGAAGAAGTCGGCTTTCTGCGTTTTTTGTTTAAAATAAAGAATTGTCGGCGGAAAATGTTCCGTGTCCGCCTGTCGAAAAACAAAAAAATAATCCGGTTGTTCGGCATCACGTTTTATCAAAAGGAAAACGATGATGGCTAGCGTTTCACGATTGAAATTCACCGTTCACGGCGACGACCGCGGGTCGCTGATCGCGTTGGAAAACGGCCACAACCTGCCGTTCGACATTAAACGCGTGTACTACATTTTCGGCACAAAGGCCGGCGTTCCCCGCGGTTTCCACGCGCACCGGAAGTTAAAGCAGGTTTTGGTGGCGATGTCCGGCAGCGTCACGATCAAAACGGAACACGGCGGAAAAACCGAAACGCATCTGCTGAACCGCCCCGACGAAGGATTGCTGATCGAAGGGCTGGTCTGGCGGGAAATGCACGACTTTTCCCCCGACTGCGTCCTGACCGTTCTGGCGGACGATTACTATAACGAAGACGACTATATTAGGGATTACAACGTGTTTAAACAGGAGGACGCGTCATGACGGCGTTTATTCATCCGCTGGCCGACGTGCAATCGGAAAACATCGGCGACGGGACGAAAATCTGGCAGTTTTGCGTTGTTCTGCCCGACGCGAAAATCGGCAGGGACTGCAACATCTGTTCACATTGCTTTATTGAAAATCGGGTCGTCGTCGGCGACCGTGCGACCGTCAAATGCGGGGTGCAGCTGTGGGACGGCGTGGCGTTGGAAGACGACGTTTTCATCGGGCCGAACGTTACGTTTTGCAACGACAAACACCCGAAATCGCACAATAAAAACTTCAAACTGGAACCCGTCACCGTCAAACGCGGCGCGTCCGTCGGCGCGAACGCGACGATCCTGCCGGGGGTGACAATCGGCGAAAACGCCATGGTCGCCGCGGGCGCGGTCGTGACCAAAGACGTGCCTGCCGGCGCGGTTTTCATTCCGAATAAAAACAGATAAGGGATTTGTGTCATGGCTTCGCTGAAAATCACCGTCATCACGCCGTTTTACAATTCGATGCGCTTTATCGACACGCCGATGAACGCGGTTTTGAACCAGACGTACCAAAATTGGGAATACATTTGCGTTGACGATTGTTCCACGGACGGAACGTTGGAAAAGCTGCGCGAATACGCCGCGAAGGATTCCCGCGTCAAAGTGATCGCGCGTTCCGTCAACGGGGGCAGCGCCGCCGCCGGTTTCAACACGGGCATCGCGGCGGCGTCCGGCGATTACATCCAGCTGTTGGGGCATGACGACGAACTGTCGCCGGATTGTTTGGAACAAATCGCGGCAAGGATCGCCGAAACCGGCGCGGAGGTTGTCATTCCGGACGCGAAAATCGTCAGCACGGAAATCGATGAAAAGGCGGAGAATTTCGTTATGGCGGGCGTGCAGGAAACAGGCCGGAAAGGCGATCGCGGCGTCGTTTTGTCCCCGCGCGAGGCGTTCGCTTTGTCGATCGACTGGAAAATCCATTCGTGGGCATGTTATTCGGCGGATCTGGTTCGCCGGTGTCCGAAACTGGACGAACAGCTGATGAACGGCGACGAATTGTGGACGCGCGTTTTGTTTTTGAACGCGAACAAAGTCGCGTTTTCCAAAGGGTGCTATGTTTACCTGCGCCGCAAGGGCAGCATTTCAAACAACATGAACGCCAAAAGTTTCGACGTTTTCCGCGTGGAAAGGGAATTGCTGCGCGAAAACCGTTTCGACCGCAAAACAATCAACGTCTGCAAACTGGATTTGATATCGCGCGTGAAAATGCACACGTTCCGCTGGTTGTTCGGGAAATCGTCCATGGACGCGGCGCAAAGGGACAAAGCCCGCGGATTTTTAACGGACGGGTGGAAACTGGCGTTTCGGGAATGTCGGTTCAAACCGTGTTTCTGGTTCGCGGCGCTGAAAGTCCGGCAAACGGCGCGCCGGTATGAAAAATACCTGAAACTGCAAAAGAAATTGCGGAAAAAGGGTTTGGTCGATTAACCGAAAGGCATCAGGAATGTTGTTCCCTTGGCTTTCATTAAAAGGAGTTTCCTATGAAAAAATTTTCTATGACATTATTTTTTAAAAATTTAAAATATTTGTGTCGATATAACCTTAAAAAAATGAACGAGCTTTCAGAAAAAGCGGCTGTATCTGTATCCTCTGAACAATTAAACAAATGTATGGACAATCTTGTCTATGAGCTTCCTTTTATGTCCCCCCCCCCCCTGCCAAAAATAAAAAATTACGAAGAAACGGTTGATGAACTTATAAAAACAGATAAAAGCATCATTCGCTTTGGCGATGGTGAATTATTTTTGATTTCCGGTCGTTCCATTGGTTTTCAAGCGGCAAACACTCTTTTATGCAAACGTCTGTCGGAAATTTTTAATGTTGATGATGAACGTATCATGATAGGTATAAATTACTATTATTGGTATGCATCTTTGTCAAATTTTCATGAATATCCTAAGTTTGTTTATAGAACTTTTATAAGTGATATTCGTCAAATGGCGGAAACAATGATTTCCTATGATAAACAATACTATTCGGCGGGCTTTACGAATATGTACACAACGTTCAAACGCTATAATTTTGCTGCTTTTTTTGGAAAAGTAAAAACTATTTTTGCGAATAAAAGCGTAACGATCGTTTGCGGAAGTCATGTTTTTAATGACATTAAATTCAATATATTTGATTGCTGTAAGTCCGTTGATTATATTCTATGCCCATCAAAGAACGCAATTGATTGTTATGACGAAATCCTAAAAAAAAGCAAACAAATACCGAAAGAAAATATTGTTATTGTCATACTGGGACCAACCGGAAAAATTCTTGCATACGATTTGATTCAAAGCGGTTACCGTGTTCTTGACCTTGGGCATTTAGCCAAAGATTACGATGCTTTTATGAAACAAATTCCTATGACACAGCAAAATATCGGAAAGTTTTTTGAAAATTGATTTTTAGGGGAGAAAATTCTCCCCCAAAAACAATATTAAAACCGATAAAATTTTACTTGGCACATATTTGATACAGCTTTCCAGCAGATGACACTGTCTTTTCCGATATCGTAGAAAAAGACGTTTCTGTATTCGCCGGATGCCACTATGCGGCTATCGAAAACGGTGATGCCGTCGATTGTGATATCCCATAGCTGCCCGCCTGTGCCGCCGTAAACATTGAAATATACGCGGCCGTTCGCGGGGGCGGTATAGTTGCCGTTTGTCGCGGATATGTCAACGCCCGCCGCGTAATCGGGGATTGTCAGCGTTGACACGCGCTCTTTCCCTGCTGTCGTCAGGTTGTTCAAATCAATGTCCGTTTTCGTCCCCAGCATCGCCGTTGTGTTTGTTTCCGCCGTTGCGGCGTTGGCGGCACTGGTTGATGCCGCGCTTGCCCGTTCCGTCGCCGTTTGCGCGTTCGCTGCCGTCGTTTCAACCGCCGTTTGGCAATCGGAAACCGCTTTTCTGATGCTAGGAATCAAGCTTGCCGCCTGCGTGTCGTCGAACATGTCCACCGTGACCGCGCGGTCGATTTGTTCCTTTAACTGCTGAACCTGCATCGTCAGCTTGTCGAAATCGCGTTCCAGTGTTTCGGCGTGCAAAATCTCGTTATCGCGGTAATCCGTTTCCTGTGTCAACGGCACTTCGCGTACGATAACGATTTCAGCCCCTTGTTCCGGCGCGGTTTTGAAAACGATGTTGCCGCTGCTGATTTCCCAATCCGTTCGTTCCGTCTGCACATCTTTCAGTTTTTGCTTAACCTTGACATGCGTTTCTTCCAAAAAAGAAAACGGAACCGCAAATTCTTTCGCCGTTCCGTTTCCGATGTAAACCGCTTTGTTTTGCGGACTGCTTACCGTCATAATTGTTGCTCCTTTCAAAAATAAAGCGGGGAAAATTCCCCGCCGTGCATGCTTCTGCTTTTAGCAGAATACAATGAATCGTGATTATTTTTATGAAGAAGTCAATAAACAACAAAAAAGCCGTTGAAAATCAACGGCTTTTGAAGTGGCTGGGAAACCTGGACTCGAACCAAGACTAACGGAGTCAGAGTCCGCTGTTCTACCATTAAACTATTTCCCATCAATCTGACAGAAGTTTATATAACGCTTTCACTGCCGCTTGGCAAGAGTTTTTTTGAAAAAATTTTCAAAAAATGCTATATTGGTTCGTTGATTTGAAGAGGTGCGCGATGAAAAAAGGAATTGTGTTTTTGGCGGCGCTGTTGTTTGCGTTTTCGGCGCAGGCGCAAGTGGTGAAATTGGCAAAAGTCGAACGGGCGAACGGTGATGCGGCGGGCGTGTACGCGGGAAAAGTCAAGGCTGTCGACCATGCGAATCTGTTTTTCCGCGTGGGCGGGCCGATTGTGTCGCAAAAGCTGGTTTTGGGGCAGAATGTCAAAAAAGGCGACGTTCTGATGCGTCTGGACGATCGCGATTACCGCCGTCAAATCGAACAAATCACCAACGCAATCCAAGCCGAAAAAGCCGTCAACGAATTGGCGGTTAAAACGTTGAAGCGCACGCAAAAACTGATTGAAAACGGCTATGCGTCGAAACAGCGTTTGGATGCGGCGCAGTCGGCAAAGGACGCTTCGGACGCGAAAATCAAAAGCTCCGAAGCCGCTTTGAAAATCGCGCGGGACAAATTGGCGGACACTTATTTGAAAGCGCCGTTTGACGGGCGAATCACGCAGCTGTTGGCACAGGAAAACGAGGTTGCGCAGGCGTATCATCCCGTTGCCGTTCTGCAAAACTTGGCAAAACTGGAAGTCGTCGTCAATCTGCCAGAAAGCGCGGTGCCGGCCGTCGGTTTGCGCGAAGTCGATTCGTATGTCGGCAAAGCGTTCACGGTGACTTTTCCGTCGCGCGACAACTATAAAATCAAGGCGAAATTGACCGATATGGCACCCTCTGCGGCGGGGGCGCGTCCGACGTACGAGCTTCGGTTCCGTTTCGATCAGCCCAAGGATTTTCTGATTTTGCCCGACATGACGGCTGAAATCGCTTTGCCGACGGGCAAAAACGCGGGCGGGCTGTTCGTGCCGTTTTCCGCTGTCGTATATCGCGAAGCCGATCCTTTTGTGTGGCTTTACGATTCTAAAACAAGGCAAATCAAGCCCGCCGCCGTCAAAGTCGGCGCGGTGTTCGACAATCAATCCGTCGAAATCACGGACGGCGTTTCGGCGGGTGATTTCGTGGTGGCGGCCGGCGGCGACCGTTTAAGCGAAAATGCCGCCGTTTCCGTTATGAATCCGGAGGTTTTGTCCGATGTCCGTGATTGAGTACACTTTAAAACACAAGGCTTTGTTCGTCTTTTTGACCGTTGTCTTGCTGGTCGGCGGGCTGGTGTCATATTTCGAGCTGGGGCGGCTGGAATATCCGAACTTTACAATCAAAAAGGCGGTTGTGGCGACGACTTACCCCGGGGCGACGGCGGAGCAGGTCGAAAAGCAGGTCACCGACAAAATCGAGGAAGAAATCCAAAAAATGGGGCAGATTGACAACATCACGTCAATCAGCCGCGACAATCTGTCGGTTATTCATGTCGAAATCCAAGCCAAATATCCGTCAACGGAAATTCCGCAGATTTGGGATGAACTGCGGCGCAAAATCCGCGATGTCGCGCCGTCTTTGCCCGCGGGGGCGCAAACGCCGAAAATCGTTGACGATTTCGGGGACGTGTACGGAATCTTTCTGTCCCTGTCTGGAAAAGGTTACACGTTCGACGATTTGAAAGATTACGCCGACGTTTTGAAAAAAGAGTTTTTAAGCATCAAAGACGTTGCCAAAGTCGAATTCTGGGGCATGCCCGAAAAGGCGGTTTACGTCGAATTCAAACGCGGCGTTCTGGCGCAGCTGGGGTTGTCCTTGAATGATATTTTCACGGGCATCAATGCCGATAACCAAGTGTCTTTGGCGGGAAACGTCAAAATCGCCGACGAATACCCCGCTTTAATCGTTTCCGACGAACCCGATAAAGTGGACGCTTTACGCAATATGTTTTTGACGGACGGGCAGGGCAAACTGTTCCGTTTGGGCGATGTGGCGAAAGTGTACCGCGGCTATCGCGAACCGTTCAGCCAAATCATGACGCACAACGGCGCGCCCGCTTTGGGTATCGGGATTTCGATTGTCAACGGCGGAAACGTGGTCAAATTGGGCAACGCGGTGGAAGCAAAATTAAAGCAAATGCAGTCCCGCCAGCCCGTCGGCATGGATGTCGATTTCATCAATCTGCAATCCCGCGACGTGCAGAAATCGGTCAACGATTTTATGGTCAATCTGGTCGAATCCGTGCTGATTGTGGTGGGGATTCTGTTCATCACCATGGGCGGACGGTCGGGGTCGATTATCGGGCTGACTTTGTTACTGATTATGTTGGGCACGTTTATCGGCATGAAGTTGTCGGGAATCGAAATGCACATCGTATCGCTGGGGTCGCTGATTGTGGCTTTGGGGATGCTGGTGGACAACGCGATTGTCATTGTGGACGCGTATCTGGTCAAAACGGCGCAGGGCGAAGAACCCGAGCCCGCTTTGAAAAACATTGTCAAGACGTATCAGCTGCCTTTGCTGGGGGCGACTTTGATTGCGATTTTGGCGTTCGCGCCCGTTGCGTTCAACCCCGGAAACGTGGGCGAGCTGTGCCGTTCGCTGTTTTCCGTCGTGTCGATGTCGCTGTTGCTCAGCTGGGTGCTGGCGATTACGATAACGCCGCTGTTCTGCCTGTTCTTTATCAAACCCGCCAAACAGGGGACGGAAAGCGAAGTGTACGGCGGAAGAATCTATCAAGCCTACCGCAACAGCTTGATTTTCTGTCTGAAGCACAAAAAAGCGAGCGTCCTGTTGCTGATTGCCGTTCTGGCGGTTTCGGGGGCGGCGTATCCGTTTGTGACGCAGGCGTTTTTCCCCGATTCGACGCGCAATCAGTTCTATATCGACTATTGGCGCGCGCCCGCCAGCCATATCGACGAAACGAACGCGGACGCGGCGGCGATTGCCGATTGGCTGCAAAAGCAAGACGGCGTTACGGAAACGACCGTTTTTACGGGCGAGGGCGCTTTGCGCTTTTTGATGGCGTACAATTACAACGACCACAATCCTGCTTATGCGCAGATTTTGGCAAGCGTCGATGATTACCGCAAGATTCCCGCGTTGCTGAAGGCGTCGGAACGTTATATCGCCGAGCATTATCCGCAAGCCATGGCGCAGGCGTTGAGCTTTACCGAGGGCGTGAACATCCCCTTTAAAGTCGAAGCGCGGTTTCGCGGGGCGGACAAAAAAGTTTTGCGCAAGCTGGCGGACGAAGCCAAAGCTTTGTTCCGCAAAAACGGAAACGTCAAATACATCCGCGACAACTGGGGCGATGAAATCAAGGCTTTGCGCGTCAAGTACGCTCCGTTGAAAGGGCGCGGCGCAATGGTGTCGAGGGGCGAACTGACGCAGGCTTTGTCGTGGAACTTTTACGGTGTGACCGTCGGGACGTTCCGCGACGGCAAAGACCTTATCCCCATTGTGACGCGCGCAGTCGAATCCGAACGCGATTCGGCGCAGGCTTTGGACGGCGTGCAGGTGGCAAGCACGACGACGCGGCAGACTTACAATATGCGGCAAGTAACGGACGGTATTGAAATTGTGCCGAATTACGCAGTCATCGCGCACCGCGACCGCGTGCCGACGATTACCGTTCAAGGTTCGCCGAAAGCGGGCAGTCCCGCCGAACTGCAAAAACAGCTGGAACAGGCGTTGAGCGAAATCAAGCTGACCGACGGGTACACGTTGGAATGGGGCGGGGAAAAAGAAGAAAAACACAAAGCCGAAGACGCGATGATTCGGATGTTTCCCGTGGCTGTTTTGGCGATGTTTTTGCTGATGGCGATGCTGTTCGAGCATTTCCGCGACGCCGTTGCCGCGCTGATGTCCGTGCCGTTCATTCTGGTCGGCATGGTGTGGGGGCTGATTATCGCGAATGTGCCGTTCGGCTTTATGGCTTTGGTCGGATTTTTGGGGCTGTCGGGCATGCTGTTGAAAAACGCGATTGTCATGCTGGATCAAATCAATACGGAACAATTAAGCGGCAAACCCGTGTTTCAATCGATTGTCGATGCGGGCGTGTCGCGTCTGCGTCCCGTGTCCATGGGGGCGGGGACGACGATTTTGGGCGTTGTGCCGCTGATTACGCACGCATTTTATTCGTCCATGGCGGCGACGATTGTGTTCGGGCTGTTTGTGTCGACCGTTTTGGTGCTGTACACGATTCCCGTGTTTTACGCGGCGCTGTACCGCGTCAAAGCAGGGACTTGACCCCGTCGATGATGAACTGGGCGGACAGTGCGCCCAGCACGATGCCGAAGATTTTGGAAATCACGGTGTTAATCGTTTGCCCGATGATTCGGGACAGAACGGCGGCGGCGCGGAACAGGCCGTAGTTTGCCAGCAAAACGACGGCGAGCGTGAAGATAATCAGCATTTGGCTGGAAATGTCGCCGTTGTGCGAGCTCATCAACAGAATAATCGACGCAATCGTTCCGGGACCCGCAATCAACGGCACGGCAAGGGGGAAAATCGCAACGTCGGTTGTGCCGGCTTCGGGTTCTTCGGTTGATTTTTCCTTGTGTTCCTCGCCGAACACCATTTGCAGACCGACGATGAACAGCATGATTCCGCCCGCGATTCGGAAAGCGGGCAGGGAAATGCCCATGGCGTTCAAAAACCGTTCGCCGACAAACGCGAAAACGACCAAAACCAAAAAGCCGATTAAACAAGCGCGTTTGGCGACCTGTTCGCGGTATCCTTCGCGGGGGCTGGCGGTCAAAGCCAGAAACAGCGGCATATTTCCGATGGGATCCATAACCACGAAAAGCATGGTGAACATCGGTATAAACAAACTGAAGAAATGCGCCATTTTACCCCCTCTTGAAACAAATTTTGGACATATTTTCTTTATAGACGAAATTTTTAGACAATGGAAGAGGGGAAAAAGAAAAAATATTGTTTGAATACAACCGTTTTTCATATATCCTTGGGCAAAAGATTTTTGATGTAAGGATTGATGATGACGGACTTATCCCATATTCGCAACTTTTCGATTGTCGCGCACATTGACCACGGCAAATCGACTTTGGCGGACAGGCTGATTCAAACGTGCGGCGGGCTGACCCAGCGCGAAATGCACGAACAGGTCTTGGATTCCATGGATTTGGAACGCGAACGCGGCATCACCATCAAAGCGCAAACCGTTCGCTTGAATTACAAGGCGCAGGACGGGCAGACCTATCAGCTGAACCTGATTGATACTCCGGGGCATGTGGACTTTACTTACGAAGTCAGCCGTTCTTTGGCGGCGTGCGAAGGCTCTTTGCTGGTCGTCGACGCGTCGCAGGGGGTCGAGGCGCAGACTTTGGCGAACGTGTACAAGGCTTTGGACTGCAATCATGAAATCGTGCCCGTCATCAACAAAGTCGATTTGCCCGCCGCGCACCCCGAACAGGTCAAGGCGCAAATCGAGGACGTCATCGGCATCGACACGTCGAACGCGGTCGAAACGTCCGCGAAAACGGGACTGGGCATTACGGAGGTGCTGGAAAGCATCGTCAAATATTTGCCTGCGCCGACGGGCGACATCGAAGCGCCGCTGAAAGCCATGCTGGTCGATTCGTGGTACGACCCGTATCTGGGCGTGATTATTCTGGTGCGCATCAAGGACGGCATTTTGAAAAAAGGCATGAAAATCCGCATGATGGCGCACGGCAGCACCTACGAGGTCGAACGCGTCGGCATTTTCACGCCGAAAATGAAAGACGTTCCCGAACTGACCGCGGGCGAGCTGGGCTTTATCACCGCGGGCATCAAAACGGTCGGCGACACCAAGGTCGGCGATACGATTACAGACGACCGCCGTCCCGCCGCCGAACCTTTGCCGGGGTTTAAGCCAAGCGTCCCCGTTGTGTTCTGTTCAATGTTTCCGCTGGACACCAGTTATTACGAAAACCTGCGCGACGCGTTGGGCAAACTGCAGCTGAACGATGCGAGCTTTGATTTTTCGCCCGAAAAATCCGCCGCTTTGGGGCAGGGGTTCCGCTGCGGGTTCCTTGGGCTGCTGCATATGGAAATCATCGAGGAACGCTTGGAACGCGAATTCAATCTGGATTTGATTACGACCGCACCCAGCGTCAGCTACAAAATGCACATGACGGACGGTTCGATTGTCGAACTGCACAATCCCGCCGATTTCCCCGATGTGACGAACATCGCATCCATCGAAGAACCGTGGGTTAGGGCGACAATCCTTGTTCCCGACAATTATTTAGGTTCGGTCATCCAGCTTTGCACCGAACGGCGCGGCGTGCAGAAAGATTTGACGTATGTCGGTAACCGCGCGATGCTGGTTTACGAGTTGCCGTTAAACGAAATCGTGTTTGACTTTTACGACCGCTTGAAGTCGCTGACCAGCGGCTACGCCAGTTTCGATTACGAAGTCGCGGGCTACCAGACGGGCGATTTGGTCAAAGTTACGATTTTGGTCAACGGCGAAGTCGTGGACGCGCTGTCGTTTTTGACGCACCGTTCTCAATCCGAACGGCGTGGGCGGCAGATTTGCGAACGGCTGAAGGACTTGATTCCCCGTCACCAGTTCAAAATCCCCATTCAAGCCGCTATCGGCGGGAAAATCATCGCGCGCGAAGACATCGCCGCGTTCCGCAAAGACGTAACGTCGAAATGCTACGGCGGCGATATCACCCGCAAACGCAAGCTGCTTGAAAAGCAAAAAGAGGGCAAAAAACGCATGCGCCAGTTCGGCAAAGTCGAAATTCCGCAGTCGGCGTTCATTTCCGCTTTGCGCATCGGGGACGACAAATAAAGGATTAGTCGCGGCGTCCGAACAGGCGTTCGATGTCTTTCAGTTTCAATTCGATGTAGGTCGGGCGGCCGTGGATGCATTGCCCCGCGAACGGTTCGGCTTCCATTTGGCGCAGCAGGGTATTCATTTCGGAAATATCCAGCTTGCGCCCCGCGCGCACCGACCCGTGGCAAGCCATGCGGGCGACGACAGCTTTCAGCCGTTCCTGCAAACTGGTCAGCTGCGGGTTTTCCGCCAACGTGTCGGCAAGGTCAGTCATCAGCGTTTTGGCGTTGACTTCGCCCAAAATCGCGGGCGTCGCGCGCACCAAAACCGTGCCGTCGCCGAACGGTTCAAACAGCAATCCCGTTTTTTTCAGTTCGTCCGCACATTCCGCCAAGGCCGCCGCTTTCGCTTCGCCGATTTCGACGACTTCGGGCAGCAGCAGGTATTGCGCGGGGGCGTCGCCCTCGTTCAAAGCACGGGACATTTTTTCATAGGTCAGCCGTTCGTGCGCGGCGTGTTGGTCGACAATGACAATGCCGTCTTCGGTCTGCGCAACGATGTAGGTTTCGTGCAGCTGCGCTTTTGCCAATCCCAAAGGCGGAAAATCATCTGCGGTTTCTTCGGCGGCGGGCGCGGGTTCTTCAACGGTTTCAAACGCGCGCGGCGTCGGTGCGGAATAGGTTTCGTTCGCGCGGAACAGGTTTTGTTTTTGGGCAAAGCTCGGCTGTTTCGAGGCGGAAAATGTCGCTTTTGGATACGGTAAGGGCTTTGGCCGCGACGGCGCGGGGGACGGCGCAAAGCTAATGGCCGTTTCGGCGACGGACAGAGCTTCATCCGCCAAAGTGTGCGATGTTTGACAGCCCGTCAGGGTCAACGCTTGGCGCACGGCGGCGACGATGATGCCGCGGACGTCCTGCGCGTTGCGGAAACGCACTTCGGCTTTGGTCGGGTGGACGTTCATATCGACGTCTTCGGGCGGCAGGGTGACATACAGCACCAAAACGGGGAAACGGTCGGACGGCAGCAAAGCGCGGTATGCGCCCTTGATTGCGCCCAACAGCACTTTGTCGCGCACGGGGCGGCCGTTCACAAAGAAATACTGATCGCCGGCCGTCGCTTTGTTCAAGGTCGGCAGGCTGACATACCCCGACAGCGAAACGCCGTTGCGTTCGGCCGTGACGGGGGCGGCGTTGTCGGTGAAATCCGCGCCGACCACCTGCGCGATGCGGGATAAAGTATCCGAACAGGCGGGATAGTCCAGACGCTTTTTCTTTTCGTCCGACAGGGTGAAAGACACGGCGGGATACGCCAAAGCCAGCCTGTCCAGAATATCCTTGACGGCGGAAATTTCCGTCGCCGCAGACTTTAAAAATTTCAATCGGGCGGGGACGGCGTAAAACATATCCCGCACCTCTATCCGCGTGCCGAAGCCCGCGGACGACGGTTCGGGTTCGCCCTTTTCGCCGCCGTTGACGGACAGACTCCACGCCGATTCGGAACCCGCGGGGCGCGACGTTATCGTCATGCGCGCGACCGACCCGACGGACGGCAAAGCTTCCCCGCGGAATCCCAGAAAATCAAGGTGGAACAAATCGTCCGTCGGCAGTTTGGACGTGGCGTGGCGTTCAACCGCCAAAGACAGTTCGTCGGGCGTCATGCCTTTGCCGTTGTCGATGACAATCAGCGATTCCTTGCCCCCGTCCGTCAAGATGACGTCGATTTTGTCCGCGCCCGCGTCCAGTGAATTTTCGACCAGCTCTTTTACCGCCGAAGCGGGACGCTCCAGCACTTCGCCCGCGGCGATGCGGTTAATCAGCGACGGCGGTAAAAGACGCAAGCCCATTGTTTACTTCTTCAGTCCTGCGCGATACGCGCGGGCGGCGTTAATCAAGCCGTTGGTCGAACAATCGTGCGTCGTGATTTGCGACGCGCTCTTGATTTCGGGCAAAATCTTTTTCGCCAGCTGTTTGCCCAGTTCGACGCCCCATTGGTCGTAGCTGTTGACGTTCCAAATCACGCCTTGGACAAAGATTTTGTGTTCGTACATCGCAATCAGTCTGCCCAGCGTGCGCGGGTCGATTTTTTCGACCAGCACCATGTTCGACGGACGGTTGCCCGAAAAGATTTTGTGCTGCAGCAGTTTTTGGATTTTTTCCTCGTCAACGCCCTGCGCTTCGAATTCGGCGCGGACTTCGGCGGCGGTTTTGCCTTTCATCAGCGCTTCGGCCTGTGCAAAGACGTTCGACAGCAAAATCGGGTGGTGGTCGCCCGTTTCGTTCAGCGAAATCGCGGGAATGATGAAATCGCACGGAATCAAGTGCGTTCCCTGATGAATCAGCTGATAGAACGAATGTTGACCGTTCGTCCCCGGTTCGCCGAACAAAATCGGTCCCGTGGTGTAGGAAACGGGCTTGCCGTCGCGGGTGACGCCTTTGCCGTTCGATTCCATGTCGGCCTGCTGCAAATAGGCGGGCAGGCGGTGCAAATACTGGTCATAAGGCAGGACGGCGTAAGCTTCGGAATTGAAGAAGTTGCAGTACCACACGCCCAAAACGCCCAGAATGACGGGAATGTTTTTGTGCAAAGGCGCGGTGCGGAAATGCTCGTCCATTTCATAGCCGCCCGTCAGCAGTTCGACAAAGTTTTCAAATCCGACGGAAATCGCAATCGACAGACCGATGGCCGACCACAGGGAATAGCGGCCGCCGACCCAGTCCCAGAATTCAAACATGTTCGCGGGGTCGATGCCGAACTTTTCGACTTCGGCGGTGTTGGTGGACAACGCGACGAAATGTTTCGCAACGGCGGCTTCGCCCAAAGCGCCGACCAGCCAATCGCGCGCCGTGTGGGCGTTCGTCAGCGTTTCCTGCGTCGTAAAGGTTTTGGACGCGACGATGAACAGCGTTGTTTCGGGGTTCAGATTTTTCAGCGTTTCAACCATGTGCGTGCCGTCGACGTTAGACACGAAACGGACGTTCAATCCTTTTTGCTGATAGTGTTTCAGCGCTTCAACGACCATGACGGGACCCAAGTCCGAACCGCCGATGCCGATGTTCACGACGTCGGTAATCGCTTTGCCCGTTTCGCCTTTCCATTCGCCCGAACGAACCGCATCGGAAAACGTTTTCATTTTTTCCAAAACGGCTTTGATTTGGGGCATGACGTCCTTGCCGTCCACAAAAACGGGACGGTTCGAGCGGTTGCGCAAAGCGGTGTGCAGAACGGCGCGGTTTTCGGTGATGTTGATTTTTTCACCCGAAAACATTTTGTCGCGCATTTGTTCGACACCGGCTTCTTTCGCCAGCTCAATCAAGTTTTTCATCGTGTCGGCGTCGATGCGGTTTTTGGAATAATCCAACAGCAAATCGTTCAGAGAAACGGAAAATTCGTCAAAGCGTTTCGGGTCGGCGGCGAACATGTCGCGCATTTGCACACCGCGCATTTCCGTATAATTCTTTTCCAGTTTTTTCCAAGCGTTCAAATCGGTCAAAGACATAGATACTTCTCCTAAAAATAAAAGTGCTTAAAGATTAGCAGGTTTTCCCACAACAACAAAGAACAAACTTTCGGGGGCAAGCAAACGGGCGGCGACTCGGCGCGCGTCGGACAGCGAAACGGCGTTCATCAGCGCGTTTCTGTTTTGCAGATAGTCGATTCCCTCTCCATTGTACTGCAAAGCCGCCAAAAACGAAGCCAGCCCCGCAGACGATGTGAACGACAGCGGAAACGACCCCGTCAAATAGGTTTTCGCGTCTTTCAACTCTTTGACGGTTTGTCCCGATTGAGCCATTTTTGCCCATTCGGCTTTGACGATGTCGATTGCGCCCGCGATTTTCGCGTTGTCGGACGCCAGTGTTCCGATATACATCGGCGAATGTTTCAAGGGCAGCATAAAGGTCGAAACATTGTACGCCAAGCCGTTCTTTTCCCGCACTTTGTCGAACAGACGGGATGCGAAGCCGCCCCCGCCGAACGAATAATCGACCAGCAAAGCGGCGTAATAGTCGGGGTCGCTGCGGGGAATGCCCGCATGCCCGAACACCGCCGCGCTTTGCGGGGCGTCCATGGTCAAAACGTCGGTGCGCGCGGTTAAGTCGGGCGTAAAGTCGGGAATGTCGGGCAAAACCGCCTTTTCGGGCAAATCGGAAAACGTTTTTTCCAATAACGTTTTCAATTCGGATTCGGAAATGTTGCCCGCCACGCCGACGACCATATTGTCGCGGGAAAAACGGCGGCGGACAAGGCGTTTCAAGCTTGAACGCGTGACCGCTTTCACGCCGTCTGCGGAGGGCATGATGCGGCTGTAGGGGTGGTTTTTGAACACCAGTTTCAAAAACCGTTCGTAAGCGGCGTTGTTCGGGTTGCCTTTGCGGGCTTTGACAGCGGCAAGGAGCCGTTCCCGAGCCTGTTTCAAAGCCCTTTTGTCGAAGCGCGGTTTGGTCAGCGCCAACCGCAGGAAATCGAAAGCTTCGCCCCGGTTTTGGCGTAAAGTCGTCAAATCGGCGGAAATGTAGTCGGCTCCGCTGGAAAAATCGAGCTCAATCGCTTTTTCCGCCAAAATCTGGTTCAGCTGTTCGGATTTGTACCGTCCCGCGCCTTCGCCCAGCAAAGCCGCCGCCATCGGGGTCAAGCCCTGCAGCCGTTTCGGGTCGGACGCCGCTCCGCCGTTGAACAGGACGGAAACCGCAATCAAAGGCGTTGATTTTTCCTCTATCAGCCACGCTTTGACACCGTTGGAAGCGGTGACTTCGCGCACTTGCGGAACGCTGAACGGCATTTCCTTGACAACGGGCAGACGGAGGGGCGTTTTCTTGACAACCTCGATACGCTGAGCCGCCGCGCCGTTTGTCAGCGCGAAAAACAAAACGAAGCAGAAAAACAGGCGTTTCATGGCGTTGCCTCGGGCGTTAAAACGGTGGTGACGACGGGGGCTGACGCCGTCATGTTTTTATACGCCGCTTTGACCTCGGCCAAAGAAACGGCGCTGATTTTTTCGGGGAATTTTTCCAGCTCTTCAATTCCCAACCCCAGAATTTCCGCCAAACCGACAACGTTTGCGGTTGTTTCGGGATTATCAATCAAATGCTCCATTCCCGCAATCAAGCGTTTTTTTGCTTGGCGCAAAGCTTTTTCACTGATGTCGACGGGGCGGTCAAGCGCGCTTTCAACGTCGGCGGCGGACGAATCGGGCGACACCGCGGCAACAATCGAAAAAGTGCCTTTGTCCAAAGCAAATCCGCGGTAATCCGCGGAAACGGAGCTGGCTTTTTTGGTGTCAACCAGACGTTTGTAAAAAATCCCCAAATCCTTTGCGCCCAAAAGCTCTGCCAAAACGGCGTAGGCGTGGGCGGATTCTTTGCCCTCCGACAGGTAGGAGGGGACAATGAAAGTCCTTGCAACCGTTTGAATTTTCGCCAGCGGATGCGTCATTTCGATTGTCGATTTCAACGGATGCGAATCCGTAAACATCCGCTTTGTCCGCGCTTTGCGGCCGGGGGGCAGCTTGCCGTAATATTTTTCGGCAAGGGGCTTCAGCTCTGCCGCCGTAATGTCGCCTGCGACAATCAGCACCGCGTTGTCGGGCGCGTAGTGTTCTTGGTAGAAATCGCGCGCGTCTTTGACGGTCAGCGCTGCCAATTCCTTTTTGAAGCCGATAACGGGGCGGGCATAGGCGTGTTCCCCCCACAGCAGCTGATTGCGCCGCTCCGCCAGCAGGGCGGCGGGATTGTTTTCCGTGCGCATCAGGCGTTCCTCTTTGACGACCTCCAATTCGGGGGTGAAGTCTTTGAGCGTAAAGCGCAGGTTTTTCATGCGGTCGGATTCCAGAAACATCACCAATTCCAAGCGGTCGCGCGCGATGTTCTGATAATACGCCGTATAGTCGTAAGACGTGAACGCGTTTTCGTTGCCGCCGTTGCGGGCGACAATTTTGGAAAATTCGCCGTCGGGAACGGCGGGCGTGCCTTTGAACATCAAATGTTCCAAAACGTGTGCAATGCCCGATTTTCCGCGCGGGTCGTCAATGCTGCCCGTTTTGTACCAAACCATATGGGTGACGGCGGGGGCGCGGTGATTTTCGACAGCGATGACTTTCATGCCGTTGTCAAGCGTGAAGCTTTCCGCTTTGAACAGGTTTTCCGCGCGGGCGGGCAAAGCCAGCAATAAACAAAGGCAAAGAAGGCGAATCAAAACGTCAGCTCCGGCGCGGAAGTGTCGTCGGAGGATGCCGCAGCTTTGGGCTCGACGGTTTGTTCGGGCGGAAGAACGTTCGCCGGCGCGGCGTTTTCAACGGGGGCGCGCAGGAAAAAATCGGGCGGCAGCATCAAGTTTTTCTGCGGTTCCGCACCTGTTGCATCGGGGCCGCGTTTGTCCCAGTTCGCATAGTCGGAACAGGCGGCAAGCCCTAAAACCGTTAAACAAATCAAAGCTTTTTTCATCTGTGAAATTCCTTTAAACCAGTTCCAAAGCCGTAATCGCGGCGCTGAGTTCGACCTGCGCGTATTTGTCGGCGATTGCGGACAGCGCGATGTCGTTCATCTGGTCGCCCTTGGTAATGCGGTTTTTGTCCCATGAAACGGTGTCGCGCGCCGCGCACAAATCCGCCGCGACAATCGTTTTGTATCCCAGCAGTTTGGCGTCGTGCGCGGTGGCTGAAACCGTCGTCGGCGTGTCCAGTCCCGCCAAAATCAGCGTGTCAATGCCCGCCGATTCCAAATCGGTGTGCAGCAAAGATCCCGCAAACGCGCTTGAGGCGTATTTTGTGTAAATGGCGTGCGTTTTGCGCGGGGCAAGTTCGGGATAAAACGCCGCGCCCGCGCTTTCGGGGGCGAAAACGGTGCTTGCCATGCTTTTGGCCAAATGGCGGACGTGGCAAACCATGATTTTATGCTTGTCCGCCCAGTTCAGCAATGCGGCGGCGGGGGCGGCGACGGCGTAAGCCGCTTCTATCGGCAGCAGTCCCGTAAAGTGTTCGTTCTGGTATTCCAGAAAAACAACGGCTGTTTTTTTCTTGTAAAGCCGCGTCGCGTCGGGCGTTCCCGACAAACGGCGGAAAACGTTCGGGGTCATTTGTCCGATCCTTTCGGTTTTTCAATCGGGGCGAAAAACAAATTCCACAGCAGAATGTACCCCGCGCCGGCGCAAATCGCGGAATCGGCAATGTTAAAGGCCGGCCAATGGTGCGTTCCGACGTAAAAATCCAGAAAATCCACCACCGCGCCGAAACGGACGCGGTCGATGATGTTGCCGATTGCCCCGCCCAGAATCAGCCCGAAGCAGATTTGCGTTTTGACATCTTTTTCGTTTTTCATCCAATAAAAAACGATGCCGCAAATCATCAGCGCGACGACCGTCAAAACAACGGGGGCAAGCGGTTTGTCCGAATGAAACATGGAAAAGCTGACACCGCGGTTCCACGCCAGAACATAGTTGAAAAAACTTGTCACTTTTACGGGCGGAACGTGATTCGCAAAGTAGGTGAGCGTCGCGATTTTCGACGCTTGGTCGGCAATCAAAGCGATAAAGGCGGCGATAAGTCCCTGTTTCATTCCAGAATCCTTTTAATTTGGTTTGTGTCCTGTTCGATTTGACGCTTCAATTCAATCAAGGACGCGAATTTTTGTTCGGGGCGGACAAAGTCAATCAGCTGAACGCGTATCCGTTTTCCGTACAAGTCGCCATTGTAATTCAAAATGTGCGCTTCAAGCAAGATCCCTTCGCCGTCGACCGTCGGGCGCGTTCCGATGTTGGCAAGGGCGGGCATCCATTCGCCGTCAATCAGCGCTTTCGCCGCGTAAACGCCCAGACGCGGCACAATCGAATCGCGCGGTTCGATGTTGATTGTGGGATAGCCGATGACGCGTCCGCGCTTGAAACCGTGGACGACGTATCCTTCGATTTCAAAGGGGCGTCCCGTCAATTTTGCGGCTTGGGCGACGTGACCGTCGCGGATGAACGCGCGGATTCGCGACGACGATATGATTTCGTCGTTGAAATCGCGCAGTTTCGCCACGGGATAAACGGGCAGATTCGGATAGTTTTTTTGCAGGTATTCAATGCTGCCTTCGCGGTTGCGGCCGAATCCGTAATCTTCGCCGACGACAATCGCCGCCGCGTGCAGTCCGCCGATTAAGACATCCTCGACGAATTGTTTGGCGGTCATTTCGGCAAACGCGCGGTTGAACGCAAATACGAAAAAGCCGTTAATCGGCAAAGTGCAAATCGCGCGGACTTTGGCGCGAATCGGTGTGATGCGGAACGTCCGTCCGCCGGGGCGGAAATATGCCGACGGGTGCGGTTCAAACGTCATCAGCATGACGGGACGGTTCATTTTTTTGCCGATTTCGACCGCTTTTTCGACAACGGCGTGGTGTCCCGAGTGGAATCCGTCGAAATTGCCGATGGCAATCACGGCGTTTTGGTAAGCTTCGGGCACTTTTCGCCAAGAATGAAAAAATCGCATTTGTTTTCTGTCATCCAACCTTTTATAGTAAGGAAAACACAAACAAAGGAGGCTTGTCCATGTTTACTTTACCCGTCGTTTTGGGACATCGCGGCGCGCGCAACGTCAAAACGGAAAACACCTTAGAAGCTTTTCGCTATGCTTGTCAATCGGGGATTCGGTGGGTCGAGCTGGACGCGATGCTGACCAAAGACGGAAAAGTCGTTGTTTTTCACGACGAAGAACTGGACAGAATGGCTGAAAACGCGGCGGGCAGACTGGACGAAAGAACATATGCCGAACTGCAAAACGTCGTTTTGAAAAACAATCAGAAAATTCCGACGCTGGCGGAAGTGCTGGACGTTTTGAACGAATACGGTGCTTGCGTCAACGTGGAAATCAAACCGTCGCGTCCCGAATTGGGGCGCGAAACGGCGCGCAAGGTTTGGGATGTCGTCAAGGAAAAAGGATTCGACAATCCCGACAGGCTGTATTTTTCCAGCTTCACTTGGGACGCTTTGGAGGAAACGCAAACCCTTGCCCCGCACATCCGCCGCGGCGTTCTGGTGGAAGACATTTCGGGCGACTGGCGTCCCGCCGCGAAAAAGGTCAATGCTTATTCAATCAACTATGACGCGGATTTGCTGAATCCGCCGTTAATCAAGGAAATTCTGGACGCGGGATACAAGCTGCTGGTTTATACCGTCAACGATTTCGATCTGGCGAAATCTTTGCTGGCGCAGGGTGCGTCGGGCGTGTTCAGCGACATTCCCGTTCAAATGGCGCAAGCGTTGGGGGTTCCGCTTAACGCTTCTGCGCAATGACGCATTGATACAGTCCGCCGAACGTCGTCGATTTCGCCCAGATGATGCCTTTGGATTCCCGCAAATTCGCGGGGGCGAAGCTTTGGATGTCCTTGTACCAAAGCGATTCCGCGAACGGTTCAAACAAACGGTTGAACAGGCGGACGGGGTGTTTCAGCGGGTGGTACGCGCACGGCATGGCGTAATCGACGACGACGATTTTTCCATGGGGCGCCAAAGCGTCAAAAGCCCGCTTTAAAACGACTTCCTTATGCGCGTCGGGCAGTTCGTGAAGCGTGAAAAACAAAACGGCGACGTCATATTTTTTATCCGTCGGGATTGAAAAGTCGCGAACGTTCAGCCGCACGTTCAGCCATGGTGAAACGGACGGCAGCAAAGCGTTGATTTGAGGTTTGGAAACGTCTTCAATGTGATAAACGCCTTGACCGTTCATTTTTTCGGCGATGGCATGCTGCAGATTGCCGTCCGCTATTCCGAATTGCAAAACGTTCAATCCCGCATGGAGCTCGTCCGTTACATAACGAATCAACCGCCGCTGCATGAAACAATTCGATACGGCGGACATAAAGCCGTTACTGAAAAAACGGATGATTCGCGGCGAAAAATAACGTCTGCGGTAAACCGATTCCAAGTAAGCGGGTAGCGGTTTTTCCGCGGAATCGATGTCTTCCTCGACAACAAAGGACACGCGCGGCGGCGGAACGGGTTTCGGCGACGTAATTTTGATTTCCGGTTTTTCGTTGGTCATCAGTCTATCAATCCCAAATTTCTGCCCGCAATCACCGCGCCCGTGCGGTTGATGACGTTCAAAGCCCTTAAAATCGCGGTGACGTGCAGTTTGACGGTACCCTCGGACAAATCCAGTTCGCGGGCGATGATTTTATTCGGCTTGCCTTGCCCCATCAGCCGCAAAACGTCCAGCTGCCGCGGGGTCAAGGGACCTTTGACGGCGGAATCTTCGGGCTTGTTTTGCAGATTCAGCAGTTCTGACGGCAGGTAAAGCCCCCCGGCCAAAATCAAATGCAGCGCGCTGAGAATGATTTTGTTGGATGATGTTTTCGGAATAAAGCCCGATGCGCCGATGTCGACGGCTTGCAGCACGTTTTCGGGTTCGGTTACGGCGGACAGAACGACAATCGGAGTGTCGGGATTGTGCTCTTTGAGCAGGCGCAGGGATTCGTGCCACGGCATTCCGGGCATCGCCAAATCCGTCAAAATCAAATCGTAAGCGGTTTTGCCGTCGGCTTTTTGCTGCAATTCACGGTGGTTTGACGCGGTGTCGACGCTGATTTCGCCGTCCAAATCGGACAAAACCATGCGCAAGCCGTCCAAAAAAAGTTCGTGATCGTCCGCAATTAAAATTTTCAGCATTGGATTCTCCAACAAAAATTGAATATAGTGTAGCGAAAAGTCTTTATTAAAAACAGGAAAAAAATGAATACGGCAAAAGTTTTCGATTTGGCGCGCCAAGGCGACGGGCTGATTTCGGTTGACGGGAAGAAAGTTTTTATCGCAAACACGGCGGCGGGCGATACGGTGGAATACCGTATGGTTTCGGACAACCGCGCGGAAGTCGTTCAAGTGGTCGAACCGAGCGCCGACCGCGCCGCTCCGCTTTGCCCTCATGCGGCGGACTGCGGGGGGTGCGCTTTGCAGCAGCTGAACGCGGATGCGTACAGGGCTTTCAAAATGCGGTATTTGCGCGAAGCGTTGGCTGGATTGGAATTGCCCGAATTCGACGACCCCGTGTTTGCTGCTCCGAAAACCAGACGGCGCGTGACGTTCGCGCTTGCGTGGAACGGACTGTTTCGCGGCATGGGACTGAATCAAAAGCAAAGCGACAGGATTTTGAACATCGATTCCTGCGCCGTTTTGATTCCCGAACTGGAACGGCTGATAAAGCCTTTGCGCGCCGCAATAACGGATAAAAAACTGCCGTATCCCAAGAAACGCGGAACGGGCGACGTGTCTTTGCTGTGGACGGATACGGGCGCGGACGTGCTGCTGACTTTGCCGTTTGAACCCGATGCGGCGTGGCGCAAGGCCTTGGCGGATTTCGCGGTTGGAAACGGTGTCGCGCGCATGTCGTGGCGCACGTCGGAAAGGCAGGATGCCGAACCGCTGATTATGCTCCACGCGCCCGAACTGAAAGTCGGCGATTTTGCGCTGAAACCGCCCGCGGGCGTGTTTTTGCAGCCGTCACAAGCGGGACAGGACGCTTTGACCGCCGCCGTCGTCGAATACGTCGGCAAAGCCAAAAAAGTTTATGATTTGTTTTGCGGGGCGGGGACGTTCACTTTGCCTTTGCTTCAGAAAAAGCGGATTTTGAAAGGAGCGGACAACGCGCCGTTCGCTTTGGAGGCTTTGCGGCTGGCGTCGCAGGGCAGGGTGGAAGTGCAGGAGCGCGATTTGTTCAAAACGCCGCTCTATCCCGATGAACTGGAGGGGTTCGACTGTGTCGTGTTCGACCCGCCGCGCGCGGGGGCGAAAGCGCAAGTCGAACAAATCGTTGCCGCGGGGATTCCCAAAGTCGTCGCCGTGTCGTGCAATCCCGTCAGTTTTGCGCGCGATGCTGAGATTCTGACAAACGGCGGCTATGCGTTGAAACGCCTGCGTCCCGTCGACCAGTTCGTCTTTACCCCGCATTTGGAATTGGCGGCTTTGTTTGAAAAATAAAGTCAGTCTTGATTCGCGAACTGCAAAAATCCCGCGACAAGGTTTTCGTTGCGGACTTTGATGCCGTCGGGGACTTTCAAAATTGCGGGCGTAAAGTTCCAGATATATTTAAAGTCGGCTTTGACCAAATCGTCGGCGACTTTCTGCGCAAATGCGCGCGGCACGGTCAAAATGGCGATGTCGGCTTGGGATTCGCGCGCCAGCTCGGACAAACGGGACACGGGATAAATCGGTTTGCCGTTGACCGCCGTGCCGACCTTTTCGGGCGCGCTGTCGAACAATGCCAAAATGTTCAGCCCGTAATCGCTGAACGCGGAATAGTTCGCCAAAGCCATGCCCAAATGCCCCGCGCCGACGATGAACGCGTTTTTGACTTTTTGAAAGCCGAGCGTGTCTTCGATGGATTCTTTGAGCGCCTGCACGTCATAACCGACGCGGCCGCGGCCTTCGTTGTTCAACAGCTTGAAATCCTTGCGCACCTGCGAATCGTCCACGCCCAGACGCGTTGCGATTTGCGGACTGGAAATGGTGGGGATTTTGTCCTCGATATATTCAATCAGCAGGCTGTGATATTGCGCCAGACGGGCGTACACTTTTTCGGAAAGGGGCTGATTCATAGCGTAATTCCTTGAATTTGTTTGGCTCCATCATAAAAGGCTTTTTAAAGAAAATCCAGCCCGAAAGATTTTTCGGCTGCTTTTTAGAAAGTGCTTGATTTTTGGCGGCGATTCGATTATATAAGAAACTGTGAAATAAATCACGATTAACCCAAACAGTTTACTATCAGAGGGAACAATGGAAAACGAAGTCAGAACCGCAGAGGATCTTGAGGCCGTCATTACCAAAGCGCACGAAGCGCAGGCGAAATACGCTTCGTACACGCAGGAACAGGTGGACAAGATTTTCCGTGAAGTCGCGTTGGCGGCTAACAAAGCCCGTATTCCTTTGGCGCAGATGGCTGCCGAAGAAACGGGTATGGGCGTTATGGAAGACAAGGTGATTAAAAACCACTTCGCGTCCGAATACATCTATAACAAATACAGAAATATGAAAACCTGCGGCGTTATCGAAGAAGACAAAGCCGGCGGCATCAAGAAAATCGCCGAACCCATCGGCGTTATCGCAGGCATCGTCCCGACGACGAACCCGACTTCCACAGCCATTTTCAAAACTCTGATTGCGTTGAAAACGCGCAATGCCATTGTCTTTTCGCCGCATCCCCGCGCCAAGAAAAGCACCATCGCCGCCGCCAAGCTGTGCTTGGAAGCCGCGGTCAAAGCCGGTGCTCCGGAAGGAATCGTCGGCTGGATTGACGAACCGACAATCGAATTGTCCGACATGCTGATGAAACACCCCAAGGTCGACATCATTCTGGCGACAGGCGGCCCCGGCATGGTCAAAGCCGCTTACTCTTCGGGCAAACCCGCTTTGGGTGTCGGCCCCGGCAACACGCCCGCGGTCATTGACGAAACCGCCGACATTCAAATGGCTGTTTCCTCGATTCTGCTCAGCAAAACGTTCGACAACGGCATGATTTGCGCGTCCGAACAGTCCGTTATCGCGGTTGATGAAGTTTACGAAGCCGTCCGCAAGGAATTTGAATATCGCGGCGCTTACATCCTGAACGAACAGGAACGCGAAAAAGTTGCTGCCATTCTGTTGACCCCGCGCGGCGTGAACCCCGCGATTGTCGGTCAGCCCGCTTACAAGATTGCGGAAATGGCAGGCGTCGAAGTTCCCGAAGAAACGAAAGTTCTGATTGGCGAAGTCGAAGACACGACGACCGCCGAACCGTTCGCGCATGAAAAACTGTCGCCCGTTTTGGCTCTGTATCGCGCCAAAGATTTCGAAGACGCGATGGACAAAGCTTATACGCTGGTCGACCACGGCGGCGCGGGTCATACTTCCGTTCTGTACACGGACGAAAGAAAGACCGACCGCATCAACGCTTTCGGCAACAAGATTCATACCGGCCGCATTTTGATTAACTCCCCCGCGGCGCAGGGCGCCATCGGCGATTTGTTCAACTTCAAACTGAACCCGACTTTGACCATCGGCTGCGGTTCGTGGGGCGGCAACGCCACCAGCGAAAACGTTGGTCCGAAGCACCTGTTGAACATCAAAACCGTCGCCGAAAGGAGAGAAAATATGTTGTGGTATAAAGTACCGCCCAAGATTTATTTCAAACGCGGGTCGATGGACTACGCTTTGCGCGAATTGAAAGGCAAAAAGCGCGCTTTCATCGTAACCGACCGCTTCCTGTTCAATTCGGGTGCCGTGAACAACATCACCAACGTTTTGGACGAAATCGGAACGGATTACCAAATCTTCTTTGACGTGAAGCCCGATCCCACGCTGTCGACGATTAACGACGCGATGATGATGGTCAAAACGTACGAACCCGATTGCTTTATCGCGCTGGGCGGCGGTTCGCCGATTGACGCGTGCAAAGTCATGTGGCTGATGTATGAACAGCCCGAAATCAAATTCGAAGACGTCGCGATGCGCTTTATGGACATCCGCAAGAGAATTTGCGATTTGCCCGCTTTGGGTGCGAAAGCGTCCATGGTCGCCATTCCGACGACATCGGGTACGGGTTCCGAAGTAACGCCGTTCGCGGTTATTACCGACGACAAAACCCACATCAAATATCCGTTGGCGGACTATGCGCTGACCCCGTCCATGGCGATTGTCGACGCGAATCTGGTTGACACGATGCCGCCGGGACTGTGCGCCGCTTCGGGTTATGACGCGATTGTTCACGCGATTGAAGCTTACGTTTCCATTATGGCGACGAACTTCACAAACTCGAACGCTTTGGAAGCCGCGAAAAAGGTTTACAAATACCTGCCGCGTTCTTACAAAAACGGCAAAAACGACCCGATCGCCCGCGAAAAGATGCATTACGCGTCCACGCTGGCCGGTATGGCTTTTGCTAACGCGTTCTTGGGATTGTGCCACTCGATGGCGCACAAACTGGGCGCCGCGTTCAACATTCCGCACGGTATTGCGAACGCGCTGCTGCTGTGCCAGGTCATTCGCTTCAACGCAAGCGACCGCCCTGTCAAACAGGCTGCTTTCGCCCAGTACAAATACCCGAATGCGAAAGAAAAATACGGCCAGATTGCCAACGCTCTGAAACTGGGCGGCAAAAACGACGACGAAAAGTTGGAATTGCTGCTGCAGGCGTTGACGAACTTGAAGAAAGAAGTCAACATTCCTCTGTCCATCCGCGAATACGGTATTAAAGAGGAAGACTTCAACGCCAAGTTGGATGAATTGGTAGAAATGGCGTTTGACGATCAATGCACGGGCGCCAACCCTCGTTATCCTTTGTTCAAGGAAATCAAGGAAATCTACTTGAAGGCTTATGAAGGAATCGTTTAACCCCTCAGATTCCTTCATATCAAAGCAGGCACTGTCCCCTCGGTGCCTGCTTTTTTTGTATTCGGAAAACTCCGCGCCGAGCGGGAGGGGGGGGGAGGGGAACACAATAAAAAAAGAGGCGGGTCAACAGACCCGCCCCTATTGATTTTAAATCGTGGGCAAAATCATTCCAGAGGACAGCTTCCGCCGACCAGGATGCCATCACTGCCGACTTGGCAATAGTGGCCTGTTGCAACGGTTGTGCAAGAAACATGGCTGCAGCATCCGCCGGAAGCAGTCCAAGCGTTCTTGGCAAAAGAGTTGCCAAGGAAACAGACTCTGCTGCCCGCACGATATTTTCCGGGGGAAGACGGTCCGCCCTTGCCGTCGGGTGCTTTCCCGTCCGGGCAGGGACACTGGCACGACGCGTTGTCCGTGCAGGGAACGCAGCCGCATGCCGATGTGTTGAACGAATTGCCTGCCGCGCAGGTCGTTTCCTTGCAATAACAGCCGCCCAATCCGTTGGGTTGCCGCTAAGGCATTTTTTATCATCGGGACAGTTCGAATTTGATGTGCACTCCACCTTTTTCAAATCTGTTTTTTGATTGCGCTGACGGTGGGAGCTGTGCCGTAATCGTCACCGCCGCCCCCCAGTTTCATCGTCCTCGCGACCGTGAATGTTGCGGAGTCATCTAAAAGTTGAGGGGTGATAAGTGTCAGCAGTCGAAGAGTTTAAAATAAACGCCGTTGCCGTCAAAAATAAAAGTTTTTTCATAGGGTTATCCGTTGATTGACCTTATTCATTGTTAAAGTATAACACGGCAAAAAAAACACCCCTTAAAATAGAGGTGTTTCTTTGATTGAACAAACCAAAATATCAAGCGCACATGAACGCGGCGTCTTCATCAGACTGTTCGGCGGCCTGTTTTTCTTCCAATTCCGCCATATAGGACGGCAAATCAACGATTTCGTAATTGCTTTCGTCGGCCAGCAAGGCTGTCAGCAAAGCGTTCGTATCCGTGTGTCCCGAACGGTTGCCTGTAAAACGCGCAATCAACGGCATGCCCGTCATGTACAAATCGCCGACGGCATCCAACATTTTGTGGCGGACGAATTCATCCGTGTAGCGCAGTCCATCTTTGTTCATAATCGTATTGTCATTGACCAGAATGGCGTTGTCCAGCGAACCGCCGCGCGCCAAACCGATGGAACGCAACATTTCGATGTCTTTCAAAAAACCGAATGTGCGAGCGCGGCAGAACATATTTTTAAAGTTTGCGGCGGTCAAATTCAAATCCGTTTCCTGATGCCCGATAATCGCGGCGGGGAAATCAATGGCGAAGTGCATGGACAGCCCTTCATCCGCGGGGGAAAGGGTGACTTCCTTGTCGCCGTCTTTGTATGAAACGGATTTTAAGACTTTGACGGCTTTCAAAGCGGCCTTCTGCACTTTGATTCCGGCACATTCCAACAGGAAGACGAACGGAGCCGCGCTGCCGTCCATAACGGGGGTTTCGGGACCGTTGATGTCGATTGCCATGTTGGTGATGCCCAGAGCGTGAATGGCGGCCATCAAATGTTCGATTGTCGCGATTTTGACGCCGTCCTTGTTCCCGATGCAGGTGCACATTCTGGTGTCGACGACATTTTCGTGCCGCGCGGGAATGTAAGCGTTCCGGCCGGCAACGTCCGTACGGTGGAAAACAATGCCCGTATTGATTTCGGCAGGTTTCAAGACCATTGAAATCTTGTTGCCCGTGTGCAGACCGACACCGACGCAAGAAATTTCGTGCTTGATTGTTTTTTGTTGATATTTTTCCATGTTCATTTTCCTGTCCCCCCCTTTGTACGGGTTAAACTTCTATCATAAGGTTTAACAATGAACGGACGTGATTTCAAATCAAGCTTTGTTACAGTTTGTTACATTTACTTTTTGTTAAATTTTTCAAGAAGATGAAGATAAAAAAACAGCCGCAGGCTTTAAAGCTTGCGGCTGACGACAAAAGTCAATGTCAATGCCGTAAAAAGGCGGGCAAATCGCTTTCTTCCTCGGCCGTTTTATCGGCGGTGTCGGGAGCGGGCTGGTTGCGCCGCGTAACGAACTGGAACAATGAAGGACGCGGTTTTTCCTTTTCGACGGGTTTAACGGGCGCGGGAACAACCGGCGGCGCGGGCTGAGGCGCGGGAGCCGTAAACAAATCTTCCTGCGGGCGGGGAGCCGGCTGGGATTCGCTCATAAAAGACGGAAAGCGGTTTTGCGCGGCGGGTTTCGCCGTCAGCGGCTCGAAAACCGGTGCGTGCCGCTGTTCACCCGAAATGCCGAACAATTCATTCGGCGACGGCATGGCGGGCAAAGCGGAACTGCCCGATTTGGGAACAAACGACGGCGCTTCTTTCAAAGCGGACGGCGCGGCGGCATGCTGAGCCGGCAAAGCGGGAATTTCGTCTTCAAGGACGGAAATGTCCTCTTGTTCCGGTTCGGGTTCGTTTTCTTCCGCAGGTTCAACATGCGGCTGAACGGCGGGTTCCGGTTTTGTGAACGAGGGAGCCGTAAAGGCGGGCGTTGCCGCGGGTTTCGCGGCCGACGCGCCGAAAAGGGCGGAATTGCTTTGGAACGGATTGCCCGATTCCTGCGAACGGGTGATGCCCGTTGCGACGACAGACACGCGAATCGAACCTTCCAATGATTCGTCGTACGATGCGCCGAAGATGATGTTGGCTTCGGGGTCGACTTCGCGGCGGATGCGGTTGGCGGCTTCGTCGACTTCGTACAGCGTCAAGTCGTTGCCGCCCGCGATGTTAATCAAGATGCCTTTCGCCCCCGTCATTGACGCGTCGTCAAGCAGCGGATTGGCAATGGCTTCTTCAGCCGCCGCCAAAGCGCGGCCTTCGCCCGAAGCCGTTCCCATTCCCATCATGGCGCGCCCCATTTCCGCCATAACCGTGCGCACGTCCGAAAAGTCCAGATTAATAATCCCCGGCGTGATAATCAAATCGGTGATGCTGCGAACGCCGCCTTGCAACACTTGATCGGCGCGCTTGAACGCTTCGGCAAAAGTCATTTTTTCATCGGCGACCAAAAACAGGTTTTGGTTCGGGATGACAATCAGCGTATCGACGTATTGCGCCATTTCTTCAATGCCGCGTTCGGCAATCGCCATGCGGTGACGGCCTTCAAACGTAAAAGGCTTTGTAACGACGCCGACGGTCAAGATGTCGCGTTCGCGCGCCATTTTCGCAATGACGGGCGCCGCCCCCGTTCCCGTGCCGCCGCCCATGCCCGCGGTGATAAAGACCATGTTCGCGCCGTCCAGAACGTCCGAAATTTCGGAAGCGGCTTCCTCGGCGGATTCTTTGCCGACTTCGGGACGCGCGCCGGCGCCTTGCCCTTTGGTGGTTTGGATGCCCAGTTGGATTTTCGTTTCGGCCAAGGAAGCTTTCAGCGCTTGCGCGTCCGTGTTCGCGACAACAAAGTCGACGCCTTCCAAATTGGACTGAATCATATTGTTAATCGCGTTTCCGCCCGCGCCGCCGACACCGACGACGGTGATTTTCGGGGTTAAAAGGACGACGGGCTGTTGTTCAGGGACGCTGATGTCTAAGCTCATGGACTTCTCCGTTTAATAAGATAACCCCGAATCGGCGGATTTTTGCGCTTTTAAGGGCTTTATCGATACAATTCTGAACCGATTGTATCCGAAAAGTCTTTAACAATTATCTAAAAACCAATGAAAAAAGCGAACGAATTTATTTTTCGGTTTGCCGATGTCGTCCCGCGCGAACGACGAATTCAGCAAATACCGCGACGTATAGCGCAACAGGCCGAAGCATCCCATCGCCATGGGGAACATGTGTTCGGGGACGACCGTTTGACGCAAGGGAATGTGCAGCGGTTTTCCCAGACGCGTGTTCAATCCCAAAACGGCGCGCGCTTTTTCACATATTCCGTGCATTTGGGCGCCGCCGCCGACCAAAACGGCGTTTAGACAGTAATCGTAAAAACCCTGTTCTTCCAATTTGGAGCGGACGGCTTGAAAAATATCGGACACAACAGGTTCTATGACGGCGGTGACGGCCGATTTTGAAACGCGAACCAGATTGGTGCGTTCTTTTTCGCCAATGAGGGGGATTTCGATTTCCTCTTGATCGTAAGAGGACGACGGCATGGTCGAACCGTTCAGCGTTTTGATGCGCTCCGCGTCGTCCCACGCCATTTTGAACGATTGAGCCAGATTTTTGGTGATGGCGTTCGCGCCCAGCGGGATTCTGTCGCAAAAGGTGAACTGTTTGCCGTAAAAATAGCCGATTCCCGTCGATCCTGCGCCAAGGTCGATAACGACGGAGCCTTGTTCCGCTTCCTCCCGCGTCAAGCAGGCCAAGCCCGCCGCATAGGGAGAGGCGACTTTTTTCGCACAGTTCAAATGGCTTTGTTCCAGCATGGAATCCATGTCGCGCATCGGATACAGCGGCGTCATGACCGTGTGCAGAATTAATGACAGTTTATCCCCCGTCAATCCTATCGGATTGGACAAGCCGTGACGATCGTCCACCCCGTAGTCAATCGGGATGCAATGCAAAATTTCGTCATTTTTTTCGGGAATTTTGTTTTGCGCTTTGGCAATCAAGCGGTTGACGTCGGGCTGAGTCGCTTCTTTGCCGTCTAAGTCCACCGTTTCGTTGACCAGAAACGATGAAATTTGCTTTGCGCACGCCGTTGCCACGACGGTTTCAATGCGTTCGCCCGTTTCTTTTTCGGCGGCCGCAACCGCGTGCATAACGGATGACACCGCGGCGGGCAAGTCGGCTATGCCCGCTTTGTCGATGCCGCGGCTTTGATGAAAACCGATGCTGACAAGGTCGATTTTTTCGTCTTCCAACGGTCGCGCCAGAATACAGCAGGTCTTGGATGTGCCGACATCCAATACGGCAATCAATCCGTTCTTGTTCAAAACGCGGGGCATGAAGTCATCCTTTAAAGCGATTCCTCCAAAGCCAAATCGGGCTTCGGAACGGTTTTCTTTTTGCTTTTTTTGTATTCTTTCAAATGAACGATAAGCTTGTCCGGCTGGCGCAAGTCGACCATCGAAATTTCCCTGTCCAGCAGTCCTTGCGTTTTATTCAAGCGCGCCAGCCGTCCCCATTCGGACGCGGGATCGCTTTCGGGCAGGCGGACGGTGATGCCGTTGTCCAAATCATCCAAAATGACGTTCCAACGGCGTTTCCCGATGCGGATGCCCGCTTTGACGCGGCGCAGCAATTCGGGTTCTTGAGCCAGAAAAGCGAGCAATTCCGGCGTTTTTTCGGGGGCTTCAACCCCTAAAATCAACGGAAGGCCGTTCAGTTTGCGCACGGTTGTTTCAATGATTTGCCCGTCCGAATCAATCGGTTTGTAAACGCCTTGGTTTTGCCAGACGGCAATCGGCGTGCGTTCGGTCAGGTTAATCAGCAGAAAATGCGGCAGTCGCCGTTCGATTTCAACCGTTTTGACCCACGGCAGGCGCTGCATTTCCTCGCGCGCTTTGACAATGTCTATGGCGGTCAGCGGCATGCCGCGTTCGGCTTTCAAGATTTCCATTAACGCTTTTTGCGGTGTGCGGTCGCGCCCGCGCACGAAAATTTCGTTCAGCCGCAAATCCGCAGTCATTGCCGCCTGCTGCAACAAATAAGACAGCATTTCCTTTTTTTCCGCATAATAAGCCGTGTAGGTGAACGCGACGCAGCCGCTTGCCGCGGCAAGCAGGGCGAACGCCCATAAAAACGGGCGGATTTTAGCGGAAAAACGGAAACTTAATCCCCGCATCGGGCGTTCTCCACCAACAGGGAAACCAGTTCGGGGTAAGTATAGCCCGCATAACGCGCAATATCCGGCACCAAAGACAGGCTTGTCATTCCCGGCTGAGTGTTCGTTTCCAAAATCACGATGCGCGCGGGTTTGGCTTTGTTCGTGTCGTCATAGCGGAAATCGGAACGGGACACCCCGCGGCAGCCCAAAGCGTCGTGCGCTTTTGCCGCCAGAGCCATCATGGTTTCGTAATCGGCGGCGGGCATGGGAGCGGGAACGATATGCCGCGCTCCGCCGTCGGTGTATTTGGCGTGATAGTCGTAAAAGTCGTCGTTCGGCACGATTTCCAGAACGCCCAAAGGCTTGCCGTCCAAAACCGCGACGGTCATTTCGCGTCCCGCGATGTATTCTTCCGCCAAAATATCCGCATCGTCGGGGTAGGGGTAGGTTTCGGCGGTGAAGTTCGGTTCATCTTTTTCAAAGATGTACACGCCGACCGAAGAGCCGTCGCTGACGGGTTTCAGCACATAGGGACGGGGCAGAACGTCGCCCGCCAGAATGTCGGCTTTTTTCACAACGCGCCCTTTGGCGACGGGAATGCCCGCCTGTTGATAGACGCCGCGCGCCGCCGCTTTGTTCATCGCCAAAGCCGACGCCAGCCGCCCCGAATGGGTGTAGGGGATTTGCATCAAATCGAGCAGTCCTTGGATGCAGCCGTCTTCGCCGTATTTGCCGTGCAAAGCGTTAAACAGAACGTCGGGCTTTTCGCGTTGGATTGTTGCGATGAAAGCGGGAATGTCCGCCGTCAAATCAATCGTGAAAACGTCGTACCCCGCTTGTTTCAAAGCATCCGCGACATTTGCGCCGCTGTTCAGCGAAACTTCGCGTTCCGACGACATGCCGCCCATCAACACACCGATTTTTTTGGTCATTATTTGCCTCCGAACGTACTGAAAGCTTTGGGTTTCACGCCGACGCGGCGGACTTCCCATTCCAAATTGATTTCGCTGGTTTCCCAAACGCGTTTTTGAACCGTTTCCGCCAGCGTTTCAAAGTCGCGCGCCGTCGCTTTGCCCAAATTGACAAAGAAATTCGCGTGCTTTTCCGACACAATCGCGTCGCCGACGCGCAAGCCGCGGCATCCCGCTTTTTCAATCAGCTGCCACGCTTTCAGTCCCACGGGATTTTTGAACATCGATCCCGCCGTGCGGACGCCCGTCGGCTGGTTTTGTTTGCGCAGTTTTTTGTATTCCTCCATACGGGCGGCGATGGATTCTTTGGTATCAGGGATGCCTTTTAAAACGACATCCGTGAAAATCCAGCCCGATGGCAGGGCGTTTTCGCGGTATCCGAACGGGATTTCTTCACGCGTCAAGCTGATTTCCGCCCCCGATTGTTCCAATCCGTTCAGTTCGACCAGTCTGTCCGCGACGCATCCGCCGTGCGCGCCGGCGTTCATGCGCACCGCGCCGCCGATTGTGCCGGGGATGCCGACCATGAATTCAAATCCGGACAGTCCCGCTTCTAGCGCCGTTTTTGCGATTTCCGTATTTTTGACCGCCGCGTCGCAGATGATTTTGTCGCCGTCGACGCGAATCTTTTTAAATCCCGATGTCAGACGGATGACGACGCCGGGGATGCCGCCGTCACGAATCAGCAGATTCGAGCCGCCGCCGATGACCGTAACGGGCGTGTTGACTTTGGCTTTTAAAAAGAACGCCAAGTCGTCTTTGTCCGCGGGTTCAAACAACACTTCGGCGGGACCGCCGACGCCAAGCCAGGTCAGCTGAGCCAGCGGCGCGTTTTCCGTAACGCGTCCGCGAACGGGGGGCATCAAGTCCTTTAACGACGGGGATTTTGAAAACAGGTGACGAAACCACGAAAACATAGCTTATCCTTTCGCCGCAAACAAAGCTTCCAATTCGGCGGGCAGAGCTTTTGCCCACGCGGAAATGCTGCCAGCGCCCAAGCAAATGACGATGTCGTCCTTGCCCGCCTGTTCGGCGATGATGCCCGCCAAATCTTCGCGTTTGTCCAGTTCGATAACGTTGCGGTGACCGTGCGCGCGCAACCCTTCGACCAAAGCGTGCTTGTTGGCGGACGGAATTTCGTCTTCGCCCGCCGCGTAAATGTCGGCGACAATCACGCAATCCGCATCGTTGAACGCGGTGCAGAATTGTTCAAACAAATCGGCGACGCGGGTATAGCGGTGCGGCTGCCAAACGGCGATGACTTTCTTTTTGGCGACATCGCGCGCGGCTTTCAGTGTCGAAGCGATTTCAATCGGATGATGACCGTAATCGTCGATAATCGTAATGCCGTTGACTTCGCCGCGTTTGGTAAAGCGTCTTTGCACGCCCTCAAAATTCGCCAAAGCGGTGCGGATTGCATCCTCTTTCACGCCCAGCTGCAGCCCGACCGCAATCGCCGCCAAAGCGTTTTGGACGTTGTGGCGACCGTAAACGGGCAGTTTCAAACCCTCGATTCGGTATTCCCGTCCCGTCGGCGACACTTCGGGCGCGATGACGGCGTCAAAGGTAATCATCCCCGGTTCCGCGCTTTGAATTTGGCCGCTGACTTCCGCCAGCGGGGTCAAGCCGTAAGTGATGATATGGCGGTCGGACACGCGTCCGATAAGTTTTTGAACTTCGGGGTGGTCGACGCACAGGCACGCGAATCCGTAAAACGGAATGTTCTGAACAAAGCTTAAATACGCGTCTTTCATTTTGTCGTAAGTGCCGTAGTAGTTCAGATGTTCGGGATCCATATTCGTAACGACGACGGCGGTGGCGGGCAGTTTGATAAAGCTGCCGTCCGATTCGTCGGCTTCGGCGACCAGCCATTTGCCGTCGCCCAAATGCGCGTTTGTGCCGTAGGAATTGATGATGCCGCCGTTTGCGACCGTGGGATCAAGCCCCGCCGCTTGTAAAACCGCGCCAATCATCGAGGTTGTCGTTGTTTTGCCGTGCGTTCCGCCGACCGCGACCGACCATTTCAGGCGCATCAGTTCCGCCAGCATTTCCGCGCGGCGCACAACGGGGATGCGATGCTTGCGCGCTTCGGCGATTTCGGGATTGTCCCCGTGAATGGCGGACGATACGACGACGACGCCCGCGTTTTGGACGTTTTCGGGTTTGTGCCCGATGAAAATCTTGATGCCCATGTCGCGCAGGCGTTTAACGTTGGCTGATTCGGCGATGTCAGACCCTTGCACATCGTAACCGAGGTTGTGCATCAGTTCGGCGATGCAGCTCATCCCGCTGCCGCCGATGCCTACAAAGTGAAGCGTTCCGAATGAAAAGGGCAAGTTCGTCATTGTTTTGCGTTTCCTGTTTCGATAACGGCGTCGGCCAACAGCGTCGCCGCGTCGGGCTTAGCCAAAAGTTTTGCATTGTCGGCTACAGTTATAAGCTTTTTTGCGTCGTTAAACAATTCCGTAATTAACGCCGTCAGTTTTTCGGGGGTGAAATCGGGTTCTTCAATTAAAAAAGCGGCATTGTTTTTGCTCATAAACTCGGCGTTATGCAGCTGGTGCGCGTCGGGGGAACGCAAAATCGGAACGATGAGGGCGGGGCGTCCCGCGGCGGTCAGTTCGGCGATGGTGGACGCGCCCGCGCGGCAGATGACAAGGCTTGCTTTCGCCAAGCGTTTATCCATATCCGAAAAAAACGGGGCGAGTTCGACTTTCAATCCGCTGTCGGCGTACGCCTGTTCCAAAGCGGGCAGGTCGGCGGGGCGCGCCTGTTGGGCGACGGTCAAGCGGTACTTGACGGAAACGGGCAGGGCTTTCAAGGCCTCGGGAATCACTTCGCTTAAAATATGCGCGCCTTGCGATCCGCCGAAAATCAGCAAATCGAACGTGTCGGCGGGGGCTTGGTACGGCACGTTTCCCAACGCCAGAATCGCGTGACGGACGGGAACGCCCGTATAGGCCGTTTTCAGCTTGGCGGGGATTTTTGCGACGTTCGGAAAGGTCGTGGCTATCAAGCTGGCCCGTTTCGCCAAAACCCGGTTTGCCCCGCCCAACACGCTGTTTTGTTCATGCAGGACAAGGGGGATTCCCAAAATTCCCGCGGCGAACGCGGCGGGAAAAGAGGCGTATCCGCCGAAGCCGACGACGGCTTTGGGGTTGACTTTGCGCAGGATGAACAAACATTGCAAAATGCCGAACGCCATCAGCATTAACGCTTTGATTTTGCGGATTTTGCTTAAATTCGCATAAGCCCCCGCAAACACGCGGTATTCCTTGCTTTGCGGAAACTGTCCCGAAAACGAATTGCCGCGTCTGTCCGTGATAAAGCAGACGGCATGGCCGCGCTTGGTCAATTCGGTCGCCAGAGCTTGTGCGGGGAAAACATGGCCGCCCGTGCCGCCCGCCGTTAAAACGTAAGTATCCGTCATGGTGTATCC
This sequence comes from Alphaproteobacteria bacterium UBA6411, assembly GCA_002438565.1. Taxonomy (GTDB): domain Bacteria; phylum Pseudomonadota; class Alphaproteobacteria; order CAAGCB01; family CAG-977; genus UBA2903. Next base: position 22,239 of record DJPN01000010.1, on the reverse strand, counting down.
TTTCCCGTATTCGTGCTGCGCGTCAGTCCCAAAACCATGCCCATTGCGAAACCCAGCGACAACAAAGAAGAGCCGCCGTACGAAACAAACGGCAAAGTCATTCCTTTGGTGGGAATCAAGCTCAGCGTCGAAGCCATATTGACCAAAGCCTGCATGCCGAATTGCGTCAGCAATCCCGACACGGCCAGCAAAGTGAACAGGTTTTTGTCTTTGGTCAAAATCAATAAAAATCCGCGGTAGACAATCGCTGCGAAAATGCCGACGACAAATAGGGTGACGATTAATCCGAATTCTTCCGCCGCGACAGCCAGCACAAAGTCCGTATGCGCGTCGGGCAGAATATTTTTAACCGTGCCTTCCCCCGGTCCCGTGCCGAACAAGCCGCCGTTTTTAATCGCTTCAAATGCGGTGCGGACTTGGAACGTATCCCCCGATTCCGGATTTAAAAACCGGTCGACGCGCGCTTGGACGTGCGGCAGAAGGAAATAGGCGGAGGTCGAACCGATTCCGCCGATCAGCATCAAGGCTGAAATCCACGACATCGGCAGGCCGCTTAAAAACAGTTCGATGCCGAAAATCACGCTGACCGTCAGCACCATGCCGAAATCGGGCTGTTTTATCAGCAATCCGATTAAAACAACGTACAATCCCGCCGTCCAAAGCGTGCCTTTGACATGCGGGTTGGACTTGCCCAAGGAAATCAGCCAGGCCGCAACGACGGCAAAGGCGGGTTTTGCAAACTCCGACGGCTGCAATGAAACGCCGAAAATGCGAATCCAGCGCGACGCGCCTTTGATTTGCGTGCCGTGAACCAGCACCAGAACCAGACAAACCAGCATTGCCGCCATGGTCGCCAGACTGATAAGGCGGATTGTTTTCGGCGATTGAATGGAAATGCCTGTCATCAACAGCACCGACAGAATCATAAACACGACTTGATGCCGGATAAGGAAATAAATATCCAGATTTAAATGCTTGGCAATCGCGGGAGTTGCCGAAAATGTCAGCACGATGCCGATGCCGAACAAAACGAACAGCATTGCCAGCAAAGGGCGGTCGATGGTCCACCACCACCGCCCGAAAACGCTGTTATCCGTTCTGGCAATCGTTGTTTTCATTTGTTATCGGATTTTTAAAGTGGACAGGGCGATTAACCCCAAAATCATGGCGACAATCCAAAAACGGACGACGACGGTCAGTTCCGACCATCCCAGTTTTTCAAAGTGATGGTGCAGCGGCGCCATTTTGAAAACGCGGTGGTGCGTCGTTTTGTACGCCAGAACTTGGATGATGACGGACAGGGTTTCTGCGACGAACAGGCCGCCCGCAATCGCCAACACGATTTCGTGTTTGGTCGCGACGCTCAGTGCGCCCAAAGCCCCGCCCAAAGCCAGCGATCCCGTGTCTCCCATAAAGATTTTGGCGGGCGGCGCGTTGAACCACAAAAATCCCATTCCCGCGCCGATAAGCGCACCGCAAAACACAGCCAGCTCGCCCGAACCCGCGATGTAGGGAAGCTGCAGATACGCCGCGAAAGCCGCGTGTCCCGCAATATAGCTGATAATCATAAACACGGCGGAAGCAATCATCATGGGAACTGTTGCCAGTCCGTCCAGTCCGTCTGTCAGATTGACGGCGTTCGCCGATCCGACGATGACGAACATCGCAAACGGCAGATACGCCCAACACAGATTGACCGCCCAGTTTTTAAAGAACGGAAAAGTCAGCGTCGTTGCCGTCGGGGCGGCCGTGATTTTCGTCATATACCATGCGACAAAACCCGCAACCGCGAATTCGCAAAGCAGTTTTAATTTGCCGCGCATGCCGCCCGAGCTTTTGCGCGACACTTTCAGATAATCGTCCGCAAAACCGATAACGCCGAAGCACAGCGTCAATCCCAAAACCAGCCAGACATACGCGCTTTTCCAATCCGCCCACAACACGGTTGAAACGGCCAGAGAAGCCAGAATCATCAGCCCGCCCATCGTCGGCGTCCCCTGTTTTTTCAAATGGGTTTCGGGGCCGTCCGTGCGAATCGGCTGGCAGCAGTGCTGTTTGTCTTTCAGCCAGTGAATCAGCATCGGTCCGATGATAAAGCACACAATCAAAGCCGTAAAAATCGCGCCGCCCGTTCTGAACGTCAGATATTTAAAAATGTTCAAAAACGAATATTGTGCGGACAGAGGATAAAGCAGGTTGTAAAGCATAACAGATTACCCGTTGTTCATATTTTTCAGTTTTTCGACAATCAGCGTCATTTTGCTGCCGAACGACCCTTTGACGAACACAATGTCGCCGGGGCGGACGGATTGCGCGACGGTATCCGCCAATTCCGCGGAAGTCAAGGCTTTTGCGCCTTGATTTTCGGCGGGCATGCTGTCGAACAGTTTTCCGGTTTGCTCGCCTGCCGCGAACAGCAGGTCGACGGCGTTGTCTTCCAGACTTTTTTTCAATCCCAAGTGCAGGGCTTCCGATTCGCCGCCCAATTCCAGCATATCGCCCAAAACGGCAATGCGGCGTCCGCCTTTTTCGGGTTCAAGCGTGCCGAGCACTTCCAGTCCCGCGGCCATGGATTCGGGATTGGCGTTGTAGGCGTCGTCAATCAGCATAAACTCGCCGCCCGCACAAGGCAAAGTGTAACGCTTGCCGCGTCCCGCCGTCGGATACAGGCGGCTCAAACTTTGCAAAGCCGATGCCATATCGACGCCCAAAACGTCCAAAACGCCGACAACGGCAAGGCTGTTCATCACTTGATGTTTCCCGGGCAGATGCAGAATGTAGGAATAGCGCGCGGGTTCGACGCGGGCGGTAACGGGCGTTTCGTCCGCTGTTTCCGCGCAATAAATCAATCCGACGCTGTTTTCGGCGCGCGTGCCGAACGTGCGGATGTCCGTCAATCCCGCTTTTTTGGCTTCTTTCGCCAGCAATTCAAACTGCGGGTTGTCCGCGTTCAAAAACACGATGCCTTTGTCGGTCATGCCTTCGAAAATTTCGGCTTTGGCAAGGGCGGTGTCGTCGGGGGTTTTGAAGTATTCGTGATGTGCCGAGCCAATCATCGTGATGACGGCGATGTCGGGGCGGGTCAAAGCGGTCAGCTCCGCCATTTCGCCCGCGTGGCTGATGCCCATTTCAATCACGGCGAAATCCGTTTTTTCGGGCATGCGCGCCAGCGTCAAAGGCAAGCCGATGTTGTTGTTCAGATTGCCCATTGTCGTGTGCGTCCGTCCGACGGAGGACAGCGCGATTTTCAGCATTTCCTTTGTGCTGGTTTTTCCCGAACTGCCCGTAATGCCGATGACTTTCGCGGTTGTTCTGGCGCGCGCGGCGGCCGCCAAATCTTTCAACGCCTTGGTTGTGTCGGAAACCAGAATGACCTGTTCCAGCGGAACGTTTTCGGGCAATTTCGATACCAATACGCCCGCCGCGCCTTTTTTCAAGGCCTGCGCGACGAAATCGTGTCCGTCCAGACGTTCGCCGATTAAAGCGATGTACAAATCGCCCGCTTTGACCGTGCGCGAATCAATCGAAATTCCCGTTATCGCAAAATCGCTGCCCGCGCGTCCGTTCGTTGCATGCGCCACGGCTTCCGCCGTCCACAGCGGCGTATCCGCCAAAGCAATGGCTTTGCGGACTTCTTCGCGGTCGTCAAAGGGATGCATGACGCCTTTAATCAGCTGTCCCGTTTCGTGACCTTTGCCCGCGACGACCAGAATGTCGCCCGATTCCAGTTGTTTAACGGCTTCTTCAATCGCCAAAGCGCGGTTGCCGACGTTGATGCCTTTGGGGCAGGCGGGCAAAATCGCGGCACGGATGACGGCGGGTTCTTCGGAACGGGGGTTGTCGTCCGTAACATAAACCACATCCGCCAAAGCGTTGCAAATCGCGCCCATTTGCGGACGTTTCCCGGGATCGCGATCGCCGCCGCAGCCGAATACGACGCACAGGCGGTTTTTCGTGTGCGGGCGCAAGGCGTTCAGAACGGTTTCCAAAGCGTCGGGCGTGTGCGCGTAATCGACATACACCGCCGCGCCGTTTTTGCGGTCGGCGACGTGTTCCAGACGCCCCGGCGCGCCTTTCAGCGTTTCAAGGGCTTTGACACACATATCGGCGTCTTCGCCCGTTGCCAGAACCAAACCCAAGGCGCACAGGGCGTTCATCGCTTGGAACGTTCCTGCCAGAGGCAGGTGAACGGAATACGGCTTGCCCAGAATTTCCAGCTCCAAATGCTGGCCGTTTGTTTCATGGCGCGCGGAAACCAACCGCAAAGCTTTGGCTTTTTTGCCGTAGTCGAGAACCGTCAAGCCGCGCTGTCTGCAATAATCGGCGATACGGCCGTATTCGGGAATGTCTGCGTTCAAAACAACGGTTTTCGTCGACAGCGGGCGGTCAAACAGACCAAGCTTCGCCGCCAGATAGTTTTCCATTGTTTTGTGATAATCCAAATGATCGCGCGTGATGTTCGTAAAGCCCGCCGCGGCGATGTTCACGCCGTCGATGCGGTGCTGCTCAATGCCGTGGGACGAGGCTTCAAACGCCAGATGATTGTAGCCTTTGTCCGCCAAATCTTTCAATTCCGCGTGAAGCGTTACCGAATCGGGCGTGGTCAAAGAGCCGTATGTTGCGAATTCGGATGTCAAAACGCCCAAAGTGCCGACGCTTGCGCCCTTTTTGCCCAGAAAATCCCAAATCTGGCGGCAGAAGTTCGCCGTGGACGTTTTGCCGTTCGTGCCTGTGACGCACACCGCCGTTTCGGGCTGTTTGCCGTAAAACGCGGCGGCAATCAAAGCCAAAGCTTTGCGCGCGTCGGCAACCTTGACATAAATCAAGCCGTTGTCGGGCAGATTTTCGGCCGATTCGGGAACCAAAGCCGCAACCGCGCCGGATTCTTTCGCGTCGGCCAGAAAAGCCGTTCCGTCAGCCTTGACGCCGGGCAGGGCGGCGAACAAAAAGTTCTTGCCGACTTTTCTGGAATCCGCGGTCAATCCGTCAATAGGGCAATCCGCGCCCGAATAAGGGATGTTTGCTTTGCGTAAAAGGTCTGTCAGTTGCACGTTTTTTTCTCCTTGCCGCAGGAGTGTTTCAGTCCTGCGCTTCTAAAGCCGCTTTGACGTACGGCGCTTCGCGTTTGGGATCGAACGGACGGGGCATGATTCCCAGTTGCGGCGCAACCGTCGTAATAATCTGTTCAGCCGTCGGCACGGCGTTCCACGCCGCGGTGTTCAAGTAGTAGGTTTCTTTGATTTTCTTGGGCGAATCAAGCATAACCATCAAAACATACTGCGGATCGTCCATCGGAAAAGCCGACAAAAACGACGTGCGCAAGGAGCCTTCGACATACTTTCCGTTGACCAGTTTGCGCGCGGAACCCGTTTTGCCGCCGACCTCGAATCCCGCGACGTTCGCACGCCGACCCGAACCTTTGATGACGACTTCGCGCATAATAGCGCGCATTGTTCTGGATGTCTTGTCAGAAATGACGCGATGACCGATATTTTCTTGATTGAAGCGGCGGGAAAGCAAAGTCGGCGCATGATAGACGCCGCCGTTGACGACCGCCGCCGCCGCCGCGACGACATGCAGGGGTGATACGGACAGTCCGTAGCCGTAACCGATGGTTGCCGTGCTGACGTCGCGCCATGTCGACGGATACAGCGGACGCCCTTTTTCAGGCAGTTCGATTTGAGGCGCATTGAAAAAGCCGAATTTTTTCAGATATTCCCGCTGTTTTTCCGCGCCGACCGCCAAAGCGATTTTCGCCGATCCGATGTTGGACGAATGAATCATGATTTCCGGCACGCTGAGTTCACGGCGCAGTTTGGGCACGTCTTGAATGGTGTAGTTGGCCAGAACGACGGGACGCGACGCGTCAATCGTGTCGGTTGCTTTGATTTTCTTGGTTTCCAGTCCGATTGCGGTGTTAAACATTTTCATGACCGAACCGACTTCGTAAACGCCAAGAGTCGCCGCGTTGAACATCTGATTTTTCGCGGCGTTTTTCAAATTGTTCGGATCATAGTCGGGCAGCGACACCATGGACACGATTTCGCCCGTTTTCGCGTTCATTAAAATGGCTGCCGCCCCTTCCGCCGAGTATTTTTCGATGTTTTCCATCAAAACCGTGCGGATGGACGATTGAATCCCGACGTCCAAAGACAAGCGGATGTTTTCCTTGTCCTGCGACAGTTTTTTATTGAACGCTTTTTCAATGCCGGAAATGCCGTTGTTGTCGATATCCGTCGATCCCAAAACATGCGCGAACAGGGCGCCTTGGGGATAGATGCGCATTTCCTTTGTTTCAAAATTCAGTTGGGGAAAGCCCAGGCGGTTGGCTTCGTAAAGTTCGCGGGGAATCAAATTGCGCTTGACGTACACGAATTTTTTGCCGCTTTTGAGCTTTTTAAGCAAAGGTTTGTATTTCACGTCGGGCAGGGTTTCCGCCAAAGCCGCGGCAAGCGTTTCGGGCTTTTTCAAATTGTCCGTGTCGATGTACAAATCCGCGGACGGCAGGCTGGTCGCCAAAACGACGCCGTTGCGGTCGGTGATGTCGGCGCGTTCCATTTTGATTTCGACGGCGCGGGTTTGCGGTTTTTCTTCGCGGCGGATTTCGGCGGAAACTCCGCGCAGGGAAACATCGCACAACCGTACGCCGACAATCAGAAACGCCGCGCAAAATCCCAACATTGTGAGCAGCAGACGGCCTTTGCCCGCTTCCAGTGTTTGGCTGGAATGTTTGTCCGAGAAACGAAACCGTTCGGGCAGCGGCAATTCCTGTCCGGGGCGGTACGTCAAAACGTTTTGCTTGGGAGAACCGAACATGGGCTTACTCCCGCGCGGAGGCGTAGGAAACGCGAATCAAGCCCGTTTCCGCCTGTTTGTTTTTAAAAGGAATGGCCGCAAACGAAATAATCCGTTCGCCGGTAATCGGTTTCATGGCGGCGTGACGTTCGCTTAAAGTCCGAATCCGCTGAGGATCGTTCAGATAAGTCCATTCGGCTTTTAAAACATGAATGGCTTTTTGGTCGGCGCGGATTTGCGCATTGACGGCTGAGAGTTCGTTTTCCAAGCCGATAACGCGGTTTTTGATGACGAACATGCCCGTCGCCATGGCCGCAAACATCATGATTAAAACAAAACGCGACATTTCAGCCCTCCGCTTTTTCGGCAACGCGCAAGCGGGCGGAGCGTGCACGGGGGTTGAAGTTCGTTTCGGATTCGGTCGGCAAAACCGGTTTTTTTGTCAGAATTTTCAAAGTCGCCGCCTGTTTTTCGACAACCGGCATATAGCGCGACGGATTGGCGGTTTTGCCGCTTTTTTCCTGCATAAAGGTTTTGACGATGCGGTCTTCCAGCGAATGAAAGGACACAACCGCCATTCTGCCGCCCGACTTCAACAGGGCGTGAGCGGCGGACAAACCGTTTTCCAGCTGTCCCAATTCGTCGTTCACATAGATTCGCAAGGCTTGAAAACTGCGGGTCGCGGGGTCGATATCCTCGCGTTTGTGCGGGACGGTGCGGCGAATCAAATCGGCAAATTCCAAAGTCGTTTTGAAAGGGGCGGCTTTGCGGCGTTCGACAACGGCGGCGGCAATGCGGCGGGAAAAGCGTTCTTCGCCGTATTTATAGATAATGTCGGCAATCTCGCGTTCGCTGAACGTGTTTAAAATATCTGCGGCGGACAGGCCGTTTTGGCTCATCCGCATATCCAGCGCGCCGTCCTTTTGGAAAGAAAAACCGCGTTCGGCACGGTCGATTTGCATTGAGGACACGCCGATATCCAGCATCACGCCGTTAACGAAATCGACGCCTTCGCCGCGAACCAAATCCGCCATTTCGCCGAACGTGCCGTGCAGCAGACGCAGGCGTCCTTTGTAAGCGTCGACCAGCTTTTGCCCTTCGCGAATCGCGTCGGGATCGCGGTCGATGGCGTAAACGGTGCAGTTTGCAGCATCCAGAACCGCACGGGTATAACCGCCCGCGCCGAACGTGCCGTCAACGTAAACGCCGCCGTCCTTGGGCGCGATGTTTTCGATGACTTCGTTTAACAAAACGGGAATATGCGGAGCTTTTTCAGTCATCGCTTCCCCCGTTTTTCAGCTTGAAGTGTTTGGCAAGCGCCTGTTCGCGGCGTTTTGCCGCCAATTCTTCGTAAGTGTCGGGATTCCAAATCTGGAACGTTTTGCCTTTGCCGACAAACAGGGCTTTGTCCGTAATGCCCGCGTGTTTCAACAGTTTTTCGGTCAAAACGATGCGCCCCGTCGAATCGAACGGAAATTCCTTGGCATCCGCGAAAATCAAATCGGTCAAGTCGTTTTGTTCGTCGGAAAAAGCGTCAAAAGAGCTTTCGATGTCGTTCGCCATTTTTTCCATCATTTCGGACGTGCGACATTCAATGCACGGCTGGTTGAACGATCTGAACGCCGTCAGCTGCGTTTCCTTTTGTTCCAGCAAAGCCCGAAAATCCGCAGGGATGGACACGCGCCCTTTGGCGTCCACTTTGTTCAAAGTGGTGTCGAGAAACAGACTGTATTTTCTGTCAGTCTTCGGCATGTGTCAAAACCCCTTTCGTTCCGTCCTTTTTCCAAACTTCTGGTTTGGTAGGCAAATTTTGCCCTGTGGACTCTTATGGGATAGCATGGGATTTTATGGTTCGTCAATGGGCAAAAATGGTCTGCAACGGGATTTAAAGGCAAAACAACAGGGCATTTTTTTTAAATGACAAGGCTTTTCGCCATGTTGCGCCGACACGCAAAAAGGATGGAAAAAAATCAAAAAATTTTCGGGTGAAAACAGGGAATCCGGTTTGTTCCCGTGATGTTCTTGGAAGAGAAGGGGGAATCGATTCGAGGGAAGACATCGAATCGGAAAAGTGTCAGACAATCTGTAAGCCGGGTTCTGTAATCGACGATTATTCTTCTGCGGCAATCGTTGCCGATTGTCTGTAGCGACCTACCTCTGGCGGGGTCAGAAACGCCCCCTTTTAAGAATAGCCTTATTTGGTCTTGCTTCCGATAGGGCTTGCCGTGCCTTTTCCGTTGCCGGAAAAGCGGTGCGCTCTTACCGCACCATTTCAACCTTGCCTGCTTTGAAAAAAAGCGTCGGCGGAATTTTTTCTGTTGCGCTTTCCCTTGGGTTGCCCCAGCCGGACGTTATCCGGTATCGTGTTTCTGTGAAGCCCGGACTTTCCTCAACATGGACAAGCCATGCAGCAATCGTCCGATCGTCTGACACGTTGCGTACAGTACGGGTTTTGTTGCTTTGCGTCAACCGAATTCTTGCATCAAGACGGCGGCCAGTCCGTCATTGTCGTTCGTGTCGGCGATTTTGTCGGCGATTTGTTTGACATCGGCGGGCGCGTTGCCCATGGCGACCCCCAGTCCCGCGAATTTCAGCATGTCGACGTCGTTGTAGTTGTCGCCGAACGCGATGACGTCTTGCGCCGTAATGCCGTAACGTTCGCACAGCACTGCCGCCGCCGCGGATTTCGACGCGCCGATATTCATGATTTCCAAATACGTCGGCTGGGATTTGTAAATGCGGCACATCGGATATAACGGGGCGAACCGCGCCTGCACCGCGTCCAAAACCGCCGCGTCGCCCGTACACAGGACTTTGTGAACGACGGCGTCGTCCGTCAGCAAGTCGGCGGGGTCGCCCTCGGTCATCGGGGCGTGCGTGATGCTTTGTTCAAAGCGGAGCGAGGGCAGGCTTGCGTCGTCGACTATCCACAGTCTGTCGCTGTAAGTCGAACAGCACAAATCGGGAAATTCAGCATTTACGGCGTGTTTGATTTCAATCGCCAAGGCTTTGGTCAAGCCACATTCCCAGACTTTATTGTCGTGTTCGTCCCAAATCAGCGCGCCGCTGAACCCGACGACGGGCATTTCGATGCCCAATTCTTGATTGATTTCGCGCACGGACGACGGCTGACGCCCCGATCCCAAGATAAAGGGGATGCCTTTGGAAACGACATGCTGAGCCGTCTTGATTGTCGCGGGGGTCAAATGATGACTTGAATCGACCAAAGTGCCGTCAATGTCGCTGAATACCATTTTATAAGTCATGGGAAACTCCTTTCAAAACCGCGCTTATGCGTTCCAAAGTCCGCGTGCCGCCGGCAAGCAGCGCGTCGGGATAAAAATGTCGTTGAAAAGCCGTCAAAGCGGCGTTCAAATCCGTCGTGTCGTAGCCGATTGACTTTAACATATCCTCGGCGGATTTGACAGGCGGACAAAAGGCGTCCGTCCAAAAGCCTATGCCGTTTTGCGCCAGCTTTGCCCATGGGAACAGTTCCCCGGGATCCTGCTTGCGCGTCGGCGCGACATCGGAATGTCCCAAAACCGCCGTGATGCGGTGACGGGACAGGATGGTTTTGCTTAAACCGATTAAAGCGTCGATTTGGGCGTCGGGAAACGGCGTGTAGCCGAATTCGTGTCCTTTGTTGACCAGTTCGATTCCGATTGACGCACTGTTGATGTCGGTGATTCCCTGCCAATACGACACGCCCGCGTGATGCGCGCGCCGCGATTCGTCAACCAAAGCATAGATTTCACCGTCGGTGTCAATGACGTAATGCGCGCTGACTTGCGCCGCGGGGTCGCGCAGGCGGTCAAGGGCGGCTTGCGCCGTTTGCATGCCCGTATAATGCAAAATCAGCAGGCTGACAGGCAATTTGCGCTCGGTAAAATTCGGTGATGGCAGGGGTGTCATGGCGGCCTCGTTAAACAATTTGTTGGCTTTATATGCTAAAAAGGCTATACTCGACAAGTCTAAAGGGGATTTATCCCCGAAGTTTAATCATATTTTGATGAGGGTTTTATGAAGAAACTTGCTTTATTGACGGTGTTGCTCGGTTCGATGATGATGTCCGCTTGCGCGGTCATTCCGCAGAACACGGCTATCTTTTCTCCGGTCGCCGTTGACGCCGTTTCGCCGAATCAGGCATTTGTCAACAACGATGTTCGTCCTTTGAAACGCGGCGAAGCGACCCAGACGGGCATTATTTTGTTCTCGTCGGGCGATTCGTCCATTGAAGCCGCTATGAAGAATGGCAACATCACCAGAGTTCACCACGTCGATTACAAAACGACGACGGTTCTGTTCCTGTACACGAAACAGACAACCATCGTTTACGGTGAATAATCGGAACGAATCGAAAAGCGGCTTTCGTTTGAAAGCCGCTTTTTTTATTTATTGGATGAACGGAACAACAAAAAAAACTGCTTTTTTAAGCAGGTTTTTCTGTTGTTGGCTCCGCGAGTAGGATTGCACCCTTTGGGTGTCGGTCAAGCCGACCGCTCGGGCTGACGCCCTGCGCGTCGTTCGCTACGCTCACCGAACCTACTTCTCCGGTTCGAATCAATCTTGAACGGAACAACAAAAAAAACCTGCTTTTTTTAAGCAGGTTTTTCTGTTGTTGGCTCCGCGAGTAGGATTCGAACCTACGACCAATCGGTTAACAGCCGATTGCTCTACCGCTGAGCTATCGCGGAATAATCTTTGGAGGCCGAAACCGGAATCGAACCGATATCTAAGGATTTGCAGTCCTCTGCATAACCATTCTGCCATTCGGCCGCGCGGTTTGTCCCTTAAGACAGATGAACTTATACCTCTGTTGAAATGCCAAGTCAACAAAAAAATTGCATCTTTTTCACTTTTCCATTCCTGCCATCCCTTATATAATCACTAAAGACTTTAAATATAAATGGGGAAGCACTTGTATGTCTGCGGTTTCGTCGTTTGATTTGGCGCACCAAAACATGATATTCGGTCAGCTGATTTGCAACCGAATCCAAAACACGGCATTGTTGAACGCCATGGGGGATGTGCCGCGTGAACGTTTTGTGCCGGACAGACTGCAGGGCAGGGCATACGCGGACGAACCGGTTTTAATCGGAGGAAAAAACGTTTTGTTTTCGCCGTTGGTCTTTGCGAATCTGGTGCTGTTGGCCGATATTCGTTCCGATGATTTTGTTTTGAATCTGCATGCGGGAACGGGATACACTGCGGCGGTTTTGGCGAAAATGGCGCATGCCGTCGTCGCTTTGGAAGAAGATTCGGCTTTGTGCGAAAACGCGGAAAAAATTTATATCGATGCCGAAATCGACAATGTGGCTCTGTTTAATCGGGCTTCCGAATCGGGATTCCCGACCCAAGCCCCTTTCGACGTTATCTTTGTTGACGGGATTGTGCCGCAAATTCCCGATGCGATTCTCAATCAGTTAGCGGAAGGCGGGCGGTTGGTCGCGGTTTTGGCAAAACCGGACGATGTCAGCGGCGGGGCGACAAAAATCGTAAAAAGTGACGGAAACATAACGTACACTAAGGCTTTCGATGTGAATTTGCAGGTTTTTGAACGCGGACAAATCCATAAAAAGTTTGTTTTTGAGGGAATTTCTTAAAAATGTGTTGATATGAGAGGGCGTTTAACGTTAAAAAAGAATGTTTTACCGTCCTTGGCTTGACCAAAAGGACGTTTAACCGAGCATGAAGGTGAATCTGATGACGTCGAATCGACAGTTTGCAAAAAGTTTTTTGACGGGGATTTCTCTGGCCGCGGCAATGACGGCGGCAGAGGCAAGAGCCGAGACATTGGACGAAGCGTTGACGTATACTTATGTCGCCAATCCTTCCATAGCGGCGCAGCGGCAATATTTGCGATCCGTTTACGAACAAATCGAGCAGGGCAAGGCCGGATACAAGCCGACGATTGCCGGACAGGCGTCTTATGGCTACCAATATCAACGGTCGCTTTCCCGTCCCGCTTTTTCGGAAAAGGAAAGCAAGCCCGTCAATATGGGGGTGAATGTCGTTCAGCCTTTGTTTTCGGGCTTCGGAACGGTAGCGACCGTTAAGGCCGCCCGTCGCCAATTTGAGGCGGAACAGGCAAAGCTGAACGATTTGGAACAGTCGGTTTTGACGCAGGCCGTAGTCGCCTACACGGATGTGATTCGGGCGATTGCCGTTTTGAAATTGAATCAGAACAACGAAGCCGTTTTAAAACGCCAGCTGGATTATACGCGCGACCGTTTCCGTGTCGGAGAATTGACAAAAACGGATGTGGCGCAGGCCGAAGCGCGTCATGCGGGGGCGGTGGCTTCGCGTATTCAGGCGGAAGGCGATGTCAAGGTCGCCTATTCGACATATCGGGAAACGGTCGGGAAAATGCCCGAAAAGATGTTTGAACCCGAAGTTCCTGCCGCAAAATTGCCGCAAACATTGGAAGACGCGCTTGCCGTCGCGGAAAAGAACAATCCGTCGATTATCAGCGCGGAACGCTTGGCGGATCAAGCTAAAAACGGCGTGGATGTCGCAAAGTCGGCGCATTATCCCAGCTTGAACCTGCAGGCGTCCTACTTGAACAGCCGCGCCAATGCGCACGGTTCAATGGCAAATTACGATTCGACGGGATTGTATAAGGGGACGATTGAAACAGGACGCGCCCGCGAACAGGATTCGACCGTGTCTTTGGTTTTGGATGTGCCGTTCTATACGGGCGGTGTTGTGTCGTCGAAGGTTAGCCAGGCCAAATCTTTGGAACGGCAGGCGCGCCTTGGCATCGTTGCGGCTCGCCGCGCGGTTGAGCAGGTTACAACGCAGGCTTGGGAAAACTATCAATCGACTTTGGCGGGGTTGTCGTCTTTGCAGGAACAGGTTCGCGCCGCCGAATTGGCTTTGGACGGCGTCAGGCACGAAGAACAGGCGGGAACACGCACGGTTTTGGATGTGCTGAACGCTGAACAGGAATTGTTGAATGCGCGCGTCAGTGTCATAAGCGCCAAGAAAAATTTGATAGACGCGTCTTACATGCTGATTTCTTCGATGGGATTGATGACGCCGGAAAATCTGGATTTGGATATAGACAGATACAGAAAAAAATCCGAACGGAAAAACGCCGAGTCCGCCAAACAAGACGAAGCGGAAGAACAGGCGGATAAGAACGCGCGGAATGATACGGAATCGGAACAGGTGTGAAATATCGGCTTGCACCGTTTGGACAAAATGATATAGTGAAACAAAATTTTTTTAACCGTGGATGAAAAATGACTGAACAAAATGAACCGTCAATGGAGGATATTTTGGCATCCATCCGTAATATTCTGGCGGACGAGGAAGACAAGACGAAAGAAGTTTCGGCTGAACAGCCAAAATCATCCGTTGCCGACGCCGGCGGAAAAAAAGAGGGGGTTGTCGATTTGACGGCGGACATGATTGTTAATGAAACGCAAAAAGCCAAAGCCGCCATGGTTGAAACGCCGGAAGAAGCGGTTGAAGACGATTTCACCCCCGAACCCGTTATTCCCAGTCAGCCGATGAAAGAAGAAACATTGAACGATTTGATACAAGAAAAAAGGCGGACGTCCGATGACGACGTGCTGATGTCGCGTCCGACGATAGAAGCCGCCGCTCATTCTTTGTCGGGATTGCGTGATTTCGCCGCAGAGCAAAAAGGAAATTTGGGCAACGGGTCGCTGACGATTGAATCGATTGTGCGCGAATCCGTCAAACCGTATTTGAAAGAATGGCTGGATGCCCATCTGCCCGAAATCGTCGAAAGAATCGTCAAAAAAGAAGTCGCCTACATCATGGATCGGCTGAACTTGAAATAAGACGCGTTGACTTTTTATTTCCTCAAGCCGATTCGCCGCTTGGGGAATTATTTTTTTAAGTAAAGGAGATTTGGCGATGCTGGAAAAAGTATACGACCCCGCCGCCGTGGAAACGAAAATTTACGAACAATGGGAAAAATCGGGCGCGTTCGCCTGTCATCCCGATTCGGACAAGGAACCGTACTGCATTATGATTCCGCCGCCCAACGTAACGGGCAATCTGCACATTGGCCACGCGCTGACTTTTTCCATTCAAGACACCTTAATCCGTTATCAGCGCATGAAAGGCAAGGACGTTTTATGGCAGCCCGGGACTGATCATGCGGGCATTGCGACGCAAATGGTGGTTGAACGTCTGCTGGCGAAAGAGGGCATTTCCCGCCATGACTTGGGACGCGAAAAATTCCTTGAAAAAGTCTGGGAATGGAAAGCCAAATCGGGCGGTCAAATCGTCGGTCAGCTGCGCCGTTTGGGTGCGTCTTTGGATTGGCCGCGCGAACGCTTTACAATGGACGAAGGGTTGTGCCGCGCGGTGCGCCAAGAGTTCGTAACGCTCTACAAGGACGGCTTGGTCTATCGCGCGAAACGTTTGGTCAACTGGGATCCGTATTTACAGACCGCCGTTTCCGATTTGGAAGTCGAACAGCGCGAAACCGTCGGCAAAATGTGGTATTTCAAATACCCTGTCGAAGGTGAAGCCGACCGCTTTATCACGATTGCGACGACACGTCCCGAAACGCTGTTCGGCGATACCGCCGTTGCCGTTTCCGACGAAGACGAACGCTACAAGGATTTAATCGGCAAAAACGTCATCATTCCGATTTGCAACCGCGCGATTCCCGTCGTTGCCGACGAACACGCCGACCCGACAAAAGGAACGGGCGCGGTGAAAATCACGCCGGCGCACGACTTTAACGACTTTGAGGTCGGCAAACGCCACAACCTGCCGATGATCAACATTTTGGATTCGACGGCGCACTTGAACGAAAACGTGCCAGAAGCGTACCGCGGTTTGTCGACCGCCGACGCGCGCGTCAAAGTGCTGGAAGACGTCAAAGCTTTGGGGCTGTTCGTCAAAGAGGAAGACAATCCCATGACGATTCCCTACGGCGACCGTTCGGGCGTCGTGATTGAACCGTGGCTGACCGATCAATGGTTTGTCGATGCGCCGAAATTGGCGAAAAAAGCGATTGAAGTCGTCGAAGACGGCCGCATCCAGTTCGTGCCGAAAGCATGGGAAAAAACATACTTTGAATGGATGCGCAACATTCAGCCGTGGTGTGTTTCCCGTCAGCTGTGGTGGGGACATCAGATTCCCGTCTGGTATGGTCCCGACGGTCATTACTTTGTTGAAGAAAACGTTGATTTGGCGCAGGCGGAAGCCGATAAATACTACGGCAAACGTGTTGAACTGACGCAAGATCCCGATGTGTTCGACACTTGGTTTTCTTCGGGCATTTGGCCGTTTTCGACTTTGGGCTGGCCCGACAACACCAAGGAACTGCAGCGTTACTATCCGACGAACGTTCTGGTGACGGGTTTCGACATCATTTTCTTCTGGGTTGCCAGAATGGTGATGCTGGGCTTGTACTTTATGAAAGACGTGCCGTTCCGCACCGTTTACATTCACGCTTTGGTGCGCGACGAACAAGGGCGCAAAATGTCCAAATCCAAAGGCAACGTCGTTGACCCGATGGTGCTGGGCGACAAATACGGCATTGACGCTTTGCGCTTTACTTTGATTGCCATGGCGGCGCAGGGACGCGACGTGTGCATGAGCGAATCCCGCGTCGAGGGGTATCGCAACTTTGTGACGAAAATTTGGAACGCTGCGCGTTTCTGCGAAATGAACGAATGCAAGCTGGCTGACGGCTATGACCCGAAAGCGCTGAAGCAGCCTTTGAACCGCTGGATTGTGTCCAAAGCCGCCGCGGCGATGGGCAAGGTGACGACCGCTTTGGACGAATACAAGTTTAACGAAGCCGCCGAAGCGGGCTATCAGTTTGCTTGGGGAACGTTCTGCGACTGGTATTTGGAATTCGCGAAACCGCTTTTCTACGGCGACGACGAAGCGGCGAAAGCCGAAACGCGCGCAACGGCGGCGTGGGTGTTGGACAGAATTTTGATGATGCTGCATCCGATTATTCCGTTTGTTACCGAAGAATTGTGGAGCAAAACCGAAAACCGCAAGCAAATGTTGATGCTGACCCCGTGGGAAGATTTGCACGATTTGGTTGACGCCAAAGCCGACGAAGAATTGGACTGGGTCATCGGATTGATTTCGGCGGTGCGTTCGCTGCGTTCGGAAATGAACATTGCGCCGTCCGCGAAAATCACGATGTATTTGCAGGGCGCAACCGCTGAAGAAGCGCGCCGTCTGGACGCTTTCAAGCCGTTGATAAAGACTTTGGCGCGGTTGGAAACGGCTGAATTGTCGACCTCTGCCGACGATGCCAAAGGCGCGGCGCAAACCGTGTTCGGCACGGCGGCGATTTTGCTGCCTTTGGCGGGCGTCATTGACGTTGCCAAGGAAACGGAGCGTTTGACCAAAGAAGCCGAAAAATTGACCAAGGAAATCGGCGGATTGGAAGGACGGTTGAACAACGAGGCTTTTGTTGCGAAGGCTCCCGAAAAGGTCGTTGCGGAACAGCGCGCGCGTTTGGCGGACGCCAAAGCCGCTTTGACAAAAACAAATGAAGCGATGGCGCGTTTGAAAGCTTTGTAACAACAGGAGGGGACGATGAAGCGTTTTTTGGCGATTGCCGGTTTGTGTTTGCTGGCTGTCAACGCACAGGCGCAACAGCGAATCGAAGCTTTGCCGCCGCAAGTCGTCCCCGTCGTTGAAAATCCGTTGGATTCGATGCGCGATTTTATGCGTACCGAGGAAGCGCGGACGTGCGCCGAACTGAAAAGCTTTGCGCGCGACACCGTGCTGCAGGATACCGATTTCATTGCTGCGGTGCAAAACCGCAACACCCGCAAGGCCTCCGCCGCCGCGTCCAAATTTGCGGCGATATTGGCGAACACGCTGGATACGGATTTTGTGTTTTATCATCCGAACACGCGGTTTTTCGTGCGCGTGAACGACAACGGCTATCGCGGGCGCATGCGGTTGTTGTCGGAAGCGGCGGACGCGTCGTCGATATGTTATTGGGAACGCCTGCCGTCGCAGGATGTTGTTTACAGCGTGTTGATGAAGTTGGACGGGGACAAAACGGGTTATCTGAAAATGTCCAAAAAATTGACCCGCATGGTCAAAAACGTCCCCGATGCTTTGGAACAGTTCGGCAAGGTGCGCGTGTACACCGCTTTGGACAAGACGGGATTGAAAAAAATGGCATGGTTCAAAATGCGCCGCGCCGAACCCGACAAAACCAAGTTTTCGGGCTGGTGTACGGCGCAAAATCTGGCGTTTTTAAGCTCTGTCGGTTCGGGCAAGCCGCTGGCGAAAAAACAGCAGCGCAAACTGCTGAAAATGGCGGACGACAGCGAAACGTTCGCTTTGCCCGAATTGAATTTGACGGGCGGTTCGCTGGCGCTGAAAGGCTTGGACGGAGAACGGCTGGGGGCGGTTGTGTACGCGCTTGGAACGGCGCCCGATGTCCAAGATTCGGACGATGCCGCCGAATGTGAAAATACGGAAAATATTCTGTACCGCTTTTTCGAATAAGTCTTTGTTGTTTTCGGTACTTACCGCCGCAATCCGCTTCGCCCGCCGAAGCGGGTTTGTGATAATGATGCAATCAAATCTTCAATAAACCCCCGATAAAGACTCGTGACGGGCGGTGATTTTGGATGACGTCCCCCGAATCGAGGTGTGTTTGCCCCTGTTCACGGTGTGTTAGAAAGATTTTTAGAGGCTTTTTATAAAAAACTCTTGCAATTTGTATAGGGGGGGGGGTAGGATGATATCAAAAAGTCATTCAGCAAGGGAGAAAAACTGATGAATATGAAACACACACACGAAAGCGGCCGTTCAATGATCGAAATGCTGGGCGTTCTGGCGATTATCGGTGTTTTGTCCGTCGGCGGTATTCAGGGCTATTCAATGGCCATGTCGAAATTCAAAGTATCCAAAACAACCGACCAGGTTCAAACAATGGTGACCAACATCCGCACGCTGTTTGCGGGAAACCGCACTTATAACGGGTTGGACAATAAAACTGCCCACACAATGGGGATTTTCAATGATGAGATTTGCGATGATGCGACATGTGCAAATCCCGTGAATCCATACGGCGGATCCATTATTTTGGGGACTCCGAACTCTAACCAATATTTTTCAATCACATACGTCGGATTGCCGACTGACGCCTGTACGCGTTTGGCAATGGCGGATTGGGGCGACGCGTCGTCCGGTTTGGTCGCGATTACATTAAGCGGGACAAAAGCAACAGCCGCTCCTACGGCATGGGTACATGCTAATGCCGGGCAGGGTACGGGTACGTTTACAACGGCGACGGTTGGGGATATTCCTGTTTCCTTGTCTAACGCAGTGTTGGCATGTCAACCTTCTTCGGGGGATAATACTTCCTCGATTACATGGATTTACCGTTAATCCGTTTTACGGTTTAGAAAAGGGGCGGGAACGCCCCTTTTTGATTCAAAGAGAAAACAAAAATTTTATCGATTTAACAAAAAGTTTGAATTGTTTTTGTTTTTTTTCAAGTTTTGATTGTTTGTTGATTTGTTTCCGTATGTTTGTTATGATTTTTCATGAAAGCATTACGGAGGTGTTGATAGTGAAAAATTTATTTGCATTATTTATGGAATATTTTCGCTTCAAACAAACGCGTCAAATTGAATTTGAACTGAAAAAACGGGAAATTAAAGCCCGTGCATTAGTTTTGTTAAAATCCGCCAAAACGCAATCTTTTGATTTTGAACGTGAAAAAGACAAATTTTTTGAAACGCTTGTTCTGTTGAAAACATATTTCAAGCCCCGTACGGCAAGATGTTTTGAATATTTGATAGACGATTTTATTGAAGGCGTGAAAATCGATATTGATCAAAATTTGGAATGGTTGGAAGACGACCTTGACTATTATGAGTTGCCCCCGAAAGTTCGCTTAAAGCAATCATCAAAAAAGTACATCGGGTATTAAAATAAAAAGGGCGAAAACCTAACGTTTCCGCCCTCTTTATGGTGCCGCTGGCGTGAATCGGACACGCGACCCCTTCCTTACCAAGGATAAGATTTCTGATAAAAATCAATTACTTGTTTTCTTTCGTGTTTGACGGATTATTTGCGTCAACTTTCTTTTTCTTTCCGACACTTTGGTCGGTTGGGTTCAAAAAAGAAATGGCTTCGGCAAGGTTGCGCAGGTCGCTGGAGGTCAACGGTTTTTTGAAAAGTTCATCAATGGCTGCAGCGCATTTTTCATTTAATTCGGTGCATGTCGCGGGCATCAGATCACCTCTTCACTTTCTTTTCGTTCGCCGTCGTAGAAACGGGCTTTTGCGACGTTTCTGTCGATTTCCGACATATCTTTTAAAATGTCAGCGTATTTGAACAAATCATCCAACTGCATTTCCTTGCCATCGGAGAATCTGTGGTGCAACCGTTCCACACCGATCTTGACGGTGTCTTCCATTTTTTCACGCAAAGCGATTTTTTCTTCTTTTGTCATGTCAAACTTCCTTTGATTTTGCGAACGACCGGAGAAAAAATTCTGTATAGATCGATCGGTCGAAATTTCGCATCTGGCATAATAAAATCGGGAATCTGTATCCCGTTTTCTGTCATTTTTTGAACTGAAACGAAACCGTTGTCGTCAAGAATCGGAGTAAGGAACGCTTCCATCTTTCGGAACAGTATTTTGGTGAAATCGTACATCACCTGATTACATCTATTTGCCATATTTCAATCCCCTTCAAAAAAGACAATGATGAATATGGCGAGGCTTTTCACGCCACGGGGACGGGGAAGTTTAAAGGGTTTTCCCGTCCCTTATTTCCGGCATAATTCGTCCCACACGATATTATTAGCATCCACCTGCCGGATTGTTTCGGGCGTATCGCGTTCGTAATCGGCATAAACGGGCTGATACACGTCGCAAAAATCACCGCTTAAAACGGTCGTGCAGCTTGTCGCGCACAGCGTCGTCGCGCAAAGAATCGCGCAGGCGGCGCACTTTGTCAGCCGTTTTTTGATCTGCCTTGAATCGTTCGTTTTCACAGTTTCTTTTTCCCAGTTTATAAGTTGCGGTTGCCAAAGCCCCCACCAGAACGCCGCAGAAAACAGCCAAAAACACATTGTCCATTCTCAGTTTTCCTTTTCGGCGTTTGCGGTTTTCATCGCGACGGATTCTTTGAAGCACACCCGTTCGGCGTATTCTGATTTTTTGCCGATGTTGAACTCGGACACAGGGCGAAAATACCCCATGACGCGCGTCCAGATTTCGCACGGCTGCCGTTCGGCGTCGGTCAATTTGATTTCTTTTTCCATGGCGTTCTCCAATGTTTGCAGAAAGCGGCGGGGGTTGAACCCCGCCGTTTTCTTTCAGCTGTCAATCATCGCTTGACAACTCGTCTTTGTCCTTGTCCGCAATCCTGAACTTGTCCAGCACGTCGGCGGCTTTGGGGTTGCGTCTGCGGAACAGGGCGACGTAGGGTTTCCAGTCGATTGCCGTTCCCTCGACAATGTCGTACAGCCGCTTGACGAACGCGTCGTCTTTTTCGGTTTTGGTCAGCTTGACCGCCCAGAACGCGGCGGGTTTGACGACCGTCAGCACGGCGATAATCGTTCCCAGCAGCGACAGCGCGACGGCGACCCAAGCGATGTCGGTATGAGCCAAAGCGAACAGCAGAATTGAATTGATGATGTTTTCCATAAGCATTTCCTTTCAAGTTGTAAAACAAAGGATATGCCTGTAATATGCTTCCGTCTGCCTTACAGCAGATTGGAAGGAGGTAACATGAATCCTACTTTCTTAGAAGCAACCGCTTACATTTTGTTGGCGATTGCAGTTTTATTAAAAGCGAAATAGCAAGTAGATAAAACTTACCCCCGCGGAGTTGCACCTCTCGCGGGGGTATTCTTGAAAATCGGTAAATGAATCCTAACTTCCGATACACACATTATAAGCACATTCCCTTTCGGTTTTCAAGGGTTATTCCCTCATAAACAGCCGCATTTCGTCCAGCCGCCTGTTCAGCAGCCCGACGTTTCCCTTTTTGTTGACGAAGCACCAGCGCGGGAATTGCCCCGCGGCGGCGACAAAGTCCCGTTTCAACAGCAAATCGTACAGTTGGGAGTTCTCGAACGCCCCGACGCCGACGTTGAAAACAAACGACGTCAGCGCGTCGCATTGGCTGCCCGACAGCGGCACTTTGTCCAGCAGACGCACGACGGCTTTTTCGGCTTCGACGACGTCGTCCAGCAGCAGCATTTCGGCTTCCGAAAACGAAATCCCCTTGTCGAAGTTTTCGCCCGCCTTGATTAAATGCCCGTAGCCGATGGTCGCCTTTCCGCCCGCGTCCGCATAAGGCAGCAGTCGGAATCCCTCCCATTTTTTGATTAAATCGATACCTTCTTGAGAAATCATCGTCCCCTCCGTTTCATATACAGGTCGTCAAGGCGGTGAGTGTTGGACGCGCTGCGGTCTTCCACTTTTGTCATCCGTTCCTGCAA
>DJPN01000008.1 GCA_002438565.1 Alphaproteobacteria bacterium UBA6411 | reverse complement strand
GCAGCGGCGCATACCTGCGTCGAGTACTATAAGAGGTTTTCTAAGCCTCCGTGCCTGCTAAGACACAACCGACAGGATACGCAATAACGGCGATGTGTTCAATCAAAAAATAAAAAGGCTCGGGAAAACCGAGCCTTTTTAAACGTATGCAATTTTGGTTTACCCGAAAACATTTTTTAACATTTCTGGTTTATTCTCACAATTAAGGAAGCCATGTGAGAGGTATTAGTATGTCATATAATATTTCGTTTATTTCAGAAGAAGATCTTCAAAAAGAATGCTTTTCGTTATTCAAAAAAGTGATGGAGGCAAAAGAAAAAGCGGATAAAAATTTTAATAAAAATCGTATTGACGCATTTTCGGCATTATTTGAATGCGGAATACGAAATATTTCGCTGGAAGATTGGATTGAATCTGAAAAACAACGACAATTTCAAAAGACATTACAAAATGAAATAGGTTATTTTCACCAAAAAATTTTAGGGCATATTAACGGATGTCAAGATTTGGGTACCGGAAATTTAATTGATTTTGCTTGCCCCTCAAAAAAGATAATTGCAGAAATAAAAAACAAATATAATACGGTTAAAGGCAGTGATCAAATCGTCGTTTATGATAATCTGAAAAAATGTCTGAAAAATCCTGAATACGAAGGATATACGGGATATTACGTTACAATAATACCCAAAAATAGAGGAATATCTAACTTTACCCCATCTGACAATAGAACGCATCAAAAAAGGCCGGAGAACCCTTATATACTCGCTATTGACGGAATTAGCTTTTATGAATTATTGACAGATGACGAAGATGCATTTTTTAAAATTTATGCAGAGATTCCTAAGATTTTAAATTCTCTTAGCCCGAGTGTTTATAAACATATAGAGCAAGAAGAGTTGTTTCTGAAAAATTTTAACGCATCATATAAATAACCCTTGCATAGGGTATTGGTTATATGTACAATTCCTTAATAAAAAGAATAAGGAGTTGCTGATGTATTATACTGTCAATGAAGTTAGCAAAAAACTGAATGTTTCTATTGATACAATCAGGCGGTGGGATAAAAAAGGCCTTGTTAAATCAAAAAGAGATTCAAATAATTATAGAATTTTTAGCATTGAAGATATTGAGGATTTAATTTTTAAATTAAATAATAAAAAAAATTCAGGCTTTTATGTTCTAAAAAATGATAAAAAAACATCATTTTTTGGAATTGAACTTTTTGCGGGCGCAGGAGGAACGGCTTTAGGATTTGAAAATGCAGGATTAAATCATATATTACTTAATGAATTTGATAAAAATTGTTGCAAAACTCTTCGCAGTAATTTTTCTCCTGAAACTAATATTATTGAAGGAGATGTTCATTTAATTGATTTTTCTTCATATAAAGGTAAAGTGGATGTCGTTCAGGCAGGCTTTCCTTGCCAAGCTTTTAGTTATGCAGGAAAAAGTCTTGGTTTTGAAGATACAAGGGGAACGCTTTTTTTTGAATTTGCCCGTTGTATAAAAGAAACAAAACCTAAAATTGCAATAGGTGAAAATGTTCGAGGCCTGTTGACGCATGATAATGGAAACACATTAAAAACAATGCTCTCTGTTTTGAGAGAATTGGGATATCGGGTTTATTTTAAAGTTTTGAGGGCGCAATATCTTGATGTTCCTCAAAAAAGAGAGCGATTAATAATTGAAGCCATAAGAAATGATTTTGATTGTCCTTTTATATTTCCAAAGGAACGCAACTATACGGTTTCTCTCAGAGAAGCTTTAAAGGATTGTCCTCAATCTGAGGGGCAACAATATCCTAAAAGAAAAAAAGAAATTTTAGATATGGTTCCAGAAGGAGGATATTGGCGTGATTTGCCATTAGAAATTCAAAAAGAATATATGCGCGGTTCTTTTTATTTGGGAGGCGGTAAAACAGGGATGGCAAGGCGATTGGCTTGGGATGAGCCAAGTTTGACATTAACCTGCGCTCCTGCTCAAAAACAAACAGAACGTTGTCATCCTTCGGAAACACGGCCTTTGTCTGTTAGAGAATATGCTCGGATACAAACTTTTCCGGATACTTGGGATTTTCAAGGAACGATGACATCAAAATATAAGCAAATTGGAAATGCCGTTCCTGTAAATCTAGGGTATCATGTCGGAAATTGTGTAATTGCTATGCTTCAGAAGAACATATATCTTGAAAACGTTGAGGTTTATAAAGATCAAATCGATTTTGATCCGATGAATAAACAAATTTCATTTGATTTTTAAAGGGATGTCTTTCTTTTACGTGATTTTCAAAAAGACAGCTCAACCTTAACGATGTGGTAAGGACTCGGATAATTCCGAGTCCTTTTGTAATTATCCGAAAACCTTTTTGAAAATAAAGTCGATCTGGCGCGTGTAAAACGACGTGTCGAACAGGGATTCCAGTTCTTCTTTCGTAATCGCGGCCATCACGTCGGCGTCGGATTCCAGCAGGTCTTGGAACGAACCTTCGCCCGCCCAGACTTTCATCGCGTTGCGCTGCGCCAGTTTGTACGCGTCTTCGCGTTTCATACCCTTGTCCACCAACGCCAGCATCACGCGCTGCGAATAAATCAAGCCTTTCAGCCGGTTCAGGTTCGCCAGCATATTTTCGGGATAGACCAGCAGCTTTTCAATGATGCCCGCCAAGCGGTTCAAGCAGAAATCCAAACCTATCATCGCGTCGGGGGCGATGATGCGTTCGTTCGACGAATGGGAAATGTCGCGTTCGTGCCACAACGCGACGTTTTCCATTGCGGGAATGGAATAAGAACGCAGCAGCCGCGCCAATCCCGTCAGATTTTCGGACAAAACGGGGTTGCGTTTGTGCGGCATGGCGGACGATCCCTTTTGCCCCGCGGAAAAGTATTCTTCGGCTTCGCGGACTTCGGTGCGCTGCAAGTGGCGGATTTCAATCGCCAGCCGTTCAATCGACGACGCGACGACGCCGACGGTCGTGAACAAAACGGCGTAGCGGTCGCGGGGAATGACTTGAGTCGAAACGGGTTCGGGGGTCAAGCCCAGTTTGTCCGCAACATATTGCTCGACGCGCGGGTCAATGGTCGCGAACGTGCCGACCGCGCCCGAAATCGCGCAGGTCGAAACTTCCTTGCGCGCCAGTTCCAAGCGGTGTTTGTTACGCTCGAATTCAGCGTAAAATCCCAGCATCTTCAGCCCGAACGTTGTCGGTTCTGCGTGGATGCCGTGGCTGCGCCCGATGCACAGCGTGAATTTGTGTTCCTCGGCGCGTTTTTTCAAAGCCGCCAGCAGTCTGTCCATGTCTTTGAGCAGAATGTCCGCCGATTGGGTCAGCCGCATGTTGAACGACGTGTCCAAAACGTCCGAAGACGTCATGCCCTGATGCATATAACGCGCGCTTTCGCCGACGTTTTCGCCGACGTTGGTCAGAAAAGCGATGACGTCGTGTTTGACTTCGGCTTCGATTTCGTCAATGCGCTTGGGGTCGAATTTGCCCTTGGCGCGGATGTCGGCAACGGCTTTTTGCGGGATTTTTCCAAGCTTCGCAAGGGCTTCGCACGCGCACGCTTCGATTTCGAACCAAGTTTGAAATTTGTTTTCGTCCGACCAGATTTTTGCCATTTCGGGGCGCGAGTAACGGGGAATCATTGTTTTTTTCCTTTAACCGAGTTTTAAAAATGATTACAATACAATGTAATATGACTGAAGGAGAAAAAAATGCAAACACAAACCGTCATTCGCGCCGTTGATTATGTTCCGACCAAAGCGGATTTGGCCGAAAATCCCGATGTTGTCGCTGAGGACGTCGTAACACGGCTGTTCGGCGCGTCGCCCGACTATACCCGCCCCGAATATGAAAAATTGTGGCAGGAAGTCTTTGACGCCGATGAAGACGCGACAATCGCCTATTGCCGCGAAAAAGGCATTGACGTTTTGGACGATGCCAAAAATCCCGTTGAAAAATGGCGCGATATCGCCGTTATGCTCAAAGCCGTCGATTCGGGTCTGTTGAAAAAAGATTGATTGAATGAAAATGAATTTGCCCGACAGGATTTTTTTGATTGTTTTCGGAATCCTGCTGTTTGTTCCTATGTTGCACATTAACCAAGCCGAATTTTCCAAAAGGGAAAAACGCAGGCTGGCCGTGTTTCCGACGCTGATGACGGAAAACGGAATTAACGCGGCGTACGGTAAAAACTTTGACTCGTGGTTTGACGACAGATTCTTTTTGCGCAAACAGATTATTCACTTGTTTGACAAATACCGTTATTCGCTGTCGTCGGATGAAAACCAAAAAGCGTTAATCGGCAAGGACGATTGGGCCTTTTACAAAGGGGACAATTCCGTTTCCAATTATCAAAACGCAACGTTTTTATCGCAAGACGAACTGGAAAAAATCACCGCGAATTTGAACGATATTCAAAATTTCGCCAAACAAAACAATCAGCGGTTCGTGTTTTTAATCGGCCCTGACAAAAACAAAGCGTACGGCGAATTCTTTTCCGAAAAATACAAAAAACAGCGTCCCGATTCCGAAAGCCGCACGGCTCAGCTGCTGGATTATTTAAAACTTCATTCCGACGTGCGCGCAGTTTATCCGCTGGATGTCATCAAAGCCAACAAAGACAAAGGCCTGCTGTATTACAAGGATGATACGCATTGGGACGATTTGGGGGCGTATCTGGCGTATAAGGAAATGATGCAAGCTGTTGGGGAAGCTCCCGTTAAGGTTGACTTTCAACCTAAAGTAAGTGGGGGGGGCAATGGTGACATTTCATCGATGATACGGTTGAAAAAATCCGTTTATTCCGGCATAAAATATCCGACGATTGCAACGCCGCTTTCCGGTCAATGCAAAACGATTGGAAAAACAACGCTTGGCAACAACAATTTTCTTTGCACGAATCCGAACAAAAAAGGCAAAGCGATTGTGTTTAGGGATTCGTTTACAGAAGCTTTGCGACCGTATCTGGCGGAAACGTTCAATGAAGTGAAATTATATTGGCATCATAACATTAAAGATATCGACCCGTCCGAACTGAAGCAGTACGACGTCATCATTTTGGAAAAAGTCGAACGCGGCGTTCCGCTATTAGCCGAAATGCACGAAAAGAACTGAGGATTTGCCATGCTTTTTTCATCCATGACCTTTATTTTCATGTTTCTGCCGGTTGTTTGCGCCGTTTATTTTTTGCTGAAGGAAAAATACCGCAACGGCTGGCTGCTGTTCGCCAGCATTGTTTTTTACGGCTGGGGCGAACCGCGCTATCTGCCGATTATGCTGATTTCGATTCTGCTGAACTGGGCGGGGGCGCTGTGTGTGGAACGGATGCGCCGCAAAAAAACGGCTGTTGCCGTAACTCTGATACTGAATTTGGCGTTTTTGTTCTACTTCAAGTACACGGATTTCGTTATTGAAAATATTAACGAAGCGTTCGGAACGCACTTTAACCTGCTGAAAATCGTCCTGCCCGTCGGCATTTCGTTTTATACGTTTCAAGCGATGTCTTACGTTGTCGACGTTTATCGCGGCGAAGTGCGCGCGCAAAGCAACCTGTTGAAACTGGGGCTGTATATCGCTTTGTTTCCGCCGCTGATTGCAGGGCCGATTGTCAAATACCACGACATTGCCGATCAAATCGACGGCAGAACGGAAACGGCGGAAAAAGCGGTCAGAGGTTTTCAACGGTTCATCATCGGTTTGGCGAAAAAAATGCTGATAGCCAACACGATGGGGGCGGTCGCCGACAAAGTGTTTTCCCTGCCTGTTTCGGATTTTGACATCTTGACGGCGTGGATAGGGGCGGCGGCCTATGCGTTCCAAATCTTTTTCGATTTTTCGGGATATTCGGATATGGCAATCGGCCTGTCGCTGGTTTTCGGCTTCCACATTCCCGAAAACTTCAATTATCCGTATATTTCCAAATCGATTACGGAATTTTGGCGGCGGTGGCACATTTCGCTGTCGACGTGGTTCAAGCAATATCTGTATATTCCGCTGGGCGGAAACCGCGTTTCAAAGCCGCGCAATTATTTTAACCTGTTGGTGGTGTTTCTGGCGACGGGCTTTTGGCACGGGGCAAGCTGGAATTTCATTTTCTGGGGGCTGTGGCACGGCTTTTTCATCGTGTTTGAAAAACTGACGGGCTGGCACAAGGATAAACAAAGCCCCGTTGTGCGTTGCGTTCAGCATATTTACGCCTTGTTTGTCGTGATTGTCGGCTGGGTGATGTTCCGCGCCGATACAATGGCGTACGCGTGGGAATATCTGAAAAAGATGTTCGGTTTCGGCGCGCCGTCAACCATGCTGTACGGTTTGCGCTATTACGCGGATACGCAGGAATATGCAACCGCCGCCGTTGCCGTTCTGTTGTCCATGCCGCTGTTTGCGAAAGTGCTGGATTTTTCGGCGGGCAAAGTCTGGCTTCGCTCCGCCGTCAATCTGGGATTGATGTTTTTGTTCCTGCTGTCGTGGGGCGCGATTGCCGCGTCAACCTACAACCCGTTCATCTATTTCCGTTTTTAAAGTGGATTGGACACCAGACCGTCGACCAGCTTCGGTTCAAACCACGTCGATTTCGGGGGCATGACCTGTCCCGAATCCGCAACGGCGGTCAATTCCGTCATCTGTGTCGGATAAAGCGCGAACGCGACAGCCATTTCACCGCTGTTCACGCGCTTTTCCAATTCTTTCAACCCGCGCATGCCGCCGACGAAGTCAATGCGCTTGTCGGCGCGCGGATCTTTGATTCCCAACAGCGGCGTCAATACCAAATCGGACAGGATGCTGACATCCAACGCTTTGACGGGATCGGCGGGCGCGGCATGCTTGGTTTTCAGTTCGTACCACTGTCCCGCCAAATACATGCCGAACATCCCTTTTTCGGACGGTTTTGCTTGATTAACCAAAGAAACCGCAAAGTTTTCATTCAAGCTTTTTAAAAACTCTTGTTCGGTCAAGCCGTTCAAGTCTTTGACAACGCGGTTGTAATCCAGAATTTTCATTTCGGAAATCGGAAACGCCACCGCCAAAAAGTAATTGTAATCTTCGTTTCCCGTAGGATGCGGGTTGGTTTTGGCGCGCGCTTTCGCAACACGGGAAGCGGCGGCGGAACGGTGATGTCCGTCGGCGATATAAACGACGTCCTGCTTGTCGAAAGCGGCGGTAATCGCGGCGATGTCCGCGTCGTCGTCAATTACCCACAAAGCGTGGCGAATGGCATGGTCGCCCGTGATTTCGTAAGCGGGGGCGGCTTTAACCGTTTTTTTGATAATCGCATCGATTTCGGGAATTTGTTTGTATGCCAGCAAAGCGGGACCCGTTTGCGCGTTCAAAGCGTCGATTTGGCGCACGCGGTCATCCTCTTTGTCGATGCGGGTGAATTCGTGGCGGCGGATGCGGTTTTTGTCGTATTCGGCAACGCTTGCCGCGACCGCCAGTCCCGTTTGGACGTGGTCGCCCATAATCGCGCGGTAAACGTAATAGCAGGGCTTTCCATCCTGCTTCAAGACGCCTTTTTCCAGCAAAGCGCGGTAATTTTCGGCGGATTTGGCGTAAACGGCGGGCGAATACGGATCGGTGTCTTCGGGCAAATCAATTTCCGCTTTAGAAATATGTAGAAAAGAGTACGGTTTTCCGTTAGCCTTTTGGCGGGCTTCCTCGGCGTTCAAAACGTCGTAAGGGGGCGCGGCGACTTCCTGCGCGAAAGCGGGAACGGGACGGACGGCTTTAAAGGGACGGAACAAAGGCATGACATACTCCTGTGAAAACGATAATGCTTGTTGTAGCGCAAATTCGTCCGAAAACAAAGCGATTCTTGTCGCGGGGGCGACGGCGTCGGGCAAATCGGGCTTGGCATTGGAAATCGCGGAAAAAATCGGCGGCGTGATTGTCAACGCCGACAGCATGCAGGTGTACGCCGACGTGCCGACTTTGACTGCCCGCCCGACGCAGGCGGAAATGAACGGCATTGAGCACTGCTTGTACGGGTTTTTGCCGCCAGACGCGGCTTTTTCCACGGTCAAGTGGGTGCAGGCGGCAAGGACGGAGCTGGAGCGGATTTGGAAAAGCGGCAAAACGCCGATTGTCGTCGGCGGCACGGGGCTTTACTTCCAAACGCTGACGGACGGCATATCGCCCGTTCCCGAAACCGCGCCAGAAATCCGCGCGAAAATCCGTGGGGAAATCGAAAAAATCGGTTTTGAAAAATTCGCCGCCGATTTTCGGGAAAAAGACCCGACTTTCACCTTTACCGACCCGCAAAGAATTGTCCGCGCGGCGGAAGTGCTGGAACAAACGGGCGAAAGCATTACGGTTTGGCAGAAAAAGCCGTATCAAAAACAGGTTGATGCCCGTTTTTGGTCGATTTTTCTGAATCCCGGCCGCGCGGAGCTTTACAGCCGCTGCAACGACCGTTTTCTGACTATGATGAACGGGACGGCGATAGCGGAGGTCGAAGCGTTGCTTGCCAAACGTCCGCCGCGGGATTCCTTGATAATGAAAGCTATCGGCGTTGCGGAAATCGCGGCGATGCTCAAAGGCGAGATATCGCGGGCGCAAGCCGTCGAACACGCGCAGCAGATGACCCGAAATTATGCAAAAAGACAAATAACGTGGTTCAGCCGCAGATTTCACGCGGATTTTGTTGCAATAAATCGGAAAACGGACGATATATTAACCAACGCTTTACACTTCTTGGGCTAAATTAAAGCAAAGACATCCGCCGTTTCGACGGATGCAAATCGGGATAAAACTTTAGAATATAAGGGGGCACAATGCTTTCAAAGCTGACCGGATGGCTGTCCGCGGATATGGCCATTGACCTTGGAACCGCAAACACTTTGGTTTATGTGAAGGGACGCGGCATCGTTCTGAACGAACCGTCCGTGGTCGCGATTTCCGAAAACAAAGGGAAAAAGCAGGTTTTGGCGGTCGGCGACGAAGCCAAGCAGATGTTGGGACGCACCCCCGGTTCCATCCGCGCCGTCCGTCCTTTGCGCGACGGCGTCATTGCGGATTTTGAAGTCGCCGAGGAAATGATTAAACACTTCATTTACAAAGCGCACAACCGCCGCAACTTTGTGTCCCCGATGATTATCATCTGCGTTCCGTCGGGTTCTACCGCCGTTGAACAGCGCGCCATTCAAGAATCCGCGGAAGCGGCGGGCGCGCGCAAGGTGTATTTGATTCAAGAACCCATGGCGGCGGCTATCGGTGCGGGGTTGCCCGTAACCGAACCGACGGGGTCGATGGTTGTCGACATCGGCGGCGGCACGACCGAAGTCGCGGTTCTGGCGTTGGGCGACATCGTGTTTGCGCGTTCTGTGCGCGTCGGCGGCGACAAAATGGACGAAGCCATTATTTCCTACATTCGCCGCAACCACAACCTGCTGGTCGGCGAAGGTTCCGCCGAACGCATCAAAAAAGCCATCGGATCCGCTTGCCCGCCGGAACAGGGCGAAGGCCGCACGATGGAAATCAAAGGCCGCGACCTGATGAACGGCGTGCCGAAAGAACTGACGATTTCCGAACGTCAAATCGCGGAAAGTCTGGCCGAACCCATCAGCCAAATCGTCGAAGCCGTCAAAGTGGCTTTGGAACACACCGCGCCCGAACTGGCGGCGGATATCGTGGACAAAGGCATCGTTTTGACGGGCGGCGGCGCGCTGCTGGCGAATCTTGACCGTGTTCTGCGCAAATCGACGGGGCTGCCCGTTTCGATTGCGGAAGACCCGCTGACTTGCGTTGCCATGGGGACGGGCCGCGCTTTGGAAGAAATCAAAAAGCTGCACAACATTCTGTCCACCATGTACTAATCCGATTTAGGGATTAAGTCATGGCAAAACAGAGCAACCCGTCGTCGTTATACCAAATCAGAACGAAACTGCAGCGTTTCGGGCTGTTGGCTTTGGTCATGGCGGCGTTCGGGCTGATGCTGTTGGGAAAAGCCGATACGATTCTGGTCGAAAAAGGGCGGATTTTGTTCAACGACATTGCGACGCCCGTACTGGCTTTGTTGTCAAAACCCGCCGAAACCGCTTCCCGCTTTATGCAAAATATTCACGAATTGGTTTCCATTCGGCAGGAAAACAACCGCCTGCGCGAAGAAAACCAGCGGCTGAACATGATAAAGCTGGAAACCGAACGGCTGAGAAAAGAAGCGGCGTATTTAAGCGCGCTGCTTAATTATGTTCCGCCGCCGGAAGCCGTTTCCGTTTCCGCGCGCGTGATTGCCGATACGGGAAATTCGTTTGCCCAGTCTTTGATTGCTTTCATCGGCACCAAGCAAGACATCGAAAAGGGCGATGTCGTTTTGACGGGCGACGGGCTGGTTGGCCGCGTCGCGTCCGTCGGGGTGAATGCGGCGCGGATTTTGCTGATTACGGATATTAACTCGCGCGTGCCGGTGAAAATCGAACCGATTGACGTGCCCGCGATTTTGACGGGCGACAATACCGAATATCCGCAGCTGATTTCTTTTCCGAACAATGTCCGCGTGTCTGTCGGCGACAGGGTGACGACATCGGGGGTGGCGGGTGTGTATCCGGCCGGACTGCCCGTCGGAACGGTGATTTCCGTCAATGACGGCGTGGTCAAAGTCCGTCCTTTTGTGGACAGGAATCATCTGGAAGTGGTGCGTATTGTCGATTACGGCCTTTCAGGTCTGATTGCGGATCCGAAATGCGAAACAACTTTGCCGTAAACACCAGCGTTTGGAAAATAATGGCCGCGCGGCTGCGAATGGAATCGCCAAAGCTGCTGACGGCGCTGATTTTGTTGTTTTCCGTGGCGCCGACGTATTTGCCGGGGTATTCGTCGGTTCGGCCGGCGCTGACTTTGGTTCCGATTTTTTATTGGGCCGTTTACAGGCCGGATCGTTTTTCCGTCATCAGCGCGTTTTTATTCGGGGTGGCGTTGGATTTGCTGGACGGCACGCCGTTGGGAATCAACACGTTTGTTTTTACGGTGTTTTATCTGTTGGCGGATTCGCAAAGACGGTTTTTGAACGGCAAGCCGTTCGGTTTCGTGTGGTTCGGCTTTGTCGTTTTGTCCCTGGGCGCGTATTTTTTGAAATGGCTGTTCGTTTCCATCAACTATGCGCGCTTTACACCCGTCGGCATTGCGCTGCTCAGCTGGCTTTTGCTGCTGGCGGCGTATCCTTTGCTGGTTTTTCCGTGTGCCAAGCTGCACCTGTATCTGTTGGACAAAGAAGATGATAACGCGTGACGGTGACAAAGGCAAAATGTTGACGCGCCGCGCCGCGATGGTGGCGGGCGGACAGCTGTTCCTGTCGTCGATTCTGTTGGGACGCATGTATTATCTGCAGGTTTTGGAATCCGACCGCTATAAAACGCTGGCGGAGGAAAACCGCATCAGCACGCGGTTGCTTGCCCCTCCGCGCGGGCTGATTTACGACAGATTCGGCAAAGTCATCGCGGACAACAATCAAAACTTCCGCGCTTTGGTAATTTCAGAACAAACCGAAGGCAATTTGAACGCAACGCTGGAGGCGTTAAACAAAATTTTGCCTCTGACCGACGGTGAAATTCAACGAATTCGCCGCGAAGTCCGCCGTTCGCGGGACTTTACCCCCGTAACCGTCCGTGAAAACCTGTCATGGGAGGAAATGGCGGCGATTCAGCTGAACGCGCCCGATTTGCCGGGGATTATCATTGATGAGGGGCTGAGCCGTTATTATCCCTGCGGCGAATACGCGGCGCATGTGTCGGGCTATGTCGGTATCGTGACGGAACAGGAAATTGCGGCCAGCGGAAACCCGTTGTGGAAGCTTCCCGGTTTTCGTATCGGAAAATCGGGCATCGAGCTTCAATATAATACCGAACTGTGCGGCAAAGAAGGGGCGCAAAGGGTCGAAGTCAACGCCGTCGGGCGCGTGATTCGCGAAATCGAACGCGACGAAGGCGTGGCGGGAAAATCGCTGTCTTTGACCATTGACGAACGGTTGCAGGAAATCGCGTACAAGCGGATGAAAAACGAAAGCGGCAGTGCGGTTTTGCTGGACATTTACACGGGTGAAGTGCTGATGATGGTGTCGACGCCCGCTTTCGATCCGAACGCGTTTAACCGCGGTTTGACGCCCGAAGAATGGAAATCTTTGGCGAACAACGACAAAAAGCCGCTGATGAACAAAGCGTTGGGCGGACTGTATTCCCCGGGTTCGACCTTTAAAATGGTTGTGGCTTTGGCGGCGCTGGAAGCGGGCGTCATCCGCCCCGATACGAAAATCGACTGCAAGGGCTATACCATGATGGGCAACCACCGCTTCCATTGCTGGAAAAGCGGCGGACACGGCGAACTGAATTTGAAAGAAGCGTTGATGCATTCATGCGATATCTATTTCTACGAAGTCGCGCGCCGTACGGGAATTGACAAGATTGCCGCCATGGCCAAAAAATTCGGTTTCGGTTCTTTGACGGGCATCAATCTGCCGGGGGAAAAGGCGGGACTGATGCCGACGCGCCATTGGAAAGAAATGGTGCTGGGCGAACAATGGCTGCAGGGGGATACTTACAATGTCGGCATCGGGCAGGGGGCGATTTTGGCGACACCCTTGCAGCTGGCGGTAATGGTTGCGGCATTGGCGAACGACGGCATTAAAGTCAAACCGACTTTGATTGTTCCCGAAAACAGAAATCCGAATATCATGCGAGGGGAGTATTTGAATATCTCCAAAAATTATTTGCAGCTGATGCGGGACGGAATGTTTGAAGTCGTCAACAATCCCAAAGGAACGGCGAAATCGGCGAAAGTCGACGTCAACGGCAAACTGATAGCGGGCAAAACGGGAACAACGCAGGTCAAACGCATTTCGATGAAAGAACGCGAACAAGGGCTGAAACGGCAGGAGGATCTGCCGTGGGAGGACAGAAACCACGCTTTGTTCGTAACGTTCGGTCCGACGGACAATCCGCGTTACGCGCTGGCGGTTGTCATTGAACACGGCGGCGGCGGATCAACCAACGCAGCGCCGATTGCGCGCGACATTATGCGGGCGGCGCTGACGCTGAATCCTGCGGGGCAATCTCCTGCCAAGCCGCGAAAGACGATAATTTCTTCTGGGGGAAAACAATGAGCTTTTGTTTTCGCAATACGGAAATGACGCTGAAAGACCGCTTTATGCGCCTCAGCTGGTTTTATGTTTTTCTGGTGTGCATGGTTGCCGCGACAGGGTTGGTTGTTTTGTACGCCGCCGCGAACGGAAATTGGAATCCGTGGGCGTCGAAGCAGTTTGTCCGCTTTTGCTTGGGGTTCGGCGTGATGATTGTCGTCGGTATGACGAATTTGCGGTTTTGGCTGAAATACGCCTACGCTTTTTACACCGTCGCCGTGGTGATGCTGTTCATTGTCGAATTTTTCGGCCACGACGCCATGGGCGCCCAGCGGTGGCTGAACTTGGGCTTTGTTAAAGTCCAGCCGTCCGAACTGATGAAAATCGCGCTGATTTTGGCTTTGTCGCGGTATTTTCACGGCGGATCGCTGCAGGACGCGCAAAGCATGTCCTATCTGGTCGCACCGTCGCTGATGGTTTTGCTGCCCGTTGCGCTGGTTTTGAAACAGCCGGATTTGGGAACGGCGGTGCTGATGGCGTCGGGGGCGGTTGTTTTGTTTTTTCTGGTCGGCGTTCAGATATGGAAATTCGGCGTTGTCGGACTTTTTGGACTGCTGTCCCTGCCGATAGGCTGGCGTTTCCTGCACGATTATCAAAAAGAACGCGTGTACACTTTTCTTGACCCCGAACGCGATCCGCTGGGCAAAGGATATCATATCCTGCAATCCAAAATCACATTGGGGTCGGGCGGCATTTTCGGCAAAGGTTTTTTACAGGGAACGCAAAGCCGTTTAAACTTTCTGCCCGAAAAGCAAACCGATTTCATCTTTACCGTTTTGGCGGAAGAATTCGGACTGATAGGATCCGTATCGCTGCTGGTTTTGTATTTGGTTTTGATTTTCTACGGATGCGTGATAGCGTTCCGTTCCACCAGCTTTTTCGGGCGTTTGCTGGCATTGGGGCTGTCGGCGAATCTGTTTTTGTATGTGTTTATCAACATTGCGATGGTAATGGGACTGCTGCCCGTTGTCGGCGTGCCTTTGCCGATGATTTCATACGGCGGCACGGTCATGCTGACATTGATGTTTTCGTTCGGACTGATAGAGTGCGTCAACGTCAACCGCGACGTTCAAATCGGACGCCGCGGCGCGTATGACGATTAATCCGTTTGTTTTTTTTCGGCGGCTTTTGCTTCGTCGAGCGCTTTCTTTGCGGCGGCCTTTTTGGCGGCTGCTTCGCGCCTGTGTTCGTCGCGGATGAGCGCGTCAATCAAAAGGCTGCCGGAAGTTTCTTCTTTCTTTTCTTCAGGTTTGTCTTGGAATTGCTGCAAATCGACGCCGAAGTCGCGGTATTTTTCGCCGACATCCTCTTCGTACTGTTCGATTTCCTTTTGTTGGCGAGCGTCATAGGTTTCAATCAAAGACAGCGTGTCTTGAATCAGCGGGTTCGCCATGGAAATTTCATCCAGATTCATGCTTGATTCGATTTTGTTGCGGTAAGGAACGGCTTTTTCGTTTCCCAGCAAAACGGCGGTTTGAAACCATTTGTAGGCGAAAATATTGCTGAACGGCACGCCTTTTCCCGATTCGTAAAGCTTTCCCAGTTCGATTTGCGCATCCGTGTGATTGCGCATCGCGGCGGATGTGAAGCAGTCCGCGGCGGCGGTAAAGGATTCTTCGGTTTGGTCTTCCAACAGCATCATGCCGCGTTCATACAAAGCGGAGGGATCCGTCATTTTTGCGCAAACAGCGCTGGCGTTGATGTACTTCGCCAGCATGGCTTCGGATGAATCCTGCAGACTTGTTGTCTGCGCGGCGGCGACGGTGCTTTGAACAAAAAACGGCAAAGAAAAAAGAAATACCTTGAACACGAACCTGTATCCCTAAATAATGTAAACGGAACGGCAAATTTGACCGCCTGTCGAAAATTCTAAGCTAAAAGAGCGAAAAATGAAACGGCTTTTATCTGTTTTTTGGTTATTTTCTGTGTTGTTTGCTTTTCAAGCGTCCGCCCAAGCCCCGATTCAAGCGGATTTGATTACGCAAAAAGAAGGCGTTTTGCCGTCGGGCGAACTGATTGCCGCTTTGAAACTGACCATGCCTGCAGGTTGGCACGTCTATTGGAAAAACGCGGGCGATGCGGGGGAAGCGACGGAACTGGCGCTGACTTTGCCCGACGGTTTTTCGGCGGGCGAACGGCTGTGGACGGTGCCCGAAAAATTTTCCGTCGGGACGCTGACGGAATACGGCTATCACGGGCAGGCTTACTTTCCGATAAAAATCAAAGCGCCCTCTGTGTTGAATAAGGGCGAGATTCTGCAAATCAAAGCCAAAGCGGCATGGCTGGCTTGCAAAGATGTGTGCGTGCCGATGCAGGCGGAACCGACGGCGTTTTTCACGGCCGGAATCGAAGGCGATGACAATTCCGAACTGACGGCGGTTTTGGACGGGTTGGCGCAGCCGCAGCCCGACGCTGTTTTTTATGAAACAAGCGCGGGATTGGTTCTGCGTTTGCCGATGCTTGAAAAAGTCCGAAAAGCCTACTTTTTCCCCGACAGCGGAAAAGTGCTGACGCATAACGCGCCGCAAACGCTGAAAATAAAGGACGGCAACGCGTTTTTGTTTTTGACCAAAGCCTTGCCCGAAGATTACGAACATCCCGAAAAATTGAAAGGAACGGTTGTTTTTTACGATGATTTCGGGGATAAAACGGCGGCATTCCAGGTTTCCGCCGAAAGCACGAACGATTCTTTGCCCGTGTTTGAAACTTTTGTTTTGCGCGAGTTTTTAAGCGCGCTGTTTTTTGCTTTGCTGGGCGGCTTGCTGTTGAACCTGATGCCGTGCGTGTTTCCCGTTTTGTCGCTGAAAGCGTTCAGTCTGCTGTCCGCCAAAACAAACGGGGCGCAAATGAAACGCGAATCTTTGCTGTATACGGCGGGCGTTCTGGCGTCGTTCGCCGTTATCGGGGCCGTTTTGGTCGCTTTGCGCAAAGCGGGGGCGGAACTGGGATGGGGATTCCAGCTGCAATATCCGCCGTTTGTGCTGTTTTTAAGCCTGTTTATGTTCTTTTTGGGATTGCTGTTTTCCGATATGGTTACAGTGGGGGAAGGATTGGCCGGTTTCGGAATGAATTTCAAACACGGATTGGGGCATTTCGGAACAGGCGTTCTGGCGGTGTTTGTCGCCAGCCCTTGCGCCGCGCCGTTTATGGGGGTGGCATTGGGCTACGGACTGATGAATCCGGCGCCCGTGACCATGGCGGTGCTGCTGGCGATGGGCGTCGGATTGGCGGTGCCGTTCCTTGTTTTGGGATTTTTCCCGCAAACCGCAAGATTTTTGCCGAAGCCCGGGGCGTGGCTGATGCTGTTTCGCCGTTTTCTGGCATTTCCTTTGTTCGGCGCGGCGGCGTGGCTGTTATGGGTGCTGGCGGCGCAAGAGGGGTCTTTGGCTTTGGCGTGGGCATTGACCTGCTTGACATTGACCGCCTTTGCGACATGGCTGTGCGGCGTGGCGCAAAGCTACCCGAAATTCAAACTGTGGGCGGGACTTTGCGTTGTTTTGACGGTGCTGAGCATCGGATACGCTCTGTCGGCCGTTGCGCCGAAAGGGGAATCCGAAGCGGAAAAAATCGAATGGATTGATTACCGGACGGATACGGTCGAAAGCTTCCGTCAGCAGGGGATTCCGGTGTTTTTGAAGTTTTCGGCGAAGTGGTGCCTGACCTGTTTGGTCAACGATAAAACAACGTTTGCAAACGCCGATACGGTCAAAGCTTTCAAAGACAAAGGAGTCGCGGCGTTTTTCGGCGACTGGACGACGCGCAACGACGATATCACGGCGGCGATTGAAAGCTTCGGCCGCGGCGGTATTCCGCTGTATGTGTATTACGCGCCGAACGCTGAAAAACCCGTGATTCTGCCGCAAATCATAACGCCGTCCGAAATTGTCGGCTTATTGCGGTAGTTTGCCGTCCGATATTTGAACCGTCAGCGTGTGCGCGAATCCGTCGGGTGTTGTCGGGATGAAACGGATGCGGGCGATTCCAGGCTTTTTGGCTTCAAAGACTTGGCTCAGCCACGTTTCCGAATCGCGGGTTTCAATCGATAAAGCCGTTAAGACGGGCTTGTAGTCGGTAATCAAAGCATCGTCCGCGCTTTCCAGAACGATTTTGTAATCGGTGTTGTCAATGTATTTGTGCGCGCCTTTCAGCGTCGATTCGGTTTCGTGCAGTTTTGTGTATGCGATGATTTCAAACACATCCCCCGTCATGACGGGAATCGCGCTTTCGGGTTTGTCCAGCGTAAAATGGAATGTCGACGGATTGGCGACGCGGAAATAAAGCGTACGGACGGCTTCGTCGCTTTCGGGAAAGGGTGCGGGCGGCGTTTTTCTCGCCAAAGCGGGATTGGACGGCTGGTCAATGTCAAACGGCACCCAAGCGGGCATAAACGGGA
Organism: Alphaproteobacteria bacterium UBA6411; assembly: GCA_002438565.1. GTDB lineage: Bacteria > Pseudomonadota > Alphaproteobacteria > CAAGCB01 > CAG-977 > UBA2903. The sequence goes on along the minus strand of DJPN01000008.1, from coordinate 25,283 downwards.
AAAACTTTTTGTACTTGCCGTCGAACGCGTCGCGTTTCAGCGGAAAGAAAAATTTTGTTTCACGCACCATGTCAGCGGGCGGCAAAGGCAGTTTTTTGGGGTAAATCCGGCCGTTCAAGTCGTCTTTGGTTAAAACGGGGGACAGCCAAAACGGCAAAAACCGTTCCAGATACGCCGTTTGCAGGGGCGACAGCTTTTTTCCGGCTTTTTTTGAAATTTCCAAAAAGCGGGCGGATATTTTCCGATTGACGTTTTTATCCAAATGATTGCGGCCGACATTCGCCAATACGAAAGCTTGGACGTAGTCTTTTTTATCCAGATAATACTGTGCCAGATTATAAAAAGCGTAAGGGTTGTTCAGCAAAACGGCCTGTTTGAAATATTGTTCCGCTTTTGCTTCGTCGGCTTTCGTCCCGATGCCGAACCGCGTGTACAGCCCGATGGAATTCAGCGCGTTCAAATGTCCCGCTTCGGCGGCGGCGGTAAAGTTTTCGGCGGCGGATTTGAAGTTGCGCGGAACGCCGATGCCCTCTTGGTACAGCAAAGCCAAGTTGTATTTTGCGGCAACGTCGCCGCGCTTGGCGTTGCCGATAAGCGTGTTCAAATACATGCTGCCCGCGATGCCCGACAAATCGGCGCTGCGGCGCGGAACGATGCCCAGTCTGTCCAGCATGTCGGTTTCGCCTTTGTACAGACGTTCCAAAAAAACGGGATAGGAGGGGGTGTCGATTTTCTTTTCTTTTCTCAACGCTTTTATCAAGCGCAATAAATAAACCGCGCTGGGCTGCTCTTTGGCGTGCAGTTTCAAAATGCGTTCGGCTTCGTCGTAATTTCCTGCGACAAAAGCGTTTGCGCCGTCGTCAAAAGTGTCCTTTTGTTCTTCAACGGCAAAAGCAGGGCGGCAAAACAGCAAAATCAAACAGAAGAAAAGCGTTTTCATCCGTGCAGTTTCTTTTCCAAGGCTTTTTGCCTTTTTATTTTCCTCTGCCACCGTTTAGCCGCAAAACTGTTCGGAGCGTAATCCATTTTGCCGTCCTTGTTAATCAGATACAGGGCTGTTTTCGCGTCAAGCATACCGTTTTTCGCGGCCATTTCATAGAAAAGGACGGCTTTGCGCGTGTTAAACCGTCCGCCGCGTCCGGCTTCATACCACCCGCCCAGCAGCATTTGCGCTTCGGCATCGTTTTGCAAAGCGGCCTGTTCCGCATAGGCGTAGGCGTTGTCCCAATCGCCTTTTTGTGCATACAAAACCGCCAGAGTCGTTTGCGCGGGCGCATAGCCGAACACGGCGGCCTTTTCATAATACAAAAAAGCGCGTTCCTTGTCGGCTTTGACGCCTTTTCCCGCATAATACATCGCGCCCAGAATAAAGGATGCTTGCGGATTGGAAAGCAAATCTTGGTTTTGGAACGCCCGCAAAGCGGATTTGAAGTTTCCTTGTTCGTAGGCAATCAGTCCGCGCGTCATTTCATTTTCGACGGGTTTGCGTCGAACAATGTAAAATCCTCCCGCGATAACGGCGGCAAGAACGAAAACGACGGCAAAAATTTTTAAACTTTTTTTCATGCGCGCCATTTTAAGCCCTTTCGTCAAAAAAGCCATTGTTTTTTTGCCAAGCGGTGTATAATACCCGCTTTAAAACAAAAGGGGATAAGGATGTTTCCCGACAGGGCGCAGGTAAAAAGTTTCCGTTTCAAACGCTGTTTCTTTGATGAAACGGCGATGATGGCGCATTTGGTTTACGGTTTCGACGACTTTGTCGAATTTGATGAAACAGTGTCGTTTTTGAACGCGCCCGTTTTCGACGAAACGCGCCGCGCGGCGGTGAACGCGTGCTTGCGTCTGCTGCATTTGGCGGCGGGGGTCAGCTATTACAAGGCGTACATTCCCGAACGAATCAGCGTTGAATCAACGATGCTTTCAAAAAAGGAAGCGGATTTTTTCAATCTGTTTTATCAATCGGGATTGGGCGAGTTTTCCTACCGCAACCAAATCGAACCGCACATTGATTTTCCCTTTGGCGATGTCAGACCAGAAAAGGCGGAAATCCGTTTGAAAAAACGGACAATCGTTCCCGTCGGCGGCGGCAAGGATTCGATTGTGACTTTGGAAACGCTGAAATCGGCGGGAATTTCACCCGTGCTGTTTTCCGTCGGCTTGCCGCGGCCGATAAAGGATACGATTGCGGTTTCTGGGTTGGAATCGATTCAGGTCGTCCGCAAAATTTCGCCGAATTTGAAAGCGCTGAACGATGCGGGCGCGCTGAACGGGCATGTTCCCGTGACGGGGATTATCGCGTTTATTCTGATGCTGGCGGCGGTGATTTACGATTTTTCAGACGTTGCGATGTCGAACGAACGGTCGGCGAACGTCGGCAACACGACGCTGAACGGACGCACGGTCAATCATCAATGGAGCAAATCGCTGGAGTTCGAGCGCGCTTTTGCCGGCTTGACGGCGGACGTTCTGCCCGATTTCCGCTATTTTTCATTTTTGCGCCCGCTGTCCGAACTGGCAATAGCCCGTAAATTCGCCGAAATCAAAAAATACGACGCGGTTTTCACCAGCTGCAACAAAGCGTTCAGATTGGACGAATCCAAACGGCTTGACCGCTGGTGCGGGGATTGCGACAAATGCCGCTTTGTGTTTTTGGCTCTTGCCCCGTTTATGGGCAAAGAGCGCGTTACCGCCGTTTTTGCCCGCAACCCTTTGAACGAACCCGAACAAACCGAGGGTTTCCGCCAGCTGTTGGGGTTGAGCGCGTTCAAACCGTTTGAATGTGTCGGGGAAATCGACGAATCCGCTTGGGCTTTTTTGCAGCTGTGCCGCCGCCCCGAATGGGAATCGGACGCCGTTGTCGCCGCTTTGAAGCCGTTAGTGATGGAAAAATACGCCGCGCGGGAAAAGGAAATGAAAGACAGGATTTTTTCCTTTTCGTCCGCGCACTTGATTCCGAAAGGATACGAAAATGCTGTTGGAAAGCTTGAAGAATAGTCCCGTTACCGTGTGGGGCGCGGGGCGCGAGGGCAATGCCTGCGCCGAATTTTTGCAAAAGCGCGGCTGTGCGGTCAAAATCGTCGAAGACCCGCTGACCGAACCGCTGCAGGGCGTTGTTGTCAAATCCCCCGGAATCAGCCGCTACCGTCCCGAAATCGCGGCGGCGAAACAGGCGGGTGCGACCTTTACCACCGCGACGAATCTGTTTATCCAAGCCGCGCGGTTAAGTCCGAAAAAGCCTTTGCTGATTGGGGTGACGGGGACAAAAGGCAAATCGACAACCTCGTCCCTTATTGCGCATTTGCTGCGCGAACAGGGCAAAAAAGTCGCTTTGTGCGGCAATATCGGCGTTCCGTCGATTTCGTATGCCGACAAAATCGACGACTTCGATATTTTTGTTTTGGAAGTGTCCAGCTATCAAGCGGCTGATTTGGAACAGGGATTCGACATCAGCGTCGTTTTGAATCTGTATCCCGAACATATCGACTGGCACGGAACGCACGAACGCTATTATCAGGACAAGCTGAACATCGTGCGCGTTCGTCCCGACGGCGCGCCCGTGATATTGAACGCGAACAACCCGCGGCTGTCGCATTATCTGCCCGCCGCGCAAAACGCCGTTTATTTCGACGCGCCCGATGCGATTCATATCGAAAACGGGCTGTTTTACGACGGAATCGAAAAGCTGTTTGCAACGTCCGCCGTCAACTTGAAAGGCGAACACAATCTGAAAAACGTGTGCGCGGCTTTGACGGCTGTCAAGCTGGCGGGCGGCGATTTATTTTTGTGCGAAGACGCGCTGAAAACGTTTCACGCTTTGCCGCACCGCTTGCAGGAACTGCCCGTCAAGAACGGCTTGCGTTTCGTGGACGACAGCATAGCGACAACGCCCGAATCGACTTTGGCGGCGCTGAAGTCGTTTCCCGAAACGAAAATCGTGTTAATCGCGGGCGGATACGACAGAAAACAGGATTATACCGAGCTTTCCGACTTTGTCGTGCGCAAAGGCATCCAAGTCGTGACTTTGCCGTCGACGGGGGAACGTTTGGCGCGCATGATTCGGGAAAAAGGCGGTTTTGCCGTCGAAGCGACCGATATGACGAACGCGGTCGAAACCGCCGCCAAAGCCGCCAACGCGGGCGATTTGGTGCTGTTGTCGCCCGCCGCGCCCAGCTACGGAGTTTACAAGAATTTCGAGGAACGGGGCGATATTTTTGCCCAATGCGTTGCCGCGCTTTAACGCCGCGCCCTTAAAGCGGTTTGGATCGTGCCGTCGTCCAGATAGTCCAATTCGCCGCCGACGGGAATTCCCTGCGCCAATGACGAGATTTTCAGCGGCAAATCCTTGAACCGTTCGGCAATGTAATGCGCGGTCGTTTGCCCGTCGACGGTGGCGGGCAAAGCCAAAATCAATTCCGCCGTATTGTTTTCGCGAATACGCCGTTCAAGGGCGGGCAGGCGCAGTTCTTCGGGGCCCGTGCCGTCAATCGCGGACAGCAGCCCGCCCAAAACGTGATAACGCCCCTTGAACGCGCCCGAACGGTCGATAGCCCACAAATCCGCGACATCCTGCACGACGCAAATCGTCGAATCGTCGCGGCGCGGGTCGGCGCAGACGGCGCACGGACTTTGCGAATCCAGATTGCCGCAAATCGGGCAAACCTGCACGGTGTTGATGACGTCTTGAATCGCTTTTTCTAGCGGAATCAGTTGCGATTCGCGCCGTTTTATCAAATACAGAACCGTGCGGCGCGCGGAACGGGCTCCGAACCCCGGCAAACGGGAAAACAGACGAATCAGCGTTTCGATTTCGGACATTTTATCAGAACGGCAATTTAAAAGGCAGATTCAAGCCGCTTTTCATCGCGTCGGTTTTCTGCGCGACCAGTTCGTCAGCTTTTTGCCGCGCGTCGTTGATTGCGACGACCAGCAAATCCTCCAACACTTCGGTATCCTGCGCGACCGACGGGTCGATAGACACCTTGCGCGCTTTGCCGTCGCCCGTCATGACGACCTGCACCATGCCCGCGCCCGCCGCGCCTGTGACTTCGGCGGATTCAAGCTCTTTTTGCATATCGGTCATTTTTTGCTGCATTTGCTGCGCTTTTTTCATAATGTCGGCAAAGTTTTTCATTCTTCATCCTCCGCATTGGAAGTTTCTTCGTTTTCGTCAACCCGTTCGCGAATCGAATCGATTTTCGCCCCCGGAAAAGCCATGATGACTGCGGAAACAACAGGATTCGCCGACATCGTTTTGCGCAGGTTCGCTTTGGTTTCCTGCGCTTCCTGCAGCAATGTCTTGCCGCCCTGTTTGTTGACGACGGAAATCAGCCATGTTTGCCCCGTCCACGCTTTCAGCTTTTCAGCCATGTCGGACGCCAAATTCGCGGGCGTGTTTTCCATGGGATAAAATTCGATTTTGCCCTGCTCGAACGACACCAGACTGACGCAGTTTTGCAGGTTGTAGGCGAACAGCATTTCCTTTTGTTTGTACGCGTACGCCACAACGTCCGCCAAAGTGTTGAACATCACCGTTCCCTGCGGCGCGGGTGCCGCCTGCGGCATCGGAGAGCCGCCCGCGACGGCGCGCACGCCGCCCCAGTCGGACGATGCGGCGGGCGCGGAGGAGTGACTCGGCACAAAAGCGGGCGCGGGGGCGTTTTTGATGTCTTTCACCAAATCGGCGGGGGACGGCAAATCGGCGGCGTACGCCAAGCGAATCAAAACCATTTCGGCGGCTTGTTTTGCGGACGGCGCGGTCAGAACTTCGCCGACGCCTTTTAGCAGCATTTGCCAGTCGCGGGTCAGAACGCCCATGGACAGCGATTTGGCAAGCTCGGCGCAGCGGTCGCGCTCGGTTTGCGCCATGGACGGATCGTCCGCCAGTTCGGGCGCGATTTTCACGCGCGTAATCCAATGCGTCAAATCCAGCAGGTCTTGCAGGACAATCATCGGGTCGGCGCCCGACGCGTATTGACGGTTGAACAAATCCAAAGCGGCGTGAATGTCGCCTTTCATCAACGTTTCAAACAAATCGACAATCGCCGCCCTGTCCGCCAAACCGATCATCGCGCGCACGAATTCCGCCGTGACTTTTCCGCCGCCGTGGGCAATCGCCTGGTCCAGCAGGGACAGCCCGTCGCGCACCGAACCGTCGGCGGCTTTGGCAATCAGACGCAAAGCCTCGTCTTCGGCTTCGACGTTTTCCTTTTGCACGATGTTTTTGAAGTGGACGGTCAAAAGCTCGGGTTCGACGCGGCGCAAATCGAAACGCTGACAGCGCGACAGAACGGTCGTCGGCACTTTGCGGATTTCCGTCGTCGCGAAAATGAATTTGACGCGTTCTGGCGGTTCTTCCAGCGTTTTCAGCAAAGCGTTGAACGCTTCGTTGGTCAGCATGTGCACTTCGTCGATGATGTAGATTTTAAAACGCGCGGACGTCGGGTTGTAGCGCGTCGTTTCGATGATTTCGCGGATGTTGTCGATGCCGCGGTTGCTTGCCGCGTTCATTTCGATGACGTCGACGTGGCGGTCTTCCGCAATGGCGCGGCAATGTTCGCAAACGCCGCAGGGTTCGGTGGTCATGCCGCCTTTGCCGTCGGGACCGATGCAGTTCAAAGCGCGGGCGATGATGCGCGCGGACGTCGTTTTGCCCACGCCGCGGATGCCCGTCAGCATGTAAGCCTGCGCGACGCGCCCCGTTTCGATGGCGTTTTTCAAAGTGCGGACAAGGGCTTCCTGTCCGACCAAATCCGCGAACGTGGCGGGACGGTACTTGCGCGCCAAAACGCGGTAGGTGTTAGCTGAATCAGTCATGGAATCCCCGCGGGAAAATCTTTAAAGGAAATCGGACGCGACCCGCCGCAAAATCGTTACGGCTGCTTTCTTCCGAACCTGACCGGGTTGGCGACCGCCGCGTCCGCGCCGACTTCCGACATCTATTTACCCGAATTTCGTTCGAAAACGCAAGCGTTACTTTTTTATTAACAAAAAAAAGAGGGGGCAAAGCCTTATTTTCAGCCGTTTTTTCAACAATGCTTGACAAACGGGGAAAAGTTGGTCTTTTCTGTTTTCCAATTTGTTTCTGGTAAGGAGAAAATTCGATGGCTTCAGCTCTGGTTTTTCCCGGACAAGGGTCGCAATTCGTCGGCATGGGCAAAGATTTGGCGGACGCGTTCACGGTCGCGCGCGAAGTCTTTTTGGAAGTCGACGACGCTTTGAACGAAAATTTAAGCGCGATGATGTTTGACGGCGACGCGCAGGATTTGATGCTGACGCAAAACGCCCAGCCCGCTTTGATGGCGGTCAGCATGGCGGTCGTCCGCGTCCTGCAGCAGGAAGGCAAAATCTCGCTTGCCGAAACGTTCAAATACGCCGCGGGACATTCCTTGGGCGAATACTCGGCGCTGTGCGCGGCGGGGGCGTTCGACATCACGACGGCGGCGCGCCTGCTCAGAACGCGCGGCAAGGCGATGCAGGAAGCCGTCCCCGTGGGCAAGGGCGGCATGGCGGCTTTAATCGGCGCGAACGTTGAAATCGCCCGTGAAATCGCCGCGGAAGCCGCTGAGGGCGACGTTTGCGTCGCGGCGAACGACAACGCTCCGGGGCAGGTCGTTATCAGCGGTTCGATGGCGGCGATTGACCGCGCCGTTGAAATCGCGGGGAAAAAGGGATTGAAACGCGCCGTCAAACTGGCGGTCAGCGCGCCGTTCCACAGCCCGATGATGCAGCCTGCGGCTGTCGTCATGGAACAGGCTTTGGCGGCGGCTGACATCAAGGACTTGCGCTTTCCCGTCATTGCGAACGTAACGGCTGCCCCCGTGGTCAAAGCCGATGACATCCGCAAACTGCTGACGGCGCAGGTAACGGGCGCGGTCAGATGGCGCGAAAGCATGCTGTTCGCCATGAAAAACGGTGTCGACACGATTGTCGAAGCCGGCGCGGGCAAGGTTTTGTCGGGTTTGGCAAAACGCATTTCGCCCGATTTGAAAGCGGTGACGCTCAACACGCCCGCCGACATCGAAGCTTTTTTGAAAACGCTTTAAACCGAAAGGAAAAAGAGAATGGATTTTACAGGAAAATGCGCTCTGGTAACGGGCGCGACGGGCGGTATCGGACGCGTGATTGCGAAAAAACTGCATGACGCGGGCGCGACGGTCGTCTTGACGGATATGAATCAAGAAAAACTGGACGCTTACGCCGCCGAATTGAAAGACAGGGTTTTTGCTTTTTCGTGCAATCTGGGCGACGGCGCCGATATCGACGCTTTGGTCGCCAAAGCCGAAAAAGCCGCCGGTGCGATTGACATTCTGGTCAACAACGCCGGTCTGACCAAAGACAATCTGTTTATGCGTATGAAAGACGAAGATTGGGATTTGGTTTTGAAAGTGAACTTGACGGCAGGTTTCCGTCTGGCTCGCGCCGCCATTCGCGGGATGATGAAACGCCGCTACGGCCGCATTGTCAGCATGGCGTCGATTGTGGGCGTGACGGGCAACCCCGGACAGGCGAACTACGCCGCATCCAAAGCGGGCATGATTGCGATGACAAAGTGTCTGGCTGCGGAAGTCGCTTCGCGCGGCATTACGGCAAACTGCGTTGCGCCGGGCTTTATCAAAACCCCGATGACCGACGCTTTGCCCGAAGAAGCAAAAGAAAAACTGACCCGCAACATTCCGATGGCGCGTTTGGGTTTGCCCGAAGACGTCGCAAACGCCGTGGTGTTTCTTGCCAGCGACGAAGCGTCGTACATCACGGGACAAACCATCCACGTCAACGGCGGGATGGCGATGATTTGACGATATGTCCTTTTTTTCTGGTCAAATCGAAAAATCTGTGCTAAAAGATGTTGCTTTCGTGAGTGCATCGGCTCTTTGAACCCCTGCACCGTGTTTAACAAGAGGAATTAAAAATGAGTGATATTGCCGAACGCGTAAAGAAAATTGTCGTTGAACACTTGGGAGTTGACGCTTCCAAAGTGACGGATTCGTCCAGCTTCATCGACGACTTGAACGCAGACAGCCTGGATACCGTCGAATTGGTTATGGCTTTCGAAGAAGAATTTTCCGTCGAAATCCCCGATGATGCCGCGGAAAAAATTCTGACGGTTCAGGACGCTATTGACTACATCAGCAAACACGTCTAAGAACAATCTGTAACGGTGCCGGTTTTCCGTCTTGGGCGGGGAATCGGCATTTGTTCTTTCAACCCAATCTTGCATCACAAGGTGAAAATATGAGAAGAGTCGTCGTAACCGGTATGGGTCTGCTGTCCCCGATGGGACGCGGAGTGGACAGAACGTGGCAGGGATTGATTCACGGAAAATCGGGAATCTCGAAAGTCCGGAAATACGATGTGTCCGACATGACCGCCAAAATCGCAGGGCAGGTGTTTTTCGGCAAGGGCGAAAACGAATTCGACCCCGATACCGTCATGTCGCCCAAAGACCAGCGCCGCGTCGACCCGTTCATCTTGTACGGTGTGTGCGCGGGCATTGACGCCGTCGAAGATTCGGGATGGAAGCCCGAAACCGACGAAGACCGTTTCCGCACGGGTGTGATGATCGGGTCGGGCATCGGCGGTTTGAGCGCGATTTCCGACAGTGCCGTCACGCTCAAAGAACACGGTCCGCGCCGCATCAGCCCGTTCTTTATCCCGTCTTGCCTGATTAACTTGATTTCGGGTCAGCTGTCGATTAAATACGGCTTCTACGGTCCGAACCACGCCTGTGTTACGGCGTGCGCGACGGGGACTCACGCCATCGGCGACGCCGCCCGTCTGATTATGTGGGGCGATGCCGACGTTATGGTCGCGGGCGGTGCCGAAGCCGCGGTTCATCCGCTGGCAATGGCGGGCTTCGCGCAGGCGAAAGCGCTGTCCACAAGCTATAACGACACCCCCGAAAAGGCGTCCCGTCCGTGGGACAAAGGCCATGACGGTTTTGTCATGGGCGAAGGCGCGGGCGTTGTCGTTTTGGAAGAATACGAACACGCCAAGAAGCGCGGTGCAAAAATTTACGGCGAAGTCGCGGGTTACGGCTTGTCGGGCGACGGTTATCACGTCACAGCCCCCGCCGCGGACAGCCGCGGTTCAAAACACGCGATGCGCATGGCGTTGAAAAACGCGGGAATGAACGTCGAACAAATCGGCTACATCAACGCGCACGGAACGTCGACCCCCGCGGGCGACATTCTGGAAGTCAACGCGGTCAAAGCCATTTTCGGCGACTATGCGACGAAAGTGTCCATGTCGTCCACAAAGTCCAGCATCGGGCATTTGTTGGGCGCGGCGGGCGCCGTCGAAGCGATTTTCTGCTTGAAAGCGCTGAACGAGGGCATTTTGCCGCCGACTTTGAATCTGGAAGACCCCATCGAAGGCGCGGAAGATATGGACTTGGTGCCGCTGAAAGCCAAAGAACGCAAGCTTGAAGCCGTGATGTCCAACTCGTTCGGCTTCGGCGGGACGAACGCCTCCGTCATTTTCAAAGCCGTGTAAGAATGAAAGCGGGCGGGCGCTTTTTATTGAAATTGCTGGTTCTGCTCGCCATTTTGCTGACGGGCGGAAGCGTCTTCAGTTATTATTCGCTGCTTTACGAACAAAACGATGCGGTTGAGCCGACGGTCGTTCTGGTGGAAAAGGGCGACAGTCTGGGGCGTATCGCCGTTCGTTTGAAAAAGGACGGTTTGCTGAAAAGCGTTGCCGTGTTCAAAGTCGCCGCCCGTTTGTCGGGCAAATCGACTCAGCTGAAAACGGGCGAATACCGCATTCCCGCGCATGCCAGCGCGAAAGAGATTCTGGACGTTTTGACGGGCGGGCAAACTTTGGTGCGCCGCGTCACGATTCCCGAAGGCAAAACCAGCCGCCAGATTTACGATATGCTGTTGGAAACGGCGGGACTGTTCGGCGATTTGCCCGAACCGCCCGCGAACGGGTCTTTGCTGCCCGAAACGTACGTGTTCGGCTACGGCGTGCCGCGCAAAGTCATCGTCGACAGAATGAGCGAATCCATGCAAAAAACAATCGACGATTTATGGGAATACCGCGCCGACGATTTGCCTTATAAAACCAAAGCGGAAGCGTTGGTCATGGCGTCGATTGTGGAAAAGGAAACGGCCGTTCCCGCCGAACGTCCGCGGATTGCCGCCGTGTTTGTGAACCGTCTGCGCAAAGGCATGCGTCTGCAAACCGATCCGACGGTGATTTACGCCGTAACAAACGGCACGATGGAGCTGAATCGCCGCTTGACGCACAAAGATTTGAAAACGCCGCATCCGTTCAACACCTATGTCAACCGCGGACTGCCGCCCGCACCGATTTGCAATCCGGGGCGCGATTCGATTTTGGCGGTCTTGCAGCCTTTGAAGACCAATGAACTTTATTTTGTCGCCGACGGAACGGGCGGGCATGTTTTTTCGCAGACATTCGACCAGCATCGGCGCAACATCGCGGCATGGAAAAAGGCGCGCGTTCAAAAACGGTTGGCGCGGCGCAAAGCCCGCTTGGCGGCGATGAAAGCCAAAGAAACGGCGGCGGCAAAGAAAAACAAAAAAACAGCCGCGCCGCAACCCGCCCCTGTTGTTCACGAAGAAATCGAGGAACCGCTTGACCCCGAAGACGTTTCGCTGGACATTGTCGATTCGATTCCCGTGGAACAGCCGAAACAATAAGGAGGGCGGCATGCCTTTTCTGCTTTTGTTGTTGTTGATTTTTTCGACCCCCGCCGCCGCCGATTTTGAATCGGGGCGCAAAGCGTTCGCGCAGGGGGATTTCGAGCGCGCTTTTACCGAATGGCAGGCCGCGGCGGAACAGGGCGACGCGTCGGCTCAGCGCAACGTCGGGCATTTGTACCGTTGGGGAAAGGGCGTGCCGCAGGATTTGACACAAGCCGCCTATTGGTACTTTACGGCGGCGAAAAACGGATCTGCGGGCGCGCAATACAATTTAGGCGTGATGTACCTGCGCGGCGAGGGCGTCCCCCGCAACGAAGAGGAAGGCACGCTTTGGCTGGAACGGTCGGCGGAACAGGGGTATGCGAAAGCCAAAAAACGGCTGCAGGATTTAAAAGCCGATTTGGACGATTTTCCCGCCGACGAAGAAATCTTGTCGCCCGTCAAACAGTCCGCAAAACCCCGCAAGGAAGCAAAACGCAAAGAACCGCCGCTTTATGCGCATTTGGCGTCTTATTACACGCAGGAAACGCTGGACAAGGGGTGGAAAGAGCTGAAGCAGACCTATCCCGAACTGAAAGCCTTTAAAACGGTTGAAACGCAGGTTTCCCTGCCCGAAAAGGGAAAGTACATTCGCCTGTATATCAAAGGAAAACCCGCGGACGTCAAACGCGTCTGCGGGCTGTTGAACGATAAAAAGCAGTACTGCTTAATCAGCTATCCGTAGGCTGTTCCGGCGCTACCACGTTGATTTTTAAGGATTTGTCCTTTTGCCGTTTGGTCGTCCAAACCATTTTGGCGTAAGTCCGCATATCGGGGACTTTGTCCGTTTCGTCAAGGATTTCCTGCCCCAAAATGGTTTCCAGGATGTCTTCCAGCGTAACAATGCCCAGCCATGTTCCCAGTTCGTCGAACACGACGCCGATATGGTTGTGGGAGCGCAGCATTTCCGTAAAGACGTAATCCGCGTTGGACGACGACGCGATTTCCAAAATCGGGCGGATTAAGCCTTTGATGCTCAGCGACGGGTCTTTGCCGATTAAATCGGATTTGTGGACATAGCCGATAAAAACTTCCTCGTCTTCGTTTTTCATGACGGGGTAGCGCGAAAACGAATGTTGAGTAGCCGTTTCGATGAATTCGCGGATGCTGATGTCCGCCAAAACGGTAACGCACACGTTGCGCGGGGTCAGCAAATCCTTGATTTTGATGTTGTCCATGTTCAGCGTGTTGCTGATGACGTGGTATTCGTCCTCGTCCAGCATTTTTTCCGTATAGCCCATTTTGGTCAGCGCGCCGATTTCTTCGCGGATGTTGTTTTTGGGCGCGGTTTTGGGTTTAATCAAGTTGGTTAAAATTTCAAACAGCTTGATGAACGGCGCCAGACAGAACAGCATGATGGACTGCATAAAGCACAAAAAGCCCAACAGTTTCTGCCAATACGTCGCGCCGATGGTTTTTGGCAGGATTTCGCTGCACGACAAAATCAGAACGGTCATTATCGCGGACGCCCAGCCGACCCATTCCTGTCCGAACACGGCGGCGACCTGCGCGCCGATGCACGCCGCGCCTGCGGTGTTCGCGACAGTGTTTAAAATCAAAATCGCCGACAGCGGGCGGTCGATGTGGGCTTTAAGGCTTGAAATTTTTTTGTAAAGCGTCGGTTTGGGTTCCTCCAAACTGGCGATGTAGCTGGGGGTGACCGACAGCAGGGTTGCTTCCATCAGCGAACAAGTAAACGAAACGCCGACGGTCAGAACCACCAAAATAACTAAAAGAGTCATGGAATCCTCTGTAAAAACAAACTTTTTACAGGATAGCACCGAACAGGTCGCGGGACAAGCGGGAAAACGGCGGTTTTGTCCGCCGCTTTCCGATTTTTTCATATCTCCAGAACGCCGCGCGAAAACAAATACACGGCAACCAGAGCGGCGGCAATCAACAGACCCGCATACCACGGTTCGCGCCCTTTGAACACGGGTTCGTTCGGGGCGTTTTCGCGTCTTGCCCAAACGAAAACGGGTATGCCGCAGGCAAGGAACATCACCGCCATCAGCAGATATTGCAGGCCTGCCGCGTAAATCAGCCATACGGCGTAAAACGACCCGAACATTGACGAGAGCAAAGCTTCGGAACGCGGGGAAACGGCGGTTTTCGGATATTCACCGTCTTCGCACATTTTCCACAAAAATCCCATGCTGACCAGATAGGCGGGCAGAACCATCACGCCCGTAATCGACAGCATGGTGCTCCACGCGTCACGGGAAAAATACACCATGAAAATCGCCGCCTGCATCAGCGCGCTGCTGACCCACAGGGACACGGACGGCGATCCGTTTTCGTTTTCACGGGCAAAGACGCGCGGAAAAGCGCCGTTTTTCGCGGCGGCGAACGGAATTTCGGCCGCAATCATCGTCCACGCCAGCCAGCTGGCCAGAACCGCAATCAACAGCCCGCCGTTCATCAGCCGCGCGCCCCATTTGCCGACGGCGGCTTCCAAAACGCCCGCGGTGGACGGATTGGGCAGAGCGGCAAGCTCGGCCTGGCTCATAAACCCGTAGGGCAGGACGGACAGCAGGACGTAAATCGCCAAACAGCCCAAAAATCCGATGAACGTCGCTTTGCCGACGTCGTTTTTGTTTTGCGCGCGGTCGGACAGAACAACCGCCCCTTCAATGCCGATGAAAGCCCAGAGGGTTACCAGCATGGTGCTTTTGATTTGTTCGGGAACGGAACCCAGTCCTTTGCCGTGCGAAGCCAATTTGCCCCAGAAATCCGCGTCGAACATGTCCGCTTTGAACATGAAAGCCGTTATCAGAATGAAAATCAGCAAAGGCACGATATTGCACACCGTGCCGATGATGTTGACAAGACTTGCCCTTCGCACGCCGCGCAGAACAACGGCGTTGAATCCCCAAATCAGCAATGAACCGCCGATAATGGAATAAAGCCCGTTGCCGCCCGCGAAATACGGCGGGAAAAAGTAATTCAGCGCGTCCATGGTGATGACGGCATAGCCGACGTTCCCGAAAATCTGACACAGCCAGTAACCCCATCCGATGGTAAAGCCCGCAAACGACCCGAAGCCCGCGCGGGCGTACATGTACACCCCTGCGGTCAAATCGGATCGCGCGTCGGACAGGATTCGGAACGAATTGGCAAGGAAATACATGCCGACGCCCGTAATCAGCCATGCCAGCAGCACCGCGCCGACGCTTGCCCCCGCCGCCATGTTTTGGGGCAGGCTGTAAATCCCGCCCCCGACCATGGAGCTGACCACGACGCACGACAGCGCCGCCAATCCCAGCTTGTTGGTTTGTTGTTCAGCCATTGTCCGTTCCTTTACAGCTTGACGGGATCGGCTGTTTCAAAGTTCAAAAAGCCCAAGCACGTCAGGCAATAGCCGAATTGCTGCGTGATGTTGATATAGTTGTGAAACAGCTGGAATTCGCTGTGTTTTTCGACGCCGCGGATTTCCAGTTCGTGTTTTAAAGACTTGTTCAGCCACATTTCTGCGTGGCCTTTGGCGATGTCGTCATCGATGTAGGTCGGAAAGTATTCGACATATTCCGCCGCCCAGCCGCCGATAAGCTTGCCTGTTTTGTCTTTGCCCCAGCAAACGCCGACGCCCGTCGCGATTGCGCGGTGTTCGCTGCGGTTCGCGCCGTTGCCCGCCATGATGACTTCCAACACCGCGCCGTGCTTGAAGAATTTGGACACTTTGTCGACGGGAACGATGTTGCCTTTCAATTCGGGCGGCAAAACGGACGTGTACGGAATAACGTTAAAATCCTGAATTTTCGCCTGCGCCAAAGCCGAGTCGTAACAGAACGTTTCAAACGGCTGCGGCGGAATACCGTCGTCCGATTGCCCCGCGCCGCCCGTATGAAAAGCCAATGTCGGATAACGAGTGCCTACTAACATGTTTAACCTCCTTGAAAAAGTGAACTGCGCCTTTAACGGTACGGAGTTTTAAAGGGGAAAAACAGCTGGACTTGTTTTTATAACCGTATTGCGCTCTGTTTTGTTTTGCACGCTTTGCCTAAGCTGAAATAAAAAATGGGGACGGCTTATGCGGATAAAAACAGCGATTGTTTTAACACTTTTGGCGACGAACGCTCAGGCGGCGGATTACGCGGATTTCAAACGGGATTTGTCAAAAAATTACGGTTTTGATTACAGTTTGGACGTGTCCGTTTTGGGGCAAAAGGGGACGCCGAACAACGAAAAAAGCGCGGTTCAGACGATTTACGCCCCGTCGGTAAGCTGGCGGGTGTACGATGGCGGAACGATTGATTTTTCCTATAATCTGGTGCGGTATTGGGGCGGAAATGCGGCGCGGATGCAGAATGATTTGGGACTGGCGAATCCGATAAACGATTATGCAAATCGCCAAAGTTCGTTTGACCGGCTGACTTTTACGCACGATTTCGGCAAAGCGGCGGTTACAGTCGGACAGTTTCCTTTGTATAACTTTGACGGCACGGCGTACGATTCCAACCAGCAAACGAATTTTATCAGCGACGCTTTGTCGCAAAACGGTACGGAAACATACCCGACGGCGGGGTTGGGCACGTATGTGCAGTTCAATCCGAACAATGAAGTTTCGTTTGCCGCGGGTTTTCAAAACGCCGCGAACGTCGACGCCAAAGCTTTGTCGACAAAAGGCTGGGGACAGCACAGGTTTACAAGCTTCGGGCAAATCGCTTACGCGCCGCAGTCGGGGACTTATTCCGTTTTGGTGTACAATCAGCCGTCGGTTAAAGCCCAGCCGCAAAACACGACGGGCGTTTCCGTGAATTTAATGCGGAACGTGTCCGACAAAGCGGCTGTTTTTATGCGAATCAGCGGCGTTTCGGGTTCTGCCGTGCCTTTAAACCGGTCGTATGTGCTGGGCGGGGTCGTGAACTTTGCGGAAAACAACCAAATCGGATTGGCGGCGGCGGTCAACAAAGTGGCGAAAAAGTATTACAATACGCCTGTTCGCGCTTATGAATCGGTTATCGAAGGCTATTGGAACATCGGCATCGGCAAGTATTTGACGATTACGCCCGATATGCAGGTTTACATCAATCCCGCTTTGGACAGGTCGGCAAAAACGGCGACGGTGTTTTCCTTACGCGGCACAATCCAGCTGTAAAGCGGCGGCGGCTTTGCGTTCCGCCCGCTTTATGGCGTAAATCGTGTACAGGTAAACGGAAATGTTGGTAATGTCTTGTACCGTTCCCGCATACGACCCTTTGGCGGTGTCGTGAATCAGCCAGCAGAAACAGCAGCTGAGCAAAATAACGCGCAGTTTGATTCCTTTGGTGTACGCGGTTCCGATTGTCGCGACCAAAACGGCGGTCAAAGGCATCAAGCTGTAAAAGTCCTGATAAGTGAAATACGCCAGAACGCAAGCGGCAATCGAAAACGGCACGGCGATAATCAGACCGTTCAGCGTGCGGTTCAAATACATCCGTACGCCAATCAGCAAAGCGGAAGCCGCCGCCATTTGATTGTTCAGCAGCCAATGATGCGCTGTGAAAAAGAAAAAGGCGACGCTGAATCCCAAAAACAGGCGGTCGTCTTTTTTCTGCAGTCCCGCCCACAATCCGATGACATAGCCTATGAATCCGATGCCTTGAATGTAATCCATCGCTTTGCTCCTTGGAAAATTCGCAAAAGGTTATAAAACAAAGCAAGTGCGATTAAAACAAAAATCGGCAGAGGATTGAACAAAACAATATTTTTGACGTCGAAAATAAAATCCGTATACGGATTGAGCGCGAAAAACGCGGGGATGAACAGCCAAAGCGGCGGATTTTTCCCCGATACGTTTTTTTCAAGCGTTGCCGCCGATACAACCCACGCCGCTAAAATCAAGCTTTCCCACCGTCCCCAATTCGGCAGGGAAAACAGCCGCCTACGCCCAAACGGACTTGGGATTTTCACACCAATCGAACATTGACGCCATGGTTTTTCAAGGATTGTTTCAAAACGGGAACGGGCAAGGTGCCGAAATGGAAAATCGACGCCGCCAAAGCCGCGTCGGCAAACCCTTTTTCAAACACGTCGACAAAGTGCTGCGGATTCGCCCCCGCGCCGCCCGAAGCGATAACGGGAATACGGACGCTTTGCGATATTGCGGCGGTAATCGGCAAATCGAATCCCTGCTGTGTGCCGTCCGCGTCCATCGAGGTTAAAAGAATTTCCCCCGCCCCCAAATTTTCGACCGTTTTAGCCCATTCAAGCGCTTTCAGTGCTGTTTTATGCTTTCCCGCGCGGGTGACGACATAATATTCGCCGTCGTATTTTTTGACATCTATGGCGACCGTAACGCATTGCGACCCGAACTTGCCCGCGGCTTGTTCGATTAAATCGGGATTTTCGACGGCGGCGGAATTGACGGACACTTTGTCCGCCCCCGCCAGCAGTAAATCGCGCATATCGTCCAACGTCCTAATTCCGCCCCCGACGGCAAAAGGGATGAAAACATTTTCGGCGACGCGTTCCACAACGTCCAGCATGGTTTTGCGTCCGTCGTTCGTCGCGGTGATGTCCAGCAAAACCAGTTCGTCCGCGCCCTGTTCGGAATAACGTTTTGCCAGTTCCGCCGCATCGCCCGCATAGCGCAGATTTTCAAAATTGACTCCTTTGACCGTTTGCCCGTCTTTGACATCCAAGCACGGAATAATGCGCTTTGTAATCATGAAAACACCCACCTTTTCAGCGTATCGCGCCCGACTTGCCCGCTTTTTTCGGGATGGAACTGCGTCGCCGCGATGTTTTTATGCTGAACCGCCGCCGTAAAAGGAATGTGATAGTCGGCGACGGCGGACACAACCGACGAATCGGCGGGGACAACGTGGTACGAGTTCACAAAGTAATAAAAATCGTCGCTTAAAAAAGTATTTGCCGCCGTGGTTTGAATTTTGTTCCAGCCGATTTGGGGAACTTTTCCCGTTTGAAAGCGGATGCAGCTTCCTTTGAATATCCCCAATCCTTTGACGTTCGGCGCTTCCTCGGACGAATCGAACAAAACTTGCAGTCCGACGCAGATTCCGAAAAACGGCACGCCTTTTTCAATCACGGCTTTCAAAGGGGCGGTCAACCCTTTTTGATTCAGCGACCCCATGACTTGCCCGAAATGTCCCTGTCCGGGGAACAGCAGTTTGTCCGCCTGTTCGATTTTTTCCGCTTTGTCCGTCAAAACGAACGGCACGTCGAAGCTTTTCAACAAATTGACGACGCTTTTCAAATTGCCGCCGCCGTAATCCAATACCGTCAGCATCTTATCCTCAATACAATAATCCGAGCATGACCAGTCCGTACAAAGCGGTCAAGCCGCACAATATTTTATCGCTCAGCAGAACATCAACGGGATCGGCGTATTTTTGCGTTTCGACGCAGAGTCCGTATTTCATGCAAATGACAATGACCAAAGGCACCGTCCAAATGACGGCATTTGAATGAAGAACGGACGGCGACATCGCCCACAGTGCGTAAAAAGCAATGGTCAGCGTTTGGCAGACAGTCATATACTTGTCCAAAAAAGCGGGAGTATAGAGCTTTAAAACATCATTGCCGCCGCCTGCCGGCAAATCATTGCGCCGCTTGCCCAGCGCCAGATAACACGCCATGGTCATAACGGTCATATACAGCCACGGCGACACTTCTTCGTCAATCAGCGCCGCCCCGTAAAACAGACGGATTAAAAATCCCGACACCAGCAGAGTAATATCGAAAATCGGAATTTTTTTCGCCCCGTTGCTGTAGACGGTGTTGCAAAAAAAATAAACCGCCAGCAAAACCGCCGCTGTGCCGTTTTGCAAAGCCGCCGCACCGCCGAATGTTAAAAGCATCAGCAAAACAAACAAGACTTTCGCCGTTTTTTTTGAAACGGTTTTTGCGGCGAGGGGGCGGAGTTTTTTGACTTCGTGCAATCTGTCGGCTTCCATGTCCGCCAAATCGTTCATGATATAAACGGCGGAGACCAGACAGCAAAAACACAGCGTTCCGGCCAAAGTCGTCAAAAACAGCGTGCCGTTTGTCAATCCGCCGCCGAAAACCAGCGGCAGAAAAATCAAACCGTTTTTAATCCAATGGGGCAAGCGCAAAAGCTTCAAAACCGGCGGCATGAATTCTCCTTTTGTTCAAGGATAAGGGCTTTTGACGCACGAAGCAACGAAAACTAAAAGTTCTTTTCACACAAATCGGCAATCGGGCAAGCGTCGCATGCCGGTTTTTTCGCCGCGCAGACATAACGGCCGTGCAGCACCAGCCAATGCGCGACATATTTCAAATCTTCATCGGAAACAACGCCTTTGACCGCTTTCGCCAGATTTTTTTCGACTTCGAGCGGCGTTTTCCCCGCCGCGATGCCGATGCGGTTGCAAAGCCTTAAAACATGCGTGTCCACGCCGAACGTCGGCTTTCCGTAAAACGTGTTCAAAAACACGTTCGCCGTTTTGCGGCCGACCCCCGCCAATGTTTGCAGCGTGTCGAAATCCGTCGGAATTTTTCCGCCGTATTTTTCAACCAAATCCTTTGACAGAGCCATAATGCTTTTGGCTTTGTTGTTGAACAGTCCGATGGAACGGATGTGCGTTTTCAGCTTTTCTTCGCCCAAAGCCAGCATTTTTTCGGGCGTGTCCGCCGCCGCGAACAAAGCGGGCGTCGCTTTGTTGACGTTTTTATCCGTCGTTTGCGCCGACAAAACAATCGCGACCAGCAGCGTATAGTCCGAAGAATAGTTCAATTCGCACTTCGGTTCGGGATTCAGTCGTTTGAAACGGGCAAAGATTTCTCTGATTTTATCGGCGGACAGCATTTCAAACTCCGAACCGTTTTAAAATCGCGTCGATTCTGCGATGCGCGTCCGCGCTGTTCAGCCGGATGTCCGACAGCAAAGGGTACAAGTTGTAAATCATTTGCCGCACTTCAAAAAAGCCGGCGCGGAACGGGCGGATTTCATTGTAAACGGCGTAAAAACGCTTGCTTAACCCTTGGACGCCGCAAAAAGCGAATTCAAATTCCGAATCCGCGAAGCAAATCGCGGGATCGACGAACGCTTTGACGCGCCCGTGGCGGCATAAAACACTGCTGGACCAAATGTCGCCGTGAATCAAGGACGGCCGTTCCGGTTCGTCCAACCAGCGGTGCAGCTGCCCCGCCAATTTTTCGATTCTGCCCATCGTTTCAGACGTCAAATATCCCGTGTCAAGAGCTTGCCGCGCCATGAAAAGCAGTCTGTTTTGTGCAAAAAAGTCCGTCCATTTGCCGTTTTTTTTGTTGGGCTGAATCGCTCCCCTGTACAAGGTGTCAAAGTCGAATCCGTATTGCGAAGCGGTTTGTTCGTGCAGTTTTGCAAGCAATTCCGCCGTTTCGGGTTCCGAATCCGCCGCCAAAGTGCCGTCCGCGACGATATATTCGTGGACCAGAACGGAATCGTCGGAATAAAACACTTCGGGCATCGGCAGGGAAGTATGCTTTTTCAAATATTCAATGGACGATCCCTCTATCGCCAGTTTGTCGCCGTTGCCTTTGGGCAGTTTGACGACGACCTGCGATCCGTCGGACAGAACGACCAGCTTGGCATCCGTGCGCCCGCCGGCCAGCGTTACCGCCGACACGACCAGACGGTGCGTCGCGCGTTCGACGATTTGCGTTACTTTTGCCGACAAAGGGTTTTTTTCGACCTGCATCACACTTTTTCCCGAACAGAGGCCAGCACGTTTGTGCAGGCGGCGCGTATCAAATCAAACACCGATTGAAAGCCGTCATAACCGCCGTAATACGGGTCGGGGACATCCGTGAATCCTGTTTCGGGCGCATAGTCTTTCATCAGCAATTTCAGTTCCGCCTTGCTTTGCGCCGATTCGCGGCGCAATTTTTCCAGAACCTGCAGATGCGACGCGTCCAGAGCGATAATCAAATCAAAGTTTTGAAAATCGTCCCGAACGACTTTCCTTGCGCGCAGGGAAGAGATGTCCACTCCGTTTTTCAAAGCCGTTTCGACAGCTCGCGAATCGGGGGATTGCCCCGCGTGCCAGCTGCTGATTCCCGCCGAATCCACCGTTACCGCCCTCTGCAGCCCAGCGTTTTCGACCATTTGTCGGAAAACGCCCTCGGCAGTCGGAGAGCGGCATATATTACCGGTGCATACGAACAGAACTTTGTACATACTGTTACCAAAACACAGAAAAGTTAATAAATGGATAAGCTGGAATTTTCCCCGAATCCGTGCTATATAAAATAAAAAGTTCAATATGGAGGTTTTACAGATGTCTTTCGATTATCAACGGGATTCGGTCATCACCCGCACGGCCGCCATGGTCGACGAAGGGTTGCGCCAATATATGCTCAAGGTCTACAACTATATGACTTTGGGATTGCTGGTAACCGCGTTTGTCAGCTACGGACTGGCTCATTCGACGCTGGCCGCTTTGTTTTTCAATGTGCAGGCTGGAACGCTCAGCGGCTTGGGGTGGGTTGCCGTTTTGCTGCCGTTCGTTTTGGTGTTTATGATGGGATCGGCCGTCAGAACGGGCAACGCCGCCAAAGCGCTGACGCTGTTCGTTATTTTCTCGGCCGCGTTCGGCGTGTCGATGACGACGGTTTTCTGGGCTTATACGGGATTAAGCATCCTGCGCGTGTTT
Organism: Alphaproteobacteria bacterium UBA6411; assembly: GCA_002438565.1. Taxonomy (GTDB): domain Bacteria; phylum Pseudomonadota; class Alphaproteobacteria; order CAAGCB01; family CAG-977; genus UBA2903. The sequence continues at coordinate 2,980 of DJPN01000008.1, read as the reverse complement.
TTGATTACCGCGGGCATGTTCCTGTCTATGAGCCTGTACGGCTATACGACCAAACGCGATTTGACCAAGTTCGGCTCTTTTCTGATGATGGGGCTGTTCGGCATTATTATTGCAATGGTGGTCAACATTTTTGTCAAAAGCGCGCCGCTGGATTTCGTCGTGTCCGTTCTGGGCGTTTTGATTTTCGTCGGATTGACCGCTTTCGACACGTTTAAAGCCCGCGAATGGTACAGCGAATCGGATTCCGCGGAAATGTCGAACGCCAAAGCCATTTTTGGCGCGCTGGATTTGTACATGGACTTCATCAACCTGTTTTTGTACATGCTGCGCTTTTTCGGCGACAGACGCAACTGACGGATTTGAACAGGAAAAAACGGGGCGTTTGCCCCGTTTTTTATAGCCGCAGCGCTCTTATCGCATTCAAAACGGCAATCACCATTACGCCGACATCGGCAAACACCGCCGCGCCCATGCCCGCCAATCCGAACGCGCCCAAAGCCAGACATGCTGCTTTGACGCCGATTGCGAACACGATGTTTTCACGCACAATCCGCAAGCATTTGCGCGATATTTTAATCGCCAGCGCAATCTTTTGCGGATTATCGTCCATCAGCACGATATCGGCGGCTTCGATTGCCGCGTCCGATCCGATAGCCCCCATGGCAATGCCGACATCCGCGCGCGCCAAAACGGGCGCGTCGTTGATGCCGTCGCCGACAAAAGCCAGCTTGTCCGACGGAGATTCGGCTTTCAGCAATTCCTCGACTTTTTGCACTTTGTCTGCGGGGAGCAATTCACTGTATACCGCATCCAATCCCAAGTATTCGCCGACATGTTCCGCCACCGCTTTGACATCGCCCGTCAGCATGACCGTTTTTTTGACGCCGATGGCTTTCAAGTCGGCAATCGCCTGCTTGGCCTGCGGTTTGACCACGTCCGCGATAACGATGTGTCCCGCGTACTTGCCGTCCAAAGCCGTATGGACAATCGTTCCGACACTGTGGCAGGGCGTGCTGTCAACGTTGATTTTTTTCATCAGCTTGTCGTTGCCCGCGGCGAAAGTTTTGCCGTTGATGCAGGCGATTACGCCGCCGCCGGCGACTTCGTGCACGTCCGAAACGGCGGAACGGTCGATTTCTTTGCCGTAAGCTTGGCAAATGCTTTTTCCGACGGGATGTGACGAAGCACATTCCGCCAAAGCCGCATATTCCAGCAGCCGTTCGGCTTCCATTTCATTGTGGTGAATGCCGCAAACTTTGAATACGCCTTGGGTCAGCGTTCCCGTCTTGTCAAACACGACGGTTTTTGTTTTCGCCAGTGTTTCCAGATAGTTTGCGCCTTTTATCAGCACACCCGCTTTGCTTGCTCCCCCGATGCCCGCGAAAAAGCTGAGCGGCACGCTGATAACCAAAGCGCACGGGCAACTGATGACTAAAAACACCAAAGCGCGGTAAATCCAGCTTTCCCAATCGGCGGGAATCTCCATAAAAAACTGCCGAATCAGCGGCGGCATGACCGCCAAAGCCAAAGCGCCGAAACACACGGCGGGCGTGTACATGCGGGCGAATTTGGAAATATAGGCTTCGGATTTCGCTTTGTGCGATTGCGCGTTTTCCAGCAGTGAAAAAATCTTGGACACCGTCGATTCGCCGAACGGCTTGGTCGTTTCAATGCGTAAAACGCCGTCAAGGTTGATGCTGCCGCTGAAAATTTCATCCCCCGTTTCAACCGAACGCGGCACGCTTTCCCCTGTCAAGGCAGCTGTGTTTAACGATGATTTACCGCTGACAACCCGTCCGTCCAAAGGCACTTTTTCCCCCGGCTGAACAACGATGACTGATCCGACTGCGACGGTTTCCGGCGCAACGGTTTCAAGCTGGCCGTCCTTTTCAAGATGCGCGCAATCGGGACGGATATCCATTAAAGCGGCAATGTTTTTGCGGCTTTTGTCGACGGCGATATCCTCGAACAATTCGCCGGTTTGAAAAAACACCATAACGGCGACGGCTTCGGTGTAATCGCCCGTTTTGTAAACCGCCAGCGCAATCGCGCCCAAAGTTGCGACCGCCATTAAAAAATCTTCGTCGAACAAATCGCCGTCCTTGATGCCGTCAAACGCTTCAAACAAAACGTCGTATCCCGCAATCAAGTAGGCCGCGATGTACAGCGCCGCCGCAATGCCGGACGGCAAGGCGGTAAAATGCAGCACCGCAACAAGGCCCGCCGCCGCCAAAATGCGAACCAGTTTTATCTTTTGTTCCGTTTCCATGGCCGTGTCCTTTGATTTAACAATTAAGCAATCATTTAATTGTTAAAATAAAACTGTTGGAGAGGCGTGTCAATAAAAAACATTCTTTCTTTGGCGGGCAAGTGTGGTAACATGCACATTCGGAGGACATTATGGAATTGCCGCACAATCACGGGCAAAACGTCGAACACAACTTCGACCACATGCCGAAAACATCGGATTTTCAAGTCGTTTCCGACATTTTCAAATTGTTGGACGACAATAACCGCGCGCGGATTTTCTGGCTGCTGTGCCATTGCGAAGAATGTGTCATCAACCTGTCCGCCATGGTGGAGATGAGCAGTCCTGCCGTCATGCACCATTTGAACCGGCTGAAAGCCGCGGGATTGATTGAATCGGAACGCAAAGGCAAGGAAGTTTATTACAAAGCCGCAGAAACGCCGCAGGCGGATTTGCTGCATCATACGATAGAAAAACTGGTTGAAATCAGTTGCCCCGCCGAAAAGTAAAAAAGCGCTTGAGTGCAGGGTAAAGAAGCTATACTTTAGTTTTAGCGGATTAAAACTAAAGGCGAGGCAAAGATGAAACTGCGGAAAACGGTGCTGTTGGCGCTGCTGCTGTTGGCGGGATGCCGATTGCCGGAAGAAGACGCAGCGATGCTGAAAACGGATGCCTACCTGGAAACGGTTCCGGCGGATAAAAGAGCGGTCGTGCGCTTAACGGCCGAAAACT
>DJPN01000027.1 GCA_002438565.1 Alphaproteobacteria bacterium UBA6411 | reverse complement strand
TGCGCTTCGCGATTCGCGAAGGCGGCCGTACCGTCGGCGCCGGCGTCGTTTCTAAAATTATCGAGTAATTTGAATTTTTTCAAATTTTCTTCTTGATTTTTCCGAAAGGGATGGGTAGTTTAGCTCATCCCTTTCGTTTTGGTTTAAGGGATCTCAGACAGCGGTTTAGGGGTATAGCTCAATTGGTAGAGCACCGGTCTCCAAAACCGGGGGTTGCGGGTTCGATTCCTACTGCCCCTGCCAAACCGCCAAAGTAGGAATTTCTTTTTATGGCAAAAATGCATCCTGTATTGTTTTTACGTCAAGTTCGGCAGGAAATCGGCAAAGTTGTTTGGCCGACCCGCAAAGAAACGATGATGTCTTCCTTGATGGTGATTATTTTTACAGTACTCGCCGCATTGTTCTTTTTTGTCGTGGATCAAATCATCGGCTATGTGATGAAATTGATTCTTGGATTGGGAGGTTAGGCTATGGCCGCCCGTTGGTACGTTTTACACGTTTATTCTGGTTTTGAAAAAAAAGTCGCCGAGTCGATTCTTGAATTGGCGGCGCAAAAGGGGATGGCCGATTCGTTTGAGCAGGTTCTGGTTCCGACTGAAGAAGTTGTTGAAGTCCGCCGCGGATCGAAAGTCAATTCCGAACGCAAATTTTTCCCGGGCTATGTCTTGGTCAAAATGGAAATGACTGACGAAACATGGCATTTGGTTAAAAATACGCCGCGGGTAACGGGATTTTTGGGGGCGCGCGAACGTCCGACTCCGATTACCGAATCCGAAGCTCAGCGTATTCTTCATCAAGTTTCCGAAGGTGTCGAAAGACCCAAAAGCTCCGTTTCTTACGAAGTGGGTGAACAGGTTCGCGTCATTGACGGGCCGTTTGCTTCCTTTGTGGGCTTTGTTGAAGAATCGGATGACGAAAAAGCCCGTTTGAAAGTTTCTGTTTCCATTTTCGGCCGTTCGACTCCTGTCGAGTTGGAATATTCGCAGGTCGAAAAGGTCTGAGAAACAGTTTGAAACGTCTTTGCCGGTTTCGATTCGCCCGACAAAGACGTTTTGCGGAAGATAAGCCATTTATCGCACCGCAAGCCTTCAAGCGAATCGCTTGTTTATGATTTAGAGGTTTAACAATGGCAAAGAAAATTGTCGGGTTTATCAAATTGCAAATCCCGGCGGGAAAAGCTAATCCGTCGCCTCCCGTAGGTCCTGCCTTGGGTCAGCGCGGTCTGAACATTATGGAATTCTGCAAAGCGTTTAATGCTGCGACGCAAAAATTGGAACCGGGTATGCCGATTCCCGTCGTGATTACAGCTTATGCGGATCGTACTTTCTCTTTCATTACGAAAATGCCGCCGGTGAGCTATTTCATCGTTAAAGCGGCGGGCGTCGCCAAAGGTTCCAAAGAACCCGGCCGCTCGAAAGTCGGTAAACTGACCAAAGCCCAGATTAAGGAAATCGCTGAAAAGAAAATGCCCGATTTGAATTGCTCGACGGTTGAAGCCGCCATGCAGATGGTTGCGGGTCAAGCGCGTTCCATGGGTATTGATGTGGTGGAGTAAGAGAAGATGGCTACTAAAGGAAAACGTTTAACGGCTGCTTACAAAGCCGTCGATCCCGCGAAAGCTTACGAGCTGGACGAAGCCATTGCTCTGCTGAAAGCCGCTCCCAAAGCCAAATTCGACGAAACCGTCGAAATCGTGATGGGCTTGAATGTCGACCCGCGTCAGGCGGATCAGATGATTCGCGGCGTTGTCGGTATGCCCAACGGTACGGGTAAAACCGTTCGCGTTGCTGTCTTTGCCCGCGGCGCTAAAGCCGAAGAAGCGAAGAAAGCCGGTGCCGATGTCGTTGGCGCGGAAGATTTGATGGAAGAAGTCATGAAGGGCTCCATCAACTTTGAACGCTGCATCGCCACCCCCGATATGATGGGTGTTGTCGGCCGTTTGGGTAAAGTTTTGGGACCTCGCGGTTTGATGCCGAACCCGAAACTGGGTACTGTTACGATGGATGTCGCCGGTGCGGTCAAGGCGGTTAAGGCCGGTCAGGTCGAATTCCGCGTTGAAGCCGCTGGTCAGATTCATGCGGGCGTAGGCAAAATCAGCTTTGACGAAGCCAAAATCAAAGAAAACGTTTTGGCGTTTGCTCAGGCTGTTTTGAAAGCCAAACCCGCCAGCATCAAAGGCACTTATTTGAAAGCTGTCGCGTTGAGCACGACTCAAGGCGTCGGCGTGAAGGTTTCCGTCCCCAACATTGCTGCGTTGGCTTCGGGAAAATAACAAGAAATACCGAATCGGTTTGCTGATTCGGGGTTGGGGGAAAGACGGGTAACCGCCGTTCCCCCGAACCTGTCCAAGACCGCAGGTTCGATTCTTTTTGAATCGTTTAATGGGGAACCGCCTGCATAGACAGAGGAACAAGTTTTTATAAAGCCGCTCCGTTGAAAGTGGTTTTGGCTTGAGCTTTTGGACAGGAATCGACGTTCACCATGGGGGTGGATGTCGGGTTTAACTGAACTTTCGGGGCTGTGTGCGCCGAAAGGAATCATTGAGGATACAAAAGTGAAACGGGAACAAAAATCTGAATTGCTCTCGACCATGAACGAAGACTTCAAGTCCGCCTCTTTGGTTGTTGTCACCCATTACGTCGGGCTGACGGTTGCCGAAATGTCGGAATTGCGTAACAAAGTTCGTGAAGCGGGCGCAAAGTTTCGCGTGACCAAAAATCGTATTACTCGCCTTGCTCTTGCAGGAACACAGTATGAAAGCTTGAGCGATCTGATGAAGGGGCCGACCGCCGTGTCGTTCTCGGAAGATCCGATTGCCGCCGCCAAAGCTGTTGTTCAATTCGCCAAGAAAAACGAAAAACTGATCGTTCTGGGTGCAATCATGAACGGACAGACCTTGTCCGTCGCTCAAGTCAAAGAACTGGGCGAATTGCCGTCCTTGGACGAACTGCGCGGAAAACTGGTCGGTCTGCTGCAGGCCCCCGGCGCTCAAATCGCGCGCGTTTGCAAAGCGTACGCCGACAAAGAACAGGCCGCGTAAGCGATTACAAGTCTTGGGGAGCAATCCCCGCAATGTTTTTGTACCATTCGGTACGATGTGTTTAATAACTAAACGGAGTTTAAGAAAATGGCTGATCTCGCCAAAATCGTTGATGAATTGTCTGCTTTGACAGTGTTGGAAGCTGCCGAACTGTCCAAAATGTTGGAAGAAAAATGGGGCGTTTCCGCTGCTGCTCCCGTCGCCGCCGCTGCTGCCGGTGCCGGTGCCGCCGCCGCTGAAGAAAAAACCGAATTTGATGTCGTTCTGGTCGAAGCCGGCGCCAACAAAATCAACGTCATTAAAGAAGTCCGCGCTATCACCGGTCTGGGTCTGAAAGAAGCGAAAGATCTGGTTGAAGGTGCGCCCAAGACTGTTAAAGAAGCTGTCAGCAAAGAAGACGCTGCCAAGATGAAAGAACAGCTGGAAAAAGCCGGCGCTAAAGTTGAAGTTAAATAATTCGACTTTAACCGCATAAATTAAGGGATCGGACGACAAGGGATTAGAGTCTCTTTCGTCCGGTCCTTGAAGTCGTTTTATAATGCGCAAGCGTTTGGCGCATTCAAATACAAGTGAAACGCAACAGAATTTTTATCCTTTTTAAGAATGGGGAGCAGTTATGGTCAAATCTTTTACAGGCCGCAAGAGAGTACGCAAAAATTTTGGCAGAATCCCTTCTGTCGCACCGATGCCCAATCTTATCGAAGTTCAGAAAAGCTCTTATGCTCAATTCCTGCAGTTAGGCGTTCCCGCCGCCAAAAGAACCGATTCGGGTTTGCAGGAAGCCTTGAAATCGGTTTTCCCGATTAAAGACTTTTCCGGTCGCGGCGAATTGGAATACGTCAAATACGAACTTGACGAACCGAAATATGATGTTGACGAATGTATTCAGCGCGGCATGACCTATTCGGCTCCTTTGCGCGTGACCCTGCGCTTGGTTGTTTGGGACGTTGATGAAGAAACGGGCGCACGCTCGATTCGCGATATCAAAGAACAGGACGTCTATATGGGCGATATGCCTTTGATGACCGAAACGGGAACGTTCGTTGTCAACGGTACGGAACGTGTTATCGTTTCCCAGATGCACCGTTCCCCCGGCGTGTTCTTTGACCATGACAAGGGCAAAACCCATTCGTCGGGCAAATATTTGTTTGCCGCCCGCGTCATTCCGTACCGCGGTTCGTGGTTGGACTTTGAATTCGATGCCAAAGATTTGGTGTACGTCCGTATCGACCGCCGCCGCAAACTGCCTGTAACGACTCTCCTGTATGCTTTGGAATCCGCGCAGACGGAAGAATTGCGCAAAGAACGCGAAGCTGAAGGCCGCTCTGTCAGTCTGTTGGAAGTCCAAGGAATGAGCCAAGAGGAAATTTTGTCGTATTTTTATGACAAAGTGGTCTTCACGGCCGATAAAAAAGGCTTCAAAACCCCGTTGGTCGCCAAACACTTGAAAGGCACCAAGCTGCGTTATGATTTGGTTGACGCCAAATCGGGCGAAGTTTTGTTGGAAGCCGGCGAAAAGGTCAATACCGCCAAATTGAAAAAGTTTGAAAAAGACGGCGTTGATGAAATCCGCGTCAATGATGAGGAATTGATCGGCCGTTTCGTCGCCGAAGACATGATTAACGAAAAAACGGGTGAAATCCTTGCCGAAGCTGGTGATGAAATCACCGAAGCGATGTTGGAAACGTTCAAAAAATTCAAAATCAAAGAATTTTCCGTGCTGCATATCGACAATGTCAACGTCGGTTCGTACATTCGCAACACGATGGCGGCGGATAAAAACAGAACCCGTGAAGACGCTTTGGTTGACATTTACAAAGTCATGCGCCCGGGCGAACCGCCCACCGTCGAATCCGCAGACACTTTGTTCCGCGGGCTGTTCTTTGATTTGGAACACTATGATTTGTCCGCTGTCGGCCGCGTGAAAATGAATTCGCGGTTGGATTTTGAAAAATCCGACATGCCGCGCACTTTGCGTAAAGAGGACATTCTGAAAATTGTCCATGTTCTGGTTGAACTGAAAGACGGCCGCGGAGAAATCGACGACATTGACAACTTGGGCAACCGCCGCGTCCGTTCGGTCGGCGAATTGATGGAAAACCAGTACAGAATCGGTTTGCTGCGCATGGAACGCGCGATTCGCGAACGCATGAGCTCGGTCGATATCGACACGGTGATGCCGCATGATTTGATTAACGCAAAACCTGCCGCTGTCGCCGTTCGTGAATTCTTCGGCTCTTCCCAGCTGTCGCAGTTTATGGATCAGAACAACCCGCTGGCGGAAGTCACGCACAAACGCCGTCTGTCCGCTTTGGGCCCCGGCGGCTTGACGCGCGACCGCGCAGGCTTTGAAGTTCGAGACGTTCATCCGACGCATTACGGCCGCATTTGCCCGATTGAAACGCCTGAAGGTCCGAACATCGGTTTGATCAACTCGTTGGCGACGTATGCGCGCGTCAACCAGTACGGTTTTATCGAAAGCCCGTATTTTAAGGTTGAAAACGGCAAAGTCATCCGCTATCGCGAAAACGAAAAGGGCAAAAAGGAACCGGCGGTTGTTTATTTGTCCGCCATGGAAGAGGGCAAAGAAGTTATTGCTCAGGCAAATGCGGAATTGGACAGCAAAGACTGTTTTGTCAAAGACAAACTGGTCGCTTGCCGTAAAAACGGCGAATTCGTTCTGTGCCCGCCCGAAGAAATCACGCTGATCGACGTTTCGCCCAGACAGTTGGTTTCCGTTGCGGCGGCGTTGATTCCGTTCTTGGAAAACGATGACGCGAACCGCGCTTTGATGGGATCGAACATGCAGCGTCAAGCTGTTCCTTTGCTGCAGGCGGATGCTCCGCTGGTCGGTACGGGAATGGAAGCCGCCGTTGCGCGCGACTCGGGCGCGGCGATTGCGGCCAAACGTGCCGGTGTTGTACAAAGCGTTGATGCAAAACGCATTGTTGTCCGCGCCACGGGTAAAATCAAAGCCGACGAATCGGGTGTGGATATTTACAAACTGCATAAATTCCAGCGTTCCAACCAGTCGACCTGCATCACGCAGCGTCCTTTGGTCAAAGTCGGCGACGTCGTTTCCGCAGGCGACATCATTGCGGACGGCGGTTCGACCCAACTGGGCGAATTGGCTTTGGGGCGCAACGTTTTGGTGGCGTATATGCCGTGGAACGGTTACAACTACGAAGACGCTATTTTGATTTCCGAACGCATTGCGCGTGACGACGTGTTCACGTCCATTCACATTGACGAATTCGAAGTGATGGCGCGCGACACCAAGCTGGGACAGGAAGAAATCACCCGCGACATTCCGAATGTCGGCGAGGAAGCTTTGAAACAGCTGGATGAAGCGGGCGTCGTTTACATCGGTGCCGAAGTCAAAGCAGGCGACATTCTGGTCGGCAAGGTGACGCCGAAAGGCGAATCCCCGATGACGCCGGAAGAAAAACTGCTGCGCGCTATTTTCGGTGAAAAAGCCGCCGATGTGCGCGACACGTCCCTGCGTGTTCCGCCCGGAATCGCGGGTACGGTCGTTGAAGTTCGCGTCTTCAACCGCCGCGGCGTTGACAAAGATCAGCGCGCAATGGCGATTGAACAATCGGAAATTGAAGCCTTGGCCAAGGATCGCGATGCCGAAAAAGCGATTTTGGAAGGGTCGTTCTATGACCGTTTGAAAGCGTCTTTGGAAAATCAGAAGGCGACCGTCGGCGTTAAAAACGTCGCGTCGGGCGCGATTTTGACCAAAGAAATGCTGGACGCTTTGCCGCGCAAGGAGTTGCGCAAGCTGGCCGTCGAAAACGACGAAGTCATGGGCGAAATCGAAAAAATGTCCAAAGTGTTTGATGCCGATATTGAAAAATTGCAGGAACGCTTTGAAAACAAAGTCGAAAAAGTCCAAAGCGGCGACGAAATGCCTCCGGGCGTGCTGAAGATGGTAAAAGTCTTCATTGCCGTAAAGCGCAAATTGCAGCCGGGTGACAAAATGGCGGGGCGCCACGGAAACAAAGGTGTTGTTTCCCGTATTCTGCCGATTGAAGACATGCCGCACATCGCGGACGGAACTCCCGTCGATTTGGTTTTGAATCCTCTGGGCGTGCCGTCGCGTATGAACGTCGGGCAAATTCTGGAATGTCATTTGGGGTGGGCTTGCCGCGAACTGGGCAAACAGGTTCATGCTTTGTATGAACAGATTGAAGCCAAAAAAGCGACGGTCGACGATTTGCGCGCCAAATTGGAAGATGTTTACGGCAAAAAGGAATACAACGCAAACATCGCCAAACTGAGCGACGATGAGGTTTTGGAACTGGCTGACAACCTCAAAGGCGGTCTGCCGATTGCCACCCCCGTTTTCGACGGGGCGCGCGAAGCCGACATCAATGAAATGCTGCAGAAAGCGGGCTTGCCCGTTTCGGGACAGGTTCAGCTGTTTGACGGCAGAACGGGCGAACCGTTTGACCGTCCCGTTACCGTCGGCATTACCTACATGCTGAAACTGCACCACTTGGTCGACGAAAAAATCCACGCCCGCTCGATTGGTCCTTACAGCCTGGTTACGCAGCAGCCTTTGGGCGGTAAAGCGCAATTCGGCGGACAGCGTTTCGGCGAAATGGAAGTGTGGGCTTTGGAAGCGTACGGCGCGGCTTATACCTTGCAGGAAATTTTGACGGTCAAGTCCGACGACGTTTCCGGCCGTACGAAGGTGTACGAATCCATCGTCCGCGGCGACGACAAGTTCGAAGCCGGTATTCCCGAATCGTTCAACGTTTTGGTCAAGGAAATGCACTCCTTGTGCTTGGACGTTGAATTGAAGCAGCGTCAATACTAAGAACCGAATCTTACGAAAGAGGAATGTTATGAACGAAATAACAAAAGTTTTGGGATCTGTTACGACTTCTCAGGCGTTTGATCAGATTCAAATTTCATTGGCTTCTCCGGAACGGATTCGTTCTTGGTCTTACGGCGAAGTGAAAAAGCCCGAAACCATCAACTACCGCACTTTCAAACCCGAACGCGACGGTTTGTTCTGCGCGCGCATTTTCGGACCCGTCAAGGATTACGAATGTTTGTGCGGCAAATACAAACGCATGAAATATCGCGGCATCGTCTGCGAAAAATGCGGCGTTGAAGTTACGTTGTCCAAAGTGCGCCGCGAACGCATGGGGCATATCGAACTGGCGGCGCCCGTTGCGCACATCTGGTTTTTGAAGTCTTTGCCGTCGCGCATCGGCTTGCTGGTCGACATGATGCTCAAAGACTTGGAAGCGGTGCTGTACTTTGAAAAATATGTGGTCATTGAACCGGGGCTGACTCCGTTGAAAGTCAATGAACTGCTGACCGAAGAACAGTATCAGCGCGCGGTTGAGGATTACGGAGAGGATTCTTTCCGTGCCGGCATCGGTGCGGAAGCGCTGAAGGAAATTCTGTCCTCCATCGATTTGGAATCCGAAGCCGAAACCATTCGCGCCGAATTGCGGTCGACGGCTTCCGAAGCCCGCCGCAAAAAGCTGGTCAAACGGCTGAAATTGGTGGAAGCGTTCTTGGAATCCGGATCGAAACCCGAATGGATGATTTTGGATGTCATTCCCGTCATTCCGCCCGAACTGCGTCCGTTGGTTCCGCTGGACGGCGGTCGTTTTGCGACATCCGACTTGAACGACCTGTACCGCCGCGTCATCAACCGCAACAACCGTTTGAAACGGCTGATGGAATTGCGCGCGCCGGAAATCATCATCCGCAACGAAAAGCGCATGCTGCAGGAATCCGTTGATGCTTTGTTCGACAACGGCCGCCGCGGCCGCGCTATTACGGGGGCGAACAAACGCCCGCTGAAATCTTTGGCGGATATGCTGAAAGGCAAACAAGGTCGTTTCCGTCAGAACTTGCTGGGTAAACGCGTCGACTATTCCGGCCGTTCCGTGATTGTTGTCGGACCCGAACTGAAACTGCAGCAATGCGGTATTCCCAAGAAAATGGCTTTGGAACTGTTCAAACCGTTCGTTTATTCCAAACTGGAACTGTACGGCATGGCGACGACCATCAAAGCGGCAAAGCGCATGGTCGAAAAAGAACGCCCCGAAGTGTGGGACATTCTGGAAGAAGTCATTCGCGAACATCCCGTTTTGCTGAACCGTGCGCCGACTTTGCACAGACTGGGGATTCAAGCGTTTGAACCCGTGTTGATTGAAGGCAAGGCGATTCAGCTGCATCCGCTGGCCTGCACGGCGTTTAACGCCGACTTCGACGGCGACCAAATGGCGGTTCACGTTCCTTTGTCGCTGGAAGCGCAGTTGGAAGCCCGCGTTTTGATGATGTCCACCAACAACATTCTGTCCCCCGCGAACGGCAAGCCGATTATTGTGCCGACCCAAGATATGATTTTGGGGCTGTACTACTTGAGCTTGGAACGCGCAGGCCAGAAAGGCGAGGGAATGGTTTTCTCGGGCGTGGACGAAGTCGAACACGCATTGTACAACGGCTTTGTTACCTACCAGACGAAGATCAAATGCCGCTTGGAGGTTATGGGCGAAGAAGGCAAAATGGTGCGCAAGGTGTTCGATACGACGCCGGGACGCGTTTTGCTGTCGCAGGTTCTGCCTAAAAATCCGAATCTGCCGTTCTCTTTGTTCAACCGTTTGTTGCGCAAAAAGGAAATCGCCGACATCATTGACCAGGTTTACCGTTATTGCGGGCAGAAAGAAACCTGCATCTTTGTCGACCGCATCAAGAATATGGGCTACAAATACGCGGCTGTTTCCGGCGTTTCGTTCGGCAAAGACGACATGATCGTTCCCAAAGCGAAATGGAAACTGGTCAAGGAAACCGAAGCGAAAGTCAAAGAGTTTGAAAAGCAGTACACCGACGGTTTGATTACCAACGGCGAACGCTATAACAAAGTCGTTGACGCATGGTCGTCCTGCACGGACAAAATCGCGGACGAAATGATGAAAGAAATTTCAAAAGACGATCCGTCGAAACCGATTAACTCGGTTTACATGATGGCTCACTCCGGCGCCCGCGGTTCTGCGGCTCAGATGAAACAGTTGGGCGGTATGCGCGGCTTGATGGCGAAACCGAACGGCGAAATCATCGAAACGCCGATTATCGCGAACTTTAAAGAAGGGCTGTCCGTGGCGGAATACTTCAACTCGTCCCACGGCGCGCGCAAAGGGCTGTCCGACACGGCGTTGAAGACCGCGAACTCCGGTTATCTGACACGCCGTCTGGTCGACGTCGCGCAGGATGCCATCGTTTGCGAAGACGATTGCGGCACAAACCGAGGCATTTGGGTGACGGCGGCTTTGGACGGCACGACGGTTGTTGCGACTTTGGGCGAACGCGTTTTGGGGCGTACGGCTCAAGAAGACGTCAAAAATCCGGCTACGGGCGAAATCATCGTTCCGCGCGGCAAACTGATTGACGAAGTCGATGTTGATAAAATTACGGCCGCCGGCGTTGAAAAGATTTATATCCGTTCTCCGCTGACATGCGAAAGCAAGGACGGTGTTTGCGCGAAATGCTACGGCCGCGATTTGGCGCGCGGCACGCCCGTCAACATCGGCGAAGCGGTCGGCGTTATCGCGGCTCAGTCCATCGGCGAACCGGGAACGCAGCTGACCATGCGTACGTTCCACGTGGGCGGGACGGCTCAAAACGTTGAAGTATCCGCTATCGAATCGGGCTTTGACGGTGTTGTGAAGTTCACGGCGTCCGAACCTGTCGTCAACACGAAAGGCGAGGCGATTATCACGTCGCGCGACTGCGAATTGGCGATTGTGGATGACAACGGTGCGGTAAAAGCGCACTATCACGTCCCGTTCGGCGCGGTTGTCGCGGTCAAAGGCGGCGACAAGGTCGTTAAAGGTCAGCGTTTGGCCGAATGGAACGCGTACGTCATTCCGTACTTTATCGACAAGGAAGGCACGGTTCGCTTTGAAAACTTTGTCGACGGCGAAACCATTCGCGAAATCCGCGACGAAGCGACCGGTTTGACGCAAATCCGCGTGATCGAAACGCACGGAACAGCGAAAAAAGCGCAAATCGTTTTGGAAAAAGACGGTTCTTCCGTTGCCGTTTACAACTTGCCCGCCAACTCGACGGTTATGTTGGAAAGCGGTGCGGCCGTGAAACGCGGCGATATTTACGCTACGATTGAAATCGAACGTAAATCCCGCGATATTACGGGCGGTCTGCCGCGCGTTGCCGAATTGTTTGAAGCCCGCAAACCCAAAGACTGCGCGATTATTTCCGAAATTGACGGTGTTGTTGAATTCGGCCGCGATTACAAAGCCAAACAACGCATTGTCGTCAAAGGTGAAAAGGATATTGAGCGTGAATATCTGGTTCCGAAAGGCAAGCTGATTCTGGTTCAAGACGGCGATACCGTCCACCAGGGGGACAAGCTGACTGACGGCGCGGAAGATCCGCACGATATTTTGCGCGTCAAGGGCTTGGAAGCTTTTGCGCAACACATGGTCAAGGAAATTCAAGACGTTTACCGTCTGCAGGGTGTGAAGATTAACGATAAACACATCGAAGTCATCACCCGCCAGATGTTGCAGAAAGAAGAAGTTACCGATGCAGGGGATACGACGCTGACGCAGGGCGAACAGGTTGATCAGCAGACTTTGGACAAAGAAAACGCCAAAGCTGTCGCAGCGGGCGGACGTCCGGCTTCCGCTTCTCCGATTTTGTTGGGTATCACGAAAGCCAGCTTGCAGACGAATTCGTTCATTTCGGCTGCGTCCTTCCAGGAAACGACGCGCGTTCTGACGGAATCCGCCGTTTCGGGCAGAACGGACGACTTGGTCGGGTTGAAAGAAAACGTCATCGTGGGTCGTTTGATCCCTGCGGGTACGGGTTCGGTTGTCAACCGTTTGAAAATCGAAGCAGCCGCGCGCGATCGCGAAATCGAAGCGTCTGAACCTGCGGCTTTGCCGACGGTGGAAGAACAGCCCGAAGCGTAAGCCGAAACAACTTTTCAAAAGCCGCCGAGAGTTTTCTTTCGGCGGTTTTTCTTTATCGAAAAAAGTTGACAAAAAACGAAATATGCCGTAAAAAGAATGAAAAATTGTTTTTGGAAAGGAGCAAACCATGCTGTCTTTGAATAAAAGTGAAAAGTCGGTGTCCACGTGGAATAAACATTCGTTGGACAGCTATTTGGTCGGCGCTGTCGTTTTGATGGACGGCAAATCCAAAGCCGAAGCCGAAAAAATCGCCAAAGATTACGTTCGCACAACGGATCGCGAATATATCCGCGAAGACGCCGTCGACGCAAAATCGGCTGAATTGAAAAAAGAAGCCAAACAGTACGGTTTGCGCGAAAAGCTGAACTATGCGACCGATGCCGATCACGGTTTGAAATTGGAAATGACTGTTATAGGCGCGGCTTCTCTGGTTGAATCTTTGGCAAAGTCCGAATCCATGCCGAACGGTCCCGTTGCTTTGGTTGTTCCCAAAAACGCCGTGCAGTATGCGGTCGGCTCCATGGTCAAATCCAAAACGGCGGAACAAAGACTGAAAGCGGATGAATATGCCAACGTCAAACATGCTCAGCTGGTCTTGAAACAGCTGAAACGGTGCTTGCTGGCGACTTACGATCCTGCGCGTGCGGAAAAAACGGAAAAGAAATCCATGATGCAGGAAGCTAAAGAGCTGTATGCGTCTTACGGCAATCCGGGCGGCGGTATGGTCCACAAGGACATCTTGGCGGCGCGCAACGCGAAACAGGGACGTTAAGACGGATTGCGTTAAAAAACGGATTAAGTAAAACAGCGGCGGAGAAATCTTCGGCCGCTGTTTTTTTGGGTGCGGAAGCTGTCGAAAAATCTGAAGAAATCGTTTATTTTCCTTGACTCTTTTGGCGTTTTTTGCGACTATGCAATCCTAAAAGTATAGGAAAGAAGGTTGTCATATCTGCTGACTTATTCTTTTTGAGACGTCGAAAACGGCGGATTTCCGCCGCTTTTGAAAGGTTAGCTTTCCGGTTCCGCCGCAGAGGTTGGAATCGAGTAAGTATGTTGTAACGGTTAGATAGGAAAGAGGATTTTAATGCCTACAATTAACCAATTAATTCGCAGTCCGCGTAAACCGAGCGTGAAACGTAACAAAGCTCCGGCTCTGCAGGCTTGTCCGCAGAAGCGTGGTGTTTGCACCCGTGTTTATACAACGACTCCGAAAAAGCCGAACTCCGCTTTGCGTAAAGTCGCGCGTGTTCGTTTGACCAACAGTGCTGAAGTATTGAGCTACATTCCGGGTGAAGGTCACAACCTGCAGGAACACTCTGTCGTGCTGATCCGCGGCGGCCGTGTAAAAGACTTGCCGGGTGTGCGTTATCACATCATTCGCGGTACTCTGGATACTCAGGGTGTTTCCGCTCGTCGCCAGAGCCGTTCTTTGTACGGCGCAAAGCGTCCTAAATAATTTGGAAGGAATGAAAATATGTCTCGTCGTCACGCAGCAGAAAAACGCGAAATCGTGCCCGATGCCAAATACGGTGATCTGGTCGTCGCCAAATTTATGAATTGCGTCATGCTTCACGGTGCCAAAGCGACCGCCGAAAAGATCGTTTACGGCGCGTTGGATCGTGTTGCTGAAAAAACAAAAATGGAACCCTTGAAGGCTTTTGCCGATGCTTTGGAAAATGTCAAACCGGCTGTTGAAGTCCGCTCCCGCCGCGTCGGCGGTGCGACCTATCAGGTTCCTGTCGAAGTCCGCCCCGAAAGAAAGCAGGCTTTGGCTATCCGTTGGATTATCAATGCCGCCCGTTCCCGTTCGGAAGAAACGATGGAAAAACGTTTGGCGGGTGAATTCATGGATGCTTTGAACAACAAAGGTGCGGCTGTTCGCAAACGCGAAGATACGCATCGCATGGCAGAAGCTAACAAAGCTTTCTCGCACTATCGTTGGTAATTTTAATTTTAGAGAAGGTTTTGTGTAATGGCTCGCACTACACCAATTGAAAAATATCGTAATATCGGTATCATGGCGCACATCGATGCCGGTAAAACGACAACCACCGAACGTATTCTGTACTACACGGGTAAATCCCACAAAATCGGCGAAGTTCACGACGGCGCCGCGACCATGGACTTTATGGTGCAGGAACAAGAACGCGGTATTACGATTCAGTCTGCGGCGACGACGTGCTTTTGGCGCGGTCACCGCTTAAACATCATCGACACCCCGGGGCACGTTGACTTCACGGTTGAAGTCGAGCGTTCTCTGCGCGTTTTGGACGGCGCGGTCGCTGTTTTTGACGGCGTTGCCGGCGTTGAACCGCAATCCGAAACCGTTTGGCGTCAAGCCGACAAGTACAAAGTTCCCCGTATCTGCTTCGTCAACAAGATGGATCGTATCGGTGCGAACTTCCTGCGTGCTGTCGATATGATCAAAGACCGTCTGGGCGCTCGTCCTGTCGTTATGACGCTGCCGATTGGCGCCGAATCCGAATTTGCGGGTGTTGTTGATGTTTTGAACAAACGTTCGATTATCTGGAACGGCGAACACTTGGGTGCCGAGTTCTCCTACGGCGAAGTTCCGGCTGATTTGAAAGAATTGACCGACAAACTGCATGCCGAAATGGTCGAAACCGTTGTCGAACAAGACGATCAGGCGATGGAAGACTACTTGGAAGGTAAGGAAATTCCGCTGGAAACGCTGCAGAAATGCATCCGCAAAGGTACGATTTCGATGAGCTTCGTCCCTGTTTTGTGCGGTTCTTCGTTCAAAAACAAAGGCGTTCAGCCGATGTTGGACGCGGTTGTCGATTATCTGCCGTCCCCGCTGGATATTCCTCCCGTTGTTTGCACAACTCCGGATGGCAAGGAAACTGTTCGCCATGCGACAGACGACGAACCCTTGGCGGCGTTGGCGTTCAAAATCATGAACGACCCGTTTGTCGGTTCGTTGACGTTTGCCCGTATTTATTCGGGTACGATGACTGCCGGTTCTTACGTTTTGAACTCCGTTAAGGAAAAGAAGGAACGTATCGGTCGTATGTTGTTGATGCACGCGAACCACCGTGAAGAAATCAAAGAAGCCAATGCAGGCGATATCGTCGCTTTGGTCGGCTTGAAAGAAACCACGACGGGTGAAACCTTGTGTGCGGAAAGCTCTCCGGTTATTTTGGAAAAAATGGAATTCCCGGAACCCGTTATCGAAGTCGCCGTTGAGCCCAAAACCAAGGCCGACGTCGAAAAAATGGGCTTGGCTTTGAACCGTTTGGCGATGGAAGATCCGTCTTTCCGCGTCGCTTCCGATGCTGAAAGCGGCCAGACGATCATCAAAGGGATGGGCGAACTCCATCTGGAAATCATTGTCGACCGTCTGAAACGCGAATTCAAAGTCGACGCGAACGTCGGCGCTCCGCAGGTGGCTTACCGTGAAACGATTTCGCAGACATACGAAATCGACTACACGCACAAAAAGCAGTCCGGCGGTTCGGGGCAGTTCGCCCGCGTCAAGATTCGCTTTGAACCGTTGAAACCGGGTGAAGGATACGTCTTTGAAAACACTGTCGTCGGCGGCAACGTTCCCAAAGAATACATTCCCGGCGTTGAAAAGGGCTTGAAAGCCGCTTTGGAAACGGGCGTTATCGCCGGCTTCCCCTGCACGGACTTTAAAGCGACTTTGTTTGACGGTGCATACCATGATGTCGACTCCTCGACGATGGCGTTTGAAATTGCGGCGCGCGCGGCTTTCCGCGAAGGCATCGCAAAAGCAAAACCCAAGCTGTTGGAACCCATTATGAAAGTGGAAATCGTGACGCCCGAAGACTATATGGGCGACATCATCGGCGACTTGAACAGCCGCCGCGGTCAGGTTTCCGGTATGGATCAGCGCGGCAACGCCCGTGTGATTGACGCGACAGTTCCTCTGTCCTCAATGTTTGGATATGTGAACACTCTGCGCTCAATGAGCCAGGGACGCGCTCAATACTCGATGGTCTTCTCGCACTATGCGGAAGTTCCTGCGAACGTTGCTGAAGAAATCAAAGCCAAAGTCAATGGCTAAGACAAAATTTGGAGTTATATAAAAATGGCAAAAGAGAAGTTTAC
>DJPN01000031.1 GCA_002438565.1 Alphaproteobacteria bacterium UBA6411 | reverse complement strand
GAGAAATCCGCCGATGTTTTTTTGTGTTATCAGTAATTCTGTCATCACAAGAAGGGCATTGCCCGATGAAGTAATCCATTTGCAGACAGCCAACCGCAAAAGCGAAGTCAATAATTGCTTCACCCCATGCGGGGTTTGCAATGACGTTTTTTTAGACCCTAAAACTTGCCTTTCAGCCTGTTCAGCGCGCGGCGGTCGCGCTTGGTCGGCCGCCCCGCGCCCGCGTCGCGGCGTTCAAAAACCATGGCTTTCGGCGGCTGTAAATTTTCGGGTTCGGACAGATATTCGTACAATGTGCGGGCAATCGGCGCGCCGACCCGTTTTTCGGCAAAGCCCGTTACTTTAATGTGAAAGCGCATTGAACCGCGCAGGATTGTCAGTTCGTCCCCGATTTGCAAATCCCGCGCAGTTTTGAATCCTTTTTCGCCGTTCAAAGCGACATGCCCCGCATGACACAGCTGTTGCGCTTCGGTGCGGGTTTTCGCAAACCGCGCGCAATACAGCCATTTGTCAATGCGGACGCCCATTATTTGCGCAAAGCCGCCAAAGCCGCGAACGGCGACGACATGTCAACGGGCTTTTCGTCCGCTTTTTGCGCTTTGGGCTTGCGGAATTTCGGCTGAATCATCAGCACTTCCGTTTCTTTTGTTTCTTCGCCGACGGTCGTTTTCTGCGTTTCCTTGGTGACCTTGAAGCCCAGATAGCCGAACACTTCCTCGGCTTCGTCGCGCTTCAGCCCCGCCAAAGACAGCAGCTCCAAAGGCAATACTTGCGGTTTGCCCTTGTCCTGACGCGTTACTTCGCGCAGTTTGGCGGTGAAGCGTTCCATCACGTCGACGCGAATCGCGCGCGCGCCCGTCGCCGCATAGCCCTGCACCAGATACAAAGCGCGGGGAACGCCGCGTTCGACGGCGAACGACATTTTGCCGTCCGTGGCAAAGCCCGTCGCGTATTGGGTTTTGTCGTTCCAAATCTTCCACAAAATCGCCAAAACGCGCTGAGCCGCGGGCTTCAGCAGCATCGGGAAGAACAAGTAATCGTGCCCCAATCGCAATCCCGCTTTCGCCAGCACTTTTTTGTCGGCTTCATTCAAACCTTTAATCAAATCGGCGACAATGCCGCGGGGCATCGTGCCGAACGCTTCGGCGACCTGCCACAAAATGCCGCGCGCCGCGCCCGACGCGTGTTCTTCGTCCAGCGTGCGCAAAGCCGTGAACAGCGGTGCGATTTTGTTGGCAAGGTATACTTCCAGCCAGCCCGTCACTTTGGCTTTGACCTGTTCAATCAAAGCGGCGTCCAGCGTTTCATGCGCCGAAACGGCAACAGAGGGATGCAAAGAATCGCGTCCTTTGACCGCTTTGGCAAGCAGCTGCCCTTTCCACAGGATTGCCGCGTTGTTTTCCAACGCAAATTCTTCGTCGGGGGCGGCGGAGATTGCCGCGACGCGCGCATGGAATTCCGCATTCAGCGCTTTTTCCGCGGCATTCATCAAAACGCGGTCGGCATATTTGCCTTCGCCCGTAATCGGCTGAAAGCGCAATCCTTCCAGCTTTCCGATTTCCTGTCCTTCGACGACGACGTTTCCGTTTTCGTCGATTTCCGTTACCAATTCAACCTGTGTTTTCATACCTTTTACCAAAATAGAGGTTCGCTTGTCCACGAACCGTTGAGTCAGCTTTTGATGCAAAGCGTCGGAAAGTTTGTCCTCGACGGCGCGGGTTTTGTCCTGCCAGAACGCGGATTGTTCAATCCAGCCTTTGCGCTGAGCAATATACGTCCAAATTCTGATTCCTGCAATACGTCCCGTGATGACATCAATGTCGCCGTTCGTATTGTCCAAGCGCGCAACCTGCTTGGCGAACCAGTCCTGCGACAGGCAACCGTTCGTCAGTATAGCCCGATAAATCTGCGATAACAAGCGCGCATGCGCCTGCGGCGACACTTTTCCGAAATCTGGAATTTGGCAGACGTTCCACAGCAGTTCGACCGCCGCGGGCGTGTCCGCCAGCTTTTTGACCGATTCGTCGCGCAACAGCTCTTCCAAAACCAGCTGGTCGTCGGCTTTGCGCGCGCCGACAAGCCCCGAAAGCGTCGGCCGTTTGCCCAAACCGTACAGCAAAGCGTCGGTCGACGTCGTTTTGATGTCGTGGTTGCGCCAATACAATCCCGCCAAAGGTTCAAAGCGGTGTTCCTCGATTCGGTCGATGACATCCTGCGTCAGAACGCTTGCTTCGGCAGCGACTCCGAACGTGCCGTCGGTCATATAGCGTCCCGCGCGCCCCGCGATTTGCGCCAGCTCGGCAGGGG
Organism: Alphaproteobacteria bacterium UBA6411; assembly: GCA_002438565.1. Lineage (GTDB taxonomy): Bacteria > Pseudomonadota > Alphaproteobacteria > CAAGCB01 > CAG-977 > UBA2903. The sequence goes on along the minus strand of DJPN01000031.1, from coordinate 17,461 downwards.
TCAGCATCCGCATCCTTTGCCCGTCGAATTTGCGCAGGGACGTAAAGCAGACGTGTTCGACTTCCAGATTCAAGCCCATGCCTATCGCGTCCGTCGCGACCAGATAATCGACGTCGCCCGACTGAAACATCTCGACCTGCGCGTTGCGCGTGCGGGGGCTGAGCGCGCCCATGACGACCGCCGCGCCGCCCCTTTGACGGCGAATCAGCTCCGCCAGCGCGTACACGTCCTGCAGCGAAAAGCCGATAATCGCCGAACGCGGCGGCAATCGGGTGATTTTCTTGACCCCCGTATAGGTCAGCTTGGAAAACCGCGGGCGGGTTTCAATCGCGCAGTCGGGCAGCAGCTTGTTCAGCAAAGGGCGGATTGTTTCCGCGCCCAAAAACATGGTTTCGCTGACGCCGCGCGCGTGAAGCAGTCGGTCGGTGAAGATATGCCCGCGTTCGGGGTCGGCCGCCATTTGGATTTCGTCCACCGCCAGAAACGACACGGGGCGTTCCAGCGGCATGGCTTCGACCGTGCAGACGAAATAGGACGGATTTTTGGGCAAAATCTTTTCTTCGCCCGTAATCAGCGCGACAGCCTCGGCGCCCTTTCTGCGCACGATTTTGTCGTAGTTTTCGCGGGCGAGCAGACGCAGGGGAAAGCCGATCATGCCGCTTTTGTGCGACAGCATTTTATCGACCGCCAGATAGGTTTTGCCCGTATTCGTGGGACCCAAAAGCGCGCTTAAAACCGAAGCCATTGTTTTTTTCCTTTGCGGGACTTGAAAAAACAGTCCTTAAAACATAAGTAAAAGGGCGGTCAGATACAAGGAGGTTTATGTCTATGGCTGAAGAAAAAATGCAATTTCAGGCGGAAGTCGGCAAAGTTTTGGACATTGTCGTCAACGCTTTGTATTCCAACACGGATATTTTTCTGCGCGAACTGGTATCAAACGCGTCCGACGCGTGCGACAAACTGCGCTATGCGGCGATTACCCGCCCCGACATCGCCAAAGAGGGCGGCGAATTCAAAATAGACATCACCCCCGACAAAGACGCGCACACGCTGACAATCGCCGACAACGGCATCGGCATGAACCGCGATGATTTGATTAAGGATTTGGGCAGCATCGGCCGTTCGGGTTCCGCCGAATTTCTGAACAACCTGACGGGCGACCGGCAAAAGGACGCGACCATTATCGGACAGTTCGGCGTGGGCTTTTATTCCGCGTTCATGGTGGCGGAAAAGGTTGAAGTCCGTTCCCGCAAAGCGGGCGAAGAACAGGGCTGGCTGTGGACTTCGACGGGACACGGCGATTTCACCGTCGCAGAAGAAGCCGACGTTCCCCGCGGCACGCAGGTCAAGCTGTTTTTGAAACCCGACCATTACAATTATTCCGAAGCGGGCGACGTCCGCACGATTGTGCGCCAGTTTTCCGACCACATTTCATTCCCCGTCGTCATGCACTATCTGGGCGAAACGGAAACAATCAACCAGGCAAGCGCGCTTTGGACGCGCAACAAAGCCGAAATCACGCAAAAGCAGTACAACGACTTTTACCGCCACATTTCCAAAGCGTTCGACGACCCGTGGGACACTTTGCATTACCGCGCCGAGGGGACAATCGAATACACGGCTTTGATGTTCATTCCGACGAAAACGCCGTTCGACATCTTTCAGCCCAACCGCAACGCGCAGATTCAGCTGTACATCAACCGCGTTTTCATCACCGACCAAACGCCCGACATTCTGCCGAACTACCTGCGTTTCGTGCAGGGCATCATCGACACCAAGGAATTGCCGCTGAACGTCAGCCGCGAAATGCTGCAAAAAACGCCCGTGCTGGCGAAAATCAAAACGGGTGTAACACGCCGCATTTTGGGCGAGCTGAAAAAACGTTCCGAAAACGAACAGGACTACTTGAAATTCTGGGACGCTTTCGGCGCAGTGCTGAAGGAAGGCTTGTTTGAAGACCAATCGAACCGCGAAGAAATCGCCGACCTGTGCCGTTTCTATTCCACGAACGGCGAGGGATTGACCACGCTTGACGCCTATATTTCGCGCATGAAAGCCGACCAAAAAAGCATTTACTACATCACGGGCGACAACTTGAGCGTTTTGCGCCACAATCCGCAGTTGGAGGGCTTTGCCGCGCGCGGGCTGGAAGTGTTGCTTTTGACCGACCCGATTGACGAATTTTGGCCGCAGGGGCTGACGCAGTACAAGGAAAAAACAATCAAATCCGTGCAGGCGGGCGCGGTTGATTTGGCGAACTTCCCGATAATCGACGGCAACGCGGACGAAAAGGCGCCCGACGCCGACATGGACGCGCTGAAAACTTTCGCCAAAGAAGTCGTCGGCGACGAAGTCAAGGAAGTCCGTTCGACCGAACGCCTGACCAAAAGCCCCGTGGCTTTGTCGGCGGGCGACGGCGAAGTGTCCATTCACTTGGAACGCCTGATGAAACAGCACAACCAGCCGACGCTGTACGCTTCGACGCATTATTTCGATTTGAACCCGCGCCACCCGCTGATTAAACTGCTGGCGCAAAAGGTCGCGGCGGGCGACAAATCGGACGCGACCCGCGCGATGATTCAAGTTTTGTTCGACCAAGCCAAAATCATCGAAGGCGAACCTATCGGCGACCCCGCGGCGTTTTCACAGCGCGTCACGGACTTTATGCTGCAAGCCGCAAAATAAAAAAACACTTTCCGACAGCCGCCCTTTCAACCGAAAGGCGGCTGTTTTTAATCAATCAAAATATGCTTACTTTTAGATGTTTCGTTTTTACCGTCAGACTCTGCGGTTTAAAAGCGGCGTTTGTTTTTGATTTGTTCCCGTTTTTCGTTTTTTTGAAACGTGCGACTCGTTGATTCCCCTCATGAGTCAAAAAAGCTTTATTTCTTCGGCGTTCCGAGTCGTTTTTCGCCTTTTGATTTAAAATTTTTTTATTGATTTTGAAAATTTCTCTGGATTTGCCGAGTCGTTCCTCTCTATAGTGGGATAAACAATCAAACAAACGACAAGGGGTCGGTTATGGGTTTAACTTCATCGCGCTGTAAAGTCATTCCGCTGGTTTTGGATGACTCGCTTTACGAAACCATCGAAGCGCAAGCGCAAACGGCAGGGGAAAGCGTCGAAACGTTCATCCTCAACAGATTGAACGATTCAATCGAAGCGTGGGCGGACTATTGTTCGGCCGTTTCCATGCTCAACAACGAAGAACAGGAACATTTCCATCTGCGCGTTCCCGAAGCCGGTTAAGGCTTTTTCAGCAACGCTTCCAAATCTTTTTCAGCTTCGGCGACATAGTCCATTTTTGCCAGAAAAGCGGACAGGTCGCCGAAAGTGTTTATATCGGTCAACGGCAAATCGTCATCCATTTTCATTTCGACGATATAGTCCGTATGTTCTATCAGCGCGGGCGTCCAATGCGAATCTTCGGGAACGATTTTCACATCCTTGAACAAATCGCGCGGCCATAAAACGGGATTGTGCCGCACGCCTTTGAACGACGGCATCACAACGGGCCTGCGCGCCGCCGACACGTCGAACAAATCAATCAAGCCGTCAATGTGTTTGGACTGAAACGCGGGCATGTCCGCAGGCAGAACGACCGCCCCTATCACATCGGGCGGCAATACGGACAATCCCAACCGAATTGACCCCAAAACGCCCGACGAATAATCCGCGTTGCGCACGATTTTAACGTCGTATTGCGACAGCTTGCGTTCAATTCTTTGCGCGTCATGGCCCGTTACAACGGCGACATATTCGGCTTTGGACATCAGCGCCGATTCGACCGCGTGTTCAATCATCGTTTGCCCGCCGACCGTTTCCAGCAGCTTGTTCGTCCCCGGCATCCTGCGTCCCGCGCCCGCAGCCAAGACAACAACGGCGATTTTGTCGCTGTCCGACAGTTTTCCGACGGCAATCGAGCTTTGCGCCTGTTCGTCCGTCATGTGCTGAACCATCCGTTCCAAAGACAGACTGCCCTGCGTCAGCAAAGGAAATTCATCCGCGTCGGGCAAAGACTTGGTTGCCAAAAAACGCAACAAGCGGTCAAAAGCGGGACGTTGGAAATCCGCCGCGGCATACCCTATCAGCAATGCGTCCTTGCGCTTTGCCAGCACCAGCGGAATCCCCGCATCCAGCGGCCAGTTCATCCGTTCGATGTCGGCGGACGATTCCGCAAACGCCTTGGGAACGATGTCGTTTCTGTCGGCAGGCGCGTCCGCGCTTTGCACAAAAACAACTTCAGCCCCCGCGTCCAACGCGTTTCGGACGGCGTTTTCAATTCTGTCAACGCTGTGTTCGCACAAATCCTTGTACACGGCATCAAATCCGTAAATACCGAACCGTTCAATCAGATCCAGTTCATCCAAAGGCTTGGCGTTTTCCGTCCCTGCCTGCGTTTGAATGTAAGCGATTTTCCGAAACTCGTACGCGTTGATTTTCAACAACGGCCCGACACCGGATATTTTCGCGGTCTCTCCGTTTAAAACATCTTCGTGCAAAGCCGTTCCGAACAAGCGCAAATTGCCCAAAAACTGCCCTTTGTAAACGGGCGTAAACGGCGACAGCACCGCCAGCGCGATTTGTTCGCTGTGAGCGTTAAAGCGCAACAGCCGCTCTGTATCGTACAAAAACACCCCGTCCCTGTCCGCGTACAAAGCACTGTACCCGCTTTCATCCGGAGCGGTGTAGCGCAAAAAATCGCCGCAAATCGCTTTCAGCAAAATATCCGCCGCCGTTTCCGGCCTCACGTCGCACGGTTCGTAAAACGCGCCGACGACCTTTTTTACCCCCGCTGCGCGCAAATCGGCGATATCTGAGGAATCCAATATATGTCCGGCTTTCAAGAGTTTTCCGTGACATTCGACGGAAGCGGTCAGTTCCACCCCGACCGCGTCGTACAAAGAAAACTCCCCAAACCGCATAATTCCTCCGCTATTTCATAAAGTTTTGAATCGACAGCATCACGTCGGACGGCATATCGGTTGCGGGCGCATTGTCTTTCAGCATGTTTTTGAAACTGTTTGAAAATTCAAACTGAACCGTTTTGTTGTTTTGTTCCAACGGCGAATGTCCCACGATTTTCGTTTTAAACGTCAACATCCCGTCCATCGGGCCTTGAACCGTCACGCCCATCTGCTTGACGATGACTTCGCTTAAAAATTTGACAACGTCTGCATCCATGGTCTTTCTGACTTTGGCGGGCGGATCAAAATGAAGCGTCCCCGGCAGTTTGGTTATCAGCTTGGCTTGATCAATCTGCAATCCTTTTTCACCGAAAGACAGTCTCCATTCCGAATTCAGCGTTCCGTCCGCCTGCAAAGCCGACGATTTCAGCTCGCGCGTCAGCGTCTGCAAATCAATGCCGTTTCCTTCCATCAAAATCGCCGACGCGCTGCCGTCGTACGGGTAAAAGAACGACTTGATTGTCTTAAACTGCCCGTTCGCAAACTGCATCCGCATATTTGCCATCTGAACACCGCGGTCGGCAATGATTCTGAAATTGAACAAAGCATTGTCGAACGGCACGCCCGCCTTCAAACGGCCGGCGAACAGCATCTGGTTTTCCGGCGTTTCCAGCGGCAGCAGCGACGACAAAGTCACCACGCCGTTGAGGCCGCTCAGCTCCACGCCGTTCCATTGAGTCGCGACATTTTCCAGCAAAACGGTCACCGGCCCCGTCATTTTTCCCTGTTCGATGGCGACGCGTCCCTTTACGGCAAACGCGCCCGTCGTTTTTTTCGACAGCGTGTCCGCCATAAACGGCAAAATAGATTCTATCGGCAATCCCGTTTCGGACAAGATGACTTTCGGTATATTCACATACAAATTCCATCTGTGCGCCGGCAACGCATAAGATCCTTCCGCCGAAACGGCAACCAGTCCGTTTTGAACGGACAACGCGGATTTCACGCTGTATTCGTCCATTCCCATGGGCTTCAAAACGACATCCGCCGAAAAGTTCGGCAAAACGCCCTTTTTCTTGGCTTCGATATCGGCAATCATCATCCGGCCGGACGGCAAAGTCTTGGAATCGAAAGTAAACGCCCCCTGCACGCCAGAAGCTTTGACGTCTTTATCCGTATAGTATGATTGGCCGAATGCGAAATCCCCCGAATATCCCGCAGAAAACACATTCGTTTTCACATGCATTTTGGACGCGTTCATGGCCAGACCGACCTGTCTGTTTTCAATCTGGTCGGCCATGAACAGCTGAGCCGTAAAGCCCGACAAAGGCAGTGTGAAATTCAGCGCGCCCCCGTCCGTTGTCAAAAAATCCTCTTTCGGATCGGGATTGACGCGCACCGTAACGGGCTGGAAGAATTTGAACTGGCGGAACCGTCCGTTGACAATCGCGCTGTTGAAAGCGACGGGCATCGGCGCCAGCAGCTTGAAACGGCATTTGGCATCCTCGCAGTCCATCTGCAAATTCGTTGCGACTTTCAGCTGCTGAATCAGCACGTTCCCGCTGGATAAAGACGACGCCGTGATTTTCAGCGGCAGCTTTCCGGAAAATTTCTGAACTTTGCCGCTCATTTCCAAATTTTTGGCTTCAATCGTCAAATCGCCGACGATTTTTCCTTCCGCGTCTTTCTTGTCCTCGAACGAACGGTTCAGCTTCAAGCTCAAATCGAATCCCTTTTCCTGCGGGACGACTTCACCGTCCAGCGTCAAAGTCTGCGACGACGATTTCAAAGCCAGATTGCCGACGCCTTTCGTCAGCACGCCTTCTTTGACGGAAAACTCCATCGTTCCGTTCACCGAACCGATGACCTGCGGTTCTTCGGCCGGAGCTTCTTCAACCGGCATTTCTTCATCCGGATTTTCTTCTGTTCCCGCCGCTTTTTTGGCGGGTTGTTTCAAAACCTCGCCCTCTGTGATTTCCGTTTTGATTTCGGCTTCGTCCGTCGACTTTTTCAACACGGTTGTTGTTTTCATGCGCATTTGCGGCGATTCGTAATTTGTCGAAAAAGTCATATCCAGTATGGATTTTCTCATTTTTCCCGTTGCCGAGAAATCAACCGTCAGCGTCTCATCAACCGGTTCGCCGTTTTCATCCAGCAATTCCTGTTCGCGTTCCCGTTGCAAGACGAACTTTGAATTGTTTATGGAAATTTTGGGCAAATCCAGTTCCAACCCTTTTTTAACCTGTACGGACGAAGCCAGCAATCCGCCGAAAGCCCCCAAAGACACGCCGTCGTCGCGGCGCACGCCTGTTACGGTCAGCCCGCTGATGCTCAGCGATTTCAGTTTGCTGTCCGTCAGCAAATCTTTCAGCGAATAGTCGGCCTTCATCGACGAAATCGACAGCGTTCCGCTTTGATCCGTGATGCCCGTCAGCTCCATGGCGTTGATGGTCAGTTCTTTGACTTTGAAAGATTTGAGTTTGAAGCCGTTCGCGGCCAGAATTTCGGGCAGTTTTTTTTCAGCCAAAACGGGCAAATAATGGTACACGCCGCCCACAATTCCGCCAATCAGCAGCAAAAACACAAACAAACGCACCCACTTGTTCTTTTTAAGGTTTTCCGCCTTTTTCTTGGCCTCGTCCAAAGCCTGCTGGGCTTTTTTCTTGGCGGCGTTTTCGGGCGACACCGTTTCGCGGCGGCGTTTGCGCGCCGTTGCCTTTCCCGTGTCCAGCGGCGATCCGCCCTGCGGCGTTTCCTTTTTTTCCGACGGGGCTTCATCCTTTTTACCCGCTTCAACGGCTTTTTCCGTTACGACAGGTTCGGCAGGTTTCTGCGGCGCCGCCTGTTCCGCGGGTTGAGGCGCGGGCTTTGAAACGGGCTGAGCGGCGGACTTCGGGTTAGCCTGTTCTTCCAATGGATTCCGAACAGGTTTGAAATCCTCTTCGGGCGGCAAAGGCGGTTCCGTATCGGATATTTCGGGCTGAATGATTTTCGGAGCGGCATGGGGGACGGCCTGCGGCTGCCGCGCCGCCGGAGCCGCAGGGGCGGAAACGGGAGCTTTTACCCGTTTGACCATGGGAACCTTGACCATTTTTTTGACTGCGGCGGGGGCAGACGCGTTTTGACCGCCGTTTTGATTTTCAACCATAACAACCCTCATTCAGCTTTTTTTTACGAAAAACGGAATATACTCCGCTCTCCAGTATACGGTTTTATACGAATCTCGGGAAAAATTCAATGGAAATACCTTCATTGCCCTCTGTTTTCGACGCGACGGAATGGTTTTTGGACACCGCCTTGAACGACGGCGAATACCTGCAGCCGATGAAAATGCAGTACTTGATGTATCTGGCGCAGGGCTATTATGCCGCCGTTTCCGACGGAAGACGTTTCATCCCCGCCGTTTTCATAGCCACCGCCCGCGGTCCCGTGGAACCCAATTCCTACCGTGTTTATTCATCGGCGCGCCCTGTTATTCAATATCTGTCCCTTGACAGGAAAACCGTTTCGTTTTTGGAAACGATTTGGCGGCGTTTCGGCGCGTACTCCGCGGATTGGCTGTACAAAACGATTTGCGGACACGATCCGTACGCCCGCGCTTTCGCTTCGGGGGAAAACACCGAAATCGGCATCGACGACATGGCGGCTTTCTATTCCGGGAAAAGCGACGACATCCGAAATCCGACCCTGTCCGGAATGCGCGTTTTACGGACGGGGACAGGCAAAACCGTTGCTGTAAAAAAATGGATTCCGACCAAGAAATAAAGGGATTTTTAATCTCTTTTCCTTTACAATCAGTGCCAAATACAACTCGAATGGAGTCGATTATGCAGGATTTGGAATTACGCGTTCAAACTTTGGAACAGAAATGCCGCACGCTGAAACGGTATGTTGTCGGATTGACCTGTTGCGCCGTGCTGTCGGCCGTTTCCGGCGCCGTTTCTTTGAACCGCACCGCAAACGCGGCGGGCGAGGAAGAAATCGACCCCAAGGATATCGGCATCCCCTCTGTAGTCGAAGCCCAAGTCTTCATGCTTAAAGATTCCGCGGGAAACATTCGCGGCATTTGGAACGCGGACGACACAACGACTTCGTTCGCCATGATGCACAAAGGGAAATTCCCCATTATCGCCATGGCGGTCGACAACAAAAACGCGTCCATGTCCTTGACCGATGTTTACAAAGGCAAAATCAACATCGGGCTGAACAACTCCATCCGTTCGATGTCGGTTACGGACGACACGGGTAAAAACAATATTTACATGGGATTGACGGGAACGGGCGAAGCGTCCATCGACATGGTCAGCACGGGCGATTCTTCGTTCGTTATCGACGGCAAAACATCCAGCATTGATATGACGGGCGACCGCGCCGTTTTGGCGATGACCGAAACCGTCGGCTCCACCGCCGCGCTGCAGGCGCAGCCCGGCAGCAGCGCTCTGACTTTTTTGGATCACGCCAACACAAAAACACTGGACATCACCACAATCGACGGCAAAACGTCGGTATACATGAACTCGCCCGCGACAAAGGAAAACAAAACCCTTTCGACCGCCGCAGAAGTTCTGAACATTACAGCTCCGGCTTCGGACAGCTCTGCGGAAGCTCCCGCCAAAACGGAGGAAACAGCCGAAAAGAAAGAAACAACCGCGCCGGCCGATTTGAAAAACTATTCCCCGTTCGGAAAGTAATTTGAAAAGGGTCGGCCTCCGACCCTTTTTCTTTGGAAAAACAGATGCGCTTCGCCTTTTGGATATTGTTGATTGTTCTGTCGTTTCCCGCAGAGGCGGGAAGCGCGTTTTTGTTTGACAAAACGGATTTGACGATTGAACGCGCCGGCGGCGGAAAAACCGTTTTGCGTGTCGAACTGGCGGATACGCCCGAAAAACAGGCGCGCGGATTGATGTACCGCACGGAAATGAATGAAAACGCAGGAATGCTGTTCGATTTCAAGATACCGCGCCCCGTTACCATGTGGATGGCCAACACGCCGCTTTCGCTGGACATGCTGTTTTTCGCCAAGAACGGCGAAATCAACGAAATTGTCAGCGGAACGGTTCCTTTTTCGCGGGAACGAATCGCATCCGCCTTTAAAAGCCGCGGCGTTCTGGAATTGAACGCGGGCGCGGCACAGCGTTTGGGAATAAAAGTCGGCGACAAGCTTTTATTGCTTGAAAACGACGGCAAAGTCCGTTAACGTTCAAACCGTTGTCGGGGCGTGGCTCAGCCTGGTAGAGCGTCTGCTTTGGGAGCAGAATGTCGCAAGTTCGAATCTTGTCGCCCCGACCATTTTTCAGCCTTTCGATTCTTGAAAGGCTGTTTTTTTATTCCGAAAAGGCAAAAACGCGGCACAAAAAAACCGTCCTTTCGGACGGTTTTTTAATGGCGGGAGCGACGGGGCTCGAACCCGCGACCTACGGCGTGACAGGCCGTCACTCTAACCAAACTGAGCTACGCCCCCGCGACAAATTTGTTTATATAGACTTCCGTTTCCCTTTGCAAGAACTTTTTTCTATTTTTTGAAATTTTTTTTGATGAGCGCCGAAAGCCCCAGAAAAGCGGGATATTTTGCGGTCATCACATACGTCGGAATCCGCGACAAATATTCCGTAAAGCGTCCTTTGGCTTCGAATCGGACACGAAAAGCCGACTCTTTGAACATTTCCAGCAGTCCGTCGCGCGGCACGATTCCCCCCGCGATATAAACCCCGCCCAGCGCGCCGACCGTCAAAGCCAGATTCCCTGCCAAAGTTCCCAGCAGACCGAACATCATCTGCACAGCTTCGCGGCACAGCAAATCGCCCGCCAGCGCGCGTTTTGTTATTTCCTCGGGCGGCAGGATTTCAGCGGATTCGTTCCGCAAAGCTTTCAACGTTTTGTACAGATTCGTCAACCCCATGCCCGAAACGACGCGTTCCGCCGAAACGTGTCCGTATTCCCCGCGCAAAGCGGAAATAACGCGTTCTTCTTCGGGATACGGTGCGGGCATGGTCGCGTGTCCGCCCTCGCTGGGCAAAGCTATCCATGTTCCGTCGTTTTGCGGCACCAGAAGCGACACCCCCAATCCCGTTCCCGGTCCCACAACGGCAATCGGATGCCCCGCCTGCGGTTCGCCGCGGCCGACTTTGACCTTTTCCGATTCTTTAAGTTCCGGAACCGCCAGAGCCTGCGCCACAAAGTCGTTGACGACCGTCAGCGTTTCCAATCCCAGCTTCGCTTTCAGTTCTTTAATCGAAAAAGCCCACGCGCAGTTGGTCAAATGAACGAAATCGTCCAAAACGGGGCAAGCCACCGCGAACGCCGCCGTTTTGACCTCTTCCGCATTGACGCCTGTCTGTTTATAATATGTAAACACCGCATCCGCTATTGTCGGATAATCTTTGCATGACAAAACCCGCGGCTGTTCGACCGTTCCATCCGCCGCGCACAACGCAAAGCGCGCGTTCGTTCCGCCGATGTCGGCAATCAATCCTTTAAACTGCATGGCAAAATCCTTTCGTTTTCAAACAGAATGACACACGCGAAAGGAAAATCAAATAAATATTACAAGTCGGCTTCCATCGACGTATCGGCGGGTTCGGTGCGCCGCGCTTGAATCCATGCGACTTTGACCTTATAGAAAAAGTCCGCCGATTCGGGCATCTCTTCCGCCCCGTCCGTCATCGGCAAAGCGGCAAGCATTCCCTTTAATTCGGCATCCGAAACCGACAGCACGTCCGTTTCGGGAAAGCGCGCTTCCAAAGCCTGACCCAGCGGCAAAAAATCGTCCCACATCATTTCGACCGTCCCGCCAATTTTGCCAAGCACACGCGCTTTTGCGTTTCCAGCTGCGCGCGGTAAGCATCCCGCTGACGCTTCAGCTCGGCCGTTTTGAAGCTTGTGTCCTTAATCGGCGTAAAGTCCGCCGTATTGCCTTTGATTTTCACACCGAACCATTGCTGACGGTCTTGGACGATAAGCTCACATTCTTTGTTTGTTACTTTGACGATTTCGCCGTTTTTGATTTGACGCGGGAAAGTGCCGTACCCCTCCTCCGCCGCCAATTTGTTGAAATCGTCCGCCCCCGGTGTGCGCGTGTGAATCGGCGCAACCGTCCGCGGCTTTAAAATCCCCGCAATGCGGCGGAAATCGTCCGCCTGCGCGTGCCCCGAACCGTACATCTTGGGACGCGTCGCCGCCGTGATAATCGTGTGCCCTTGGGCGCGTTCCGACGTCGCCATCAAAAACGCCATTTTTTCGTTTTTGTCCGTGGTCAAAGGCGCGATAATCACCGCGTCTTTGGCAAACTTGAACCCGTTGTTTTTACCCTGCAAATATTGAACGAACGGCGAATCCTTTTCCATATAGATTCCCGTCGTTACGGTTATCGTATCTTTGGGATTCAGCGTATCCGCCTTGGGATTTTTCACGCCGACGACCGCAATATTCGGAAATTTTTTCGCCAAATCGATGCCCGACATCTGCAATCCCAGCAAATTGGTGTCCATGGACGGACCGCCGTTCAGAATAACGTTCTTGCCGTTTTTCGCCGCCGCCGCAATGACCGTCGCCAGCCGTTCGCAATGCGCCGCCGCCAAAGGAACAATCATCTGATGTTTGCGGTTTTCCGCAAACAGCTGGTCATAGCAATCGAAAATTTCCGATTCGTAAGTCGCATGCCCTTTGCGCGCCGCCGTCGTGCCGTCGAACGTCATCAAATCGATTTTGCCCTCTTTGGCGATTTCAGCATAATCCGCAAAGTTCACCCCGCCCTGCAGATAAGACGATTCGTCGCCCTTTGTGTCGCCCGTGTGAAAAATCGCCGTCGAATCGTTGGAAATCTTGAAGCTCAAAGCCCCCGGAATCGAATGGGACGCCTGCATCGAACGGACTTTTATATTACCGATTTCAACCGTCTGCCCCGCTTTGATTTCATGCAGTTCAGGCTGTTTATCGGCGGGAATGCCGCGTTCGACGAATCCCTTTTTCACCATGTTCAGCGTAAATTCGGAACCGTACACGGGCGGCAGCTTCACCCCCGCCATAGCGTAAGCGAACACGCCGGAAATATGGTCGGAATGACCGTGAGTCAAAAAAATCGCCTTGGCTTTGTCGGATTCGTCGACAGACGGACAGTTCAGCACGTCCAAACAGTCGGCCAAATCGGGAACCACCCTGTCATACTGTCCGCCACCGAACATCGAAGGACGTTCATGCTGTCCCAAATCGACGATAATCGTATCTTTTTCGATTTTCCCCGTTTCAACATTCGTTTGTTCGGACGTGAATTTGTGGCAGCTGCCCCAGCCGTCCTGGACATTGTTTCCGCCGCGCGGACTCCAATACAAAGCGTCTTGGCTCATTTTCCTTTTCCCGCAGAAAAACTTTATTTTCATAGAGTATAAGAAAAAACACACCCGACAATCAAGCTTTTTTGTCTAAAATCCGGAAAATTCCGTTCAAGGCGCAGCTTTTGTCCGCACGTCTTCAAAAATCGGCTCGTCTTCGATTTTGGCGCGTTTCGCCGCCATATAAGCCTCCAGTTTCGCCTTGCGCCATGCGGTGGCCTGTTGCTTCGCCTCATCGCTTCCCGCCTTGATTTTTTTGTCGTTTTCGGCGGCTTTGGCTTTGCGTTCGGCCATCTTTGCCGCGCGGTTCAGTTCGCGCACTTTTTGTTTTGAAACGTCATGCACAACGGCTTTTTGCGTCGGCTTCGCGGGGTTGCCGTGCTCGGCCAGCAGCTTCCATTTGTCCAACAATTTGTCTTCGTATTTATAGGCTTTGTGCGCCGTTCGGGAATGATAACGGGTTGCCGCCAGCCCCCACGATTTCGTGTCGGCATGGTTGCGTTTCAAAAAATCCGCCGCATAAGCCACGTTTTGAGCGGGATCGAAAGCGTCCTCGACGGATTTGAAAGCGTCTGGATGAAATTTCAAACTGATTTGCATGCACCCGACATCAATATTGTCCGCTCCGTTTTTTTGCAGTTCTTCGACCGCCTTTATCGCGTCGGCTTTGGTTTTGTAAAAAGCTCCCTTGCCGTCCGCGGAAACCGTCCACGGCCACGCCACCCCCGTCGGGTAAGTTTTTGAATATCGGCCGCTTTCTACCAGAGCAATCGCACTGAGCAAATTCGGCTGAATTTGCCTTTTTAGTTCCTGCCGCGCCGTTTCCTGCAGACACAGCAGCGAATCATCCGCCCGCGCAGGGCAGGACAACACGGCAAAAAACAAGGCTAAAACTGCTTTTTTCATTTCTTTGTTTTGATAAAGCGAATCAAACGTTCCGTAAACAAAGACAACTTAAACCACAAATCCTTAAAATTTTCTGATGCTTGATGATTCGCCGCATCCCAATACAACGCGCGCGCAATTTCGATTTGCAGAACGTGGCTTTTACGGTCCGGATGCCCGTAATACCGCGTTGTGTACGCCCCCGCATACGGCAGATTGACAGTCACAAAAAATCCCAAATCGCGCAAAATATCGGCCGCCGCCGCAGTCAAAGCGGGCGAACACGACATTCCGTCCGCATCCCCCAGAACAATGTCGGGCATTTGTCCTTTGGCGCAATGTTCGGGCGGCAGAGTCGGCATTGAATGGGCGTCAATCAGCACGGAATATCCGAAAACGGCAATATTTTTCTTGATTAAATCAGTCAAAGCGGCGTGATACGGGAAATGGATTCGCGTCAGGCGCGCCTGCTCTTTCGCCCACAACAGCGGTTTCGGATAAACGGGAACGGTCGGACTCAAGCGCGCGGGAATCACGCCGTATCCCGCCTTGACGCGCGGCGAATCGGCCAAAGCCTGCGGCGGAATTTCGTCAAAAAACAAAGCGGGGTCAAGCTCCAAAGGATGACGGTTCAAATCGACCCAAGCGCGCCCGTACACGGCGGACAGCAAAGGAATCCCCATGGCGGGCGCAAAGGAAAACAAGTCGGCGACGGCGGGATCTTCGTATTTTTGGAAATCGGCCAGCTTCAAATCGGACAGCTTGAACAGCCGTTCGGGATAAAACGTTCCGCTGTGCGGCGACGCAATCAGCAGCGGAACGGCGGATTTTCCGTTCTTTTGCAACAGATACGGCGGGTAATTTTCACGGGTCGCCAAACTTTTTTATCCTTTATGTCATTTTTTGCTTGCAATCGGATTTCAAAACCTATAAAAGCATAAATCATCTTGTTGAGATAATCAACAACAACGGGCGCGTAGCTCAGCGGGAGAGCACTACGTTGACATCGTAGGGGTCACAAGTTCGATCCTTGTCGCGCCCACCAATTCTTAAAGCCTTGAAGTCCGCCGCTTCAAGGCTTTTTCTGTATCCGAAGAACTCCCCGTTTTTTTACGGATTTATGTTGCAAATGCAATAAAAACAATCAAAGAGCGCACATTTTATCGTACACGACGTTATTCGCGTCCACTTGCCGGATTGTTTCGGGGGTGTCGCGTTCGTAATCGGCATAAACGGGCTGATACACGTCGCAGAAATCACCGTTTAAAACGGTCGTGCAGCTTGTCGCGCACATCGTCATCAAGCAAAGAATCGCGCAGGCGGCGCACTTTGTCAGCCGTCTTTTCTTTGTTTTTGAAAACGTCATTTTCTTTTTCCTTTTTTCCAAGCAAATAACTCAAAGCGCATAATCCCGCGACCAGCGCGCCGCAAAATCCGCCGACAATCAGATTGTCCATTGTTTGTATCCTTTCATAAATTGCTTGACAGCGACTCCGTGCTTTGCTACCGTTTGCCTTGAGCCTGAAAAACTCATCTCTAACGGTCAACGTCCCGTCAGTACGTCTTTTTTATGCCCGATTTATGTCGGGAGCGCCTATCCGTAAGGACGGCGGCACGATTAGAGCGTGTTTTTCACTCCCGACGCCTTGCGGGTCAAGGCATCAAAATCAAAAAAAGATTGACAATAGAATCCGGCAACGGTTATGCTGAAAGCCTAAAAACTTGATTAAGCGGCTTTCACACCCCGTCAGAGTGTATTTTTTATGCCCATTTTGGGCGGATTAGAGCAGGAAATACATTGAATACCTGCCAAAGCTACTTAATCGGCTTTTAGTGCGTCCGCCCGCTTCGCATTTCAAACGGGTTTCTAAAAAAAGGATTAAGCACATGCGAGAATTAACTTTTAAATCAACCAAAATCACCCCCATTATTGTCAACGGTCAGCCGTTTTTGAACATGTCGCAAATCGCGACTGCTTTAAACTACGCCCAGCCGCAACGCGTTTGCGAATTATACAGCCGCCACGCCGACGAGTTCACGCCCGCGATGTCGACAACCCGCAAATTGCGGGCAGTTGATGGAAAAATGCGGGATGTCCGTGTTTTCAGTTTGCGCGGCTGTCATCTGCTGGCGATGTTCGCAAAAACGCCCGTTGCGAAAGAGTTTCGCCGCTGGGTGCTGGATTTGATTGAAACGCGGGACGGCAAAGCTTCCGCGTTGGACGCAAAAGCCATCGGGGGCATTGTCAAAAAATGCGCGTCAAAAGCGGTGCGCGACGAAATCGCCGCTTTGCCCGCGCCGACGTTTGACCCGAACGCGCTGATTTGCGCCATTGAAAACGAAGTCAAAGAACACGAAAGCCACCGTTGCATCGGTATGGCGGTGTCCCCGCAGGAAAAAAGCCTGCTGGAAGCCATACGGAACGACTATTACACGGCGGTCGGTCGGGTTTACCGCGCCGCGCTGAACGCCGTCAAACAAGGCTGATTGCATATTTAGCGAAAAGCGGCGGGGGTTGCCCTCCGCCGTTTTTCTTTCAGTCGTCAAGTATCGCTTGACAACTCGTCTTTGTCCTTGATGGCGAACTTGTCCAGCACGTCGGCGGCTTTGGGGTTACGTCTGCGGAACAGGGCGACGTAGGGCTTCCAGTCGATTGCCGTTCCCTCGACAATGTCGTACAGCCGCTTGACGAACGCGTCGTCTTTTTCGGTTTTGGTCAGCTTGACCGCCCAGAACGCGGCGGGTTTGACGACCGTCAGCACGGCGATAATCGTTCCCAGCAGCGACAGCGCGACGGCGACCCAAGCGATATCCGTGTGAGCCAAAGCGAACAGTAAAATTGAATTTATGATGTTTTCCATAAGCATTTCCTTTCCTAATAGAGCCAAGTGACATTTTGCGGCTTGGTCAAATCGTCATCGACGTGGACGAAATGCCGCGCAATGCCGATTCGGGTAAAACCGACCGAACGCAAAGCGTCGATAATGCGTTGCCGCCGCCAAGCGTTCTCTTTCAGCGTTCCGTTCTTTTGCCTGTCCGAAGTCAGAATGTCGGCGGCAAGCCCTGCCAAATGCGCGGAGTTCGGCTTTCCTCCGACTTCGGCGTTGTGTTTCGGGCAGCGGAATCCGCTGGTTATGACAAAGGCGACGTTTGCCGCCGCCCTTGCCTTGTTCAGTTTGTCGCGGAAATCCGAAACAAAAGCCCCCGTTTTGCAACAGGGGCATTGTTCTTCCGCTTTGGTGAAATAGTTTTTCATCGTCCCCTCCGTTTCATATACAGGTCGTCAAGGCGGTGAGTGTTGGACGCGCTGCGGTCTTCGACTTTTGTCATCCGTTCCTGCAA
>DJPN01000022.1 GCA_002438565.1 Alphaproteobacteria bacterium UBA6411 | reverse complement strand
ATGTTGGTGGCTTGTCCCGACAGTCCCATAGAGGAGCTGAGTTTGATGCGGTTGGAATTATCCTTTACCAGGCCGATTCCATAGGAAGATCCGTAACGGGTTCCTGTCAGCGAAATGCCGGATTTGTTGTCGGTCAAAACAATGCTTTCGTATTTACCGGCTGTATTATATCCCAAATGTTCAAGCGTGAGGCCGCTCTTCGTCGAATCCGGCAGGTGGTTGAACACGCCGTTCATATCAACGGATCCGTCGGAATGAATGTGCATTTCATGAAACCCGTCGGGGAATTGCGTCGTGGTATGAGTATCGCCCGTCAGCGAACTGGCGGCATCGTAAACTTTTTCGACGGCGTTGCTTAAATGATTGTGAACGAACGAATTGACGGCCTCCGCGACTTCGTCGTTGGCATAAGCCGCTGTTGTCGCGACCGCCAACAGCCCGACGGTGCAGGCGCCGACTTTCAGCCACGCTTTTTTGGAACCGCCGTTTTCTTTGATTTCCTTGATGCTGGAAAGCAGACTGTCCGAGTTTTTGACGGCGCCCAAAGCTATTCCCGCCGCGCGCACGCCGGGGATGACGCGCAAAGTGTTCTGTCCGAAGGTCATCAGTTTTTGCCGGCCTTCCGGAGTGCGTAAAAATTTCCAAACGGAACCCTTTTCGTTATGCTCTTTTTTATATTTCGCATAATCCTTGCGCATGGCGGAAACGGTCGAAGCCGCTTTGAATGCGGAAAAAACGGGACCTAAGACAAGCGCGCCCGCGCCGTTGGCGGCGATTTTCGATGCGATGTAGGTTTTGGGATAATTCTGCCGGAATTTTTCGTTCAGCCCTTCGACGCGGCGGACGAACGCGGAATCTTTGATTTTCGCTTTGATTTTATCGGAAAAAGATAAAGCGTCCGCCATGGCGAAGCTGAGCGTGGCGGCTTTTGCGGATTCGCGCGCCTGTTTCGTGTCGGACAAGTTGAAACGGCCGGCGATTTTGTCCGTTTCGTCCGCATAAATCATTTTTGCGATTTCGGCGATGTCTTCGACCGTTTTGGCTTGATCGCTGGCGCTTGCGGCGGGATGCGCGTCGTAATAACGCGTTGTCCAGTATTTGATGTTCAGTTCTTTTTTTACGGATTCTTTGGCGTGCCGGAAAGTTTCTTCGGTTTTCGGCGCGTTGGCGTATTCGTCCGAAGCCATGCGCTTTGCCGCCAGAATGTCGGCAGCACGGTCAAAGCCGGAATGATCCGTTGATTTTTTCACCGACTGAAGCATCAATGCTTCGATTGCCGCGCGATTTTGAACGAAGCGGTCGACTTGCGCCGAGAGGTCTGCCGAAACATCCGAAGAGATGTCTTCCATGACTTGGGCGTTCGCAACGTCAGCCGTTTCGGATTCGGAAATGAAATCCTTGCCGTTCATGCATTTGACGAGAATCAAATCCCGCACTTGAGGCGACATTTCGTCCAGCGGCTTGTCCAATTCTTCGGCGGGAACAAAGTAGTTCGTTTGCAGTAAATCGCGAATGTGTGAAGGCAAATTCATAACGGCACCTCTGACAAATCGGAAAGATTCTCTTGTTGACAGAATAGCAGAAAACTTTGTCGAAACAAGCTTTTTTTATATAAAGAATTTTTTAAAGCTGGAAAGCGAAAGGGCGTGCAATAAAAAAGGAGGTTTAAAATAAGCGTATAGCCTTGATTTTCAAAAAATATTGGTTCGCCGAAAAAGGATGTTGCTTTGCAGGGTGTTCAATGCTACCTTTGATAAAACTTTCGATAAAACAGGAGGTGTTGATGAAAGGCATTATTCTGGCGGGCGGATCGGGAACGCGTTTGTATCCCGCGACCATCGCCGTTTCCAAGCAAATGATTCCCATTTACGACAAACCGATGATTTACTATCCGATGTCGTTGCTGATGCGTGCGGGAATCCGCGATGTTTTGGTGATTTCGACGCCGCTGGATTTGCCGGGATTCAAACGTTTGTTCGGCGACGGAAGCCATTTGGGAATGAATATTTCCTATGCGGAACAGGCTGTTCCGAACGGACTGGCGCAGGCGTTCGTCATCGGCGCGGAGTTCGTCGGAAACGACACCGCCGCATTGGTGCTGGGGGATAACATTTTCCACGGTCACGCTTTGACGGAACAGCTGAAATCCGCCGCGAAACTGAAAGAGGGCGCGGTTGTTTTCGGCTGCTATGTCCAAGACCCCGAACGCTACGGCGTCGTCGAATTCGACGAAAATTTCAAAGCGCTGAGCATCGAGGAAAAACCCGTGCATCCGAAGTCGAACTACGCCGTTCCGGGGCTGTATTTCTACGACAACGACGTGCTGGAAATCGCGCGCACTTTGCGTCCGTCGGCGCGCGGCGAATACGAAATCACCGACGTCAACAAGGAATACCTGCGCCGCGGCACATTGAAAGTCAACCTGTTTTCACGCGATATCGACTGGTTCGACACGGGAACGCACGACAGCTTGCTGCAGGCTTCTTCCTATGTCGAAGCGATTGAAAAGCGCAAGGGAATTAAAATCGCCTGCTTGGAGGAAATCGCTTTCTTGAACGGCTTTATTTCCCGCGAAGAGCTGTTTGCCCGCGGCGAACAAATGAGCAAGACGGGCTACGGTCAGTACTTGCTGAAACTGGCAAACGGCGAAATCAAAACACCCGAGGTCTAAAATGCCTTTTATTTCGACAAAAATCAAAGACGTTGTCATTTTTGAACCGCGTATTTTTACGGACGATCGCGGCTATTTCTTTGAAACGTACAATGAAAAGCTGTTCAACGACAACGGCATCACGGCGAAATTCGTGCAGGACAACCAGTCCAAATCGTCTTACGGCGTTATTCGCGGCTTGCATTTCCAAAAGGGCGCGCACGCGCAGGCGAAACTGGTGCGCGTGCTGCAGGGTTCCGTTTTGGATGTTGCGGTCGATTTGCGCAAAGGATCGGAAACGTACGGCAGGCACGTCGCCGTCGAACTCAGTGACGTAAACAACTTGCAGCTGTTCATTCCGCGCGGCTTTGCCCACGGTTTTTCCGTGCTGAGCAGAACGGCTGTGTTCGCATATAAATGCGACAACCTGTACTGCAAGGAATCCGAAGGCGGCATCGACTGCAACGACCCCGATTTGGGCATTGATTGGCAAATTCCCGCCGAAGACCGCATTTTATCCGAAAAGGACAAGCTTCATCCGTTGTTCAAGGATTTTGAAACATGCTTTTGATTACAGGGGTAAACGGTCAGCTGGGAACCGAGCTGAAAGCTCTGCTGCCCGATGCTTTGGGCGTTGACATGCCCGATTTGGACATTACGGACGCGGCGGCCGTCAAACGCTTTGTCGACGAACAAGGTGTCGACACGATTGTCAACTGCGCCGCTTATACCGCGGTGGACAAAGCCGAGGACGAACCCGAAAAATGCCGCGCGGTCAATGTGGACGGCGTCGCGAATTTGGGCAAGTCGGGGGCGAAGGTTGTTCACGTTTCGACCGATTACGTTTTTGACGGCTTGGGGCATCGCCCTTATACCGAAACGGATGCGACGAATCCCGTCAGCGTGTACGGCATCACCAAACGCGACGGCGAAGAGGCGCTGAAAGCCCATGCCAAAACGTGCGCGATTGTCCGCACGGCATGGCTGTACAGTCCGTACGGCAACAATTTTGTCAAAACAATGCGCCGTTTGGGGGCGGAGCGCGACAGCTTGAACGTCGTGTTCGACCAAATCGGAACGCCGACGTACGCCGCCGATTTGGCGCGGGCAATCGTCGATTTGCTGCCCCAAATCAAGGACGGCACAAAGGAAACCTATCACTTTTCAAACGAGGGCGTGTGCAGCTGGTATGACTTCGCCCGCGAAATCATGAAGCTGTCGGGACTGAAATGCCGCGTCAACGCCATTGAATCGGCGCAGTATCCGACAAAAGCAAAACGTCCGTTTTATTCCGTTTTGAATAAAGCGAAAATCAAATCCATGGGAATTGACGTCCCGCATTGGCAGGAAAGTTTGGAAAAATGTCTGGCACGATTTTAATCACGGGCGGAGCGGGCTTTATCGGCTCGAACTTCGTTCCCTATTTTTTGGAAACCCACCCCGAATTGACGGTTGTCAATCTGGACGCGATGACATACGCCGCCGACGAGCGCAATTTGGCGGAAGTGCAGGGCAATCCGAACTATATCTTTGTCAAGGGCGATATCGCGGACAAGGAACTGGTCAACGCGTTGTTTGACAAATACGACTTCAAAGGCGTGATTCATTTTGCCGCAGAAAGCCACGTCGACAATTCGATTAAAGGTCCTGAAATTTTTGTCAAAACGAACGTGTTGGGGACGTTTACGCTGTTGGACGCCGCGCGCCGCCATTGGATGGACGCGCCGAACGTTGTCAAGGCGGGATACGAAAACTGCCGTTTCCATCACATTTCCACCGACGAAGTGTACGGGACTTTGGGGGCGACGGGATTCTTTACGGAAACGACGCCGTACGCGCCCAATTCGCCCTATTCCGCGTCGAAAGCGTCGTCCGATATGCTGGTGCGCGCGTACCACCACACCTACGGCATGAACGTGACGACGTCGAACTGCTCAAACAACTACGGCCCGAAACAGCATCCCGAAAAGCTGATTCCGCACATCATTCAAAGCGCTTTGGCGGAAAAGCCCCTGCCGATTTACGGCGACGGCAAGAATATCCGCGACTGGCTGTACGTCCTTGACCACTGCAAAGCCATCAATTTGGTTTGGACGAAAGGACGTTCGGGCGAAACGTATAACATCGGCGGCCGCAACGAACGCGACAACATCACGATTGTAACGACGATTTGCCGCATTTTGGACAGGGAAGTGCCGCGTGCGAACGGTCATAAGTACGAAGAACTGATTACGTTCGTCAAAGACCGCGCGGGACACGACCGCCGCTACGCCATCGACGCGACAAAGCTGGAAACGGAACTGGGCTGGAAAGCCGACGAAAACTTTGATACGGGCATTGTCAAAACCGTTGAATGGTATTTGAAAAACCGTCGATAAAAAATTTTTTTGACAAAAAATATCCTTGTCAACCACGCCCTTTTTCGCTAAACTTTGTCTAAATAAGCGAGAAAGGGCGTTTTTTTATGACAGCGAAAATTTTACAGGGCAATCCCGAAAAACTGGGCGCGACGTATGACGGAAAGGGCGTGAATTTCGCGCTGTTTTCCGAAAACGCGACAAAAGTCGAGCTTTGCCTGTTCGATGAAAACGAAAACGAAACGCGAATCGAATTGCCCAGCCGTTCCGAGGACGGAATCTGGTCGGGCTATCTGCCCGATGCAAAGCCGGGGATGCGCTACGGCTATCGCGTGGACGGCCCTTATGACCCCGACCGCGGCATGCGCTTCAATCCGAACAAGCTGTTGATTGACCCGTACGCCCGTCAGTTGGACAGGGAATTTGAATGGAACGATGACTATCTGGCATCGTATCCGAATGACAAAAAATCGAAAAACACGGCCGACACGGGCAGAATCGCGCCCAAGGCGATTATTCAAGACCCCGAAGCGTTAAAGGCGGTCGGAACGGTCGAAAAACCCAATGTGCCGTGGAATCAAACCGTCGTTTACGAAACGCACGCCAAGGGCTTTACGATAAAGCACCCCGACGTTCCCGCCGCCGACAAGGGCAAATTCGCGGGAATGGCGAACCCCGAAGTGATGAAATACATTGACGAACAGGGGATTTCGTCCGTCGAACTGCTGCCCGTGCAGGCTTTTGCGACCGATGAAGCCGTTGCCAAAAACGGACTGTCGAACTACTGGGGGTATGAGCCGATTGCTTATTTCGCGCCGCACCCCGATTACGGCGATCCCGTCGAATTCAAAAAAATGGTCAACGCTTATCACGCGGCGGGCAAGGAAGTCATTATGGATGTCGTTTACAACCATGTGGGCGAGGGCGACGCGCATACGCAAATGCTGAGTTTGAAAGGCATTGACAGCGCGTATTACTTTGTCCACAACCCGAACGACAAATCCGAATACCGCAACGAAACGGGCTGCGGCAACGCTTTGGATATGACCAAGCCGATGGCGCGCCGTCTGGCGGTCGATTCCCTGCGCTATTGGGCGGAGGAAATGGGCGTTGACGGATTCCGTTTTGATTTGGCGACCGTTATGGGACGCGGACGCGAGGGCGACCCCGCCAATCGCGACTTTGACAAGAACCATCCGTTTTACGAAGCGTTGAGAAACGACCCCGTGCTGTCGAAATGCAAGCTGATTGCCGAACCATGGGACTGCGGCGCGGGCGGATACCAAGTCGGCAATTTCCAGAAAAACTGGATGCAGTGGAACGACCGTTTCCGCGACGACACCCGCCGTTTCTGGTGCGGGAACGAGGGCTTCGCCGCCAAAATGGCGCAGCGCATGACCGCGTCCGACGATATGAAAAACGAGGGCGAAAGAATGTCGCCGTCCGTCAACTTTGTGACGGCGCACGACGGCTTTACCGCCAAAGACTTGTGGTCGTACGAACAGAAACACAACGAAGCCAACCCGTGGCACAACACCGATGGGGCAAACCAGAACTTCGGCCGCAACTGGGGGCACGAGGGCTATCGGGACGAAGGCTTGGACGAATTCCGCAACAAAATGGTGCGAAACTTGGAAGCGACATTGTTAATGGCTTCGGGCGTGCCGATGCGTTTGGCGGGCGACGAATTCAACCGTTCGCAGAACGGCAACAACAACCCGTATTGTCAAGACAACGAAACCAGCTGGGTGAACTGGGACAAGATTTCAGACCGCGATGTAAAATCGGCGGAAATGGTCGGCTTTATGACGAAACTGCGCCGCGAACACCCCGTTTTGGGCAATGTCGATTATTTTGACGGGCAGCCTGTCGACGACAAGGGGACTAAAGACATTACTTTCATCCGTCCCGACGGACAGGAAATGACGGGCGGCGACTGGCAGCCGTTTGCCAAAACGCTGTCCTATGTTTTGGCGGGGGAAAAGACGAAAAAGGACGGCAAACCCGCGGACGACGATTTCATGGTCATTATGAACGCGCACAACGGCGAAGTCGATTTCAGAACACCGCCCGCGCCGAACGGTCAAAAGTGGGAAGTCGCTTTCGACACCGCGCATTTGGGCGTTGAAAAACTGCCCGTCGAACAGCGTGAAATCAGGGACGGCAACTATCGCGCCCAGCCTCATTCCGTCGTGGTGCTGCAGGCGGTGCGCGAGGAAAACCGCCAGAAACAGCGCCAAAATCAAACGGCAAGCGTCCTTGCCCAAATGAAAAACAAGCATTTTTCGCGATAAAATTTGCCAACTGTTTATCAAGCGGCGTCAAGGTTTGAATACTTTGGCGCCGTTCGTTTGCCAAACAAAAGGAAAATGTTAAAAAATGGTAAAAAGTTGTTGCCAGAACGGCTATATATTGTATCTTGATAAAAAATGTGCCGCAAACCGTGCGGTTGCAGGCTTGACCGATACAGGATTTTCTTATGCGTAATTTGTTGGGATTTGCTTTGGTTTCATTCGGACTGGCGGCGTGTGCCGTCAGCACTCAGCCGACGAATATTGCCGACCGCGCCGCGCGTGCCGACATGGACAAAACCGCTTTGTTCGGCGGGCAGGAAGAATTGACCAAACCGGTAACGCTTTACGAGGCAATCGCCCGCGCGGTGAAATACAACGCCCGTCAGCGGGTTGACGCGATGGAACAGGCGATAGCTGCGGGGATTTCCGATTCGGCGACCATGGATATGCTGCCGCAACTGGCGGCTTCCGGCGGTTTTACGACGAAATCGGAAAGACTGAAAGTTTCGGCAAAGGACGCGGACGGCAACGAAAGCTTGATTGTTTCCGACAAATCCGCACGGGAAGCCGATTTGCAAATCGTGTATAACGTGCTGGATTTCGGCATCAGTTATGTGAATGCCAAACAGGCGTCCGACCGCCGCTTTATCGCCGAAGAAGCGCGGCGCAAGTCTTTGCAAAGACTGGTTCATGATGTTCGCGCGGCGTTTTGGCGCACGGCGGCGGCTCAGCGTGTCGCCGAAGACGTCAATGCGATGACGTCCGCTTTGGAACAGGAAATTGTCAGAACGGGGCTGTCCGGAAATTCGGTTGAAGGTTTGGCGGAACAGCGGAAGCTGCTGCAGGCTTTGCAAAAACTGAATTCTTTGAAAAAAGAAGTGCTGACGTCCAAAGCCGAATTGGCGGCGCTGATGAATTTGCCGCCGGCGACGGCGTTTTCGCTGGACATTCCCAAAGCAATGGACACGCCGCGGGTCGTGCGTGAATTCGGCCAGATTGATTTGGAACATTTCGCTTTGGTCAACCGTCCGGAATTGCGCATCGGCGATTATCAGGCGCGCATTGCCGAACGCGAAGCCAAAAAGGAAATTTTGCGCATTTTCCCCGGAATTGAATTTTCGGCGGGGTTGAATTACAATTCCAATTCGTACTTGAAAAGCAAAAATTGGGCTGACGCGGGAATGGGCGTGACTTGGAATCTGCTGGGATTGTTTTCCAGACCGCAAGCCGTTCGCACGGCCAAAGACAAGCAAAAGCTGGAACGTTTGCGCCGCGAAGCCATGACTGTTGCCGTCATTTCGCAGGTCAATGTGTCTTATCTGCAGCTGCGTCTGGCGGCGGATGCGTTCGGGGCGGCGGATTCTTTGGAAAACGTGACGGACAAGCTGTGGCAAAAAACTTTCGACGAAAAAACAAACACCGTGGAGGAACGCCGCGCCGCTGTTTTGCAGGCCGTTGACGTGCTGACAACGCATTTGGAACGAGATTTGGCTTATGCTGACTACAAGGCGGCCGAAAGCGATTTGTTTATGGCGCTGGGCGTGGATCCGCTGCCGTCGTTTTCTTTGACGACATCGGTTGCGGGCATGGCGGACATGTTGGAAAACAATCTGTCGCGTAACGCTCCGCAGGGATTTAAAGAAGTTTCCTATGATTATGCGCCGTCGGAACAGCAGGTGCGTTTGACGGCTTTGGGCGCGGACGAACGGGCGAAGATTTTGGAATGGACCGATTTAAAACGGATTGATGAAGCCAAAACGGCATCCGCCGCGTTGATTCCCGCGGCCAAAACGCCGGTTCACAAGCCTGTTTTGGCTGACGGAACGGTCAAAATATTGCAAATGTCGTCTTTTGAAACGCTGCCCGCCGCCCAAAGCTACTGGGCTGAATTAACTGCGAAGCACGCCGAACTGGCGGCTTATGCCCCGATTTACAGGGAAGCCGAAGTCAACGGAAAATCGCGTTACAGGACTTTTGTTGCAGGAATGGAGCGGCAGTTGCGCGTGTTGTGCGCGCGGTTGGCGGAAGATTTGAAATCCTGCTTGATTAGAGAGCGTGAATAATGATTCGGATTGATACAACAATTTCAGCCGCTGTTCCCGAAGCGGCTTTGGGGATTTTGACGTGTTCGGCGGATGTCGCCGAAAGCCCGGCGGATTTGCTGGCGGATTTTGATGAAACAATCAACGCGATGCAGGACGATTACACGCTGGAAAAAGTGGCGCAAAATCCGCATGTCGCCGCGACCCGCAAAGCGTACAAGGCTTTGGGCAAAGACCCGCTGAAATACCGCAACTCCGCCGAAGCGATGCTGCGCCGCATCGCCAAAGGAAACGGGCTGTACCGCATCAACAACGCCGTTGACATCAACAATATGATTTCCGTCGCGTCGGGGTATTCGCTGGGGTCTTACGATCGCGCGGCAATCAAAGGGCAAATCGTTTGGAAGCGCGCGCCCGACGGTGAACAGTACAAAGGCATCGGCAAAGACGTTCTGAATATTGAGCACTTGCCCGCTTTGTACGACGACGAAAGCGTGTTCGGCAATCCGACTTCGGACAGCCGCCGCACGATGATAACGGCGGGCGGACGCAAAAATCTGCTGTATGTGATTTACGCGTTCGACGGAGCGGACGAACTGCAAACTTGGCTGGACAATCTGGCGGAACTGCTGAAAAAATACGCGAACGCCGCCGATATTCAAACGCAAGTCGTTTGTTGAAGCGCGATTGTTTCCCGCAAGCGGTTCAAAAACAGCGCGGCGGCGGGGGAAAAGATTTGACCTTTTTTCCAGACGACGTCCAATCCCGATTCAACCGTCGGGGACAAGGGGCGGAATACAATGTTTTCAACCGCCATTGTATCAACCAGTCCGTCCAGACAGAGGACACAGCCGACATTCCGCTCTGCCAGCAAAGCGGCGTTGAATAACAGGTTGTAAGTGGCGATAATATTCATTTTTTCAAAATTCGCACCGAACAAGCTTTTGAAAAGGCTGTCCGTTTCACGTTTTTGAATCAGCTGTTTTGAACACAGCAAGGGTATTCCGGTTAAATCGTCGGAAAAAACGCGTTCTTTTTGCGCCAAGGGGTGATTTTTGTTCATCAGCACGCCCCAAACGTCTTTGACGGGCAAAGACAACGAAGCGTATTTTGACAAATCCGTCGGCTGAATCAGAACGCCGAAATCCAACAATCCTTTGTCCAGTCTTTCGGTTATGTCTTCGGCGTTGCCGCTGTGCAGATGAAAACGAATGTCGGGAAAATCGCGGCGCAAATCGGCGATGACGGCGGCAATCAACCGCATGCCCTGCGTTTCGCCGCCGCCGATGTACACATCCCCCGAAACGTCGTCGGCGCTTGAAAAGTCGGCTTTGGTTTTGCCGACTATATCCAAAATTTCCTCGGCGCGCTTGCGCAGGACATATCCCGCCGCCGTCAGCGTTACGGCGTGCGCCGAACGGACAAACAGCGGCTGCCCCAATTCGGCTTCAAGATCTTTGATTTGCCGCGACAAAGTCGGCTGGGTTACATTCAAACTTTGCGCCGCTTTGGTGTAGCTGCCTTCGCGCGCGATTGCCAGAAAATACCGTAAAACCCGAAATTCCATAGAGCTTCCTTTATTATGCTTTTAAAGCATAATATAACATACAATATAAGTATTTGCTATTGCAAAAAAACGCCCTTACCATAAAAATCAGAATGAAACAAACAAGGAGGTTTCAAATGAAACTGTGCAAGAAAAAGATTTTTCCTTTGTTGCTGACCGCTTTGTTTTCCGCGCCTGTTTCCGCCAAAAACACGGATATTCCGAATGGCGCGGACAACTTTTACAAAAGCGACGTTTTGAAATCGGAAAAGGTCGAATTCAAAAATATGTACAACATGACCGTGGCGGGCAGGCTGTATGCGCCCGAAAATCAAACCGCGAAACTGCCCGCTTTGATTGTCGGGCATCCGATGGGCGCGGTCAAGGAACAGTCCGCTCAGCTGTATGCGCAAAAAATGGCGGAAAAAGGTTTTGTGACTTTGGCGGTTGATTTGCCGTTTTGGGGCGAAAGCGGCGGATTGCCGCGCAACAACGTGTCGCCCGAAATCTATGCGGACGCGTTCAGTGCGGCGGCGGACTATTTGTCAACCAGAAACGATGTCGATGCTGACAAAATCGGCGTTATCGGCATTTGCGGGTCGGGCAGTTTCGCCGTCAGCGAAGCCAAAATCGACCCGCGGCTGAAAGCGGTCGCCACGGTCAGCATGTACGACATGGGGGCGGCGTCCCGCAACGGGTTGCGCAAAGGCGTATCCCTTGAACAGCGCAAAGAAATCATTGCGGCGTCAATAAAACAGCGCGAAGCCGAATTCAAAGGCGCAAAGACAGCGTATACAGGCGGGACGGTGCATAAATTGACGGACAAATCGTCCCCCGTCGAACGCGAATTTTACGGCTTTTACCGTACAAAACGCGGCGAATTCACTCCGAAAGGGGCGACGGATTTGACGACGACGCATCCGACTTTGGCGTCAAACACGAAGTTTATGAACTTTTATCCGTTCAACGACATTGAAACGATTTCTCCGCGTCCGATGATGTTTATCGCAGGGGAAAACGCTCATTCGATTGAATTCAGTCAAGACGCTTACGCCAAAGCGGCGCAACCAAAAGAGCTGGTCATCGTTCCGAACGCGGGGCATGTCGATTTGTATGACAGGGTTGATTTGATACCGTTTGACAAGCTGGAACGGTTTTTCAAAAATGCTTTGAAATGATATTAAAGGCGGGGAGTTTTCTCCGCCTTTGCGTTAAACGCCTTCGACGATTGTGCAGGATTTGGCTTTGTAGGTTACGATTTTGCTGACGGGGCAGGCGATTTCCTCGATTTCGCCCGTCAAAGCCGCATGCAGTTCGTTCGCCGCGTTTTTGCCCGAAGCGACCGCTTCGACAATCGTTGACCCGCCGTGATTGCAGTCGCCCGCATAGACGACTTTGGCGGCTTCGGTTTTCGGGTCGGCTTTCGATCCCACAGCCATAATGACGTGCGCGAAATCGGGGCGTTTGACGGTGGTTTCGGGAATGTCCTCCAGCTTTGTGCCGTTAAAGCGCGTTTTGCAGGTGTAAAGCGTGTAGGTGTCGCCCGTTTTTTCAATCTTTTCAACGCGGGTCATGGATGTGATGTCGATTTGATTGTCCATCAGCCAAGACCGTTCTTCAGCTGTCAGCCGCATATCGCACACGCGCCGGCGAACGAACATTTCGACATTTTCGGCGCCGTTCGTTTTTGCTGTAATCGCGCAGTCCGTCGCAACCGCGCCGCCGCCCAAAACGGCGACGTTTCCCGCGGAAGCGTAATTTTCGGGGGCTTTCAGATAATCCATAAAGGAAACCGCCAATTCTTCGCCGGGGATGCCCATTTTTGCGGAATGAGGCTCGCCGACCGCGACAATGACGCCGTCATAACCGTCTTTGAGCAAATCGACGGGGTTTGCAACGCGGTGGTTCAGCGTCAGCGTGATGTCGCCGAAGGTTTTGATATAATTCCAATCCTTTTCCGTGACTTCCTGCGGCAGGCGCGCTTCGGGAATCAGTTTCGCCGCGCCTCCGACCTTGTTCGCCGCTTCAAACAAAGTGATGCTGTATCCTTTGCGCGCCAGAACGGCGGCGGCCGCCATGCCCGCTGGTCCCGCGCCGACGATTGCAACGTTTTTGCCGTTCGGAGCAACAGGGGCGGGCGCCGAAACTCCGCCCAGCTTGCGCGCTTTTTCCAGCAGAGCGGCTTGGACGGCGGGGATACGGATGGAAGAATCCAGATTTTTTCGCGAACAGGCCGCCATGCAAAAACGGTCGGGGCAGGTCAGCCCGCACATTTGCCCCAGCGGGTTGGCTTTCAGAATTTCCTCGGCGGCTTTGACATAGCTTTCATTTGTCCGCGGTTTCGCCGCTTGGATGAAATCGGCGGGGGAACAGTTCGCGGGGCAGGCTTTTTTGCACGGTTTTTCGGGACAGTTCAAGCACCGCTCCGTTTCGGATTTCAGTTGCGCGTCCGTCAAATACAGCTTTTTGGTCATGATCGTGTCCCCCGATGTTCGTTTGAATCAATTTAGGCGTTTTTAATCAAAAGGCAAGGTTTAAAAATTTTGCAAAAAAAGCTTTTTTGTCCAAAAGAAGTGTGGTAACTTTGAATTTAAACAAAATTGGAGGATTTGCCGATGACGGTGATTTGTGTTTCAGGGGCTTTTATGACGACGATTGACCAATCGCGCGAGGACAAAGCCGCCGTTGAAAAACGCGAAGCCGCGCGCGCCGAACGTGTCGAAAAACTGCTTGCCCGCATTTGCAAAGCGTCGCCTTTGGGCAAAAAAATCGTCGAATCCGCTATTGAGCGCGGCATTTGCATCGGGATTGACGGGGATATGGGCAACTGTTTGGGCGTGTACACGCCGTCGGTCAAGTATGTCGCTTTGGACGAAAAAGCTCCCGATGAAAAACTGCTGTCCACCATTGTTCACGAATGCCGCCATTCCGAACAAAATCCGATACGCGACCATTCGTACAGCGTGTATTCCAATGTCGCAGAAGTCCGCGCTTTGGAAGCCGACGCCATGGCGCACGAATGCGCCGCCGTTTATCAGATGCGCAAAGCCGAACCCGATACTTACGCCGCTTTTTGCAGCCGCCACGGCGGAATGATGAAAGCGTATGAGGCTTCCTTTGAAAAGGACAAGGACGCGGACAAAGCCAAATCCGAAGCGTTCAAAGCGTGGTACGACCATGCGTCGTATGTCGAAAATTATGACCGTTCCGTGGTCGGTTTTATGGAAATGGGCAAGCTGTATTCGGGCGCGTACAAGAAAGAAATCACGCCCAAACAGCTGTCGCAGGAATTCGGCTATGTCGATGAAGCGTTTTTCGCTTCCGCCCGCGCAAACACCGTTTCGGAAAAAACGGCGAAGAGCGCGGCTGAAATCGAGCGCGGTCATATCCGCCACGCTTTAAAGCTGTTCGGCCGGTCGAAAATCAAAACGTCGGCGGATTACTTCTATGTCCGCGACGCAAACGGCAATGTTGAACCGCCGAAACGGCAACAGGTCAATCCCGCGGTGGCAAAAGCCTTGGCAAACGGCGGGCGGTAACCGCCGTCGGGGTAAAAGCGGCTCGGACTTATGGGGTTCGGGCTGTTTTTTTGCTTTTATGATTGCAATCCCGACAAATCGCTTTATACTTCGTTTAAATATTTTTTAACAAACGGAGTTTTTGTATGCTTATCAATCCCGCTTTTGCACAGGAAGCCGCCGCCGTCGCCGCCGATCCGGCAATGGCCGCCGCCAATCCTTTGCGGATTTTGTTCCAATTTCTGGTCATTTTCGTCGTGTTCTACTTCTTTTTGATTCGCCCTCAGCAGAAAAAGATGAAAGAACACATGACGATGCAGTCGACCGTCGCACGCGGGGACACCGTCATCACAAACGGCGGAATCGTCGGCAAAGTCATTCGGTCGAACGCGAATGATTTGCTGGTCGAAATTGCGGACGGCGTGCGTGTCGTCGTGGTGCGCGACCGTATTTTGGCCAAACGCGCCGAAGCGGTCGACAAAGACTTTTTGAAAGACGAACAGGCCAACGACAACGCCAGAAAAGGCGGTGAAGGCTTGAAAGACCTTTTGACGAAAAAATAAAAGGGAATATCTATGTTTAACTATCCGAAATGGAAAGTCGCCTTAATCGGAATAATCACGGCGGTCGGCGTGTTTTTCGCCGTCCCCAACTTTATTCCCAAGGCGCAGCAGGACAAACTGCCCGAATGGTGGCAGCCGATGACGTTGGGTTTGGACTTGCAGGGCGGTTCTCAGCTGTTGCTGCAGGTCGACTTGGATCAAGTGGTCAAGGATCAGCTGAGCGCGGTCATGGACGCCGCCCGCATCGCTTTGCGCGAAAAGAACGTGCGCTATACGAATCTGTCTGTCAAAGACGACGCTTTGACGGTCAAAATCGTCAATGACGAACAAATCGCCAAAGCCAAAGAGCTGATTCGCAAAATCGACAAGGGCAATCTGGACGTTGCGGAAAACGGCGACATGCTGTCCGTTCGCTTTACCGAACAGGCTTTGCTGAAAATGAAAGCGTCCGCGGTTGACCAGTCGATTGAAATCGTCCGCCGCCGTATTGATCAGCTGGGAACGCGCGAACCGTCGATTATGCGTCAAGGCTCCGACCGTATCCAAGTTCAGCTGCCCGGTGTGGAAGACCCGAACGAAGTCAAAAAACTGCTGGGCAAAACGGCGAAGATGTCGTTCCATTTCGTTGATGAAAAGACCAGTGTCGAAGACGCCCGCCGCGGCAAAATCGCCCCCGATTCCAAAGTCGTTCCGGGGGACGAGGACGCTTCCGCCGCGTTTTATGTCATTGAACGCAAATCCATTGTCGGCGGCGAACATCTGACCGATGCCCGCGCCGATTTCCAAGGGGCGGAAGCCGTTGTCGCTTTCCGTTTCAATTCGTTCGGCGCAAAACGTTTCGGAACGGCGACGCGCGACAATGTCGGCCGCCGTTTGGCGATTGTTTTGGACGGCAAAGTGATTACCGCGCCCGAAGTCAAATCCGCGATTACGGGCGGTTCGGGCATTATCACGGGCAGCTTTACGGTTCAAAGCGCGAACGATTTGGCGCTGATGCTGCGTTCGGGCGCTTTGCCCGCGCCGCTGGAAGTCGTTGAAGAACGCATCGTCGGTCCCGGACTGGGAACCGATTCGATTGACGCGGGCAAAAAATCCTGCGTGGTCGGCATGGTGCTGGTGCTGTTGTTCGTGGTCGCGACTTACGGGCTGTTCGGCTTGTTCGCCGATATCGCTTTGGTGCTGAACCTGCTGCTGCTGTGCGGCGCGATGAGCGCGCTGGGCGCGACGCTGACTTTGCCCGGAATTGCGGGTATTGCTCTGACGTTGGGCATGGCGGTCGACGCAAACGTTTTGATTTACGAACGCATGCGTGAAGAACAGGGCTACGGCAAATCCGTTTTGAACACGATTGAAGCGGGATTTGAAAACGCTTCGTCCGCGATTTTCGATTCAAACTTGACCAGCTTGTTTGCGGGGTTGATTTTGATTTGGCTGGGCAACGGCCCTGTCCGCGGGTTCGGTGTTACCACCTGTTTGGGTTTGGTGACGTCCGTGTTTACGGCCGTTTATGTGACAAAAGTGCTGATTTTGGCGTGGGTGAAGCTCACAAAGCCGCAAAGAATCAATGTGTAAGGAGAATGTGAAATGCCTAGACTGATTCATTATTTCATTAAACCGACGCACATTAACTTTATCGGCGCGCGCAAAATCGCATTTGTGTTTTCGCTGTTGATGATGATTGTGTCGATTGTGTCGATTTGCACCCAAGGCATGAATTTGGGCATCGACTTTAAGGGCGGCGTATTGATGGAAGTCCAAGCCGAACAGAAAATCGACATGAAAGATCTGCGCGCGAAACTGGACGATCTCGGCGTCGATTTGCAGCCTGTCGGCGAACAGGGAACGGAAGCTTTGATTACCGCTTTGGGACGCGGCGACAATGAAAAGGAACAGATGAAAATCTCGTCCGTCATTCGTGAAAAACTGGGCGACGAA
Organism: Alphaproteobacteria bacterium UBA6411; assembly: GCA_002438565.1. Lineage (GTDB taxonomy): Bacteria > Pseudomonadota > Alphaproteobacteria > CAAGCB01 > CAG-977 > UBA2903. The sequence continues at coordinate 52,203 of DJPN01000022.1, read as the reverse complement.
TATACCATCCGCCGCGTTGAAATGGTCGGCCCCCGTGTGGGCGCGGAGCTTATCCGCAACTGCATTTGGGCGGTCATTCTGGCGGGACTGATGATTACCGCCTATGTTTGGACGCGCTTTGAATGGGAATTCGCGCTGGGAACAATGCTGTCGCTGATTCACGACATCATCATTGCCGTCGGTCTGTTTTCCGTGTTCCGGCTGGATTTCGACATGACGATTATCGCGGGACTGATGACGCTGGCGGGATTTTCCGTCAACGACACCATTGTTTCCTATGACCGCATGCGCGAAAATCTGCGCAAATACCGCAAAATGCCGATTGACGAAATGATTAACAAAACAACCAACGAAATGTTGCCGCGCACTTTGCTGACGGGCATGTCGACCATTATCATGCTGGTTGTGATGCTGTTCATGGGCGGTTCGGTGCTGCAGGGCTTTGCCTTGATTATGCTGTGGGGCATTATCGTCGGCACGTATTCGTCGATTTACGTCGCGATGCCCGTGCTGATGTATCTGGACATCCGCAAAACGATGGAAAGCCACAACGAAAACGTCAACCCGTTTGAACACGCGGGTTAAACATTCGGATGACGAAAAGCCCTTGTTTCGACAAGGGCTTTTTTGTATACTTGGTTAAAAATTCAACCGAAGGAGTTTGAAAATGGATATTAACGAATTGCCGTCCCCTCAGTTTGTAAAAAACGAAGCGGGGATGATTTCCGTGTTTTTGCCCGCGTTTGAAGGCGAGCCGGAAAAACCCGTTTTGACGAAAAAAGACGCGACAACCCTGCATTTCCAACGTTCTCCGAAGGGCGACATTCTGCTGACGCAAATCGACGAAGACGTGATGAAAGACTTGGCGGGCGTTTCCAAAATTCTGGTCATTGAAACCAATGTTTTGAAAAGCATTGACATGTTGGACAAAGCTTTGACCGCTTATGCCAAATCGGAAAACGCAGAAACGTCCGAAGACGACGTTATGGATATGATTGAACGCGCTTACGAGGTCGCTGTTAAAGCGTAAAAACTTTTTTGTCTTTTTTAGAAGAAAAAATTGACAAAAAGGAAAAAACGTGCAAGGATAAAGAAAATTCAACAGATTTTCTGGTAGGAGAAGCGTTATGGAAGAAAAAAAATCGTTCTGGGGCAAAGTCGCCGATTTGTACGCCCGTTTCGGCAATCCGAGCGGCGGCATGACGCACAGCGATATGCCGGCGGACAAAGCTGAAAAAGCTCCCGAAGCCAAGGCCGAACCCAAAAAGGAAAAAGCCGAACCCAAAAAATCCCTGTGGAAAGAAGCCGGCGAATTGTACGCGGCTTTTGGTAATCCGGGCGGCGGTATGACGCACCGCGACGTTCCCGCACAGGAAACGGCAAAAACGGCCGAACCCGCCAAAGCCGAACCGAAAAAGGATGAACCCAAAAAATCGTTCTGGAAAGAAGCGGGCGAATTGTATGCGGCTTTCGGCAATCCGAGCGGCGGCATGACCCATCGCGACGTTTCCGCCGAAAAGAAAGCGGAACCCAACAAAGCCGTTCAGGCGGCGATTGCGAACCGCATGCGTTCGCGCTAATAAGCGGTTTAGCAAATTCAAGCGGCTCCGTTTTTTTTACGGAGCCGTTTTTATATTCAATATCTCATCTTTAATGTCTTAACGGTTGGATTTGATTCCGTTGTCGCGGCGGCACAGCATTTGACAATTGCCAGCCGTTGTATGTCCGCCTTTGCTCCACGGAACGATATGGTCGCCTTCCATTTCTTCAAATTCAAAATGTTGCCCGCATTTGGGGCAGATTCCTTTTTGCTGTTCGTAAGCTTCGCGTTTCATTTTGTCCGAAAACGTGCGCAAGCTTAATTTCCGTTCGTCGCCCGACAGCAGATATTCGTAAATGCCTTTTTTGTTGGAAACGTCTTCGTCTTCCATCAAATTTGCAATTTGCGCTTCAAAGTTGCCAAAGTTTTGATTCCCAAACGAATTGTACAGCCGCCCCCAGTCGAGCCCTTTCATTTCCTTGCGGTATTTCGGAAAAACGGCTTGAACCCAAGCGATGACGCTTTGAAAATAAAGCCACAACTCGATTGCGTTCGGGGCGTTTTGATGTTGCGCCATATAGTCTTCGATATTGTCCGCGCTTATCCAGCGCAGCACCGTTTCCAAATAATCCTGCCGAATCGGCGAACCGTTCATATATTTGCTTGCTAAGTTGTAAGCGGCGCAATTCGTTTTGCTGAAATGTCGCTTGGCATCGGTCAGCCAAGTTCCCGTGTAATTGGCGTTGCGCAATTCTTGGTCGGTCAGTTTTTCACCCGCGATGTTGATTGTTTTAAACCAGTCCAGCCGTTCTTTGTCGTTGCCCGTGCAAACATAAATCATCAGCGGGTAATCCAGAATCTGATTTTTTTCCGTTTCCGTCAGGTTGTGAAAATATTTGCTGTTAAACGAATAGTCCCCGTTGGCGTAAGCGCACAGGCTCAGCGTTCTTTGCTGTCCGTCCAGCAGTTCAAAAGTGTCGTCGGCGTTTTTCGACCAGTACATCACGTTCAGCGGAAAACCCTTGAAAACCGTTTCGATAACGGCGTTTCGCTTTTTGTCGTCATAGACGAATTCGCGCTGATACGGCGGGCGGATGTTCAGCTTTCCGCCGTATCCGACGACGCCGTTTTCGTCATTGTTTCGATAACCGTTGAAAACGTCGCGGATGGTGATTTGATGCAGTTCGATTTTCATGATTTTTTCCTTTTGATTAAAATGCGGAAAAACGGGCATTTTCCGTTGATTGACAGATCCCGTTCATTGTTTCCTTTTCTGAATTTGACGATTTCAAATTGGTTCGGGTTGTACTTGTCCAAAAAAGTAATCGGAACGCCCATCACGCCGTCGTAATCGACTGGAATGTCAGCGACTTTATCCACGTTAATCGCGTCGTAATTGTCGTATTTCGGATATTCCTCCGGAATGTATTTTTTATACAAAACAATTTTTTCATTTCTGATAGAAACGTCCAAGTTTGTGAACCACGAAACATTTCCGACATTGTTTGCGTATTTTTTCCCGTCACTTTCTTTTGAAATCAGTTTTCCCTCGTAATAATCAGGGACTCGAAAACGCTTAATTTTCGGGGTATATCCCAACCAAATTTTATTTTCTTTTATCAATTTGAAAATTTCGGCATAAGTAATTGCCGTTTTGTTGCCGACAATTAAAAATTCTTTTTTAAATTCAATCAGTTGTGCAACATATTCCCGAAACAGGCTGAACGGAGGATTTGTTACGACAATATCGGCTTGATTCAATAAATAAACACATTCGGCTGAGCGAAAATCACCGTTTTCCTCCAAAACGCTTAAAGTGTTTTTCCCGTGTTTTATCAAATATTCAACATCGGACAAATCGACCGCGCCGTCGTTATTCGTGTCAATTACTTCGGTAATTTCGATTTTGTACGCTTTTTTCCCGTTCATTCTGTCAAACAACGGCAGTTCCCGCCCCATAACGGGCGATGCCGAATAGCAGGTCGCGATTAGTTTTTTCAAACCCAGTGCATTGAAATTCAAAGCGAAGTATTTGAAAAAATTGCTTTCATACGGGTCGTCGCAGTTGCAGAAAACGGTTTTTCCGTTGAAAAAGTTTCTATAGTGTTTCAGTTCGTTTTCTATATCGGACAGTTGCGTGTAATATTCATCGTTTCCATTGTGTTGCGCTTGGTGCAGTTTTGCGTTTCCTGTTGCTTTAGCCATAAAAAATCCCCAAAAACCGCCCTAAAGCGGTTCGGGGAGTTGAGAAAGTCATAATGTTGTTACAAGACCCTTTCGACCTTTAAAGTTATCCGATTCAAATCGGGACTTTTGAACATACGCCGAAAGCCCCCCGAACCATAAACAGATTCGGGGATACTTTTTCGTGTTCGTACTTAAACAACACGAATTACGACGCATACCCACGCCGAACAACATTAGAGCTTTCTCACGGCTCCGCACCCGCTAAGGCACTTTCCGCACAAACCGATTTTGCGCGGACAAAGCCAGTTTACAAAACAGACGGTGATCTTTCAAATAAAAAAAACACCGAACAAGCCTTGCTTGCGCGCCGTGCCGTTTTTGTTACTTAATCCTTTGCAAAGGGGGAAAAATTCGATTAGACTGAACTGCTTGAAAAGTTAAAGGATAAAGGACGGTAAAATGACTGTCATTAAATTGCGGGATTATGATTTTACGACCAACGACGGGGACGAACCCGTTTTAATGTTCAGCGGAATCGGGGGCTTGGCGAAAGACCCGTTTTTCACATTGCAGAATTCGGACGCTTTTTTGTTCCGTTCCGCCGACACGCCGCGGATTTCGCTGGAGCATATTCCCGATGCCATTCGCGAAAAAATCGAACAATCCCCCCAAATTCTGGTGTGCGAGCTGGACGCCGACGGCGAACCGCAGCAGGTCTATGACGCCCCTGTTTTGAAAAACGCTTGATTGATTTAAGGTGCAAAAAATGATTAAAGCAAACCCTCATTATTTTGATTTGTCCGCCAACTATCTGTTTCAAGAAATCGCCCGCAAAATCAAGGCGTACAAGGAACAAAACCCCGCGGCCGAGGTTATCAGTCTGGGCATCGGCGACGTAACGCAGCCCATTCCCGCCGCCTGCATCAAGGCGATGCACAAAGCCGCCGACGAAATGGGCGCGGTCGAAACCATGCGCGGCTACGGTCCGGAGCAGGGCTACGAATTTTTGCGCCAAGCGATTGTCGACAACGACTACAAAGCGCGCGGCATCGATATCGCGGCGGACGAGGTTTTCGTATCCGACGGCGCCAAATGCGATGTCGGCAACATTCAGGAAATTTTCGACACGACGGCGAAAGTCGCCATTCCCGACCCCGTTTATCCCGTTTACCGCGACACGAACATCATGGCGGGGCGTTCTTTGACGTTTTTGCCCTGCACGCGCGAATCGGGATTTTCGCCCGCTTTGCCCAAAACGGCGTGCGATTTGATTTATCTGTGTTCGCCCAACAACCCGACGGGGTCAGTCATGACCAAAGAGGAATTGACCCAATGGGTGCGTTACGCCCAACAGAACAAAGCGGTCATCATCTTCGATTCCGCGTACAAGGAATACATCCGCACAGACAGCATTCCGCACAGCATTTACGAAATCGACGGCGCGAAAGAAGTCGCGATTGAACTGCGGTCGTTTTCCAAAACGGCGGGCTTTACGGGCGTTCGGTGCGCTTATATGGTCGTGCCGCACGCGTTGAAAGCAATGGCGCCGTCGGGGGCGGAAGTCGAGCTGAACCCGCTGTGGAGCCGCCGTCACTGCACGAAATTCAACGGCGTGGCGTATGTTATTCAGCGCGCCGCCGAAGCCGTGTTTTCCGACGAGGGCAAACGCGAAGTCAAGGCGATGACCGACTACTATATGGAAAACGCGCGCTTGATTCGCGAGGGCTTGCAGGCAAAAGGCTTTACCGTCTACGGCGGCAAGGACGCGCCGTATATCTGGCTGGCGACCCCGATGGGAATGACGTCGGTGATGTTCTTTGAAAAACTGCTGCACGACGCTCAGCTGGTCTGCACGCCGGGCAGCGGTTTCGGCGCGTGCGGCGAAGGCTATGTCCGCCTGACGTCGTTCGGAACGCGCGAAAACACTTTGAAAGCTTTGGAACGCATCGGAAATTTGAGCTTATGAAAAAAATCCCCTTTATCAAAATGGACGGGCTGGGCAACGATTTCGTGATTATGCGCGGCGTCGATTTGACGCCCGACGAAATCAAAGCGATAGGCAACCGCAAAACGGGCGTCGGCTTTGACCAGTTAATCGTGCTGAAACCGTCGGACAAAGCCGATGTTAAAATCCTGTTTTTCAACGCGGACGGGTCGTCGGCGGGCGCGTGCGGCAACGGGTCGCGCTGCACGGCAAAGCTGCTGATGGATGAAAAGGGCGTCGATTCGCTGACAATGGAAGCTCCCGACGGCAAGCTGTTGAAAGCTTGGCGCGCGGAAAACGGGCTGACTTCCGTCAATATGGGCAAGCCGCGCTTGAATTGGGACGAAATTCCGATTGCCGAAACTCAAGACACTCTGGCGGTTAAAGGCGTTTCCGCAGAACTGCCCGAACCGTGCTGCGTGTCGGTGGGCAATCCGCACGCCGTTTTCTTTGTCGACGATGTCGAAAACTTTGACGTTGAAAAGTGGGGAAGCTTTGTCGAAACGCATCCGATGTTTCCCGAACGCGTGAACGTCGAATTCGCGCAGGTCGTCAAGCCCGACCTTGTCCGCATGCGGGTATGGGAACGCGGCGCGGGCGTTACCGAAGCCTGCGGCACGGGGGCGTGCGCGACTTTGACGGCGGCGGTGCGGCGGGGGCTGAGCGCGCGCAAAGCCGAAATCAAAATGGACGGCGGGTCTTTGGTGATTGAACTGGACGACAACGGAGATATTCTGATGACGGGCGCGACGCATTGCGCTTTTACGGGGGAGGTTTTTGCGTGAGCTATATTGTCGACTATACCGAAAAAGCCAAAAACGGCACGCTGAAGCTGGTCATCGGACGCGAAAAGGAACAGCGCCGCGTGATGCACATTTTGCTGCGCGACACGAAAAACAACCCCATGCTGCTGGGGCCGACGGGCATCGGCAAAACGTCGATTGTCGAAGGTTTCGCCAAAGCGCTGGCGGAAAACCGCGTGCCGCCGAAACTGCAGGGGCGCAAGCTGGTCGGCGTCGACATCGCGACGATGATGATTGATTCCAAAACACAGGCGGAATACGAGGAACACTTGAAAGAAGCGTTCCAGCAAATCCAGGCTGCGGGCGATCAGATGATTTTGTACATCAACGACTTGGGCTTTCTGGCGCGCACGCCGAACGGCAACCCCGAAATTCCCAAGTTTTTGAAGCCGAAAGTCCTTGACGGCGGAATCAAATGCGTTGTCGAAGCCGAACTGAACGCTTTTAAGCAGTATATCGAACAAGACCCCGATTTGATGAGCTGTCTGCAAACCATGTACGTCGAAGAACCGACGCCCGCGGAAACGACGGACATTCTGCGCGGGGTGGGCAAGCGTCTGGCGGAAAAATACAAAATCCAAATTGATGACGAAATCGTGCAGAACGCCGTTTCAATGGCGGGGCGTTACGTCAAGTCCCGTCTGTTCCCCGAAAAGGCGATTGACTTGCTGGACGAAGCCGCAACGGGCTTGATGATGGATTTGGACGAAAAGAAAACGACCGATACCGTTTTGAACAAACAGCACGTCGCGAACATCATTTCCGCATGGACGGGGATTCCGATGGACAAGGTCGATGCCGAGGACAAAAAACGCCTTATTGACCTTGAAAACTTTCTGGGGCGGCGCGTTATCGGCCAGCCCGAAGCGATTTCCGTCATTTCGGGCGCGGTCAGACGTATGAAGTCGGGATTGCAGGATCCGAACCGTCCGCTGGGAACGTTCCTGTTCATCGGTACGACGGGCGTCGGTAAAACCGAATTGGCCAAAGCGCTGTCCGAATTTATGTTTGACGACGAAACGGCTTTGCTGCGCTTGGATATGTCCGAATACATGGAAAAAGTGTCCGTTCAGCGTCTGCTGGGTCCTCCTCCGGGGACTCCGGGGTTCGAGCAGGGCGGCGTTTTGACCGAAGCCGTGCGTTTGCGCCCTTATCAAGTGGTTTTGTTCGACGAAATGGAAAAAGCGCACAGCGAAATTTTGAACTTGATGCTGCAGCTGTTGGACGAAGGGCGTTTGACGGACGGCAAAGGTTTGACGGTCGATTTCCGCAACACGGTGGTGATTATGACGTCGAACTTGGGCGCGAACCTGCCGCGTTATCAGCGTATGGAGTTTTTGCGCAAAAACCTGCGTCCCGAATTCCTTGCCCGTATTGACGACATCATTCCGTTCCACGGATTGGCGGAGGAAAACCTGCTGGCAATCGTGGACATTCACTTGAATAAATTCGTCAAGCGCGCCAAGGCCGTGAACATTCGCGCGGAACTGACTTTGGAAGCGCGCAAATGGTTTGCGGACGAAGTCTTTATCGCCAAAAACGGCGTGCGTGAAATCAAACGCTTGATTCAGCACCATATCGAAAACCCGCTGGCGGTTTTGATGATGTATGACAAAGTCGGTCCAGACGATTTGGTCAAAATCGTTCGCCCCAAGGACAAAAAAGGCGTCGAAATCGTCGTTTTGTCGCCCGAAGAGCAGAACAAACAAATCGAGGAAGCCGTTACCGTCGAAGCAAAAATGGATGACAACGTGGATGATCGTCCGCCTCCTCCGCCGACGTTCAAACTGAACGAAACGGGCAACGAAGACGAGGATTTGCCCGCGTGGAAGCGCGCTCAAATGCAGGCTGCGCGCCAGCAAAACAGCGTGCCCAATCCCGACGCGGCGCCCGTCAAGCGGATTAAAATTCCCGTTATCAAGGGCTTTAAATCGACATTGGGAAAAGTCGGCGTCGGCATGCCCAAAATGCCCGCGTCCATGATGACCCATTCGGCGCCGCCCGCTCCCGAACCCGCAGCGGAACCCGAATCTCCGCCGTCTTTGCCGCCGTCAATTCCCGAAAATAAAGGTTGAACAATCGGCGAAAAACAGGCATCTTTTTAAATAAAGTGCTCTACACGAAAAGGATACACGATGACAGAACAGGAAACACCCCGCAACACAGGTCGTATTCACGCCATTCAAGGCAGCGTCGTCGACATATCCTTTCCCGATTTGCTGCCCGCCGTGTTCAACGAGCTGCGCGTCGGCGATTTGGTGCTGGAAGTGCAGGCGCATTTGGACGGACAGACCGTCCGCGCTTTGGCGATGGGACCGACCCGCGGTTTGGCGCGCGGGCAGGAGGTCGTCGATACCGAACACATGCTGACCGTTCCCGTCGGGGACAAGATTTTGGGCAGAATGTTCAACGTGTTCGGCAATACCATTGACGGCGGCGCGGATATCGGCGAAACGGAACGCCGTCCCATTCACAACCATTCTTTGCCTTTGGCGCGCCGCAGCGTGGATTCCAAAGTCTTCGTTTCGGGGATTAAGGCGATTGACCTGCTTGCCCCGATGGAACGTGGCGGAAAAGCGGGCTTGTTCGGCGGCGCGGGCGTGGGCAAAACCGTTCTGATTACCGAAATGATTAACAACATGGTCGGCCGCTACGAAGGCGTGTCCCTGTTCTGCGGGGTCGGCGAACGCTGCCGCGAAGGCGAACAGCTGTATCGCGAAATGCGCGACGCGGGCGTGCTGGACAAAACAATCATGATGTTCGGCCAGATGAACGAAGCGCCGGGCATCCGTTTCCGTGTGGCGCATGCGGCTTTGGCGATGGCGGAATACTTCCGCGACGAAAAAAAACAGGACGTTTTGCTGCTGATTGACAACGTGTTCCGTTTCGTGCAGGCGGGGTCCGAGATTTCCGTTTTGATGGGGCAGATGCCGTCGCGCGTGGGCTATCAGCCGTCTTTGGCGACCGACATCGCGTCGCTGCAGGAACGCATTTCTTCGACGGCAACGGGGGCGATTACCTCGATTCAAGCCGTGTACGTCCCCGCGGACGATTTGACCGACCCGTCGGCAAGCCATACGTTTGCGCACTTGTCGTCCAACATCGTTCTGTCCCGCGCGCGCGTGTCGCAGGGCTTGTATCCCGCGGTTGATCCGCTGGCGTCGGGGTCGAACATGCTGACGCCTTTGACCGTCGGCGAACGCCACTACAAAGTCGCGACCGCCGTTCGCCGCACTTTGGCGGAATACGAGGAATTGAAAGACATCATTGCGATGCTGGGCTTTGACGAACTGCCCGAAAACGACCAAAAGACCGTGATGAAAGCGCGCAAGCTGGAACGTTTTCTGACTCAGCCGTTCTTTACGACCAAACACTTTACGGGTATGGACGGCAAATCCGTCGAACTGGACGACACGCTGACGGGATGTGAAAAGATTTTGTCGGGCGAGGTCGACGATTTGCCCGAAAACGCGTTCTATATGGTCGGCACGATTGACGACGCGATAGAAAAAGCCAGACAGCTCAAGGAGGCGGAACACGCGGCATGAGGCTGAAAACCCTAACCCCCGCAGGCATTGTCGTTGACGAACAGGTTACACGCGTCCGTTTCGAGGCTTTGGACGGGTCGTTTACCTTTTTGCCCAAACATGCGGACTTTGTGACCGTCATCGTGCCGGGGATTGCGTCCTACACGCCCGCCGAACATCCCGAATGCGAGGTTTTCATGGCTTGCGACAGCGGCATTTTGGTCAAGGACAACGCGACCGTTCTGCTGTCCGTGCGCCGCGCCGTCGTCAGCGACAATCTGGAAGAATTGTCCCGCACAATCAAGGAAGAATTCAAAAAGGACGAGGAAAGCCGCAAAACCGTCAACGCCGCCATGGCGCGGCTGGAGGTCGGTTTGACCCGCGCCGTCGTGATGCGCAACATCAACAATCAGCCCGATCAGCTGAAAGGATAACTTTATGAATTTGGAACTTGCCAAAAAAGAACAGATGAAAACCGAAAACGCTTTGGCGGAACGGCTGGCGCGCCGCGCGTCGCGTCACTTGGTCAACAAAACGGACAAAGACGCTTTCAAACCCGCCATGGGGCTGGCTTTTCTGGGCGCGCTGGGCTGGAACATTCCGATTCCGACTTTTCTGGGCGTGATGCTGGGGCGGTGGATGGACGCGAATCACAAAGTCGCGTCGGTGTCGTGGACGCTGAACTTTCTGCTGCTGGGATTTCTGGTCGGCTTAGTCAGTGCTTGGCAATGGCTGAAGCGCGAGGGAATCGACCGCGCGCAAAAGGAACAAAACCGCCGCAACGCTTTGGTCGAACGGGCGGAGGATGACGCCGACGCCAAGGCTCGCGAAGCCGAAGAAGACGAGGGGGAACAATGAACTTGAATCCCGTTTCGATTTCAATCGGTTTGGTCGCGGGCGCGGTGATGGGCGCGCTGTATTTCGGCGGGCTGTTTTGGTCGGTCATGCGCTTGAAAGCCGTTGAAAACAAAAAACGTTTTCTGTTTTTCAGCTGGCTGGCGCGTTCCGTCGGACTGATTGGCGGATTGTTTGTTTTGACGCGTTACGACGAACAGGTTTTGCTGTCGGGCGTCGTCGGGCTGTTCATCGCCCGTTTCGTCATCGTCCGCACGGTTAAAAAACAACTGAGGGCAAAGGAGAAACCCGCATGTTAGAAGTTTACGATCGGCAAATCGCTTTTGTGATGCCGTATTTCAACTTTCCCGTCAACTGGACGATTGCGTCGACGTGGATTGTGATGGCGGTGCTGATGCTGGTGTCGTTTCTGGCGACACGCAATTTAAAGACGGGCGACAAAGTATCCCACTGGCAAACCGCGATGGAAGTCATGGTCAAAGCCATTTACGGACAAATCAGCGAAATGACGAAAGCAAACAGGGCGATGACGTATCTGCCGTTCATCGGGACGCTGTTTTTGTTCATTCTGACGTGCAATTTGTTGACTTTGGTTCCCGAATTCAAATCGCCGACGGCGTCGCTGTCCACGACGGGGGCTTTGGCGGTCATGGTGCTGTTCGGGATTCCGTTTTTCGGCATTAAGGACGCGGGATTGAAAAAGTATCTGAAAAAATACATCGAACCGTCGCCCGCGATGCTGCCGTTCAACGTTTTAAGCGAACTGACGTCGACGGGCGCGATGGCCGTCCGTTTGTTCGGCAATGTGTTGTCGGGCGTCATCATCGGTTCGGTTTGCCTGATGCTGGTGCCGTTCATTCTGCCTTTGCCGATGCAGGTGTTCGGGCTGTTCACGGGGATGATTCAAGCTTACATTTTCGCAATGCTGGCGCTGATGTACGTTTCGTCCGTTCACGGCGATGAAGACGAACCGCCCGCCGTTCAAGATAAAAAACAAGCACTTGAAACTTTAGAAAAATAACAGGAGGACTGTATTATGGATTTAGTCGCTATTTTGGGTTCCATTTCGATTTTTACGGCGGGGTTCTGTCTGTGCGTCGGCGCGTCCGCGGCAGGTTTGGCGGAAGGTTACGCGGTGGCGTCCGGCTTGACGTCTTTGGCGCAGCAGCCCGACGAAGCCGGTTCGATTTCCCGCACGATGTTCATTTCTTTGGCGATTGTCGAAACGTCTGGCATTTACTGCTTTGTCGTCGCGATGATTTTGCTGTTCGCCAACCCGTTCTGGCAGTACGCGATTTCGACCGTTGCGAAATAAGCCTTTGCCCCTTTTGAAAGGATAAAGGACATGTCAATAGATTACACCACCATTTTGGCGCAAATCGTCAACTTTACGGTGCTGGCGTGGGCGTTGTACAAATTCCTGTACAAGCCTTTGCTGGCCGCCATTGCGAAACGCGAAAAGCATATTGCGGACGAAGTCAAAAACGCCGAAGACCTGTCGGCGGAAGCCGAACGCAAGCTGACGGATTTGAACAAGCGTTATCAGGAAATCGACGCTGAAAAAGCGCAAATCTTGAACGAAGCCCGCGATGAAGCCGCCGCTTTGCGTAAACAACTGGAACAGGATGCGCGCGCCGAAATTCTGGAAAAGAAGCTGCTTCTTCAACAGGAATTCGATCGTGAAAAAGCCGTGATGACCAACGAAATCCGTCAAACCGTCGTTGCGAACTTTCTGGAATTCGCGCGCAAAGCGTTCAAACGCATGGCAAACGAAGAATTGGAGGAACGCTTTGTTTCCGTATTCAAGGAACAGTTGCGCGATATGCCGTCCAAAGACAAAAAAGTCTTGAGCGCGGAAGGGCAAAAAGCGCCTTTGCGCGTGTCGACCTCCGAAGAACTGACCGCCGAAGCGAAAAACGGTTTGACGCAAATGCTGACGGAAGTGTTGGATTTGGATGACGATACCGAGGTCGAATTCGATGTCAATCCGCGCCTGCTGTGCGGGGTTGAATTTTCGGTCAACGGCAATGTCGTGTCGTGGAATTTGGACGATTATTTGAACACCTTTACGGCAAAAGTCGATGAAGCGCTGGAAAATATGACTTTGCGTCTGGGACGCGAGGAAAACGCATAAAAAACGGGGGACCCCATGATTTTAGATACCGTAAAAGACGCCTTTTCCGTTGTTCAGGACACGATTGACAAACAGTCCGCCAAGGTCGGTGTCGAGGAAATCAGCACCGTTTCGTCCGTTTCGGGCGGAACGGCGGAAGTGTCCCGTTTGGACAACGTTCAAATGGAGGAACTGCTGATGTTCCCGAACGACGTCATGGGGCTGGCATTCACTTTGGCCGAAAATTCCGTCGGCGTTGTGTTTTTGAACAATCCCGATTCAATCAAGGCGGGCGACCGCGTGCATCGCACGGGGCGCGTTGTCGACGTACCCGTCGGCGAACGCCTGTTGGGGCGCGTCATCGATCCGCTGGGCAATCCTTTGGACGATGCGGGACGCATTGTAACCGTCAACCGCCGCAAAATCGAACGCGAAGCCTATCCGATTATGGCGCGCGCCCCCGTGGCGGTTCCTTTGCAAACGGGGATTAAGGCGATTGATTCCTTTACGCCCATCGGCCGCGGACAGCGCGAACTGATTTTGGGCGACCGCCAGACGGGGAAAACCGCTTTGGCGATTGACGCGATTATCAACCAGAAAAACACGGGCGTGATTTGCATTTACTGCGCAATCGCACAGCGCGGTACGGCGATTGCCCGCGTTGTCGACAACTTGAAAAAATACGACGTGATGAAAAACACGATTGTCGTGGCGGCGTCGGGCGACGAAACGGCGGGGATGCAGTACATCGCCCCTTACGCGGCGACGGCTATCGGCGAATACTTTATGGAAAAGGGCAAGGACGTTCTGGTCGTTTACGATGATTTGACCGCGCATGCCCGCGCGTACCGCGAACTGTCGCTGCTGCTGCGCCGTCCCCCCGGACGCGAAGCTTTCCCCGGCGATATTTTCTATATTCATTCGCGCCTGCTGGAACGTTCGACGCGCTTGAAGCCCGAATTCGGCGGCGGTTCCTTGACGGCTTTGCCGATTGTGGAAACCGAAGCGCAAAATATGTCCGCGTACATTCCGACGAACATCATTTCCATTACGGACGGGCAGATTTATTTGTCTTCGCCGATGTTTCAAAAGGGCATTCTGCCCGCTATCGACACGGGGCGTTCGGTGTCCCGCGTGGGCGGCGACGCGCAGCTGCCCGCTTACAGCGCGTTGGTCGGTCCTTTGAAGCTGGCGTTTTCGCAGTTTGAGGAATTGGAAAGCTTTGCAAAGTTCCGTTCGCACTTGGATGCGGAAACGGAACGCCAGCTGAAGCGCGGGCGGGCAATCCGCGCCGTGATGCAGCAAAAGCAGTTCGCGCCCGTTCCCGTCGTGGAACAAATCGCGATTTTGTTCGCGACGACCGAAGGCTTGCTGGACAACGTGGCGGACGATTCGCGCGAAAAGGCGTACCGCGTTATCGCGTCGCTGATGAAAACCAAGCACAAAGACATGTCGGACGCGATTCTTCGCCGCGAAAAACTGTCACCCGAACGCAAAAAAACGTTGGCGGACGATATTCGCGCGGCTTTGATTAACGAACACATTGTGACGGCAAAGCAGGTGTAGAATGGATATCGAGGGGCTGCAAAAACGCATCAAAACGACCAACGATTTGCGATCCATCGTTTCAACGATGAAATCGCTGTCCGCCGTCAGCATCATTCAGTACGACACGGCGCTGAAATCGTTGATTGAATACGGCCGCACCATCAATTTGGGGGTTGTCGCTTTGATGAAAAACGGCGATTTGCAGATTCCCCGCGACCCTTATATGAAACCCGAAACGCGCCGCGCTCTGGCGATTGTCATCGGGTCGGATACGGGGCTGGTCGGCAAAATGAACCGCGAAGTCGTGCAGTACGCGCAGGATTTTTTGCGCAAGAAAGGCTTTGCGCTTGACCAAGTGAACTTTATCGCCGTCGGACGGCAGATTATCGGTCAGCTGGTGCGCGACAAGCGGAACGTGACCGAAGGATACCCCGTGTCCAATTCGGTCAAGGCGGTCAGCAAAACGGCGGCTTCCGTTCTGATAACGGCGGACAAGTACATGCACACGCATCATGTGACGCATGTTTACGTCTTTTACAGCGAAAAGCGCGGGGTCAGCGTGTCCGCGACGGAAACGCTGCTGATGCCGCTGAGGACGGAGTGGATGGAGCGCTTGAAAAAACGCGGCTGGCCCGGACGCAATTTGCCGACGTACACTCTGCCGCCCGCCAAGATTTATTCAGCTTTGCTCAAAGAACGCCTGCTTATCGAGCTGTCCACCGCAATTACGGAGGCGCTTTCAGCCGAACACCACATGCGGCTGACGACAATGCAGGCGGCGGAAAAGAACATTGATGAAAACTTGGAAGCGATGAATCTGCAGTATCAGCAGATGCGGCAGGAAAACATCACCACAGAACTGCTGGACGTTGTCAACGGTGCGGAAGCAATGCGAAAGAAAAAATAATGCCGCGCTTGATTCGTGAAATCCGCCGCAGGACGCGGCATGTTTTATCGCCTTTGTTTTGGCTGGTGCTGACGTTTTATTTCGGCTGGCACGCGGTCAACGGCGAACGCGGGGTGCGCCGCATGTTTGAACTGAAGCAGGAAATCGCCGTTGCCAGACAAGTCGCCGATGAAATCGCTTTGCGCCGCGCGGAAATGGAGCAGAAAGTCCGCATGCTGTCCCCGCAAAGCATTGACGCGGACATGCTGGAAGAATCCGCCCGCGCCATGCTGAACATGGGGCAGGACGGCGATTACATCATTCTGGAAGGAACGGAGTAATCAGAACGGCAAAGGGATGTATTTGAACGTCAGAAAAACGGCGATTGCCGCGTAAATGCCCGCAAATACATCGTCCAGCATCACGCCCGTCGCGCTGTGCAGCTTTGAATCCGCCCAGCAGGCGGGGTAGGGCTTTGTGATGTCGAACAGGCGGAAAAAGAAAAACGCCGCCATACAGCCCGCAAACGTCATCGGCGCGGTCGCCAAAGCCAGCCATTGACCGACCACTTCATCAATGACAATCAGTCCGGGGTCTTCGACTTTCAGTTCGTCCATAACGGTTTTTGCCGCCCAAACACCGATAAAGTAGACAATGACGGCGGCGGCCAGCAATCCCGTCAATCCCGTGTAATGCATCAGCGCCCACCCGAACGGCAGAGCCGCCAGCGATCCGAATGTTCCCGATGCAACGGGGGCTTTGCCCGATCCGAACCATGTTCCCAAAATAAAAGCGGCTTTTGTTTTTGCGGTCATTTTTTGCCTTCCGATAAAAAAAAGTTTTAAAACGCTTGTATCATATAGTATGCTTTTTAAAAAGACAAAAAGGATTCTTGCGACTGTGGACAAAGAAACGTCAAATCATAAACCGTCATTGTTCCGCCGCTGGTTCAAGCCGCGGGAAATTTTGATTCGCACGGATGCGGATGTCAGATGTTTCAGCATTTCCGCGGGCATGCAGGCGGCGGTTGCCGGAACGCTGGTCGTTTTGGGACTGTGGGGCGTGTTCGCGTCGGGGTGTTATTTCAATACGGCGCGGCTGCTGTCGCAGCAAGACGAACGCGCGCGCGCCGCGACGCGGGCTTATCAGACTTTGATTGGCGAAGTCAATGCGCTGAACGATTACTTTGAAAAAATATCCGGTGAATTGAATTCAAGTTATGCCGAATTGGACAGATTGCGTGAAACAAACGTTCCCGCCGTTTCCGTTGTTCGGAAAAAACAGCCAGACGATGAAGCGAACGATGTTGCGGAACTTAACGGAATTGATGAGGGGCGGGAACGCCGCGCTTTGTTGTTGGCGCAGACCGATGCCGTCAGAACGCGGCTGATTGAAATCGCGCGGCTGCCCGTTTCGGCAGAAGCGAAACTGTCCGAAGCAAGTCTGCAGCGCGATCTGGCGATGGCGGATTCCGAAATGCTGCGCGGCAAAGTGCGCAGGTTGGAAAGCCTGGTTTCCTCTATGCAGGACACGCAAATTCTGGCGTTCAGAAAAATGGCGTCCGTGGCGAATGAAAATATCGGCGCCATTGAAACCGGATTGACGGATATCGGTAAATCTTTGCAGGCGGCGGGGCTGGGTGTGGATTCTCTGTTGGGCCGGATTCGCCGCGACAAAGAAAAAACGGGTGTTGGGGGGCCTTTTATTCCCGCGCCGATGCCGCGAAAGGAAAACCGGCTGAATATTGCTTTGATCGGCTTGAATCAGCGGCTGGACAAACTATATGATTTAACGGCATTGCAGAACGCTTTGCCAATCGGAAAGCCCATCAGCCGTATTCGCGTCACATCGCCGTTCGGCGCGCGCGAAGATCCGTTTCAAGGCGTGCCGGCGCGGCACGAAGCTGTCGATTTGGGCGGTATGACGGGCGAACCGATTTACACAACCGCCCCAGGCAAGGTTATCCGTGCCGGACGGTGGGGATGGTATGGAAATATGGTCGAAATAGACCATGGGTTGGGATTCAGAACGCGCTACGCCCACATGGACAAGATTCTTGTCACAAAAGGCGACGCCGTCCGTGCCGGCGACCAGATAGGAACGGTCGGCAGTACGGGGCGCAGTTCGGGTTCTCATTTGCATTACGAGATCCGCGTCAGAGGATATGCCGTGGATCCGATGAGTTTTATGAAGGCGGAAAGAAATGTTTTCAAAGGTTAAACACGAAAGCGGCACAAAAGTGGTCAACAACGACAGACGGCCTAAATCGCCGACGATTATCAGTTCGGATTTGAAAATCACGGGCGATATTGTCAGCGACGGCGAAATTCATATTGACGGCGTTGTTGAGGGCGACATCCGTTGCCGTTTGCTGATTGTCGGCGTCAACGCGCGGATTACGGGGTCCATACAGGCGGATGTGGCAAAAATCCACGGCAACGTGAACGGCGTTTTGTGCGCTCGCTCCGTTTTTCTGGCGACGACGGCGAAAGTCAACGGAGACATCACGCATGAACGGCTGGAAATTGAACAGGGCGCGTATTTGGAAGGCAACTGCCGCCATATGGACGATCCGATTCCCGCCGAACAGGGGCCTGCGGATTTGATGCTGACCGACGAACGCCAAGCCGATAAAAAATAAGCGGCTTTTGAATTTTTTTGCATTAACATTTTGACGAGAGGGGGGCTTTTGGGCTATCCTTGCGCCAAACATTGTTTTTTACACCTAGAAAAGGATTTTTCGATGTCTTTACCTCTTATGCCCAAAGCGACCGCCGTTTGGCTGGTCGACAATACCGCTTTGACGTTTGAACAGATTGCCGATTTTTGCGGGATGCATTCCTTGGAAATTCAAGCGATTGCCGACGGTGACGTCGGATCGTCCATGATGGGACAAAGCCCGATTGCCAACGGCCAGCTGACCGCCGAGGAAATCAAACGCTGTGAAGCCGATCCGAAAGCGTCGCTGCGTTTGAACGAAAGCGATTTGCCCGCTTTGTCCGTCCGTTCCAAAGGGGCGCGCTATACTCCGATGGCGAAACGTCAGGACAAACCCGACGCGATTGCGTGGATTTTGAAACATCATCCCGAACTGTCCGATGCGCAAATCCGCAAACTGTTGGGGACGACGAACAATTCGATTGACGCCATCCGCAACAGAACGCATTGGAACATGCCGAACATCAAGGCGCGCAATCCCGTACTGCTGGGACTTTGCACGGAAATCGATTTGAAAAAAGCGGTCGAAGTCGCTCCGAAATCTTTGAAAAACGAAGCGGCTCCGCTGGATGTCGAAGACGCCGAAGAATAAGGATGAAGAACCATGACCGATGAAGTCAAAGACGTAAACGGCGTTGATGCCGCCCGATTGCTGAGCTATATCGAACGCGTTGAACGGTTGGAAGAGGAAAAGAAAGCCTTGGCCAACGATATCAAGGAAGTGTTCGAAGAAGCAAAATCTGCCAATTTCGACGTCAAAGCCTTGAAAGCCATTTTAAAAATCCGCAAACAGGACGAAATGGAACGGCAGGAGGAGGAATTCATGCTGGAAACGTACAAGCGCGCGTTGGGCATGGATTAAGTTTTTCCGATAAGCAAAGCAGGCGGAAGGTAAAACTTTCGCCTGTTTTTTTACGTTGACTTTTAGCGGAAATTTGACGAAAATAATTTCCAAAAGGGTAAAAAAGGGGGGAAGTCTATGCCTCGTGATTTGACACATGTCATCATTGCCGACGAGATTTTAAAACGCTCCAAAGAACCGTGGGCAAAACGGGCGGCGCATAATGCGACGGCTTTGCACATGGGGGCGATTTCGCACGACAGCTTTTTATACAGTCCGACGGCAAAGCTTTCGACCAAAATTCACGGCGGATTCGGCGACGACACCCGCGCCGTTGTTGTGACAATGCTGGATGATGTGCGCGCCGAAAAAAACGCGGAAATCAAAGCCAAAAAGCAGGCTTTCGCGTTCGGCTATCTGACGCATATGGCTGCGGATACGGTTTTTCATCCCTTTGTGTACAGCGTTTCGGGATCGCAAGTGCCTGAAAACAACACGTCCAAAGAGGGCGAAGATATGGCCAAAGCTCGTCATCGCTATGCGGAAACTTGGCTGGACGTGCATTTTATGCAGGAAAAGGGACTGACGTTCAACAATTTCCGTCCGTTGCGCAAAATCGTGCATAACATTGGCGACAGCCGCATGCTGGCGGATTTTTTCTGCAAAAACTATGAAAAGGCGTATCACATCAACCGCGACGTGTCGTCCGATTACCGTCGCGGCATGCTGGTTCAGCTGGCGGTCGGCAAAGTAACACAAAATCAGACCGTCGGCGGCATTTTGCGCCGTCTGGATGATTACACGGACGGAAAGTTGAAGTTGGCCGTTTCCGGTTTTTACCAAAACGACCGTCAAATTCCGGCGCTGATGGAATCTTTCAAATCATTCAAACATCCCGTAACGGGCGAAATTGTTCATAAAAATTTGAACGATTTGACCGAAGAAGCGATTGCCTGCGGCACGAAGTACATCCGCGCGGCCGAAAACTATTTGTCGACGGGCGACCGGCAGGCGTTTTTGAAAGCCGTTCCGAACAAAAATCTGGATACGGGTGTCGAAAATACGAGACTGGCGGATATCAAACAGGTCGAACCCGCCGACCTGCAGGCTTTGAAAGGCGTGAAGCTTAAAGCGTTTCTGGCCGAAGGCGGCGTCAGAAAAATGCACAGCGGCGCGAAAAACGAAGCGTTGCGCCGGCGGATGAACGCCAGCTTTAAATCCCTCGGCAGATGATTGTTAGTTTTGCGGCTGTTCCGTGTATTGCGGATCGGTCAAAACGGCAATCAGCTCGTCTTTGACTTGCGCTGCCTTGTCCAAATCGATTTGGCAGGTGCCGACGTTCGCGTGCCCGCCGCCGCCGTATCCCAACAGCAGTTCGCCGATATTGATAATGTTTGTGCGGTTGAAAATGGATTTCCCGACCGCGTACACGATGCGCTGTCCGTTGACGCGCCACATCGCGTGCATGGATACGTTGACTTCGGGGAACAGGGCGTACACCATAAAACGGTTGCCCGCGTAAATGACGTCTTCGTTCAGCATGTCGATGTAGGCCAGATTTTTATAAACGGTCGTTTGGCGTTTCAGCTGTTCTTTGAATTTTTCCTGTTGGGAAAAATACAAATCGACGCGTTCTTTGACATCCGGCATGTCAAGGACTTCTTCCGGGTCGTGGCAGCGGCAGAAATCAATCAGATTCATCATCAGCTGATAGTTTGAAATGCGGAAATTGTGAAAACGTCCAAGCCCCGTGCGCGAATCCATGATAAAGCTGAGCAAAGTCCATCCCGTCGGATGCAGAATGTCGTCAACGGTGTAATCCGCGGAATCCGCCTTGTCCACTGCGGTCATCATTTCTTCGGATATGTTTTTGAACCGGTCTTTTCCGCCGAAAGTGTCCCATACGACACGGGCGGCGGACGGTGCATTCGGATTCAAATAGCTGTTGCTTTTGTGGCCGACGCGAGCCAATTCGCTGATATGGTGGTCGAAAACATACGACGCGTTTTTGGAATAAGGCAGATTTGTGATGATGTCGCCCTGACGGATGTCAACCAGTCCGTCCTGCACGTCCTTGGGGTGGACGAATTTGATGTCGTCGATTAAATCCAGTTCTTTGAGCAAAATCGCCGATACCAGCCCGTCGAAATCACTGCGGGTAACCAGACGGAAACGGTTTTCGGTCATTGTCAGACGTCCTGCCGCATTGCGGTGATAATGGCTTCGCGCACCTGTTCGGCGTCTTTGACGGGGACTTGACACGTTCCCGCCGCGATGTGGCCGCCGCCGTGGAACTGGAGCATGAATTCCCCGATATTCATTTTCGACGTGCGGTTGAAAATCGACTTGCCCGCCGCAAAAACGACATTCCGCCGGTTTTTGCCCCAAATTTCATGAACGGAAATGTTGATTTGCGGAAACAGGGCATACACCATAAAGCGGTTGCCCGCGTAAATGACGTCTTGATCGCGGTAGTTGATGTGCGCGACGTTTTTGTAAACGGTCGTGCAGCGCTTCAGCTGGTCGATAAACTTGTCTTGATGTTCATAGTACAAATCGACGCGTTCTTTGACATCGGGATCGTTCAAGATTTCGTTAATCGGATGCGTGCGGCACAAATCCACCAGTTTGAGCATAAATTCGTAAGTGCCGATGCGGAAGTTTTTAAACCGTCCCAATCCCGTGCGGGGGTCGGTGATGAACGCCAGCAAAGTCCAGTCCGTCGGATTTTTAATCTGGTCGACCGTATAGCGTGCCGAATCGGCGTTGTCGACGGCTTTCATCAATTCGGCGGGGATGTCTTTGAAGCGGTTTTCCGCCCCGTAATATTCGTATACGACGCGCGCGGCGGACGGGGAATTCGGATAAACGATATAGTTGGGCGGGCTGATAACGCGCGCGTTTTCGCTGATGTGGTGGTCGAACGCGATGTACACGCCTTCGACATAGGGCAGGTTGGCCGTGATGTCCCCGTTGGAAATGGATATTCTGCCGTCCTGCATGTCTTTGGGGTGAACAAAGCGGATTTCGTCGATTAAACCCAATTCTTTAAGCAGGGCGGCGCACACCAGTCCGTCGAAATCGCAACGGGTGAGCAGGCGTTTTTGTGCAATCATGAAGAATCCTTTGCGTTAAAATCAGCGTTCCTTAAAGCATAAGCGAAACAGGCGCATAAAATCAACCATAGCTTTGCAAAACGAAAAAAAATGATTTCTTTGTTGAATACGCGGGCTTTTTCGGGGAAAATACAGGCCTTTCTCAAGGAATGGCGGAAAATGAAACGGCTTTTGACATTATTTTTATTGATTACGGTACTGGCGGCGTGCGCTCCGTTCGTAGACGCCAGACACGAAGGGGGATCGCCTCAAACCGTCGGCGAATCGCGTCCCGACAGGGTTGCGATTTGCTATAACGGTTTTGCAACGAACGAAAACGAAATCATCCGCATGGCGCGCGAAGAATGTGCAAAGACGAACCGCGAACCCGCTTACGACGGACACAAATACTGGTCTTGCCGCGTGTTTTTGCCGCATCGCGTTTATTACCGCTGCCAAGACATTCCGGCCGAAGAAACGGAGGAGGAATAATGCCCGTTTTAACCATTCAATCCCATGTCGTTGCAGGACATGTCGGCAATTCCGCCGCCGTGTTTTGTCTGCAAAGGGCGGGCGTTGAGGCGTGGGAGCTCGATACGTTGCAGTTTTCCAACCATACCGCCGCAAAAGGGTGGACTGGCGATGTTTTTCCAGCCGAACATCTGGCAAAGCTGGTTGACGGTTTGGCGGTTTGTTCGGGATTGGAAAATTGTGACGGCGTGCTGTCGGGCTATTTGGGCGCGAAAGCGACGGGCGAAACGGTTTTAAGCGCCGTTGAACGGGTGCGCAAAGCCAATCCGAACGCTTTTTATTGTTGCGACCCCGTGATGGGCGACAACGGAACTTTGTATGTGGCTGATGACATTCCTGAATTTATGAAAAACCGCGCCGTTCCCGCCGCCGACTTTATTACGCCGAACAGGTTTGAATTGGGGTGGCTGGCGAATCGAAAAATAGAAAACGAAGCCGACGCGATAACGGCCGCCCGTTCTTTAATCGGAACGGGGCGGCTGAAAACGGTCGTTGTCACGGGACTGCCCGTCGGAACGGGCGGCTTGGCGGCTTTGGCAATTGAAGCCGATGCCGTTTGGCGGGTTGTGACGCCGAAACTGGCTTTTGACGCCGCCGTGTGCAGCGGGGCGGGGGATATGACCGCGGCGCTGCTGGTCGCGAATTTTGTCAAAACCCGCCGTTTGCCCGAATCGCTGGCCAAAGCGGTGTCGTCGGTTTGGGGATTGATGAAAGCCGCCGTCGATACGGGCGCCCGCGATATTCCTTTGATTGCCGCGCAAAGCCAAATCGCCGTGCCCGACAGAATCTTTGAAGTTGAACGGTTTTAACTTTTTTGTCCGAAGCGGATGAAAAATATTTTGAAAAACAGTCTTTTTTGACTGGACAAGTTTTTCGGGATTTTGTATATTTTTGTCAAGAGCTTGAAAAAGCATCCGTTCAATTCGACTAAAGGATTAAAGCCATGGTTGCTGAAATTGATTTTGAAAAACAGAACGCCGGATACAATTACGTTCATGAAAAACGCCCCCGCCCGAACAAGGACGAACGCCGCGCCAACCAGCAGAAAGGTTCCGCGAAAAGCGCGTTTTCCCCGCAGGGAAAATATAACGCCGACCAGCGCAAAGGCGAATTTTCGTTCGACACGATTCATGGCTTGAAACTGAAAGAAGTCGAATACACCGTTCCGCCCAAAAAAGTGCGTGAAGACCGCCGCGCGGAATTCAGCGGCACCCGCGAAAAAGAGGGCGTTCGCTCGAAATTTTTGAAAATGCTGGTCAAAGAGCACGAAGCCGAACTGGTCGAAAAACTGAGCTTGACCGACCGCGATTTGGAAGGCATGCGCAACGGGCGTTGTCCTCCGGGATTGAACGTGCACCACAAACAGGCTTTGCACGGCGGCGGCAAAAACGAATTTTCAAACTTCATTCTGACCCCGCTGTATCCGCATGACCAGTGGCATCACGACATTATGGATCCGCAGCTGGCGGGAATTCGCGAAGGTGAAACCCGCACCATCAAAATCCCGTACACGGACGAAATGATTTACGATCCGAAAAAATACGGCTTCACCCGTGAAAATCAGCCCGTGAAACCGAATTATACGTCCTGCGTCAACCCCGCAAAGTATCCGAATCTGTACAAAGCGGAACACATGGGCGTTGCGCACCGCGCCAAAACGGTTGCCCCGATGTATGCGGAAATCGACGAACGCCGCAAACAGGCCGAAAAGCAAAAACAGGCGCAGGCGGCGGCGATGAAAGCGGCGGCAAACCGCGGCCGTTAAAACGCTTCAAAGATAAAAATTCGACAAAATCGGCAGGTTTTAAATCTGCCGATTTTTTTTATTTATTCAATAAAAGCAAATTGTTGAAAGTTTTGTTTTTGTCAAGATTTTTTCAAAAAATCCTTGCGTTGGACAAATCCGTCGGATACTATCAATTCCAACAGGGGATGTTTCCCCGCTTCAATAAAAGGATACCCGATAATGGCATTGACTTGGTCTGACGTTGACGAGCTGGCAAACGCCTTGGAAAAACTTTATCCGCAGACCGATTTGTCCGTTTTGGAATACGACGAATTGCGCGATATGGTCGCCAAGCTGGACGGCTTTGACGATTCGTCCGTTCCCGATGATGACGATATGGAAGCCGTCATTCATGCTTGGGTTGGTATCCAGTTTCCCGAAGACGCCGAAAAAATTCCTTCGGAAAACATAGATTAAAGGATAAACGGTTATGGCAGAGGCTTTCACATCTTGGAAATCCGCGGGCGGCAACAACGCCGACCACATCGGCGGAAACGGCTATGAATTTTCTTATACCGACGAAAACGGCGAACGGAAAAACGCTTTGCAGGTGGATTACGGTTCCCTGTTTTGCAAAAAGGAAGAAACGGGCTATGATGCTTTCATTCCGACCATGCCCGAATCGAATGACATTCTGATTACGCACGGGCATGCCGACCATATGGGCGGGCTGGCTCATTTGATGAATCTGAAGCGCGCCGAATTTGAAGAAAAACGCGCCAAAGGTGAAAATCTGACCGTCCACTGCACCGCTTTTGCTGAAAAACTGATTAAAAACAGTTTGCTCAGCACGGGTATCCGCAAAGAGGAATTTCCGGATTTCCATGTTTTCAAACCCGATGAAGCGTTTGAAGTCAACGGATTCAAGGTTGAACCGTTTTCCGTGTCTCATTCGATTCCCGATGCGGTCGGCTTTGTGATTGAAAGCCCCGACGGAACGCGCATGATGACGACGGGCGATTTCAAAACGGCAAAAGTTCCCTTGGGACAGGGCTTTGACGACGAAAAAGTCGCCGCGCTGGCTTCTAAAGGCATAGACTATCTGTTTATCGATTCGACGTCTTCGACGGGCAAGGGCGA
This sequence comes from Alphaproteobacteria bacterium UBA6411, assembly GCA_002438565.1. GTDB lineage: Bacteria > Pseudomonadota > Alphaproteobacteria > CAAGCB01 > CAG-977 > UBA2903. Next base: position 26,709 of record DJPN01000022.1, on the reverse strand, counting down.
AACCATCGGCGAATCCGAAGTTAAAAAGGGATTGCGCGATATTTTGCGCGAATCCGAAAACGGGCCCGTTATTTCGGGCGTGATTTCATCGTCCTGCCACCGTTTGCACACGGTTGCCACCGCTTTGGCGGAGGAAGCTTTGGAAAAAGGAACGGAACCCCGCACGATGATTTTGGACGGGGCGTCCCTTATCAACGCGCGCCGCGCGATGAACGCGTGCGGTTACAAGCTGGAAGACATCATCCGCGAACAAACGGGCGTGGAAATGAAAATCGTTGCGGCAAACTCGAAAACCGCGCAAAGAACGCCGCCCGAAAACCGTTTTTACATTTGTACGGGAACGCAGGGCGAAGATGCGTCTTTGCTGAAAATCGCCGAGGGACGCAACAAAAACATTTCTTTGGCGGAAATGCGCGAAACGTCTGGCAAGGGCAAAGATTTGCCGATTTATGTGTACGACTTGCAGTCCTGTATTCCGGGCAGCGAAGAAACGCACAAGGCGCTGGAGGAAAAATTCCAAGCGCAGGGATGCGTCACCTACTTCCCCAGCCGTTATAAACCGAACAAATACACGATTCACGCATCGGGACACGCCAGTTCGGGCGACGTTGCGAAAATCTGCAAAATCGTTTCCGCCGCGTCCCCGCGCCGCACGACGGTCGTTCCCATTCACGGCGATCCCGCACAGCGCCGCAACGTGATGAAAATCGCGCAGGAAATGGGGTTGAGCGCGTGCATTATTCCGAACATGGCGGAAATGCGGGCTTTCAAAAAATACGCAACGTGGGAAAGCGGCGGAAAAACAGAAGAATGGATTGGCGTGAACGATGCCAACAACGATTTCAGAAAGCCGTATTTCAAATACGACCGTTTGGAAATGAATGTTGAAACAAAGGAACGCAAGAAAATCGGGTATTACAAATACAAGCATGCTCCGCGCAAACCCAAAACCGAAAAAGCGCAAACCGTTTCGATGATGCCGACCAACTTGGCGGCGCGGCGGAAAATGCACGGCCGCTGAATAAACGATTTACAAAAAAAGCCCTCTTCGGAGGGCTTTTTTGATGTTCGCGAAAAACAAGCGCAACAAAAAAGTCCCGCACGGCGGCGGGACTTTCAAGCAAATTATCCTCAGAATTAACGAGAATAGAATTCGACCACCAGATTCGGTTCCATCTGTACGGGGTACGGAACGTCTGCGAATTTGGGAACGCGGACGAACGTGCCTTTGCACGCTTTGGAATCGACTTCCATGTAATCGGGGACTTCGCGTTCGGTCGAAGCGGCGGCTTCGATGACGCAAGCCAGTTCACGGGATTTTTCTTTGACGGAAACGACATCGCCGGCTTTGACCAAGTAGGACGGAATGTTGACGCGTTTGCCGTTGACCAGAATGTGACCGTGGTTGATGAACTGACGCGAAGCAAAAACGGACGGAACGAATTTCATACGATAAACGACGGCGTCCAAGCGCGTTTCCAACAAACCGATCAGGTTTTCGGACGTGTCGCCGCTGCGGCGGATAGCTTCGGCGTAGTATTTGCGCATCTGCTTTTCGGAAACGTTGCCGTAGTAGCCTTTCAGCTTTTGTTTAGCCAGCAACTGCGTGCCGTAGTCCGTCGGTTTGCCTTTGTGCTGACCGTGCTGACCCGGACCGTATTCACGACGGTGAACGGGGCTTTTCGCGCGACCCCACAGATCCAATCCCAAGCGGCGGTTGATTTTGAATTTCGCTGCCAAGCGTTTTGACATATTAAATACTCCAATTTGTTTTTTGTTGTTGTCCCGATAGTCCCCCTTGGATTCCAAGGCGGAGGAACGGCAAGCCGTTCACATTTTCGGAAATAGGCTTGAAGTGTACCAAAACGGCAGTGTTTGTCAATGTTATTTCGTCAAATTCGGGTCTTTGACGGCTTTGTTTTTCAGTTTTTCGGTCAGATCCGAAATATTGCCGCCGTTTTGCTGTAAAATGGCGGTGTATTCGTTGCGGTAGCTTAAAATCATGCTGACGCCTTCGACAACCAAATCGACCAGAGTCGTTTTATTGTTTTTTGTGGAAACGCGCCACACGATTTCGACTTTGCTTTCACCGTCCGCCATCAGCAGTTCCGAATTGACGTAAGCGTCCTTGCCGTTTTCCTGCCGCGCGTCTTTGAAGACGATTTTTTCGCCGGCGTAAGCGTCGAAACGCCGTGTCCATGTTCCGACGACGCTGTCGGTGAACGCTTCCGTAAAAGCGTGCATTTCAGCCTCGGAAGCCGTTTTGGCAAACCGTCCCAAAACAAAACGGGCGATTTTTTTCAAATCAGCGGCTTGGGTGAACACGGTGTGAAAATTTTTTTCTTTGTCGGGCAGGGGGGCTTTGAGCTCGACAACCCGCGTCATGATGTCGTCGGCCGTTTTTTGTGCAAAGGCTATGGCTTCGTCGGGCTGGGCGAACGCCAAGCGCGTTCCCGTCAATATCAAAAGGGCGGTAAGCAGGATTCTTTTCATTTATTCCTCGTCATCCAAATCAAATTCATAAGACGGCGCCGATTCGGCCGAAACGCCTTTGGCGTCATCAACCGCTTTTTTGCGGTATTGACGGTACATAGTGCGGACGTAAGCGTAGTAGTCCAGCGACGTCGACCGCGCATCATTCATCAAATCCATTGCGTATTCGTAAGCCGCCAGCGGTTCGACAATATCCAAAGCGACGGTGGTGTCCTTGACGGACGGTTTGCTGCTGTTCCAAGCAATATACGTCGCGGGATCCAGCAGATAGTTCGCTCCCAATCCGACGGCATCGCGCACGTTGGACGGTCCCAGCAGCGGCAAAACCAGATAAGGGCCGTCGGGAACCCCCCAAACCGCCATTGTCGTGCCGAAGCCTTGCGGATTGGCGTCCAGTCCCATGCGGGTTGCGACGTCAAACACGCCGAACACCCCCAGTGTGGAGTTGATGACAAAGCGCGACAAATCTTTGCCCGCGCCGGCCAGATTGAACTGAAGAAAGTTGTTGACCAGGCTCAAAGGCGTTTTCAAATTGGCAACAAAAGCGCGCACGCCCTTGCGGAAGTCTGGCGTCGTAATCGTGCGGTATCCCGTCGCAATCGGGTGCAGGACATATTCGTCGGCCGCGTCGTTGAACGCCAGAATTTTTCTGTTCAAAGGTTCGAGCGGATCGTTAAGTGCTTTGAATTCCGCCAATTCCGCGGGGTCTGTCGGCGCCGTTGCGCATCCCGTCAGCAGTAAAAGCAAAGCAAAAAGTGTTTGAGCGGTCTGTTTCATAATCGTTCAAAATATCGCGCTTTCCGGAATCAAACAAGTTTTTCTTTGCCAAACCATCGAAAAAAAGATATTTTCAATCCTTGAAACGGGGGCGTTAAATGACGGAAAACACCGAAAAGCAAATTGTCGACACGTTGTTCGGAAAGCAGGAGGAACAGCTTTCCCCCGGTTTCGATTATGCGGATGAACTGCCGCATGTTTTGTTCGGCTCGGACAGTCAAGCCGTCCTTCCGCTGATTCAAGTGCCGCTGTACGCGCCGGTTGTCGTCGAACAGGATAAAATTGCGGTTTTGATTCCTTACTTGGATGAATTGTCGCTGTTTGAAAAACGGTGGGGATGCACGCTGAAGGACGAGGAAAGCCGCGATGAATGGTGTGAACGGGTCAATACGGACTTAATCCCTGTTTTAAATGATGTCCGCGCCGTTTGCGAACGTGAAAACATTCTGCGGCCGCGCGCCGCATACGTTTATATGCAGGCGAAAGCGGACGGGGATTCGGTCGATTTTTACAAAGCCGACGGAAAAACGGTTGCCGCGACAATTAATTTCAAACGGCGGGCGGACGGCGTTTCTTTGGCGGACAAGTTTTCGCCGGAAACATTTTCGACCGTAGCCGTTGCGGCCGTTACCATGGGAAAAAACGCGGGCGACGTCGCCAAAAAATGGCTGTTGCTGGGACAGGATGCCGAATACGGCTGTTTGGACGGATTCGTGCGTGAAATGGTGCGCGCAATGGCGGAATATACGGCTGAAAAAATCAACAGGGACGGCTGCTGTACGGGAAACGTTTATCCTCTGGATGCGGAAGAGGGAAAGACCGTATCGGCTTTGGCGCGTGAAGCGGCCGCGGACAAAGTCGGCATAACGTACGGTGCCAACCATATGTTGGCACCGCAATATTCCGCTTTGGCTCTGGTTTTGCCGAACTGACGGGACTTAGCCGATTTCCGCATCAATGGCGGGCAGAATGTCTTCGACTTTGTCGACGTAGGTAACCAATTTCGCGTGTTCGGGCTTGACGTAGCCTTCGTCGATCAGGCGTTCGATAATCGCGCGGTAAGGTTCCCAAAATCCGTTTTCGTTATACATGATAATCGGTTTGTTATGTTCGCCGATTTGCTTTAATGTTACGATTTCAAACACTTCGTCCAAAGTGCCGATGCCGCCGGGCAAAACGCAAAAAGCGTCCGACGCGGCGAACATGGCGTCTTTGCGGATGTGCAGCGACGGCAGGATTTTCAGTTCCGTCAATTTAAAAATCTGTTTTTCGCGATCCTGCAGCAAAGTGTTGATAATGCCGATGACGCGCCCGCCGTTTTCCAGCGCGCCGCGGGCGACCGCGCCCATCATGCCGACGTGTCCCGCGCCGTAAATCAATTCAATATTGTTTTCGGCAAGCGTTTTTCCCAATTTTTCGGCGGCCTTGACATAAGCGGGATTCTTGCCGTCGGCCGACCCGCAAAAAACGCCCAAGGATTTAATTTTTGTCATAATTCGCTTTCCTGTTTAAAAAAAAGTAACACTCTGTTTATACTATAAATGTCGAGTGTTAATCCTTTCTTATCAGCGGGCGCGATGAAGCAAGTTTTTATCCTTTTTTCAATGCTGTTGTTTTCCACGGCCGTTTCGGCGCAAACGATGGACGATTTGTTTGATGACGACGATTTGCAAAGCTCTTTACCGGAAGCTGCTGCCCCGAAAGCAAAAAGCGCGCCGGCGCCTGCGCCGAAAACTGCTCCGAAACCTTCGGTTTCCGCAAAACCCGCCGTCCAAACGGCGGAAAAGTCCGTGTCGAAGCCTGCTCCAAAGCCCGCGCTTCCCGCGCTGCCCGCATTGGGGAACGCGCAGGAAGAGCAGCTGCCTTCTTTGGGGAAGAATGTTGCGCCCAAAAAGGACAGCGGGCAGTCTTTGTATGAAATGCGTCTGAAAAAAATCAAAAAGAAAAAGACCGATTCCCGCGTCGACAAATTCGATGTTGCCGGCGTTTCGTTGAAACAGCTGCCGGAACAGGCCGTGGAAGCCGCAACGGCGCGCGGCTTTACGCTCAAGCGCGTCAGCAGAAGCATCCCTCAGCTGGATGAATGGCGATACAAACGGGATTGTTTAAACGGAAGCGCCGCCGGAAAAAAATATTCGGACATGAAATACTGCATTGACGAACTGGCCAAGCATGACAAGGCACAGTACATTCAGCAGCTGTTTTTTGAAAACAAGGCCAAAAAAGAACGGCTGTATGTCGATTTCACCAGTTTTTACACAGGCAACCGCGCTTTCAGAATCCGTTATGTCGGCAAAGGAGATCATTCTTTGGGCGTAACGGAGGAGGGCGTCTATTTGAAAAACGCCAGACGGCGGGATTTTTTGCAGCTGCTGACGCAGAAATACGGAACGCCCGACGATGAAGACGCTTTGATTTGGGGCGGCATGAACCAAGGCGCGGTTTTGTCCGCGGAAATAACGGAAACTTTTTTGGACGCCTCGGTCGTTCTGGAAGACGTTTCGCTGGAAGACGACGACTTTGACAAAATGAGCGACAAAGACGCGGATACGGCTTCGGACGCGCGGTTCAGCTTTTAATACCGACCCAAGTCGATTGTTCCGACGCCCAGAACGCGGGTAACCTGCTTGTCGAACGATCCCGTGCGCTTGACCGCCAAAACGGTCGCCGTGTAATGATAGTTTTTCAAATGGCACGGCGGCATGTAAGGCCACGGCTGCGCGGGGTAGATTTTGCTGGCCTTTTCTTCAAACGCGAAAGACGGCAGGCGGAATGTTTCCCCCGGAACGGGCATCAGAACGGCGGAATCGGAACCGTCGTGATAAAAGCCGATGCTTCCCTGTCCCGCTTTTTCCAATTCGGGAATGTCGATATTGTTGATTTCCATAATAATCAAATTTGTTTCGGGCGGAATCGAACCGATGTACAAAGGCGGAGTCGAACCGCGGCCGCCTTCGCGGCGGCAGATTTGCTGAGCGGGAATGACATTGCCGTTCCATTTTGTCGGCTGGAGGAATTCGACATCCAATTCCGTTGCGCCGTCGTAACCGTCCGTAACGGTTGAACAAGCCGCCAATGCCAGCACGAACAAGACAAAATATTTTTTCATTACAATCTCCGCTCCTTTGGACGTATAATCCGACTATATACCATAATTTTGAAGATTGACCAGTTTTTTATGTTTGAAACACTGCTGAATTTGCTGTTTCCGCCCGTCTGTCCCGTTTGCGGTAAAAGAATCGGACAGGCGGGGGCTTTGTGCGCCGACTGCTATGCCAAACTGAAGTTTTACGCGGGCTCGACACCTCAAGCGGCCGCCGCCGTCGTGTATGGCGATGTCGGCAAACAACTGTTGCTGGCTTTGAAGTACGGCGACGCGGCGGAGCTGGCGCCGATGATGGGAAAAATGATGGCGCGCGCGGGCAGGGACGTTTTGAACGGCGCTGATATGCTGGTTTCCGTGCCTTTGCACAGGCGCAGGCTTTTTGCGCGCAAATACAATCAAGCCGCTTTGCTGGCGGACGCGGTGGCAAAAGAAACGGGAGTCAAGCACAATCCGTTCGTTTTGAAGCGCGTCAAAATGACCGCCAAACAGTCCAGCCGTTCCAAACGCTTTGAAAACGTCAGGCATGCGTTTGAATACGGTCAAGGCGATGTCAAAGGCAAAATCGCGGTCGTTGTTGACGACGTAACGACAACGGGCGCAACCTTTAACGCGTGCGCCGCCGTACTGCGCGCGGCGGGGGCGAAAGAGGTGCGCCTGCTGACTTTTGCAAAAGCCGTTCGGGATTAAACGCGTCCGTAAACGTCTTCGTAGCGGACGATGTCGTTTTCGTCCAGTTCGTCGCCCGTTTGGACTTCGATGAAAATCATCGGGGTTTCGCCGATGTTTTGGATTCTGTGTTTTGTCTTTGCCGGAATGAAAATCGGCGTGTTCGCCGTCGCGGAGAACACTTTGTCCCCGACGGTGACTTGCGCCGTGCCGTCGACGATAATCCAATGTTCGTCGCGGTGGTCATGGCTTTGCAAAGACAGCTTGCCGTTCGGGATGACGACGATTCTTTTAACCGTGTGTTTGTCCCCCGTATCCAGTACTTCCCATGTTCCCCACGGACGCGCGTCGTGCGCGCCCCGTTCGTATTTCACAGTCATGTCAATGCTCCTTTTACGCTGTTTCGCCGCATTGATTGTTAAAGCAAATTCTTGCGTTGTCAAGCCAAGTGCGCTATATAGATTCGATTTATTGTTTTTAAGGTGTGTCAGGACTTTAAAATGGCGTGTATCGTACAGAAATTCGGCGGCACTTCGGTTGCGGACGTGGAACGTATCCAAAACGTCGCCAAAAAGGTCAAAGCCGAGGTTGATCAAGGCAACCAAGTCGTCGTCGTCGTGTCGGCGATGGCGGGCGTAACCAATCAGCTGGTCAAGTTTTGTCAAGATGTTTCCCCCGATTACAGCCCCGAAGAATACGATGTCGTTGTGTCGACGGGCGAACAGGTGACTATCGGGCTGCTGGCCATGGCTTTGCAGGCGGCAGGCGTCCCCGCGCGGTCTTTCACGGGGTGGCAGGTTCCCGTTTTAACCGATGCCGCGGCGTCTAAAGCGCGAATCGAACAAATCGACACGGAACTGCTGAAAGCGTGTCTGGACAAGGGAATCGTTCCCGTTGTCGCGGGCTTTCAAGGGGTCAACGCGGCGGGGCGGATAACGACTTTGGGGCGCGGCGGTTCGGATACGTCGGCGGTGGCTTTGGCGGCGGTGCTGAAAGCGGACCGCTGCGACATTTACACGGATGTGGACGGTGTTTACACGACCGATCCGCGCTTTGTGAAAAACGCCCGCAAGCTGGACAAGGTAACGTACGAAGAAATGCTGGAAATGGCGTCTTTGGGCGCAAAAGTCCTGCAAACCCGTTCGGTCGAACTGGCCATGAAATATCAAGTCAATCTGCGCGTGGTTTCCAGCTTCGAGGAAAATCCCGTCGGAACAACCATTTGTGATGAGGAAGACATCGTGGAAAAAGAAATTATCAGCGGCATTACTTACAGCAGGGACGAAGCCAAAATCACTTTGGCGGGGCTGCGCGACGAACCGGGCGTTTCTGCGGCGATTTTCGACGCAATGGCGGATGCCAATATCTGCGTCGACATGATTGTTCAATCCGACGCGGCGGACGGGGCGCATACGGACATTACGTTCACTTTGCCCGAATCCGAACTGAAAAAAGCCATGGCGGTTTTGGAAAAGAACCGCGGCCGCATCGGTTATGAAAAAATCGTTTCCGACACCGATTGCGTCAAAGTGTCTTTGGTCGGGGTCGGCATGCGCACCCACACGGGCATCGCGCGCAAGATGTTTTCCGCTTTGTCCGAAAAAGGCATCAACGTTCAAGCGATTTCGACGTCCGAAATCAAAATCAGCGTTCTGATTCCCGCGGATTATGCGGAATTGGCGGTGCGCGCTTTGCATGCCGCTTTCAATCTGGATAAAAAGGAAGGTGCGGCATGTTAATCGATTCGTTTTGGCAGAAAGGCAAGGATTTCTTAGGCACGCAATACGCGATTATGTGCGGGGCGATGTCGTGGGTTTCCGAACATCACTTGGTCGCCGCGGTGTCGAACGCGGGGGCTTTCGGCGTGTTGGCGGGCGGCGCGATGCCCCCCGAAATGCTGTCGAACGAAATCGACGAAATCCGCAAGCTGACCGATAAAAACTTCGGCGTCAACATTATGACCATGCACCCGCAAATCGAGGAGCTGGTCGCTGTTTGCGTGCGTCAAAAGGTGTCGCACGTCATTTTGGGCGGCGGAATCCCCAATGTCGCTTGGGTTAAGGAACTGAAAGACGCGGGCATCAAAGTGATGTGCTTCGCGCCCGCTTTGGTTCTGGCGAAAAAGCTGTTGCGTTCGGGCGTTGACGCGCTGATTTTGGAAGGCACGGAAGCCGGCGGCCACATCGGCCCCGTTGCCACAAACGTTCTGGTGCAGGAAATCCTGCCCGCGGTCAAGGACGTTCCCGTGTTTGTCGCGGGCGGCATCGGATCGGGTGAAATGATGGCGGCTTTTCTGGCGATGGGCGCGGCGGGCTGTCAGCTGGGCACGCGTTTTGTCTGCGCGGCCGAATGTATCGCGCATCCGAACTTCAAACAGGCGTTTATCAAGGCAAACGCCCGCGACGCCGTTCCGACCGTTCAGCTGGACGCGCGTTTTCCCGTCATTCCCGTTCGCGCTTTGGCGAACGAAGGCACGAAACGTTTTATGGCGTTCCAGCTGGAAATGATTGAAAAATATCAAAGGGGCGAAGTCGAACTGAAAGACGCGCAAATGCAAATCGAACATTTCTGGGGCGGGGCTTTGCGCCGCGCCGTGATTGACGGCGACGTCGAAAACGGATCCGTTATGGCGGGGCAGAGCGTCGGACTGGTCAAAGACATCAAGCCCGCCGCCGAAATCGTTCAAGAGCTGGTCGACGGCGCGGAAGCCGCCTTGACCCGTTGGCAAAAGGCTTAAAAGAGGGGATTTTACAGCGATGGAAAATCAGGAAAACGAAACCGTCGGAGAATTGTTGCGCCGCACCCGTTTAGCTAAAAAATTGGATTTACAGGATATTGCGGCATATTTGTGCATTCGCGCCAGATTTTTGGACGCGCTGGAAAACGGCAACACCAAAGAATTGCCGGGGGACGCTTACGCGCAGGGATTTGTGCGCAGCTACGCCGCTTATTTGGGGCTGGACGCGAACAAAACCGTTGCGCAGTACAAACAGGAAATGTCCGGCAGAGCGGCGGAGAGTGAAGAGGATTCGGAACGATTGGAAGAATCCGAGAATGAAACTTTGGCGCCGAAGCCTGTGACCTTGATTGTGTCGGCGGTGGCGCTGATAGTGATTTTCTGCATCTGGAAAGGATTTCACACAAATGATCCCGTTGTGGTCGTTGCCGCGCCGGAAGCGGAGGCGGTAACGGTTCTGGACGAATCGTATCCTCTGCCTGTTCAAGCGGCTGAAAACGCTGCGGAAACATCCGCCGAAACGCCTGTTCCCCCCGTTCCGGCCAAAAAGCCGGAAATTCCTGCGGGCGACGAAAACGCCGCTGCCGCTTCCGAAGATATGGACGCCGGACGCACTGTTCCCGCAGAGCGAGGCATTTCCGAAGAACAGGTCGAGAATATTCACATTTACGGACAGCGCAACGTCAATCCACGGCTGGTTCTGGTTGCGAACGAAGCGGCGTGGATCGAGGTCAGACGCGGAGAAACCGTTTTGATTTCCCGCGTGCTGAACAAGGGCGACCGTTACCAAGTTTCCCGCAATCCCGAAAATCTGTTTTTAAAGACGGGCAACGCGGGCGGTTTGGATGTTTTTTTGGATGGAGAATTGATGCCGCCCGTCGGACCGAAAGGGGCTTTGAGAACGAATATTCCCTTGAATCCCGACAATTTTATTCAAAAAGAAGCAGCGGAGTTGGATGAATAATGAAAAATTTTGAAATCAAGCGTCGGAAATCCCGCCGCGTTTATGTCGGTAAAGTGCCTGTCGGCGACGGCGCACCGATTTCCGTTCAATCCATGACGAACACGCCGACCAAGGACGCTGCGGCGACGGTGGCGCAAATCCGCGCTTTGGAAGCCGTCGGCGCGGACATCGTGCGCGTTTCCTGCCCCGACGAGGAATCGACCGCCGCTTTGCGCGAAATCGTCAAACAGGTCAAAGTGCCGATTGTCGCGGACATCCATTTTCACTATAAGCGCGCGATTGAATCCGCCGAAGCGGGCGCGGCGTGCCTGCGCATCAATCCGGGGAACATCGGTTCCGCCGACCGCGTGCGCGAAGTGATTAAAGCGGCGAAAGACCATAACTGCTCCATGCGCATCGGCGTCAACGGCGGGTCTTTGGACAAGGCTTTGCTGGACAAATACGGCGAACCCTGTCCCGAAGCCATGGTCGAAAGCGCGCTGCAGCATGCCAAGATTTTAGAGGACAACGACTTTTTCAACTTTAAAATTTCGGTCAAATCGTCGGATACGCTGATGATGATGGAAGCGTACCGCCAGCTGGCGGAACAATGCGACTATCCGCTGCATCTGGGCGTGACCGAAGCGGGCGGACTGCGCGCGGGAACGGTCAAATCCGCGCTGGGCATCGGATCTTTGCTGATGCAGGGCATCGGCGACACTTTGCGCGTTTCGCTGACCGCCGACGTGACTGAAGAAATCAAAGTCGGCTTTGAAATTCTGCGCACTTTGGGATTGCGCTATCACGGCGTCCGCATCGTGTCTTGTCCGACGTGCGCCAGACGCGGCATTGACGTTGAAAGCGTCGTCAAAGCGTTGGAAGTCCGTTTGGAACACATCTCCGACCCGCTGAAAATCGCGGTGATGGGCTGTGTCGTCAACGGTCCGGGGGAAGCGCACGGCGCCGATATCGGCGTTTGCGGCGGCGGCAACGGCAAGGCTTTGCTGTTTGTCAAAGGCGAGCAAAAGGAACCGATTAACGCGGAAAACGCTGTCGAAACAATCGCCGCTTTGGCGGAAGAAATGGTAGGAAACAAACAATGACGATTCAACCGGCGCGCGGAACACGCGACATATACGGCGCAGATTTGGCGGCGTTCAAACAGGTCGAAAACACGGCGCGCGAATTCGCCAAACGCTACGGATTCGGCGAAATCCAAACCCCGATTTTCGAATCGACCGAGGTCTTTTGCCGCGGCGTCGGCGAAACGTCCGACATCGTGTCCAAGGAAATGTACACGTTCACGGACAGGGGCGGCGAAAGCTTCACCCTGCGTCCCGAAGGAACGGCGGGCGTTGTGCGCGCTTTCATTTCCGAGGGCATGGAGCAGAATCAGCCCGTCAAGCTGATGTACGCGGGACCGATGTTCCGCTATGAACGTCCGCAAAAGGGACGCTACCGTCAGCTGCATCAAGTCGGTGTGGAAATCTTGGGCGCGGCGACGCCCCAAACCGACGTCGAAGTGCTGTGTTTGGCATGGGACTTTTTGAGCGCGCTTGGACTGCAAAAGTATATCCGTTTGGAACTGAACACGCTGGGCGATGTGGAAAGCCGCGCGGCGTACCGCGATGCTTTGGTCGCCTATTTTTCGGACTTCAAGGACAAATTGAGCGAAGACAGCCGCGTGCGTTTGGAAAAAAATCCGCTTCGCATTTTGGATTCCAAGGATGAGGGCGACAAGAAAATCGTCGAAAACGCGCCGAAGATGACGGATTTTTTAAACGAAGAATCCAAGAAATTCTTTGACGCCGTACAGGACGGACTGAACGCTTTGGGCATTCCGTTCGTCGTCAATCCGCGGCTGGTGCGCGGGCTGGACTATTACCGCCACACGGTTTTTGAATTCGTGACCGATTCTTTGGGCGCGCAAGGCACGGTTTTGGCGGGCGGACGTTATGACGGACTGGTTCAACAACTGGGCGGGTCGCAAACGGCGGGCATCGGGTTCGGCGCGGGCATCGACCGTCTGGCTTTGCTGGTCGCCGAAGCGGGCTTGGTGCGTCCTCAGCCCCGTCCGATTGCCGTCGTTCCCGTCGGCGAAGACACGCTGCTGCCGATTATGAAAATCGCGCACGATTTGCGCCAAGCGGGCTATATCGTCGACATGGCGTATTCGGGCAATATGGGCAAGCGCATGAAAAAAGCGAATAAAATCAACGCTTGCGCCGCCGTGATTCTGGGGTCTGACGAATTGGCGAAAGGCGTTGCCACCGTGCGCGATTTGGACACGGGCGACCAGACCGAAGTGCTGTTGAGCGATATTGCCGCCGCGATGGAACGCTATAAAACGGTGCAGGCATGAGCTTCGAGGAAAAACTGAACGTCGTTCTGGCGAGGAACGAGGAACTGGAGGCTTTACTCGGCTCGAACCCCGACGGGGAAACGTTCGTCAAGCTGTCCAAAGAATTGGCAAGCTTGAAAGACGTTGTCGAGGCGATTAAGGCGTACAAAAAGGCGCAGCAGGACGTTGCGGACACGCAGGCTTTGCTGGACGACCCCGACCTTGACGCCGAAATGCGCGCGCTGGCGCACGAGGAACTGCAAGCCGCCAAAGACCGCCTGCCCGAACTGGAAAAACAGCTGAAAATCCTGCTGCTGCCCAAAAACGCGGTTGACGAAAAGAACGCGATTTTGGAAGTCCGCGCGGGCACTGGCGGCGAGGAAGCCGCTTTGTTTGCCGCCGAACTGTTCCGCATGTACGAACATTACGCTGCCGAACAGGGGTGGAAATTTGAAACCCTGGCCGTCAACGATACGGGATTGGGCGGGTACAAGGAAGCGTCCGCCAGCATTACGGGCAAATCCGTGTTTGAAAAACTGAAGTTTGAATCGGGCGTTCACCGCGTGCAGCGCGTTCCCGAAACGGAATCCGCAGGGCGCGTTCACACGTCCGCCGCGACGGTCGCCGTTTTGCCCGAAGCCGAGGAAGTCGATTTGAAAATCGATGAAAAAGACTTGAAAATCGACGTTTACCGCGCGTCGGGTGCGGGCGGACAACACGTCAACAAAACGGAATCCGCCGTGCGCATCACGCACATTCCGACGGGCTTTGTCGTCGCGTGCCAAGACGAACGGTCGCAGTTCAAAAACAAAGACCGCGCGATGAGAATCCTGCGTTCCCGCCTGTATGACATGCAGCGTGAAGCGTTGGACAAGGAACGTTCCGTCGACCGCAAAAACCAAGTCGGTTCGGGCGACCGTTCCGAACGTATCCGCACTTACAACTTTCCGCAGGGGCGCGTCACCGACCACCGCATCAATCTGACTTTGTACAAGATTGACGAAGTGATGAACGGGACGGCGTTGGGCGAAATTATTGATGCCCTTTTAACGGAAGACCAGCTGTCGAGGTTATCAGAGTTGGAATAACGGGGATTGATTTTATGCGGCAACTGTACGGTCGCTTCCGATGCTCGAATGCGCACGTACCGTAATGTACGCTTGCGCTTCTGCGCGTCGGGTCTTCCTTCATTTGCCCCCTAAAATCAATCCGAGAATATGGGTATATATTTGTGCCAACAGTAAAAATCACTCTCGATAGTTTGACCGCCGCCTTTGAACAAGCGGGGATTGACGATGCCCGCGCGGACGCCCGTCTGCTGGTGGCTTTTGCGCTGAACAAACAGCCCGTTTTCGTGCGCATGCACCCCGATTGCGAAATCGAAGACGATGCGGCGGAAAAAATCGAAACGTTCAAACGGCGGCGGCTGAACCGCGAACCCGTGTCGAAAATCATCGGCACGCGCGGGTTCTGGCGGCTGGATTTTAAAGTGACGCAAGACGTGCTTGACCCACGCCCCGATTCCGAAACGCTGATAGAGGAAATTTTGAAACGCAAAACGGACAAAACCGCCGCGTTGAAAATCCTTGATTTGGGGACGGGTTCGGGATGTTTGGCGCTGTCCCTGCTGTCCGAGTATTTGAACGCGTCGGCGACAGGGGCGGATTCAAGCGAAAAAGCTTTGCAAATCGCGCGGGAAAACGCGGCGATAAACGGGCTTGCCGCGCGGTTCAAAACCGTTCAAGCCGATTGGAACAAAGACGGGTGGAGCGACGGTTTTGGAAAGTTCGACATTGTGATTTCCAATCCGCCCTATGTCGGCGACAACGAACAGCTTGACCCCGAAGTCGCGCTTTACGACCCGAAACAGGCGTTGTTCGCAGGGGCGGACGGATTGGACGCCTACCGCGCTTTGTTTCCCGTTTTGGGCAAGTTGCTTGCCGCCGACGGGCTTGCCGTATTTGAATTCGGCAAGGGACAGCATGAGGCGGTTAAAGCTTTGGCGGAACAAAACGGCTTGGTTTTCGACGGGTTCGGAACGGATTTGGGCGGAATTGTGCGCTGTATTGCGCTGAAAACAGCAAAAACCGCTTGAAAACGGACAAACAACCCGCTAAATTAACGCAAAACAGCGGGCGAAGTTGCCGCTTTTGATTTTTTTTCATCGGATAAAGAGTGTTGTCAATGGGTATGAATCCAAGAGGGCGTTCACGCGGACGCGGTCATAATTTCAATAACAATAACAACAACCGCCGTTTCAACAACGCGCCCAACCGCAACACGGTTTACGACAGCTTGGGTCCCGTCGGGCGTTTGCGCGGCACGGCGTTTCAGCTGATGGAAAAATACTTGGCGGCGGCAAAGGACGCGATGTCGTCCGACCGCGTTTTGGCGGAAAACTGCCTGCAGCACGCCGACCATTACAACCGCTTGAACTTGATGGCGATTGCCGCCGAACAGCAGCGCGCTCAGCAGTATCAGCAACAGCCGTTTGAACAACCCGAACAAATCGAAGAAGCGCAGGAAATCGATATTGTTTCCGCCGAACCCGCGATTGAAGAAACCGCAGAGGAAGCCCCCGCCGAACAGCCCGTTGAAACGCCCGTTTCGGAATTGGATTTGTCCGTTCCCGTATCCGCCATGGCGGCAAACGAAATGAAACGCCGTGAAAAGGCGGCTGAAAAGCCCGCGGAACCTGCCGCCGCTCCCGTCGTGCGCCGCCGCGGCCGTCCGCCCCGTTCCGCCAAAACCGCCGCCGCCCAGCCGAACGCGTAAAATCCGATGAAAGCCGAAGAAGCCGCCTGTATTTTCAATGCTTTGGGGCAGAAAAGCCGCTTGAAAATCTTTAAGCTGATGACAAAAGCGGGCGAACAGGGATTGACCCCGACGCAAATTATTGACGCTTTGGGTGAAATGCCGCGCAACACGCTGTCGTTTCACTTGAACGCTTTGACGCAGGCGGGGCTGTGCGTTTCCGAACGCGCGGGGCGGCAAATCGTTTACAAAGCCAAGGACAAGACGTTTAAAAAAGCGGTCAAATTCCTGCAAAAAGACGCGGAGTCCGAATAAAATTGTTAAGGTTTATTTCGACTGCATATTCTATATATCCGCCAGTTCGGGTGTCCTTTTTATAAAGCTTGTCACAGTGTTTGGCGCAACGTGCAGTTTTTCGGCGATTTGACGGCGCGAACAGCCGCTTTGCAGCAATTCGGCGATTTCGATTTCATGTCCCGACAATTTGATTTGCTTGTTCAGCGCACCGTAAGGACGCCCCAGCTTTTGCCCCGCGCAACGGCGCATATCCAAACTTTCCTTGGTCAATCGGGATCGCAAATCCTCCGTCAAAATCACAATCTTTTCAAGCATATCCGCCATTTCCGCCGCGGATTCAAGGTTTCCGTCAAACAAAACGCCGTCGGCGCAGGAATAAACCGCAACACCCCTTTTCAACAGCGCGGCCAATGTTTTGGCAATGGAAGCGACGTCTTTTGCCAATCGGAACGTTTTTTCCAACAGCAAAACATCGCCCGTGTTTAAACTTTCGGGCAAAAAATCGCTTGCGGCAACCCAAGCATCAATTTGAATACCGCGCAATTCGGCATAATCCAAAATCGCCGTTCGCTGACGCTTGGCGACTTCATCGCTCGTCTGATCTTGTATAAAAGCGACGATCATACGCTCCCCCTTTTTTACAAAAAGTTGATAAAAGAACGGCTTTCGCTCAACAGCAAAATTTGAGTTTTAATGCCCGTGCGCTTGTCTTCCACGAATTTAATTCCCTTTTCGGACAGTTTTTGCTTCGTTTTGCGAATAGTATCCTGTTCGCCAGCCCGTTCGGCATCGTCGAATATGATGACGAAATCGTCGGCAAGGTTATTGTTGTCAATCAGCCCGATAATGTTCGTCCTCGGTTGCGGCTGGTCGGCACCGAAAGGTCCGTCAACGACAATCAGCTGATATTTCGTGTCTTGGACAATCGGCGTCATATCGGCATATTTGCGGCAAGCAATCCCGTTTACCGTAAAGAATTCCAGTTCTTGATGATGGATGCGGATATTGTCCCCCTTTGCCAATTGTGCTGAATAAAGGTCAATCCAGTTTTTGTCGTTTTCGACAATATCCAGTCTTGCCTCGGGATGTTTGAACGCCGCATATTGAGTTGTCAGTTTGGACGTTTGCCCCATTCCCATTTCCAAAATTGTTTGAGGATTGGCGTTGTCCAAAACTCTGAACAGCGTATAAAGAAAACTATAGTTCGCCGCCCCGCGGAAACAGGTGAAAGATTTGTCTTTCAGCCAAGCTGTTTGCAAAGTGGTGTCGTGAAACAAATCTGCAAAGTTCAATTCTTGATAATTTTGTCGTGCTTCCGTCTGCGCCTTTTGTATTTTTTGCTTTAAATCTTGCGCGTTTTCATTCTGTTTCTCTGAAAAGCCTTTTGACAACTCCGTCAGTTCCGATTTCAAACCAGAGGTCTGCTCTTTCAAAGCGTTGCTGACACTCGCGCTGATTTCAGCAGTCTGACGGGTTAATTTTTCTGTCAGATGCAACAGTCCGTCTTTAGCGTTCAAACCGCATTCCTTGATGGCAAGGTTTGCCTTTTCACCCGCCGTTTTCGTTTCCGCCGTCAACAATTGGAAATCGGATAACAATTTTTCAGACGCGCGTTCAATCGCCTTTGCATTGGAAAACAAACTGTTTTGCAAAGTCTGGCAATAAGACGCCATTTGGTTTTCCAGTGCCGCCGTCGCTTCTTCGGACTGCCGCGCGCTGTACATCAGTTCGCTCGACAGCATGGCAGACATTCGGCTTATTTGCGCCGCAATGCTCCCTACACTGTTGCGTCCCGTTTCATTGATTGCGGCAACAGTTAAATCCGTTGATTTCGACAGCGCTTCTTGCAATTTATTCTGTTTTTCAACCAAGCTTTTGATTTCGTTGTTCAGATTGCCCAGTTCCTTTTTCACGATGTCCTGACGTGACAGTGCATCAACGATCTGTTTGCTTAATGCTTGGTGCAATTTCGCAAACAATTCGCCGTTTTCAACACGGTTTTGAGCAATTTCGGCGGACAAAGCGGCAAAGCGGTTTTTTCGCGTAATTTTCAACCCTAAAACACGGTAAATTTTCTTGTTTCCCTGTTTGGTAATGGAGAAAAAGGGATTAGCAGAATTGGGTGTTGTCCCTTTTAATTGAGCAATGATTTTTTCTAAAGTTTTTTTATACTCTTTTCTGCAAACGGCCAAAGCAACTTCTCGAACTCGTATTTTCTGCCGTTTTTTATCTTCTTCCGAAGCTCCTGACCATACACTTCCTTTGTGTTGTCTATAAACAGTCATTGCTTGCGGAATATAACCAATTTTACTGAATTTTTCAAAATAAAAGAAAAGTCCTATTTCACTCAATCTTCCTTCATATAAAATTTCAGGAATATTTTTTAAGATTTTTGAATCGAACATACAACAAGAAAATGTCACAGGCAAACTTAATTCAGGTGCTTTCAAAGCATCCCACCCGCACAATTCATTATTTAGTGTTTTATGCTGAATTGCGCATGTTATTGTATTTTTTTCTTCATTAAATATTTTAATATCATTGAATACAAAACTATATCCATGTTTTTCAGAAAATTCAATTTGTTTCTTTATTTTAAATACATCACACCAATAATCGTCCCCCTCACAAATGAAAATATACTTTCCCGTTGCTTCCTTTATACATTTTTTCATATTTTTTGAGATGCCGACGTTTCTTTTTTCGGATATATTCCGAATTAAATGCGGGTATTTTATCGCATATTTCTCAATAATTTTTGGTGTTTCATCTGATGAGCCGTCATCTGAAATTATGATTTCGTGAATAAAATTTCCTTGCTGTGTTATCGCGCTTTCAATGGCTTGTTCTATGTATTTTTCATGATTAAACGAGGTTATAATTGTCGACACCTTAATAAAATTAGTATTTTTGATTTTGTAATAATTCCAATTATCCATCAAATTTCCTGATTTGGATATACGATCACTCTCATTACCGTCATTATATTTCATAATAATTTTATCAATAAAGATTGGCTTATACTCTCTCACATACCTTGTAATTAAGTCATAATCAACCAATCGCGTCATATTTTCATCAAATCCTCCTAACTGTTCTCCAACAGAGCGATGATGAACAAATACTCCAAGATCGATAAAATTTTCGGATATGAGGCAATTGAAATCGAATTCTTGCCCAACAATTCTGTCTTTATCACTATTTATTGCATGAAACTTCCCATAAAAAGTTTTTGCATTAGGATTACATTCAATAGCTGAAGCCATTGTTTTCAAAAAATCATTGGCCAATTCATTGTCCGAATCAAGATAAGCTATCCAATCGTTTTTAGCCATCTTCAATCCAAAGTTCCTTGCTTTACAGCAGCCTGAATTTTTTTGATAAAAATAACGTATTATTCCTGAAGAAATCTCTTTTTCGTATTTTTTCTTTAGAAAATCATCCGTACCATCTGTAGAACCATCATCTACAATTATCAATTCGAAAATTTTATATGACTGACAAAGTAATGAATCAATTGCATTTGTTATCATTTTTTTTCGATTATATGTAGGCATTATTACAGAAAAAGATGTCATAAAATTCCCTTTTCTATCAAGCAGTTTATCACATTCTTCTAAAAACAGGCGTTGCTTATCACATACATCTGTTTTTGCTGAGTCTTTTGTCATATAGGAATTATGCATGCGCCATGCTGTCAATTGTTTATCAATGTAATAAATCTTATTTCCATAACATACCTGACGCCATAACCACCAATCTTCATTAGCAGGTCTAGGATTATTCAAAATGTCAACATTATTTAATTGTTTTTTCTTTACGCAAACTGCACTAAATGTAACAATCCAATTGCGAATTCTAAAATCATAACGAGTCATACACAAAGGAGATTTAATAAGTTCATGCCTTCTTAATGGCATCAAGTTTCTTTCCACATATTCAGCTCGTTTGCCATCCCCAAAAAGACTAACATCGTTGACTACAATTTTAACATTTTTAGATGAAGTAATAAGTTTGTTGACTTCCGCTAAATGATTTGCCGTCCAATAATCATCGCTTTCGCAAAAGGCGATATATTCTCCCTTTGATTTTTCAACGCCCAGTTTGACGGTTGCCGGCAATCCTTTGTTTTCCCCGTTCGGGTGGCGATACAAATGAATAAAAGGGTATTTATCAACGTATTGCTGTATCACTTCAACGGAATCGTCCGTCGAACCGTCGTCCACGACGATCACTTCAAAATTTGTATACGTTTGATTTACCAATGAATCCAATGTTTCTTGGATATAATCCCGATAGTTGTAACTGGCGACAATAACACTGAAAAACACATCTTTTCGCGGCATTTTTTTTTGCAAGGCTACATTGCACGTTTCCTTTAATTTTCTGCCTTCATTTTTCCCGAACAATTCGTAATGCAACAACGGATTTTCATTTTCTCCGGCGACGTCGGAATACATCCGCAGATAGGCTTGACCGTCAAAGTATGGGGATGTCGGGCGGTCCTCTTTCCAGCCGATTGTCAAGTAATGCTCCACGGGGTCGGCTTTGGCGGCGGCGACATCGGGATTGTGTTCCAAATACCACTTGGCGTCAAACAGCGGCGATTTGGCAATCGCGCGGTATTCCGGCGCGTACTTTTTCATCCGTTTTTTGTATGCTTTTTTGTTAATCAGATGAAAAAAACGTAAAGTTTTTAAAAATCCGCGATTCATTTTATAATCCTCCTGTGATAAACGGGGATGCGGCAGACTTTAACCAGCCGGTATCCGCGCGCCGTTGTTTTTGCGTTCCAAACAAAAGACTTCAACCGTTTCAATGGTTGAGCAGCTTCAAATTTCCAATTGTGGATTGAACCTTTGATTTTATAGCCTTGGGCGATGACCATGCACCCGAACACCCGTTCCAGCACATGCGCCAAAGTGCCGTCTTTGACAGTAGAATCCGACACGGCAAAATCCTGCAAGGCATAGGCGTTTTTAATCGGTTCCAGCAATTTCGCCCTAACCGCGAACATCGTTCCCGCCGCAAAAGTGATTTTCGGCGGATATCGTCCCGTCAAATTTTTCATCGCCGACAAAACGCCGCGGCAAACGTTTTTTGACGCCCCGAATTCCGATGTAATCAAATAACGGGACGCGATCATCCCGCAATCCGCGTCTTTGTCAAACCGATGCAAGTTGCGCAAAACCGTCCGCCTGTCCGAAATCAAAGACTGATACATCAGGTTTGTCCACATTTCGCGGGACAGCCAATACTTGTTAATTCGGCTGTCACTGCCGTTCTTGTCGTTTTTGGTATGCAGTTTCAACACAAAATCGTAATCGGACAAATCGATTTGATGCAGAAAATGGATAAACGGACCGACGTCAAAGCCGCGATTTTCAACGACAAAAATCTTTGCACGCGGAAAATATTCCAAAATCTGTTTGCTTAACAGAGCATCCGATTGCGTCAGCGTTACAAACAAATCCCAATCGCATACATCCAGATTTGACAGACTGTCGGCTATTTTCGCCCACATATCCGTGTAATACAAATGCAAATGAACCGCGACCTTCGCTTTTTTTCCCCTACAAACGTCCATTCTCCAAGCCCTTAGGATTCAAAGTATCGGCTATAAGTATCAGAAACGGACATTTGTGATATATCGAAACGAAAATGAGGCGAAGAAAGATTAACGCCTTGTTTTAAAACAATATTCATCTTTTTGTGCTTTATAGTTGATGTGCAATTTATAGCAACAAATGTCTTGATTTAAATGTCCCTTTATTTGCATACGTTCGCAACCCCAAATTTGATAAAGAAGCCTGTCTTGAAACAAGGAGATTTGCCCGATGATTTATGGATATTGCAGATGTTCAACCGACAAGCAAACAGTCGAAAATCAAAAATTCGAAATCAGCCGTTTTGCGGAACAAAACGGTTTGAGTGTCGAAATCTGGATAACCGAAACCGTTTCCAGCACAAAGCCGCTGGAACAGCGCAAACTTTGCAATCTGTTGAAAAAATTGAAAGAAGGGGATACTTTGATCGTGACCGAAATATCCCGCCTTGGGCGCAGTTTGATGGAAATCATGGGCATTTTGCAACGGTGTTTGGACAGGAATTGCATGGTTTTCGCCATCAAGGAAAATTACCGCTTGGGCAACAATCTGGAAAGCAAAGTGCTGGCGTTCGCTTTCGGTATTTCTGCGGAAATCGAAAGAAAGCTGATTTCCGACAGAACCAAGATGTCGCTGAACAAATTAAAAAGCGACGGGGTGAAGCTGGGCAGGCCTTTGGGCGCAAAAAGCAAAACGCTGAAGCTGTCCAAGAACAGGCGGAAAATCTTTCAACTGCTGAATCAAGGTGTTCCCAAGGCTCAAATCGCCAGAATGATGGATGTCGATAAAATGACTTTGCACCGTTTCATCAAGCGGCAAAGCGTTTGACGGAAATTTTTTTCATTGACCCTCCTATAAATCCCCTTGCGCGCGGGGAAAAACGCCCTATATGTTTTTCAAACGAAAGGGGATATGCTTCAATGAATATCGAAAAATTTACAGACAGATGCCGCGGCTTCATTCAATCCGCCAGCGGGTTGGCTCAAAGCAGCGACCACCAATATTTGACGCCCGAACATTTGTTGAAAGTTTTGCTGGACGACCAGGAAGGCTTGTGCGCGGGACTTATCGCGCGCGCGGGCGGCGACCCGAAACGGGCGCTGAAACTGGTTGAGGAAGCGCTTGACAAACTGCCCAAAGTATCGGGGCAGGGGGTTGAAAGCTATCCGAACCAGGAATTCGGAAAAATCATGCAGCAGGCGGAAGACGTTGCCAAAAAGGCGGGCGACGAGTTCGTAACGGTTGAACGCATGCTGTTGGCAATGGCGATTGTGCCGAACACGGGCGTGCACCGCATTTTGTCGGACGCAGGCGTTTCGGCGCAAAATCTGAACGCCGCGATTGAAGCTTTGCGTCAAGGGCGCAAAGCCGATTCCGCCAATGCCGAAGACAAATACAACGCTTTGAAAAAGTACACGCTGGATTACACCGCGCGCGCCGCCGAGGGCAAAATCGACCCCGTTATCGGCCGTGACGAGGAAATCCGCCGCACGATTCAAGTGCTGTCGCGGCGCACGAAAAACAACCCCGTCCTTATCGGCGAACCGGGGGTCGGCAAGACCGCGGTTATTGAAGGGCTGGCTCAGCGTATCGTGAACGGCGACGTTCCCGAAAGCCTGCGTCATAAAAAACTGCTGGCTTTGGATATGGGTGCCTTGATTGCGGGTGCGAAGTACCGCGGCGAATTCGAGGAACGCTTGAAAGCCGTTCTGGAAGAAATCAGCGCCGCCGAAGGTGCCGTGATTTTGTTTATCGACGAAATGCACACGATTGTCGGCGCGGGGGCAAGCGAGGGGTCTATGGACGCTTCGAACTTGATGAAACCCGCTTTGGCGCGCGGCGAACTGCATTGCGTCGGCGCGACGACGTTGGACGAATACCGCAAGTACGTTGAAAAAGATGCCGCTTTGGCGCGCCGTTTCCAAGCCGTCTTTGTCGATGAACCGACGGTCGAGGAAACCGTTTCCATTCTGCGCGGGATTAAGGAAAAATATGAACTCCACCACGGGGTCAAAATTTCCGACAGCGCGCTGGTGGCGGCGGCGACTTTGTCGAACCGCTATATTTCCGACCGCTTTTTGCCCGACAAAGCCATTGACTTGATGGACGAAGCCGCGTCGCGTCTGCGGATGGAAATCGATTCCAAACCCGAAGCTTTGGATGAAATCGACCGCCGTTTGGTGATGCTGAAAATCGAACGCGAAGCGTTGAAAAAGGAAACCGACGAAGCGTCGAAAGAACGTTTGCTGAAGCTGGAGGGCGAAATCAAGGCTTTGGAAGACCAGTCGTCCGAAATGTCGGGCAAATGGGCGTCGGGCAAAAACGCGATGGCGAACGCCGCGAAACTGCGTGAACAGCTGGACGCCGCGAAAATCGACGTCGACAAGGCTTTGCGCGAAGGACGCTACGAACACGCGGGCGAATTGCGCTACAAGCTGATTCCCGACTTGGAAAACAAGCTGAAAGCCGCTGAACAGCTGGCGAACGAAACGCAGGTTTCCGCGACGAAATCAGTCACGCCCGAAATGATTGCGGCGGTTGTGTCGCGCTGGACGGGTATTCCGACGGACAAAATGCTGACGGGCGAACGCGAAAAACTGCTGCACATGGAACAGCATATCCAAGCCCGCCTTATCGGGCAGGAAGAAGCCGTCAAATGCGTCAGCGACGCGGTGCGCCGTTCGCGTTCGGGATTGCAGGATCCGAACCGTCCGATGGGGTCGTTTTTGTTCCTTGGTCCGACGGGCGTCGGGAAAACGGAATTGGCGCGGTCTTTGGCGGCGTTTTTGTTTGACGACGAAACGGCTTTGCTGCGTATCGATATGTCCGAATATATGGAAAAGCACGCGGTTTCGCGTCTGGTCGGCGCGCCTCCGGGCTATGTCGGCTATGATCAGGGCGGGGTGCTGACCGAAGCGGTTCGCCGTCGTCCGTATCAAGTCATCCTGTTTGACGAAGTGGAAAAAGCCCACCCCGACGTGTTCAACATCCTGCTGCAAGTGCTGGATGACGGACGGCTGACGGACGGGCAGGGACACACGGTCGACTTTAAGAACACGATTATCATTCTGACGTCGAACCTTGGCGCTGAAATTCTGGCAAACCAGCCCGAAGGACAACCCGTTGACGCGGTGCGTTCCGAAGTGATGGAAATCGTCCGCGCGTCGTTCAAACCCGAATTTTTGAACCGTTTGGACGAAATCCTGCTGTTCCGCCGTTTGAACCGCGCCGATATGACGGGCATTGTTCAAATCCAGCTGAAACGGCTGGGCAGCCGCTTGGCTGAACGCCACATTGTTTTGGATTTGGACGAACAGGCTTTGAACTGGCTGGCGGATGCGGGATACGAACCGATGTACGGTGCGCGTCCGCTGAAACGGCTGATTCAACGCGAATTGGAAAATCCGCTTGCCATGGCGATTTTGGAGGGCGAAATCAAGGACAATTCGACTGTCAAAATCCGCGTTGTCAATGACAGATTGGAAATTGTCGAAGACATTCCGGACGAGGAAACGGCCGAATACACCGAGGTCAAGCCCGCTTTAAAAGCGCAGGGCGATATGCCGCAGATTGCGCAGAACAAACAGTAATCAAAGGAAAAAAGCCCCGGATTAACGGGGCTTTTTCATAAGTGTCAGAAGGAGAGTTTAAGGTTCATCAAGCCGGTGTGGTCTTGATAGTGTTCTTTGAACGCGCCGTCGTAGGAAAGCGACACTTCGACCGCGTTTGTCAGGCGGACGGCGGCTTTCGCTCCAATTTCAAAGCCCAAGCGGTTCAGTTTTTCGCCCGTGGCGACATAGCTTGACCCGTCGGGCAGCGTTACTGTGCGGTCTTCGTTCGGCCGCGCCAAGTCATACGTCAGCGCCAGTTTGGCTTCGGGCGTTATCGCGTATTTGCCGGCCGTGAACGTCTTTGCCGCTTTTGCGCCGGCAACCATTGTCGCCGTGTTCAAGCTTTTCGCCGAAACCCGCGCGCCCAAAGCGTCCGTGTACGCTTTTTGACGCACCGCCGTAAAGCGCAACGCCGCTTCGGGCGTCAGAACACCCAAAGCATACCCCGTCGCCACGCGCGCGCTGTAAGTGTCGGCTTTGTATGAATTTTTCATGCCGGACAGCTTGGCTTTGTCGTCGTAGTCGGAACGGCCGAAGCTCAGCATCGCGTTGACATAGAGCGCGTCGGGCGCGTATTCGCCGTACACGAACCCCGTGTGCGTGTACGCGTCGGTTTTGGAGCGGTCGGTTTTGATGTCGGTCGACGCGTACGCGTAGCCGAAGCCCGCTTTGATTTCGTCGGTCAAGTTCGTTTCGACGCCCGCAGCAAAGCCTGCCGTGTCGGCTTTGAAGCCGCCCGTCATTTTGGCGTGATTGAGCATGCCCTGCACCCAAACCGAGGATTCGCCGACGGTCAAGTCGCCGCCCGAACGGCCGGAAACTTCGGAAGAACCGCCCAAGCGGCCGGAAACGGCGTTCATGACGGCATTGGCGGTGTTTTTGGCGGATTTGAAAGCGGAAGCCGCCGCGTCCGTCGGAACAACTTCGCGCAAAGCCTGCTTTTGCAGAGCGGGGTTTCCGCTGTCCAGCAGGGCGGTCAAAGCGTCGGCGAACGGGTTGTTGTTCGCCATTTCAAGGATTTTAGAGGCGTTTTCTTCCACAGGGGAAACGAAAATCCCCGCCGCGCGCAGGTCGTCAATGGCGGCTTGCGCCCCGCCCGATATCCGCATAACCCACAAAGTGCCGTCCGAGTTTTTCCACGCATTGGCAAAACTGAACGCGTCTTTGTCGGCGCGGTAGTCCGCAAAGTCTCCGTCGGCCGAAAACGCATATTTGCCGTAGTCGCCGGAAACGGTGTAGCCGTCTTTGGTGTTCGTCAGCCGGTATTTCTGCGCCTCTTTGCCTTTGACGTTTTTCAAGTCCAGCGTCAAGGTGACGTTTTCCGCATTCGCGGTGATAATCGGCGAAGTTCCCGCCGTTTCGGGCAAAACGATATTCA
>DJPN01000013.1:26513-116699 GCA_002438565.1 Alphaproteobacteria bacterium UBA6411 | reverse complement strand
GACGGACAATCGGCATGCGACGAACATACCTTGGGCGTGGACGGTTTACTGCTGCTGCCGTTCGACACGCATTTGCCGCAAGCGATTCCGCCGGAGTACCCATCGGATTTATAATCCATATTGGATCCCTGGCAATACGAGGCGGTAATCAGATGCCCGTCATAGGTAGCCGTGGCGTATCCCGCAGGGCAAGCCGCAGGAACGCAAGCATGGTTGCTGACGGTATAGCCTTTGGCCGTATCGCACGACACCGCGACACACTGATTGTTTGTGCATTTCTGCAGCGATCCGCACTGATCGTCGGACGTGCAGCATTTGGCAATCGCCGTGCACACATGATCCTTGGCTTCCTGACATTTGGGGCAGGAAACCGGCACGCACTTGCCGCTTGAACATTTTTCATTGCCGGCACATTCGGAATCCGCCGTACAGCAGCCTTCCTGTTTGACGCACTTGTGTTCGCCGGGGACATGGCAGGCAACGCCGCAAACGATATTGATGCATTGACCGTTCGAACATTGCTGCGTATCGCCGCAATCGGAATCGGACGAACAGCAGTTGGCTTTCGCGACACAGGCGTTGGCGCTGTCATCCCACGAAGAACAGGCGGGACACTGCGTCGAAACGCATTTGCCGTTTACGGCCTTGTATCCCGACTTGCACGCCGTGCATCCGTCCGCCGAACAAGCCGTGCAGTTGGCATCCAGTTTGGAACACGCGGAACAGCCGTTTCCGTCTTTGTAATATCCGCTCTGGCATCCGGAGCAAGCATAGCACCCGTCGCCGTCCTTGGCGCAAGCCGAACAGTAGTTTGTGCCGCTCTTGCACGCCGATTCGCTGTTATAAGTGCAGGCGACTTTGCATCCGCCCTTGCCTGTGGCGATTTGTCCCGACGGACAGGTGGCGCAAGCCGCGCCTTCGTCGCAAGGCACGCAGGCCGCATCCAGAGTACCGCCGTTTTTACATTCGTAACCCGCGCCGCAATCCGAATTGGACGAACATTCGGGTTTAACGCAGTCGCCTTCGCCGTTGGCCAGATAGCCCGCGGGGCAGTTCCCCTGTTCGCCCGCACCAACAGGCACGCAGGTCGCATCGGACAGTCCCGGGTTTTGACATTCGTACCCCGCAGGACATTCCTTGGTCGGCGAACATGCGGGCGTCGTGCATCCGCCTTCGCCGTTGGCCAGCTGTCCTTCGGGACAGGTGCAGGGAGTGTCTTTTTCGCAAGCTATACATTCGGCCGAAGAAGTCGCGGGATTTTTGCATTGCTGACCCGCGCCGCAATCCGCATCGGCCGCACATTCAAAAATCGAACATTGACCCTGTCCGTCGGGCAAAGTCCCCGTCGGGCACGGATTTTCGCAACCGCTGTTGTCGCCGGCCTTACAGCTTTCACATTGGCAAAGCGTGGAGTTCCAGTTCTGTCCCGCGGAACAGCTTTCCGAAGCCCCGCACATGCAGCCGCCCGCGCCGTCCGACACCGAATTGCCGGGGCAGTTGCCTTTCTCGCCTTCTTTATAAGGCACGCACGCACATTCCGCAGAGCTGTATTGCTGACCGGCCGGACACTCGGACGCCCCTGTGCAGTAACATCCGCCGTTGCCGTCCGAAACCTGCGATCCGGAACATCCGCATTTTTCGCCGGCTTCGCATTTCACACACGCGCCGTCCGTTCCGCATTTATAACCCGCGGCGCACGATGCTTCCGTGCATTTGCAAACGGCTTTGTGGTTTTCGGCCGTACATTCGGGCGTTGTTCCCGTACATGCGGCATATCCGCAAACTTTCACGCACCGCTTCTTTTCGCATTTCTGGGTTTCCGAACAATCCGAATCGGATTGACACAACGCCAAATCGGCGGCTTTTTTGGCAACACGGCCGCCCGTTCTCATATCGTCCAAGCTGTCGCCCAGTTTGACAGCCTTGGCGATTTGAAACGATGAAACATCATCGAAAAGCGGTGTTCCCGCTTCGGCCGCGGTCATATTCAGCAGAACTGCAACCGCTACTATTAAAAGCTTTTTCATGGTCGTTTTCCCTGTGCTTTTTATACTTATTTTGATATTTAACACCAATTTCGCTTAAATTTACAGAAAAAACAGTGCAATTTTGAAAAAACGCAACAAAAAAGCCCCGAAAAACGGAGCTCTTAAAAAAAATGGTGCCTGGGGACGGAATCGAACCGCCGACACGGGGATTTTCAGTCCCCTGCTCTACCGACTGAGCTACCCAGGCGCCTTACAAAACAGACTTATAACCGATAAAGTTTTGCTTGTCCATATCTTTTTTAAAAAAAATCATTCATCGGCGGCCGGCGGCGTTTCGTCGTCGGGTTCTTCATCCGTATGAATGACATAGCCGCCCGTCAGCCAGCGGTTCAAATCAATGTCCGCGCACCGCTTGGAACAAAACGGCGCATACGGTTTCTGCGACGGTTTGCCGCAAATCGGACATTTGACTTTGCCGTCGATGGTCGGCATATCCAGCTGCAAATCTTTAATCGTCGGTGTTTTCATTTTTCCTCCATACATCCAGCAGACAGGCGCGCCCCCGCCGCTTGGTCATTTCCAGCAATCCCAAGTTAGACACCCCCGCAATACGCAGGGAATCGTTCAATTTTTCCAGTTTTTTGCCCAAAGCGGCAATAACGGCTTTGTCTTTCTTGCCCGCAAAGTCGACTATCATCTGTCCGCTCAAGCCCTTGATTCGGATTTGGCGGTCGATTTCGCAAACCGCCTGTTCGTTCGCCTCACCCCACGACGCCGCGCCCGCGTTCACGTCAAAGCACACGACCGCCGCCGTCCGTTCGACAATCAGCGACCCGCCGCACGGCAAAGCGGCACGGGGCAACAGGGCTTCCTCGACGACCTGCGGCAAAGCCTCGCGTTCGCGCAAGCCGTTCAAAACCAGTTCCGTTTTCGGAAACACGCTTTTCAGCCGCAAAGCCGTTTGCGCGCTGTCGGTCGAAATTTCCGTCAGCCAAGGCATGTATTCCTGCGCCGCGCGGAAAACAGCCGCTTCGGGTTCCCACAGAATATCCCCCTTTTGCGCCAAAACGGCGTTCCACAAAGCGCGCAGGGATTTCAGTTCTTCCCTCAATTCGTCGGCGGTTTTGTTTTCCGCCGCCGTGCGCACTGTCACGGAATCGCCGATGCCGTCAAATATTTTGCTTAGGCGTTCTTTGGCTTGCGGCGTCAAAGCTCGGGAAAAGGCGACGCCCTGCCGATTGGGCGCATACACCAAAACCTCGCCCGCCAATGTGATGTCGGCGGAAACTTTGACGTCCTTGTCTTCCGCCGCGGCGTGGCGCACCTGCACCAAAACGCCGATGCCCTCGCTGACCGAAACGGGAAAGCCGTCCCAATCCAAAGCGGTTTTCGTCTGTTCCATAAAAGCGGTGCGGTGTCCGACGGCGACGAACCAGCCGCCCGCGACGGCTTTCATCACGCGGGCGCGGCAAACCGTTTCGGGGGCAAGGGCATCCGGAATCTCAATGGACAGCTCGCGCACTGCATCGCCGTCGAAAACGGCGGTGATTTCATCCTTTTCGCCCAAGGAATGAACCAAGCGCATCAAAGATACCCGTTGCCGCGCAGCAAAGCCGCCGTGTCGTACAGGCTCAAGCCAACAATGTTGGAATACGATCCGATGATTTCGCGCACGAACATCGCCGCCATGCCTTGAACGGCATAACCGCCCGCTTTGCCCAATCCTTCGCCGCTTTTCAGATAAGCCGCCTTTTGTTCGTCGGACAAACGGGCGAACACAACCGACGTTTTCACGCGGCGCACAACCGCTTTGCCTACAGGCGTTATCAAGCAAATTCCGCCGTAAACGTCGTGCCTGCGTCCCGACAGCAAATCCAGACATTCCAGCACTTCGTCGTCGGTTTCGGCTTTGGGCAAGATGCGCCGGCCGCACGCGACGACCGTGTCCGCCGCCAGAACGAACGCGCCGCTCGCCGCGATTTTTTCCGCTTTGGTTTTTGCCATGCGTTCGGCGTAAAGCGCGGGCTGTTCGTTTTTCAAAGGGGTTTCGTCAATATCGGCGGGAATGATGTCGTTCGGAACAATGCCGATTTGTTTCAGCAAAGCGGAACGGCGGGGCGAAGCGGACGCCAGAATCAAAGCAGTCATAGAAGTATTCTTTCATTAAAAAGGCGGATGCAACGACCCGCCTTAGTTTCATTCAAAAACGAACGGCTCAATCGTCGTCGTTATAGGTTCTTTCCATTCTTTCGTGGCGTTCCTGCGCTTCGACGGTCATCGTGGCGATGGGACGCGCAATCAAACGCTCCAACCCGATGGGTTCGCCCGTTTCTTCGCAATAGCCGTAAGTTCCGTCCTCGATGCGGTCAAGCGCGGCGTCGATTTTGGAAATGACTTTGCGCATTCTGTCGCGGGTACGCAATTCCAAAGCTTTGTCGGCTTCGGCGGACGCGCGGTCGGACATGTCGGGGACGGTCATGCCGCCCTGTTTCAGATTGTCCAGCGTTTCCGCGGATTCATGCAGCAACTCTTCGCGCCATGC
Source organism: Alphaproteobacteria bacterium UBA6411 (assembly GCA_002438565.1). Lineage (GTDB taxonomy): Bacteria > Pseudomonadota > Alphaproteobacteria > CAAGCB01 > CAG-977 > UBA2903. The sequence goes on along the minus strand of DJPN01000013.1, from coordinate 112,169 downwards.
AACCAGTTTGCGGCGGAAAAATTCCTTTTGCATATCGTTCATAAAGGGTTCGTCGGCGGACGGACGGTATCCTTCGGGCAATTCCACAGTCATACAAAAATCCCCTTTTTGCTGTAAAAGTTGGTTTATTCTGGCGCAAAAAGGTTTGAAAGTCAAACATTCAATTTCGCGAGCTCGACTTCCGCGCGCAGTTCGATTTCGTCCAAAATCGCGTTCAATTCGTCGTCCAGTCCCGCATCGCGGCGTTCGCGCAGTTCCTGCGCCAAGGCAATCAGCTTTCGTTTCGACACGCCGCCCGTCAGCAAATCGGCGCGCAAGTCCTCCAGTTTGTCCAGAATGTCGTTGCCCCGCGCCACCGCGCGGCGTTTGCGTCCTTCGTCCTGCAAAACGTCGCCGACCGCCTGCGCCGCCAGCAAAGCCTCAACCCCGCCGATGCTTGAAGCCGCCGATACGGACGGAGCGGACGGTTCCGCGACCTCTTCCAGCAAAGCGGAAAACCCTGTTGAGCCCGCCGATGAAACACCGCCCGTTTTGCGCGCGGATCCGACGGATTTCGTTGACGATGCCGAACCGACTTTCATACTCATAAAACATTCTCCTCGTTTGTTTCGATTCATCTTAAAAGCTTTTTGCCGTTTTGAAAAGTCGGCAATTTTTGCCTACCCGCCGACACCCGTTTGCGCCGTCCGTCCGCTTTGCGCCAGTTTTTGAAATTGGCACGGTTTTCGCATATAAAACAGCGTCTTTTTAGCTTTCAACGAGGCGCGAAATGAAAAACACGGTCAAAAACATCTTTAAAACAGCGGCTTTGGCGCTGGTTTTCGTGATGACGGCGGGGCAATCGCTTGCCAATTCGCGCATCAAAGACATTTCCGACATCGAAGGCGTGCGCGACAACCCGCTTATCGGCTACGGTCTGGTCGTCGGCTTGAACGGCACGGGCGACAACATTTCGTCCATGGTGTTTACGGAAGAAAGCTTAATCGGCATGTTGGAACGGCTGGGCGTCAACACCCGCGACGGCAAAATCAAATCCAAAAACATCGCCGCCGTCATGGTGACCGCCAATTTGCCCGCCTTTGCGCGCCAAGGAACGAAAATCGACGTGATGGTCAGCGCTTTGGGCGACGCGAAAAGCCTGCAGGGCGGCGTTTTGCTGGTCACCCCGCTGCTGGGCGCGGACGGCGAAGCCTACGCCATTGCGCAGGGGCCCGTCGCCATCGGCGGCTTTACGGCGTCCGGCGACGCGCAATCGGTGACCAAAGGCGTTCCGACAACGGGCAGAATCGCCGGCGGCGCGGTCATTGAACGCGAAATCCCGTTTGATTTCGCCAATCAGAAATCCGTTAAAATCACGCTGCGCAATCCCGACTTTACCACCGCGTCGCGCATTACGGCGGCAATCAATTCCTATTTGGGCAGCGTCGCGGCGAAAACACTGGATTCCGCAACCGTCAATCTGGAATTGCCCCCGACCAAACGGGACAAACTGATTCAAGTTCTGACCGACATCGAACAGCTGCGGGTTCAGCCCGACCAGCAGGCGCGCGTCGTCATCGATGAAAAATCGGGCATTGTCGTCATCGGGGAAAACGTGCGCATCAACCCGATTGCCATCGCGCAGGGCAATCTGACCATCCGCATTACGGAAACCCCGCAAGTATCCCAGCCCGCGCCGTTTTCGACAACGGGCGACACGGTCGTCGTTCCGCGCACGGACATCCAAGTCGACGAACAGGCCGAAAACAAGCTGAACATTTTAAAAGGCGGCGTTTCCCTGCAGGAATTGGTGGACGGATTGAACGCTTTGGGCGTGGGACCGCGCGACATGATTTCCATTTTGCAGGCCGTCAAAGCCGCGGGCGCTTTGCAGGCTGAAATCGAGGTGATGTGATGACAACCGACTTTTTATCCCAAGTTTCGCTTCAAACCGAAGCGCCGAAACTGAAAAACGGCGGAAATTATGAAAAGACCCGCCAAGCCGTGCAGGACTTTGAAGCGTTTTTCATCACGCAGACGTTTCAGCAAATGTACGACACGATTCCCGTCAACGAAACGTTCGGCGGCGGACAGGCGGAAAAAATCTTCCGTTCGATGCTGGTGGACGAATACGGCAAAATGACCGCGCAGTCGGGCGGAATCGGATTGACCGACCAAATTATGGCGCAACTGATTCAAGAACAGCAAATTTAAAGGAGTAACCGCCATGCAGCCCCAACAAAAACTGAAAAACATGCTGACGCTGATGAGCGAACTGTGTCAGCTTTTGAAAAAGGAAAACACCCTCTTGAAGCGTCAGCGGCAGGAGGAATGTAAAACGTTGTTTGAACAGAAAAACAAGCTGTCGCTGGCTTACGAGGAATCGTTCAAATATCTGTCGGGTCACGCGGAAATCTTTGCCCTGCTGAACGACAAACAAAAGGCGACTTTGCGCAAAGCCGCGACGACGCTTGACGCGCTGACCGCCGAAAACGCGCGCCTGCTGAAAATCAACATCGACGCGACGAACCGCCTGCTGAACGCGATTGTCGAAGACATCAAGGATCAAGCGCAGAACACGCCCCTTTACACCAAACAGGGCAACATGAACACCGACAAAGGCAACCCCGCGGCGCTGAGCTTCAACCAAGTGCTGTAAAAAAATCAGGAGATTCCGCCATGTCATTGACAGCTTCCCTCAAAACGGCTTTAAGCGGCGTCAAAGCGTCCCAAAACGCGATGAGCGTCGTTTCGGAAAACGTCAACAACGTTAAAACCGAAGGCTATTCGCGCAAGGTTTACAGCCAGCAGACCTTGATTCTGGCAAACGGTCAATCGTCGGGCGTCATCAGCAACACCAATCTGCGGCAGGTTGACGAACAGCTGCGCTACCAGTACCGCACCGAAAGCGGCAGAATGCAAAGTTCGTATGTGCGTTCTTACTATCTGGACATCATCCAGGCCAAAATGGGGTCGCCCGATTCCCAAACTTCGGTGTCCAACCGCGTCAACGCGATTCAAACCGCTTTTGAAAGCTTGGGCGTCGATGCCGACAAACTGAACGCGCGTTCGACGACGGTTTCCGCAATCGACACGGCTTTGGCGCAAATTCAAGCATTGAGCGACCAAATCCAAGCCATGCGTCTGGAAATCGACCAATCGCTGACCGAATTGTCCAAGGAAGCAACCGACATTCTGACCCAGCTGGACAAGCTGAACGACGACATCGTGCGCACGGACGCGATGAACACGACGACGGCGGACAACTTCCGCGACCGCCGCGACACGCTGATAACGCGGCTGTCGGAAATCATGGACATTCAAAGCTACGAACGTTCGACGGGCGAAACAGTGATTTTGACGGCGGGCGGCAAACCTCTGCTGGACAAGGACGCCGCCACCGTATCGCACACCCCCGCCGCCTCCGCAGGATCGCTGATTAACTATTCCAGCGGCGGCATTACGGGCGTTTACGCGGGCAAATACGACATCACGAACGAAATCGGGTCGGGCGAAATGTACGGCTTGATTCAGCTGCGCGACACCGAATTGCAGGACTTGCAAATCGAAATGGACGAACTGGCGTATCAGCTGACCCAAAGCTTGAACCAAGTCGGCAATCAGGGCACGAACTACCCGAACATGGTTTACGAACTGACGGGCACGCGCACGTTCATCAACGGCGGCAAAGATCAAACGATGTCGATTTCGGGCGGCGACGTGAAAATCATCCTGTTCGATGAAAGCGGCAAGGAAGCCTATTCGGCAAGCCTGCTCGGCGAACTGGATTTCTCGTCGGGAACAATCGAAGAATTGACGCAAACCGTCCAAGACTGGCTGCAAAACGCCGTTGACGGTCCGCATCTGACCACGGCGTCCGTCGGCATCGATTTGGACGGACATTTGAAAATCGACCTCGGCACCAGCGAATATTCGATTGCTTTCCGCGACGAAACGTCGGTGCTGGAGGGCAGCGACGCCACACAGGTTTCCATCGCATTCGACGCCGACGCAGACGGCACGGCGGACAGAACGTTTACGGGTTTTTCGTCGTTTTTCGGACTGAACGACTTAATCATCTCGTCCGCCAGCGAATCCGTGTACGATTCGGACATTCTGTCGGCGGGTTCCCTTGTCGGCATCCGCGGCACGACGACTTTGCATTTTTCGGACACGGAACACGGATTGAACTTCGGCTCGGTCGAAGTGTCCGCCACCGACACGATTAAAAGCATCGCCGACAAAATCAACGCGGCCATGGTTGACGAATCGGGCAATCAAACCGTGCGCGCCGAAATCGTCAAAGAAGGTTCGGGCTACCGCCTGCGCATCATCAATCAGGACGGTTATCAAATGGAGCTGACGGAAACGCGTTCGGCTTTGCCCAACGGCGGACAAAGCGGCAGCGTTTTGGAACGGCTGGGCCTGCAAACGTCGCACGCGGGATACGCGGCGGGGTTGAGCATTCGTTCCGACGTGATGAAAACACCCGCTTTGCTGAACACGGGCAAAGTGCAGTACAGCGTCGAATCGGGCGAATACTATCTGTCCGAAACGGACAATTCGCTGGCGAACGATTACGCGGCTTTGTTCACGGGCAGCATCGGCTTCAACGCGGCGGGCAGCTTTGCCAAAGTCAGCAACACGCTCAGCGGTTACGCGTCGTCGGTGGTCAGCGGGCTTGCCACGCGGTTAAGCGACGCCAAAGCGACCTACAGCTATCAGTCGGATTTGGTTTCGACCTTGTATGAAAAAGAACAGGATGTCAGCGGGGTTGATTTGGACGAAGAACTGTCTATGATGCTGATGTACGAACGAACTTACAGCGCGGCGGCCAAAGTGCTGTCGACGACCATCAATCTGCTCGAAATTCTGGACAATCTGGTCTGAGGGAGGATTAAGCCATGACAACACGCGTCCCCACTACGGCAACGTATAAAATCTATATGAACAATATGTCGAGCCAGAAATCCTCGATTAACCAGCTCAGCTATCAGTCGACGACGGGCAACAAGTACAGTTCTTACGACCAGTACGGATTGTCCAGCTACCGTATTTTGTCGCTGCAAAACGAACAAAACGTCGTCGAAAAGTATCTGGAAACGAACAATATCAGCAAAGTCGTTCTGGAATCCCAGCAAAAGGCGGTCGACGACATCCGTTCAAAAGTCATTGATTTCCGCGACCAGCTGCGCGAATTTTTTTCAAACGACTTGACGAAAATGAGCGAGGATCCGTCCGAAGAGGAACTCATTGCCCTGCAAAACACGCAGGAAGCCGCGTTTGAAGCGATGTCGCTGATGGCGTATTATCTGAATTCGCAGGTGGACGGCAATTACATTTTCGGCGGCGGAAAGGACGGTCAGAAGCCTGTCGATTTCCCCTATACGACTTTGGAAGATTTCCAAGCCGCCTATGACGGCAAAATCTTGACGTATCCGACCAGTTATTCGGCGTCGCTGTCGAAAATGAATTCGCTTTCCGAACTGACGGGCGGCGCAACTTTGGCGCAGGATTTTCAAACGCTGACACCCAAAGCGAACTGGGAGTTCGTCCACACGCCCGAAGACATCTTGCAAAACCAACCCGAAACCAATGTGTTGAAAGGCTCCGTCGGCGAATTTTCAAATCTTAAAGCCGGCGAAAGAATGAAAATCGAAGGCACGGGCGCGAACGACGGTTTTAAAATCATCGAATCGATTTCGGCGGACGGGGCGACCGTTACATTCAAAGACACCGTCGCCGATGAAGTTTTGGACAACACTTCCCCCGCGCAAATCCGTCAGAGCCTTGACACGGGAACGATTACGGCGCAATCGAACGCGGGCGACGTCATCAACGAATTCACCGTCGACACCGCCGCCAATCCGCTGAAAATCAATGCGACGAACAACACCTTGACGGCACTGAACGCCCACACGTTCGATACCGTCAAAGCAGGACAAAACATCACCGTCAACGGCGAAGTTTATTATGTCAAAGACGTTTCAAATAACGGCAAAACGCTGACGTTTTCAGGCGACATCCCCGCACAGGCAGACTTGACGGGAACGGTAGACTTTGCAACGCGTTCGGATACGCGCGGCTTTATCACCGATTCGCTCAAAGGCAGCGAACTGCAAACGGGCGACATCGCTTTTTACGCCAAGGACAACACCATGAAAGCCGCCGTCAAAGGGGCGTTTTCCTCTTATAAAACGGGGGACACCTTGATTATGCAGGGCGCGGACGGCAACGACAGAATGTACATCGTCAAATCCGTTTCCGCCGACGGGCGAACGGTTGCTTTCGACGATTCGACCCCCGTCGCGGAAAATATGACCATTGCGAACGGCAAAGGGATTACCATCGGCAAAAGCTACCCTGTCGGCGCGACAATCGACATGAGCAAAACATCGGGCGCGCACAATGGAAAATACACCGTTGTCGGCGTTTCGGGCGACGGTAAAACATTGCAGGTCAAAACCGAAGATTTTCCCGAATACGACGATACGGTCACCTACGCGGCGGCGAACGTCGAAACGGACGGCTATTACGAGGGCGGCTATTTGAAAACGACCTACCGCGTCAGCGAAAACAGCGCGTTTTCAAACGACGTAACGGCGGCTTCCGCGGCTTTTGAAAAGCTGTTCCGCGCCATGGGCGAAATCGCGCAGGGCAATCTGCTGGACGCCGACAATCCCGAAAGCGCGTACGCCCGCGTATCCGACGCTTTGGATTTGGTGGATTCGGCGCTGAATGCGAATTCCAAAGAAACGAACGGCGATATCACGTCGATTCAATATTCGGTCATCAGCAAGCTTGATTTGGTCAAAACAACGATTGACAGCCAGACGGCGTCCAAAGAATCTTTGACGACTTATATCGACAACATGACCAAAGTCGACAAAACCGAAGCCGTCACTTATTTGCTGCAGGCCAAGCAGGATTTGGAAGTGTCGTATTCCGTTTTATCCGCAATCAACCAGCTGAGTTTGCTGAATTATTTGTAGCGGCGCGTTCCCGCAAATAGCGGGACTGATTGATTTTTCGTTTAATGCCGTTCAGAAAAGCCAAAGGGTCGTATCCCGCACGGACATACAGCTCTTCAATTTTCTGGCGCACAAACAGCAGCATGCTTTTTCCTTCCACCTGCACATCGCGGATGTAAAAGCCGTCCGGACGTTCGCGCAGGGCGAAAATCAGCTCCAGCCGCATTTGTTCGGATTGAACCTGCGCGTTTGAAATTTTTTGCGTGAACGACGGCAAAGCGTCCACGTCGACCTTCAACAGCACATCCTTGGACGTCAGGCGTTTGTCCGTAATTTGAAATTTCACATCTTTGACGGGCAGCGGGTCTTCCGTATAAACGGACAGAAAATAATCCAAAAACAAATCACGGTACACACCCCGCTGTTCGTCTGAAAAATCGCGCCAGTAACGCCCCATCGCCAAGCGGGACAATTCGTTGCGGTGAAAAGACGCTTCGGCTATTTTTTTCGTGTTTTCAAAACGGTTGATTCCGTTTTTGTCCGACAGGGCTTCAATCAGTGCTTTTCCTTTCGTTTCCAGCCATTGTTCGGGCGTGCTTCGGGCAAAAGCGGAATTTGCAATCAGTAGCAGCGACAAAAAAATAAACAGCCGTTTCATTGGAACACCTTTCCTTGGCAAACAAATTCGTCTATAGTCGCAGTATAGTTTATTTTTTGCGGGTATCACAAGGGCTTACAGATGAAACCGTCTTTTTTTCTGGCTTTTTTTCTGATTTTTCAAAGCGTTCAAGCCAATGCGGGCGAATCGCTGGAACGAATCAAACAGGCGGGCGTCGTCCGCTGCGGGGCGCGCACAACGGCCAACGCCTATGTTGCCGCAGATGCGAACGGCGGTTTCAAAGGCATTGACGCGGAAGTCTGCAAAACAATCGCCACGGCTGTTTTGGGGCGCCCCGATGCCATTCAAATCGTCCCCGTCGATCGCGGCGAAGGCGACAGGCTGCTGGCCGAAAACAAAATTGATGTTTTGCTGGCCGGAAATCATTGGAATCCCGTTCGCGCCATGCAGTCGGATTTCGCTTTTCCGTCGATTTTTTACCATTCGGCTTTGGCGTTCATAGGCCATTACAACCCCGATGCGACGTCCATGCGCGACTATGCGGGGGCGCGCGTTTGTGTGGACGGGCAGCAGCCGTTCGTCGTAAAAGCTTTGCGCGACTATAACACAAAACACCGCCTTGATTTGCGCGTAATGGCCATGCCGACCCTGTCCCGCGCCAAAGAACTGCTGTATCTGAAACGGTGCGATTTGATTTTGGAGCGATTGGAAATCCTCCATTCCGATTACTTTAAAAAAGCCCCCGCGGACGTCGATTTGGTCGTCCTGCCCGAAGTCGTGAAATCCTATGCGACAGGCCCCGTCATCCGCGGCAACGATCAAGAACTGTTCAAAATCATGCGCTGGCTGATTTTGGGACTGATTAAAGCCGAAGAAAAAGGCGTCACCGCTCAAAATATCGAAGACTTTCTCAATACGGAAGACCCCGAAATCAAAACGCTTTTGTCCGAAAACCAAGCGGCGGCCAACCGTTTGGGCGTCGACACGAAATGGCTGTACAGAACGATTGCCGAACAGGGAAACTACGGCGACATCATCGCCCGCGGGCTGGGTGAAAAATCGGACTTGAAACTGAATCGGGGATTAAACAAACTGCGCCGCGACGGCGGGATAATCGGCGCGCCCGATTTTGCGGAATAAAGGACAACACCATGAAAAAACTGTTTTATTTGACATTGCTGGCTCCCTTTGCGGCAAACGCCGCCGATATTTCGGCTTCGTCCGTCATAACGGCGGCCACCGTCTTTCCGACACGCGCCGACATTTCCAGAAATGCGGAAGTATCACTGCCCCAAGGAAAGCACACGATTGTCTTTGACGGATTGCCCGCCGCGCTGGACACGGCATCCCTGCGCGTATCGGGAACGGGCGCGTTTTCCATCGGCTCGGTTGAAATCAAGGAATTGTTTTCCAAGGATTTCGTTGTCGAACAGGAACGGAAACTGCGCGATAAAATAGCGGATTTGTCGGACAGGCGCCGCTTCGTCGAATCGGACTTGGCCGCCGCCGAAACGGGCAAAACGTTTCTTGAAAACATGGCGAAGTCCAACGCTTCTCCGCAAATTTCCGTCAACGACAAAACCGAAGCTTTGTCCCCCGACGCATGGGGCAAGGCGTGGCAAAGCCTGCAAAAAGGGATGAAATCGCTGGGCAGGGAAACGATTGAAAAACAAATCGAGCTCCGCAAAATCGACGCGGAGCTGTCCGCTTTGAACAAGGAATTGCGCTTGTTGTCGGGCGGGTCAAAAAGCGCGAAACAAATCCGCGTCAACGTCGAATCGGCCGCCCCCGTTGCGGCGAAGCTGACCGTTCAATATCAAATCGCAAACGCGTCGTGGAAGCCGATTTACGAAGCGCGCTTGAACACCCGCGACAAAACCGTCGAAATCATGCAGTACGGCACGATTTCGCAACACACGGGCGAAGAATGGAACAATATCGATTTGTCTTTGTCGACCGCACAGCCCGTCCTCGGCACAGTGCCGCCCGAATTGGAAACACGCTGGCTGAATTTGGACGAACCCGTTAAAAAACGCGGTAAAATGCTCGGACGAGCGGCCAGCTTCAGCAATGACAGTTCCTTTGCCGATACAATAAGCGAACCGGCGGAAACGGCCGAAATCGCCGCCGCCGAGTTTTCGGGATCGGATTTTGCGGGAACTTTTGCCGTCAAAGGCAAAGCAAACGTCCCCTCCGACGGATCGGATTACCGTTTTCTGGTCGGCGGCTGGTCGGCGAAAGCGGACATTTACGCCAAAGCCGTACCGGCCGTTCAGCCCGCCGCCTATGTGATGGCATCGGCGCAGCTGAATACGCCCGCGCCGCTGTTGCCGGGGGCGATGTCTTTGTTCCGCGACGGGGCGTTCATCGGCGATTCAAAAATGAACTTTTTGCGCCCGAACGCCAAACTGCATCTGTCGTTCGGACAGGATGACAAAATCCTTGTCAAGCATACTGTCGCCGGCTTTGAAGAAGACAACGGCAGTATGATTTCGCGCAACAACAAAATCACGCTCCGAACAACGGCGGCTATACAAAACTTGCACAAAGAGCCGCTGAAAATAGCCGTTTATGATTTTCTGCCCGTTGCCAAAAACAGCGATATTGCGATCAAAATCACCAAAGACGAAACAACCGCGGGTTACGAAACCGATCCCGACGGGAAAGTCGGCGTTGTCAAATGGGAAAGCGTTTATCAGCCGCAGGAACAAAAGACCGTCAACTACGGATACAGCATCACCTATCCGAAAGATCGGGAACTGCTTTTTTAAGATTTGACCCAAATCGTTGAAAAATCTTCGGGCGACAGGGCGACTTGACGCCCGTTGATGTTACACGTTTCCGCCGTGATGTTTTCGATGATTGCGTCCGTATATTTTCCGCGGCAAACGACGGCTTTCTTTCCTTTGAACAATGTCAAGGGAACGGGCAAAGCGGGCGTTTCGCGCAGCGCGGCGGCAAGCTCCGCCGCAAACGATTCGCTTTTTTCCTGCGCCGCCGTCAGAAAAGCAACCAAATTGAAAAACTTTTCCGCCGCTCCGCCTTCCAAATGATGCTCAATCAAGCAGGCGATTTCTTCGGCCTTTTCCTTTTCGATTTCCAGCAACCCGTTGAAAAATCCCGTCAAACATTCATGCTTTGTATCAATTCTCCAGCCGATTTCGCGCCCTTTGTCCGTCAAAACGATTTCGCCGTAGGAACGGTGGACGACAAACCCCTGTTCCGCCAGCTTTTTCAGCGCGGTAACAACCGTTCCTTTTGTGCGGTTCAGCTGCTCCGCCAAAGCGGTCACCGTCAATTTTCTGCCTTGAGATTCCAACTGGAACAAAGCCTCCAAATAATCTTCGGCACTGGATGAAACAGCCATGTAAAGCTCCCTTGTTTTAAACGGACATCCTTAGTATAATGAAATGTCTTTCATTTATAAAGGTTTTTGAAAATGCCCGCCGTTTCCGTCATCCTGCCTGTTTACAACGCCGAAAAGTATTTGCCGGCAACGTTGGATTGCCTGTTGGCTCAAACGTTTTCCGATTTTGAAATCGTCGCCGTCAATGACGAATCGACGGACGGTTCCTTGCGGATTTTAAAAGATTACGCGGCAAAGGACGGCCGCATCCGCATCATCTCCCAACCGAACGGAGGACAAAGCGGCGCACGCAACACGGGATTGAAAAACGCGCGGGGCGAATTTATCGCTTTTTGCGACAACGACGATTTGATGCACCCCAAAGCGTTTGAATCACTGGTGCGGGTACAGCGCGAAACAAACGCGGATCTGGTTTGCCACGGCTATAAACGAATTGCTTGCGACGCGGTGTTAGGCGACATTTCCGTCAGCGATAAAATCGGCACGATTCACACGACATCGTCGTTTAAAGCCATCCAGCACAAAAAAATCAATATTATGCCGTGGAGCAAGCTTTACCGCCGTTTTCTGTTCGACGGCGTCGAATTTCCGCACGTCAAGTTGGGCGAAGACTTTTATTCCACCTTCAAAACCTTTTCCCGCGCGAAAAAAACGGCATACGTCGACAACCGTTTTTATTTTCACCGTCAATATCCCGCACAAACCAGCGGCAGCATTTCCGCGCAAAAAATTTCGGATATTTTCAAAGTCGCCAAAATGCTGTCCGACGAACTGGAATTCCCCCGCAAATCCGACCGCAAGGCTTTTGCCCGCTATGCCGCGCGCATCCAGCTGTTCAGCGCGATTGTAACGCCCGTTTTCAAAATGGGAAACGACGAGCTGTTTGATTTGTTCCGCGCCGAATGGAAAAAGCTGGAACAAACCACCTTCATTTCGATGCGCGATTTGACAATCGGCAGACGTTTCGTGCTGAACGCCCTGTTAAGCGGCAATTATGAAAAAGCACGCAAGCGTTTCTATCTGATAAAAAAACTGCGCCTGTAATTGACAGCACCGTTCGCGTTTTTGTAAAGTACCTTCCGTTTGAACGAAAGGGTTTTGCCATGAAAGTTTTGGTCGGGATGAGCGGCGGAGTCGATTCTTCGGTCGCCGCATATTTGTTGAAGCAGGCGGGACACGAAGTCATCGGCGCGACGATGTCGATATGGGAAAAAGGGCGCGTGTTCCACGGATCCGCCACCGCCGACGCGTGTTTCAGCCCGCACGAAGAACAGGATATCGAAGCCGCCCGCGCCGTTTGCGAACGGTTGGAAATTCCTTATTACACGCTGGATTGTTCCGACATTTACAAAAAAACCGTGCTGGAAAATTTCAAACACGAATACCTGTCGGGCAGAACGCCGAACCCGTGCGTATGGTGCAATGCCAAAATCAAATTCAAAGCCTTGCCCCAAGCCGCCAAAGAACACGGCCTTGATTTCGACAAATTCGCGACGGGACATTACGCGCGCGTCCGCTTTGACGAACCGTCCGATCGCTGGCAGTTGCTTAAAGGCGTCGATTCCAAAAAAGACCAATCCTATTTTCTATACCGTTTGGAACAGGAACAGCTGGGAAAAATCCTGTTGCCCGTCGGCGATAAAACCAAATCGGAAATCCGTCAAATCGCCCGCGAAGTCGGTTTGGAAGTCAGCGACAAACCCGACAGTCAAGACTTTTACAGCGGCGACATCAACGATATTCTGCAAACCGCCCCGAAAGCCGGAAAATTCGTTACCAAGGACGGCAGAGTGCTGGGAACGCACCAAGGCATTTGGAATTATACCGTCGGCCAGCGCAAAGGATTGGGCATCGCCGCCGAAAAACCGCTGTACGTCTTGGGATTTGACGTCGAAAAAAACAATGTCATCGTCGGATTCGAGGACGAAAACGTCCGCCATACTCTGACGGCGTCCAACGTCAACTGGTCGGGCATCGCGCCGATTGACCGGCCGCGGGCTTTTACGGCAAAAATCCGTTCGTCGCAGCCCGCCACGCCCGTTTTGGCAACCCCCGTTTCCGAATCCGAAATCCGAATCGATTTTGAATTGACTCAGCGCGGCATTGCGCCGGGGCAGTCGGTCGTGCTGTATGACGGCGATTTGGTCGCGGGCGGCGGAATTATAGATGCCGTGCGCTGATTAGCGCGTGAACGCTTTCGCTTGAGCCGCCTGCGCCAGCTCTTTGTCCTTTTGTTTATAGACTTTGGCGATGTCGTCGCGCAAATCGTCCCGAAAATCTTTGTTAATCCGGTTCATTTTGAACGATCCGATTTTAAAGGCGGGCAACGCTTCGTTGTAGCGTTTTTGAGCATGATCGCTCAGCACATAATCCTGCGGCGTCCACTGCGCGGTGTCGGCGGGCAGATTGGCTTTCATTTCACGCACCCCTTGGGAAATGGCGGATTGCATATCCTTGCCCGCATCCCAATGAAGCGAATCGATTTTCCCCAGCAGCGCTTCGTCGTACGATTGTTTGATATCGCGCTGTTCTTTGGCGGGAACCTTGTCCTTTATCGCATCGATTTCGGAATACGTCTTGCCGCACGATCCCATCAGAACAATGGCGGCGGCGGCCGTTGTGACGGCGGCCAGACGTTTGCCGTATTTGGACACTTTGACACCGCGGTCATGCGGCGTTTTTCCGGACGGATGAACGGTAAACGGTTTTTTGAAAAACGATTCCAGCGACATTTTCTTATTCCCCTCTGTTTCTGCTCTGTTACAAGGATTATTGGACAAAAAAGACAAAAAGTCAACGAACTTTAATTCGATTTTTTTGTTTGGGCGTAAAAAAACGCTTGCATTGAAAATAAAATGACGATAAAAAGGCTGTGTTGTGCCGGTGTAGCTCAGTTGGTAGAGCAACGCATTCGTAATGCGTGGGTCCGGTGTTCGAGTCACCGCACCGGCACCATTAAAAAAGCTTCGTCAAACGAAGCTTTTTTTGTTTTAAACGGATTTTTTTGCGATGAACAAACAGGACATTTACGCTTTTTTGGCCGATTCGGGCGTTTGGCATGAAATCACGGAGCATCCCGCCGTTTTTACAATGGGTGAACTGACGGATGTCGTTTTGCCCTATCCCGACGCAGATGCGAAAAACCTGTTCGTCCGCGACGATAAAAAGCAAAACTGGTACTTGATTACCGTCAAAGGCGACAAGCGCGTCAATTTAAAGGAATTTCGCAAAACGCACGGCACCCGTCCGCTGTCGTTTGCATCCGCGGACGAATTGAACGCCGTTTTGGGACTGTTCCCCGGTTCGGTTTCCCCGTTCGGTCTGCTGAACGATTCGGAATGTAAAGTCCGTTTTTATCTGGACGCCGACTTTGTCGATTCACCCGACGGGCTTGTCGGCATCCATCCGAACGACAACACGGCCACCGTTGCTTTAAAAGCCGCAGACCTGCTTGACATCATCAAAAAGCACGGCAATCCCGTCGAAATCGTTACGATTGCTTGACCCGTTCGGCCGCGACCAAATCGGCAAGCGTAATTTTCGCCATGGCCTGTCTGATTTCTTGTGACAATCCCGTCCACATCCGGCATGCCGAACAATCCCCCGATTTGGCGCAAAACGCTTTGTCAACCACACATTCGACAACCGCAACAGCGCCTTCCATCGCTTCGACGACCGCCAGCAAAGTAATGTCGTCGGGGGACTTTGCCAAAACGAAGCCGCCTTTGACTCCGCGAATCGATCGCACAAAGCCCGTTTTGTTCAGCGGCACAATCAAGCGGCTGATGTATTTTTCCGATATGCCCTGCGACACGGCGATTTCCCGCATCTGCCGCGGCGTTTCCCCGTACAAAGCCAAATCCAGCAGTATCCGCCAGCCGTAACGCCCTTTTGTCGATATTTTCATCATCCGCCTCTCTTTTGCTTTGTTATAGCACAAAAAACGCTGAAAATAAGTCTTTTCTTAAATCACTACTATTTTAGTTGACTTTTAGCAAAAACGGAAGCATATTGTTTTTGCTTTTCGCGCCAAGGAAAAAGGGGCAAAATGCAATCACTTTGTTTTTTTGGGAGCATGACTATGGCTAAAATTTACAAAACGGTATCGGAAATGGTCGGGCGTACGCCTTTGCTGGAGCTGTCGCATTTGGAAGCGGCGGAAAATTTGGGCGCGAAAGTGCTGGCGAAATTGGAAATGTTCAACCCCGCGGGGTCGGTCAAGGACAGAATCGCCAAAGCGATGATTGACGACGCCGAAAAACGCGGCGTGCTGAAACCGGGGGCGACGATTATCGAACCGACCAGCGGCAACACGGGCATCGGACTGGCGGCCATCGGCGGATCACGCGGCTACAAAGTCGTTCTGACAATGCCCGAAACGATGAGCATCGAACGCCGCAACCTGCTCAAAGCGTTCGGCGCGGAACTGGTTTTGACGGAAGGCGCGAAAGGCATGGCCGGCGCAGTCGAAAAAGCAGAAGAGCTGGCCAAAGAAATTCCGAATTCCTTTATTCCGGGACAATTCGTCAACCCCGCAAACCCTGCGGCGCACGAAGCGACAACGGGCCCCGAAATTTATGAAGACACCGACGGCAAAGTCGACATTTTCGTCGCGGGCGTCGGCACGGGCGGCACTTTGTCGGGCGTCGGCAAATATTTGAAAAAGATGAATCCCGCCGTCAAAGTCGTCGCGGTCGAACCCGACGCCTCGCCTTTGCTGAGCGAAGGCAAAGCGGGTCCCCACCCGATTCAAGGCATCGGCGCGAACTTCATTCCCGAAACGCTGGACAGAAGCGTTTACGACGAAATCATCCGAATCACAGGCGCGCAAGCGTTTGAAACGGGACGCTTCTTGGCCAGACACGAAGGCGTTTTGGCGGGCATTTCGTCCGCGGCGGCCGTGTATGCGGCGGTCGAATTGGCAAAACGTCCCGAAAACAAGGGCAAAACCATTGTGGCTTTGTTGCCCGATACGGGGGACAGATACCTGTCAACACCGATGTTTGCCGAATAATCCCCTCTCGGCAAACACTCAAAGCGGCGGCCGATTCCCCTTTCGGCCGCCGTTTTTTTTGCCTCAAAACACTTTGAAATGTTGTTTTCTGTTGACAAAAAACGTCAAGAAAACCAATATGCAACCAGTTATTTTTTACTGTCAAAAGGATTGTTTCCATGCATATCTATCGTTCGCACAACTGCGGTCAGCTGCGGCTTTCGGACGCGGGCAAGGAAGTCCGCCTGTCGGGCTGGATCCACCGCAAACGCGACCACGGCAATTTGGTATTCATCGACTTGCGCGACCATTACGGTCTGACGCAGTGCGTTGTTGACGTTTCCAGCCCCGTTTTCAAAGTATTGGAACGTCTGCGTCCCGAATCCGTCATTTGCGTTACGGGCAAGGTCGTCAAACGCGAAGGCGACACCGTCAACAAAAACCTGCCGACGGGCGAAATCGAACTGGCGGTTGAACAGGCCGAAGTTCTGGGCGAAGCCGACATCCTGCCGCTGCAGGTCGCGGGCGATTTTGAACAGCCCGAAGACGCGCGCCTGCGCTACCGCTTTTTGGACTTGCGCCGTGAAAAACTGCACAAGAACATGGTTTTGCGTTCGCAGGTCATCGCGTCCGCGCGCCGTCGCATGATTGAACAGGGATTCGTCGAATACCAGACGCCGATTTTGACCGCGTCCAGCCCCGAAGGCGCACGCGACTTTCTGGTTCCCTCCCGTTTGCATCCGGGACAGTTCTATGCGCTGCCGCAGGCTCCGCAGCAGTTCAAACAGCTGCTGATGGTCGCGGGTTTCGACCGCTATTTCCAGATTGCGCCCTGCTTCCGCGACGAAGACAGCCGCGCAGACCGTTCCCCCGGCGAATTTTACCAGCTGGACTTTGAAATGGCGTTCGTAACACAGGAAGACGTCTTTGCCGCCATCGAACCCGTTTTGCAGGGCATCTTTGAAGAATTCGCCAACGGCCGCACGGTTACGCCCGCACCGTTCCCGCGTATTCCTTACGCCGAATCCATGCTGAAATACGGTTCGGACAAACCCGATTTGCGCAACCCGCTGGTGATTTCGGACGTAACCGACATCTTCCGCGGTTCGGGATTCGGCATTTTCGCGAACGCCATCGAACGCGGCGCGATTGTCCGCGCGATTCCCGCCCCCGCCGCCGCCGCGAAACCGCGCAGCTGGTTTGACAAGCTGAACGGCTGGGCGCACGAAATCGGTCTGCCGGGCATCGGCTTCATCACCTATACCGCCGAAGGACCGAAAGGCGCGATTGCCAAGAATTTGGACGAAGAACGCATTGCCGCGATTAAATCCAAGCTGGAATTGAAAGACGGCGACGCCGTGTTCTTTGTTTGCGAAAAGAAGGGCAAAGTCGAAAAAGCCGCCGGCCAAGTCCGCAATCACATCGGCGAACTGCTGGATTTGTACGAAAAAAACACGTTCAAATTCTGCTGGATTACCGATTTCCCGATGTTTGAACTGGACGAAGAAACGAATCAAATCATCTTTTCGCACAACCCGTTCTCGATGCCGCAGGGCGGAATGGACGCGCTGATGAACAAAGATCCGTTGGAAATCAATGCCTATCAGTACGACATCGTCTGCAACGGCATTGAACTGTCGTCGGGCGCAATCCGCAACCACCGTCCCGACATTATGTACAAAGCGTTTGAAATCGCGGGTTACGGTCCCGAAGTCGTCGAACACAAATTCGGCGGCATGCTCAACGCGTTCAAATACGGCGCTCCCCCTCACGGCGGCGCGGCGCCCGGCATCGACCGCATGGTCATGCTGTTGGCGGACGAACCGAACATCCGCGAGGTCATTTTGTTCCCGATGAACGGCATGGCGCAGGATTTAATGATGCAGGCTCCGTGCGAGGTCACCCCGCAGCAGCTGAAAGAACTGCACATCAAAATCGATATGCCGAAAACCGTTTCGGTCGAAAAGAAATAAAACGAAAGGCGGGGATTTACCCCGCCTTTTTCATTTCTGCGATTTCAGTTGTTTGCAAAACGAAAACAAGCTACAAATAAAGAAATTTGTTTTGAAAGGATTCGCCATGACGACACAGCACGCTTCCGTATTGATTTTGGGTTCGGGCCCCGCGGGATACACCGCCGCGATTTATGCGGCGCGCGCGGCAAAAAAAACCGTCGTCATCGCGGGACCGCAAACGGGCGGACAGCTGACGCAAACGTCCGACATTGAAAACTTCCCCGGATTTCCCGAAAAAATTTCGGGAGCGGAGCTGATGGACAGGATGCGTGAACAAGCCGAAAACATCGGCGCGCAAATCGTTGAGGACACGGCCGTTTCTGCCGATTTGGCCAAAAAGGAAATCACTCTGGATTCGGGCGATGTTTACACTTACGATGCGCTGATTGTCGCAACGGGGGCTTCCGCGCGCTGGCTGAATTTGCCCAACGAAGAAGAATTGCGCGGCTACGGCGTTTCGGCGTGCGCGACGTGCGACGGCTTCTTTTACCGCAAGAAAAAAGTCGCCGTTGTCGGCGGCGGCAACACTGCGGCGGAGGAAGCCTTGTACTTGGCGAATCTGGCGGACGAGGTTTACTTGATTCACCGCCGCGATTCGCTGCGGGCAGACCAAACCATGCAAAAACGGCTGTTTGAAAATCCGAAAATCAAAATTTTATGGAACAGCGTTCCGACAAGCTATATCGGCACCCAAGCTGACGGCGGATTGAAAGGCGTCATTTTGGAAAACACCTTGACGGGCGACCGTTCCACACTGGAAATCGACGGCCTGTTTGTCGCTATCGGCCACACGCCCAATACGGAATTGTTCAAAGGGCAGCTGGATATGGACGAATCGGGCTTTATCGTCCCTGCGCGCGCGGGAACGGCTTTGACAAACGTCGACGGCGTGTTTGTCGCCGGCGATGTGCAGGAAATCAGCTGCCGCCAAGCGATTACGGCGGCGGCGGGCGGCTGCCGCGCGGCTTTGGCGGCGGAAAAATATCTGGGCTGATTGTTTATGCCCGCGGCGGCATCGGCCGATGACGATGCGGATGCGGCTTGTCTTCTGGTTCAATCGTGTTTAAGTTCGCGCTTTTCGTCCAGCCGTAAAAAATACTGAGAACTGCTTCTATCGTATACGCGTACCATGAAAAAGTCATGCGGTCGTCAAATCCCGTTCCCAACCAAACCAGCAAAAACAGGCAAACGAAACAGAGCAAAAAATTCGGAATGAATTTCGATATAATCATGACAGACCTCTTTTTTTACAGGATAGCAAAAAAGCCCTCTTTTGCAAGAGGGCTTTTCAATGTGTTTAATCGGCAGGTTAAGCCAGTTTGTGGTCCAATTCGCCCGACTGGTAGCGTTTCGCCATATCCGCCAGCGAAATGGGTTTGATTTTGGAAGCGTGACCGGCCGCGCCGAACTGTTCGTAGCGGGCTTCGCAGACTTTCTGCATTTCTTCCATCGCGGGACCCATGTATTTGCGTACGTCGAATTCGGCGGGCTTCGTCGCAAAGACTTTGCGAATCGCCGCCGTCATCGCCATACGGCAGTCGGTGTCGACGTTGACTTTGCGCACGCCGTATTTGATGCCTTCTTGAATTTCTTCGACAGGCACGCCGTAGGTCTGCGGAATCTGACCGCCGAATTCGTTAATCATATCCTGCAATTCCTGCGGGACGGACGACGAACCGTGCATGACCAAATGAACCGTCGGGATTTTGGCGTGGATTTTCTTAATCGTGTCAATCGACAAAATCGCGCCGTCGGGTTTGCGCGTGAATTTGTACGCACCGTGCGACGTGCCGATGGCGACCGCCAAAGCGTCAATGTTCGTCGCTTTGACGAAATCATAAGCTTCATCGGGATCGGTCAAGAGTTTCTTTTTGTCGATTGCGCCGTCAAATCCGTGACCGTCTTCCTTTTCGCCCTTGCCCGTTTCCAGCGAACCGATGCAGCCCAGTTCGGCTTCCACGGACGCGCCGATCATGTGCGCGAATTTAGCGACCGTGCCCGACACTTCCGCATTGTAAGCGTGGTCGGCGGGTTTGCCGTCTTTCAGCGAACCGTCCATCATGACGGACGTGTAGCTGTTCGCCAAAGCGGTGACGCAAGTTGCAACGGACGAGCCGTGGTCCTGATGCAGGCACACGGGGATTTCGGGATACATTTCCGCGGCGGCTTCGACCATGCGGCGAATCATCGGATCGCCCGCATAGGAACGCGCGCCTTTGGACGTCTGCAGAATGACGGGCGAATCGGTTTTCTTCGCCGCGGCCATAACCGCCAAAATCTGTTCCATGTTGTTGATGTTGAAAGCCGGCATCCCATAGCCGTATTCCGCGGCATGGTCCAATAACTGGCGTAAGCTGATCATAGACATTTGAGTCGTACTCCTTTGTTAAAAATTACTTTTTCAAGCAGCCCATCGCGGCGGCGGCAACGGCGTTCGGCGTAATGCCGAAGTGTTCGTACAGCTGTTCCGCAGGGGCGGACGCGCCGAACGAACGCATCGCGACAATCGCGCCGTCCAATCCCGTGTATCTTTCCCAACCGAACGCGCCCTGCGATTCGACGGCAACGCGCGGGCAGTCGCCCAACACGGCTTTTTTGTACGCGGCATCCTGTTTTTCAAACATTTCCCAAGACGGCATCGAAACGACAACGGCTTTGACACCCTTTTCCGCCAGCAAATCTTTGGCTTTGACGGCGATTTCGACTTCTGAACCCGTCGCAATCAAGGTCACGTCGCGCGCGCCTTCGCAGTCGCGGATGATGTAAGCGCCCTTGGCGGACAGGTTTTCGGAAACGGACGTGCGCAGCGTCGGCAGGTTCTGGCGCGACAACGCCAAAACGGACGGAGCATGTTCGGATTCAATCGCCAATTCCCAACATTCAGCCGTTTCAATCACGTCGCAGGGACGGAAAACGTTGACGTTCGGAATAGCGCGCATGCTCGCCAGATGTTCAATCGGCTGGTGCGTCGGGCCGTCTTCGCCGACGCCGATGGAATCGTGCGTCAGAACGTAAATCGTGCGGATGCCCATCAGCGCGGCCAAACGCAACGACGGCTTCAAGTAGTCCATGAACACCAGGAACGCACCCGAATACGGAATAAATCCGCCGTGCAGGGCAATGCCGTTCATCGCGGCGGCCATGCCGTGTTCGCGGATGCCGTAATGCATGTAGTTGCCCGAAAAATCATCGGGAGTGACGGACACGGACGCTTTGGCGTTCGTCAAGTTGGACGCGGTCAAATCCGCGGAACCGCCCAACAGTTCGGGAATCGCGGGAACCAGAACGTCCAAAGCCATCTGCGACGCTTTGCGCGTGGCGACCTTGGGTTTGTCGGCCAGCAGCTGTTCCTTGTACGCCTGCATTTTTTCTTTCCAGCCTTTGGGCAGGATGTGGTGCAGAACCGTGCGGTCGAATTCGGCTTTTTTCGCTTCGTCCATGGCGGCAAAGCGGGCTTCCCACGCTTCGCGGTCGGCTTTTCCGCGAACGCCCGCGGCGCGCCAAGCGTCCAGAATG
Source organism: Alphaproteobacteria bacterium UBA6411 (assembly GCA_002438565.1). GTDB lineage: Bacteria > Pseudomonadota > Alphaproteobacteria > CAAGCB01 > CAG-977 > UBA2903. The sequence continues at coordinate 90,709 of DJPN01000013.1, read as the reverse complement.
TTCTGCGGCACTTCAAACGGAGCATACTCGAAGCCCAAACGTTTGCGGGCGGCCAGCAAATCTTCCGCGCCGATGGGCGAACCGTGAACTTTGCTGGTGCCTTCTTTCGCCGCGCCGTAGCCGATAATGGAATGGCAGGCGATCAAGGTCGGCTTGTCGGATTTTTTGGCGCGCGCGATGGCGGCTTCGATTTCTTCGGGATTGTACGCGTCACATTCGTCCGTGTTCCAGCCGTTCGCTTCAAAGCGTTTGCGCTGATTCGTCGAAGTCGCAACCGACGTCGAACCGTCGATTGTGATTTTATTGTCGTCCCACAGCACAATCATTTTGTTCAAGCGCAAATGACCCGCCAGAGAAATCGCTTCTTCGGAAATGCCTTCCATCAAGCAGCCGTCGCCGCAAATGACGTAGGTGTAGTGGTCGACGATTTCCTTGCCGTAACGGGCGGCGAGCAGTTTTTCCGCAATCGCCATGCCGACGGCGGTGGAAATGCCCTGCCCCAAAGGTCCGGTCGTGGTTTCGATTCCTTCCAGATGACCGTATTCGGGGTGGCCGGCGCAGCGCGAACCCAGCTGACGGAAGCTTTTCAGCTGATCCAAAGTCGCCTGTTCATAGCCCGTCAGATACAGCAGGCTGTACAACAGCATTGAACCGTGTCCCGCGGACAGGACGAAGCGGTCGCGGTCAGCCCAATGCGGGGCTTTCGCGTCGAACTTCAAGAATTTCGTGAACAAAACGGTAGCGACGTCCGCCATGCCCATCGGCATGCCGGGGTGACCCGAATTGGCTTTCTGCACGCCTTCGGCGGCCAGAAAACGGACGGCATTCGCTAAATCTTTATGTGCAACCATGATTTCTCCTTAAAAAATGAGAGTGTGAAAACGAAATTTTTTCTGTTATAGCACAACTTGCCCGAAACAAAAAATATAAAAGGTTGAGAGTTTGAAAAAAATGTGCCAAAGTGCCGTATCTTTGGACAACAGGGGGGCTTTTCATGGGCAAACTGGTTCAATTCGCGTGCAATGAGTGCGATTTCACGTTTACGGGGAAATTCGGAATCGGCAAAACCGACTTGGCGCTGGGAACGCGGAATTTCGCATCCGAGGAAGAACGCGAAGTCGGCGTCAACTTCAACCAATACATCGTCGACAATCCTCACGAAGTCGATTTTATCCGCGATTTCATCCGCAAACACCGCCCCGTCATTTTGAAAACGTGGGAACATCAGCCCTACGTCTGCCCGCATTGCTTCAGACTCTACAACCGCTTCACCTACCACTTTTTATACAAGGGCGGCGATTTCAAGCCCGACTTCACCTGTCTGGATTGCGGGCGCACGCTGGTCAAGCTGGATTTGACCAAAGCGATTGTCTGCCCGAAATGCAAACACGGACAGCTGGACATCACCAAATCCGACGAATGGAACTGATATGACGAACAAAACCCCTTTGACGGTATTGCTGGCGTCGCCGCGCGGATTTTGCGCGGGTGTGACGCGCGCGGTGCGGATTGTGTCGCTGGCTTTGCAAAAATTCGGCACGCCCGTTTATGTGCGCCATGAAATCGTGCACAACAAATACGTCGTTGAAAAACTGGCGAGTCAAGGCGCCGTGTTCGTCAACGAACTGAACGAAGTCCCCGACGGCGCGGTCGTTATTTTTTCCGCGCACGGCGTTCCGCTTTCCGTGGTCGAGGAAGCCAAGCGCCGCAATCTGACGACGCTGGACGCGACGTGTCCTTTGGTCGAAAAAGTCCACAAGGAAGCGCTGAAAAACTACCGCGAAGGGCGCAAAACCCTGCTTATCGGGCACAAGGGGCATCCCGAAGTCATCGGCACGATGGGACAGATTCCCGAAACGGAAATCAAGCTGATTTCCGATGTCGCCGAAATCAAAACGATTCCCGCCGATTGGGCGGACAAACTGGGCTATGTGACGCAAACGACGCTGTCCTTGGACGAAACGGCGCAAATGCTGGACACGCTGCGTCAAACTTTCCCCGATTTGGTCAAACCGCACGACAACGACATTTGCTATGCGACGACGAACCGCCAGCGCGCGGTCAAAGCGATTGCCGCAAAATGCGATTTGCTGATGGTCATCGGTTCGCCGAATTCGTCGAACTCCAAACGCTTGGTCGAAGTCGCGAAAGAAGCGGGATGCACCCGCTCGATTCTGGTGCAAAGAGCGGCGGAAATCGATTGGAAAGAACTGAACGGCGTTAAAGTGCTGGGGCTGACCGCTGGGGCTTCCGCGCCCGAGGAATTGGTGACAGAAGTCATTTCCGCCGTATCCGAGCATTTCGACATCACTTTGTCCGAACACGTCGAAACCGAGGAAAAAGTCCGCTTTCCCCTGCCGCACAGTCTGACGGACGAATAACATGGCGGTTTACACGCGCGTATCCCCCGAACAGCTTGACGACTTTGTCGCCCGATACGACATCGGACGCGCGGTGTCGCTGACGGACATTGCGGGCGGCATCGAAAACACGAATTACTTTTTGCGCACCGACCGCGATTTGTATTTGCTGACGATTTACGAAAAGCGCGTCAATCCCGCAGAACTGCCGTTTTTTTTGAATCTGATGACGCATTTGAAAAAAAACGGTTTGTCGTGTCCTTTGCCCGTTTGCGCCAAAGACGGCAGCGCTTTGCAGGACTTGGCGGGGAAAAAAGCGTGCATTACGACGTTTCTGTCGGGACAGTCGGTCAAAAAAATCAAGCCCGAACATTGCCTTGCCCTGGGACGGGCAATGGCGAAAATGCACGCGGCGGGCGCGGATTTTCCGATGAAGCGCGGCAACGATTTGTCCGTTGCGGGCTGGGAAAAGCTGATTGCCAAAATCGGCGGGCGCGCGAACGAAATCGCGGACGGCCTGTACGACGAGCTTTGCTACGAATTTGAAGACATCGCCGCCAAATGGAAAACGGATTTGCCGACGGGCGTGATTCATGCGGATTTGTTTCCCGACAACGTGTTTTTTACGGATGCGAAGCTGTCGGGCATTATCGATTTTTACTTTGCCTGCACGGACATGTATGCCTATGAACTGGCGATTTGCCTGAACGCGTGGTGCTTCGAACCGCGGGGGTGGGAGCTGAACGCGACGAAAGCCGCCTGCCTGATTGCGGGGTACAACCAAATCCGCCCCTTGTCCGACGGCGAAAAGCACGCTTTGCCGCTGTTGGCGCGGGGCAGCGCTTTGCGCTTTTTGCTGACGCGCGCGTATGACTGGCTGAACCGCGACCCGACCGCGCTTGTTACCCCCAAAGACCCGACCGAATACATTAAAAAACTGCGTTTTCACCACGGGGTCAAAAGCTTCGGCGAGTACGGTTTTTTCGGTTAAACCGAAAATCGTTGTTGTCAATGTCCGCTAAATTTGTTAGATAAGAAATAACGCGGTCATGGTGGAATTGGTAGACACGCAAGCTTGAGGTGCTTGTTGCTTAACCGCAGTGGAAGTTCAAGTCTTCTTGGCCGCACCAAACTTCGCCCCTTTCACGGGGCGTTTTGTTTAAGGAACTTTATGCCGTCCGTACACTTCGTTTACCCGCCGTCGCCTTTGTTCCAGCGCGGCGAAGACCGTTGTCAATCCAATATCTCCGCTTCGACAGCGACGACGGTTCGCGCCTGCAACGATTTGGGCGCGGGTGCGGCGGTTCTGCGCAATTTGGGCTATGCCGTTTTTGTCAAGGATTATCAAACGGAAGGCTTGACGGTTGATGATTTGCTGAACGATTTGAACAACGCCGACGTGCTGTTTGTCAGCACGACCAATGCAACCGTTTTCGACGATTTGAAAATCGTCCGCACGGTCAAAACGAAATTCCCCAATCTGGTTGTCATTTTGAAAGGCGCGATTTTCTTCGACCCCGAAGACGCCCTTGTCGCCCGGCTGGATTTGATAGCTGTCGATTACCTTATCGGCGGGGAATCGGATTTCATCATCGGCGCGCTGATGACGGCGCATTATCACAGCGGCGCGTATCCCGACGGCATTTTGTATAAAAAGGACGGGCGTTGGCTGAAAACGGATTTTTCCAAATGGCGCGAAGACTTGGACGCTTTGCCGTTCCCCGCGCGCGATTTGATGAACAACGCGCTGTACGTCCGCCCCGACACGCAGGAACCGCAAGCGACCATCTCAACGTCGCGCGGATGTCCGGCGCGGTGCTTGTTCTGTCTGACTCCGCATATTTCGGGACGCAAACTGCGCCTGCGTTCGCCCGAAAGCATTTACGCGGAAATGAAAGAATGTTTCGACAAATACAAAATCCGCAACTTCTTTTTCAAATCAGACACGTTCACTTACGACAAAAACTGGACAATCCGGTTATGCGATTTGATTTCGCAGTCGGATTTAAAGGGTAAAATCGCATGGGTCGCCAATTCCCGCGTGAATCCGATTGACTTTGAAACGCTGCAAAAGATGAAACAGGCGGGCTGCTGGCTGGTTGCGTTCGGTTTTGAATCGGGCAGTCCCGATACCCTGCAGAAAGCGCGCAAAGGAACGACCGTCGAACAGAACCTTGCCGCCGCGAAAATGGCGAAAAAAGCGGGATTGAAGATTTACGGGTTTTACCTTGTCGGCTTTCCGTGGGAAACAAAGGAACACCTGCGCCAAACGGCGGATCTGATGAAAAAAATCAACGCCGATTTTGTGGAACTGCACCTTGCCGCGCCGTTTTACGGAACGGAACTGCACGACTTGGCAAAGCGCGACGGCTTGATTGACGAAACCGTTTTGGGCAAAGATTACTTCAACGCGCCGACCATCGGGACAAACTTCCTGTCCATCAAGGAATTGCAGGCTTTCCGCAAAAAAACGCTGCTGAAATACCATTTGCGCCCGTCTTACATTCTGAAAAAACTGGCGCAGGGGGCTTTTCATCCGCGCGTTTTGAAAAATTACGCCCGTTTCGGATTTAAGTTGCTGGCGGATTGTTTAAAGCGTTCCGCCTAACCGAAAGGCCGTGTTGTTGTTTTCCTCCCGCGCGATTATATTTCCCGACACGGGAAAGGAGGAAAATCATGTCCAAAAAAACACTGCGTTTAAATGCGGGATGGAACATGGACGCCTTGGGTTTTTGCCTGTGGAACATCGGACAAAAAGCCAGCGCGTTTGCGGCCGACGCCGATTTTTTGAGCTATGCGTACGATGCCGGTTTTCGCATTTTCGACGCCGCGGAAAGCTATGGCAGGGGCGGCGCGGAGGAAGTTGCGGGCGAAGTGTTCCGCGACTGCCGCGATTCGGTAAAGCTCGGCTCGAAAGTGTCCCCCGCGTCGCTTGATCCGGACGACGTGTACGGCAGCGTTGTCCGCGCCTGTGATGAAAGCCTGCAGCGGCTTCAAACCGATTACGTGGACATGTATACGCTCCATTCCCCCGAAAACGATGAAGACTGGCCGGAAATTCTGGATGCTTTTCTGGATTTGAAGGAAGCGGGAAAAATCAAAAATTTCGGCGTCAGTTATTTTGACGCCGACGATTTGTCCGAATGGCTGAAGCTGGACGGCGCGGAACAAACGGCCGTGTGCGAAAATTATTTCACTTTGGCCTACAGAAAGGACGAAAACGATCTGCTGCCGCTGTGCCGGAAAAAAGGCATTCCGCTGATTTCCTATCCGCGGCTGGCCATGTACGGAAAAGCGTTTCAAGATCCGGTTTTAAAACGAATCGCCGCCGACAGAGGAAACACCCCCGCACAAATCGCATTGGCATGGCTGTTTTCACATTCCGGAGTCGGGGCGTTCGTCACGCCGTCGTCGCACGCGGAAATCCGCGCGTACGTCGACAGTCAGAAAATCACGCTCAAACCCGATGAGCTCAAAGCTCTTGACGCGCGTTTTCCCCGACCGACGAAAACCGTCATTCGCCGCGAACCGCGCGCATCTTTTCAACAAAAGCCCTTGCCGCCGATTCGGGGGACGGATTCGCTTTCAAAACTTTGACAACGTCCGCGCGCGTCATGCCCGAAAATTTGACCAAAGCGGCAATATATTCCCCTTTTTGCCCCATGACTTCGGCTTTGTTTTTCAAAATGAATTCCTCGACCTGTTCTTCGTATGCGTTCCACACCGAGTAAGCCGCGCCTTTTTTTGCCAGATTGACATGAAATTCGTTGTCGCCGTAGGCGTAATAATATCCCAGCGGGTTGAACTGCGTCGCAAAATCAAACGGCATCCACACGATTCCCAGCACCATTTTGACCAAATTGACGGGCAGCATCACCGTAGATGTCGGACTGGTCGTCGCCGCGTTCGCCCCCACATCCGAAACATCGGAAGAAACACCCGCCGTTTGCCGGCTGCTCCAGCTGACGGAGCTTTCGTGCGAAGTCATATTTTTTTCCTTGGGCGGTTGAGGATAAACCAACAGCTCGACATCGTTATATCCTGCGGCGCGCACCGTCAGATTCATGCCGACGTTTTTCAAAACATGCTCCGTCGCCGTTTCGGAAACGACTTCGCCGTCTTTTAAAATCTGCGCGGAAACGTTTGTGGAAATCAAAATCTCGTCTTTCGGTTTTTCATCCGCGCTTTCATAATGGGTCAGTGCGCATCCGCACAAGGCCGTCAGCCCGGCCGTCAACAAAAGTTTTCTGATTTTCATGGCATCCCCTTTTCGGAATTGAAAAATCCATTATAACCGAATTGCCGTAAAAAGCCAAGCCTCGCGGTGATTTTTGAAAAAAACAGACTCTTTGTGCGGGAAAGGTTTTGCTTTTTGTTTCAAAATGTGGCAAATATAGTCGTGCTTGAGAATTCAATCGCGTCTGATTTGACGCAAGCTTAACATTTAAGGAGAAAATACATGGCAGTTCGCGTTGCGATTAATGGTTTCGGTCGTATCGGTCGTTTGGCTTTCCGCGCTTTGGCGGAATCCGGCCGTACGGACGTCGACGTCGTTGCGATTAACGACCTCGGTTCGCCGAAAGCCAACGCTCATTTGTTGAAATTCGATTCCGTTCACGGTCCTTTCCCCGGCGAAGTTTCCGCCACGGACGATTCGATCACCGTCAACGGCAAAACCGTGAAAGTCTTGGCTGAACGCGATCCGCACAACCTGCCCTGGAAAGAAATGGACATCGATATCGTGTACGAATGCACGGGCATCTTCACCGACGCCGAAAAAGCGAAAGTCCATCTGGAAGCCGGCGCAAAACGCGTTCTGGTGTCCGCTCCGTCCAAAGGCGCCGATTTGACGGTTGTTTACGGCGTGAACGACGACAAGCTGACCAGCGAACACAAAATCGTTTCCAACGCGTCCTGCACGACGAACTGCTTGTCCCCCGTCGCCAAAGTTTTGAACGAAAACTTCGGCATCGTCCGCGGCTACATGACGACGATTCACTCCTACACGGGCGACCAGCGCACGGTTGACACGCTACACAAAGACCTGTACCGCGCCCGCGCCGCCGCTTTGTCGATGATTCCGACGACGACCGGCGCCGCGAAAGCCGTCGGTCTGGTTCTGCCGGAATTGGCCGGTAAACTGCAGGGTTCCGCGATTCGCGTTCCGACACCCGATGTGTCCGTCGTCGACTTGAAGGTCGAATTGGCGAAAAACACGACCGAAGAAGAAGTCAACGCCGCGATGAAAGCCGCGTCCGAATCCGGCCGTCTGAAAGGCATTTTGGGCTACAACGACCTGCCGCTGGTTTCGTCCGACTTCACGCACACGAAATTCAGCTCGATCTTCCACGCCGACCAGACGAAAGTTATCGACGGCAACTTCCTGCGCATCTTGAGCTGGTACGACAACGAATGGGGCTTCTCCAACCGTATGTCCGATACCGCCGTTGCGATGTCGAAGTTCATCTAAGGTTTTTTACCGCAAAACGGCTTCCTCCCTCAAAGGAGGGAGCCGATTTTGTTTATCTGCAAGGAAAATAAAAAAATGGCTAAATTCAACACGATTAAAGATTTGGACGCCAAAGGCAAAGTCGTTTTCGTCCGCGCCGATTTGAACGTCCCGTTCAAAGACGGCAAAGTCACCGACTCGACCCGTATCGACCGTTTTGTTCCGACCGTCAAAGCTTTGACGGACAAAGGCGCGAAAGTCGTTATCGCTTCTCACTTCGGCCGTCCCAAAGGCCAGGTCGTTCCCGAAATGTCGCTAGGTCAGATTGTCCCCGACGTTGAAAAAGCTTTGGGTCGAAAAATCGTTTTCGTCGATGACTGCATCGGGCCGAAAGTCGAAGCCGCGATTAAAGCGATGAAAGACGGCGACGTCATTATGCTGGAAAACTTGCGCTTCTATGCCGAAGAAGAAAAGAACGACGCGGATTTTGCCGCCAAATTGGCGAAAGACATTGACATCTATGTCAACGACGCGTTTTCGTGCGCCCACCGCGCCCACGCTTCCACCGAAGGCATGGCGAAACTGAAACCGAACGCCGCGGGTCTGCTGATGCAGGCGGAATTGGAAGCTTTGGACGCCGCTTTGGGCAACCCCGTCCGCCCCGTTTGCGCGATTGTCGGCGGTGCAAAAGTGTCGACGAAACTGGACTTGCTGGGCAACTTGGTCGCCAAGGTTGACAAACTGGTCATCGGCGGCGGCATGGCCAACACGTTCCTCTTCGCCAAAGGCGTCGCCGTCGGCACGTCCCTGTGTGAAAAGGAAATGGCTGACACCGCGCGCGAAATCATGAAAAAGGCCGAAGCCGCGAAATGCGAAATCATTCTGCCGGTTGACGTCGTTGTCGCCAAAGAATTCGCCGAAAACGCCGAAAACGAAACGGTTGACGTCAATGCGGTTCCCGCCGACATGATGATTTTGGACATCGGTCCGAAATCCGTCGCCGAAATCGTCAAAAAACTGAGCGAATGCAAGACCGTGATTTGGAACGGCCCCGTCGGCGCGTTTGAAATCAAACCGTTCAACAAAGCGACCTTCGCGATTGCCGAAGCGGTTGCCGATTTGACCGCCAAAGGCTTGAAATCCATCGGCGGCGGCGGCGACACGGTTTCCGCGTTGAAACACGCCGGCGTTGCCGACAAACTGTCGTATTTGTCCGCCGCGGGCGGCGCTTTCCTGGAATGGATGGAAGGCAAAGTCCTGCCGGGCGTCAAAGTGTTGGAAAAATAAGATTTTTTCAATCGAAAGGCCGCCCTTGGAAACAAGGGCGGTCTTTTTTTGTCAAATAAATTCGTTTTATTTTCAGTGTGTTGTCGTTTAAACATCAAATCCTTGTGGAAAAATGTTTCTTTTCTTTTAAAAACGGGGTATAGTGAATCATCGAATTTGTGTATTCGTCTTTGCGAAAGGAAGTCCGAAAATGGCTGAAGAAAACATCACTCAGAACGGAGATGAACAATCCAACCCCGTCCGTGAAAACAATGCGGAACGTGAACAAACGGAGCTGGAAAACCCCGTTGACGAAAACCGCGCGGAAGAAAACACCGAGGAAGAAGTTTGTTCCATCGAAAACACGGACGAACAGGAAACGGAACGCGGCTTGGATGAACCCTATTGTTTCCAGCAGGGACAAAACCTGAAACAGTGGCTGAACTATTTTGCAATGGAAGGGTCGCGCGCGAAACCGCCTTACGCCTCTCCGTTTGAAAAAGTAACGGGATGCCACCCCGATAAAAACGGCAATTCGGCCATCTTGGATTTGGAAAACGGCAACCGGATTTCCAACAACCCGAAACGGCTGGAATTGTTTGTCCGCCAGACGGGACCCGACAAAAAACAACCGACTTTTGCGGAATGTATGACTCTGGTTCGCCTTGGTCAGCAAAAGGGGTGGACGTCCGCCCGCATCACAGGCACAAAGGAATTCCAAAAGCAAATGTATCTGGCTTGCCGCGCTTTGGGCATGCCGACGAAAGACTTCATTCCGACAGAGGAAATGCTGAAGGAAGGCGCGGAAATCGAAAGCGTCTACAACAATAAATCCAGAATCATGCCCCAGTCGAAAGAAGACGCCGCGGCGCAAAAACCTCAAGTGCGCGAACCGACTTTGGCCGAACGGTGTTATGATTTGGACAACCGCTTTTACAGTTTGGAAAAAATCCGCAAAGCTCAGCCGGAACGTCCCAAAACCGTTGAAGACCCCGATCCCGAATTGGCGAATTTCGACACTATTCGCGAAGCGGAAAGAAAAGGCATCGCTCCCGTCACGGGAATCGTTGTTCCCCGCGAAGACGACGGCAAGGAAGAAGCGCGCTCTGTTCAACCGTCGAAAAAACAGCCGCGCCGCACCGAACAAAAACGCGACGAAAAACCGTTGAACGATGATATCGGCCGTATTCACGCTCAAGTCGTTCAAGCGTTGAAAGGCTTGGAAAAGGCGGAAAGCGACCAAAAAGCATCCCTGTTGTCGGCGGCGCAGCAAAAACAGCGCGACGAATGGCGCGCCAAGCTGCAGGCCGTGTCGCAAAAAGAAGCCGACGGCGAGCAGCCGACCAAAGACGATTTGCGCGTCAAAGCCTTGGCCGACAAATATCAGATTAAAGCCAATCCCGCGGAAGAACCGAAAAATCCTCTGCCGATTGACCGCGCCGACTTTTCAAAAGAAACCGAAAAAAGCTTGCGCAAGCAGGAAAAAAGCACGGAAATTCGCACGACTTTTGCCGCCGCCGTCGTTCGGAAAGAAAGCGAAGCAAACATCGGCGCGGTGCTGAACGGCGGAAAAGACGTCACTGTCTTGTCCGCGGAAGAGCTGATTAAACGGGCGAATACGGAGTTGAAGCAGGAAACGGCTTCCAAACCCGCGGTGTCGGAATTGATTCGGAAAATCGGTCAAAACAATGCCGAAGCCAAAACGCAATCGGCTGAAAACGCGCAGAAATACCGCGAACAAACCGGCCATGAAATCCCGCGCCGCCGTTCCAAAAGTCCGCTGGACGAACGTGTCGCCGCTGTCAAAAAGAGCAACTCCAGATAACGGGAGGACGCCATGAAACAGGCCGATAATGAAACAAAACGCACGGAAAAAGACCCTGAACGGCTGAAAGCGGCTTGGGAAGAACTGATGCAGCGTCAGACCGCCGCTTTTGACAGCAGGCGGACGAACAAATGCGCGGATTCGATTGCTTCCGTCAAAATCGTTTCGGATGAAAAAGGCGGGCGGCAGGTGCGGATTGACACCGTCGGCGGCGCGCACATCCAAGACAACGGCGACAAAGCCGCCGCTTTCAAAGAGATGGCGCAACATGGTAAAAAAGCCCCCGCGGCAAACATCGCCGCCCTTGTTGAAGAGGTGCGGCAGCGCGGTTTTGATACGGTTGCGGATCAAATAAACACCGAAACAATGCAAGCCTTGCGCGTCGCGTGCATCAATGCGGGCATCAGTCTTTACGGGGACGGGGACGCCAAAAAGAACGAAGCCGAAAAAGCCCGCGAATCAGCGGAACAGTTCAATCGGCAGGAAGCCGCCCGCCGTTCCCGCAAACCTGTCGAACACAAACCGCCCCAGACCATCAAACCGTTTCTTTTTATGAAGCCGCCGGTTAAGTCCGAAGGCTCGGCGACTTTGGCTTCCGCTCGGCGGGCGGAAACCAGCACGCATCGCGCGCAAGCCAGACTGTACGCCGAAAAAAACAAGCTTTTCGCCGAAATCAACAAACGTTTGCAGCAAGAAAAAACGGCTCTTCGCCGGAAATACAACATGCTGCAGATTGACGAATACCGTCTGGAATTGTTCGGGACGAAAAACAAAGCCGCCGTTATTCAAGAAAAATTGAACAACGGTCAACAGCTGACCGCCGCGGAACAAAAGCTGTGGAACAGAAAGCTGACTTTGGGAATCGAAGCCGACGCGAAAAACGAAAACTTAACCCCCGAACAGAAACAAGCGCGAAACAAAATGTCGATTCGCGATTTGTCGCAATCCCTGCAAAAGGAATGCAAGACGGAAATTTTCCGCAAACAGCTCATCAGCAACGCCAAACGCGCCGCCGTCGACGTTGCGGCGGCTCAAAAAAGCTTGGAACTGGCTCATGGGAAAAAAGCGGATGTCAGCCGCACCGCGTTAGAGGAATACGCCGTCAAAGTCATGCTTCCCCGCGAAAAGCTGGAAACATCGCATTTGCAGTCTTTTTGCCAAAAGCAAACAAAACTGAAAAGCAAAATCCATTCCCGCATTGAACTGGCCAAGGAGCAAAGAAAACAGGCCGTTGCCGCCAAGCTGCAAGAGGAAATGACCCGCAGCGCAAATCCGCCTTTGCAAAAAAAGCTAAAGGAAAAAGCAAAAGAATCCCGGGAACCGTTTTCCAAAGATTTGCTTCAACGCATCAAAGCTGAAAAACAGTTTCAGCGCTGAGATTAAAACTCCCCGCTTTCAGCACAAAGCGGGGAGCTTTTTTGGCGGTTGAAATCGGGAAAAAAAACAGCTATAAAACGGCGGAAGGATAAAAAAATGCCCGCCGATTTCGACACTCCGCTGTACAGCCTGCAAAACGTCCGCCTGACGTTCGGCGTCCATCCCGTTTTTACGGGTTTGGATTTGTTTATCAAAAAAGGGGATAAAACCTGCCTTATCGGCCGCAACGGATCGGGCAAATCGACTTTGCTGAAAATCATCGCGGGTGTGATTGAACCCGACGAGGGTGAAAAATTCATCCAGCCAGGAACAAAAATCGCTTATATGGCGCAGGAATCCGATTTTTCCGAATATGCGACCTTGCGTGATGCCGTAATTGCGGGATTGCGCGATTCCGCCGACACTTACAAAGCCGATATTCTGATTGACAAGCTGGGACTGGCCGCGGAACAGAATCCGAAATCGGCTTCGGGCGGCGAACGCAAAAAAGCGGCGCTGGCGCAAGCTCTGGCGGGCGAACCCGACATTTTGCTGCTGGACGAACCGACCAACCATCTGGATATTACGACTATTGAAAAGCTGGAAAAAACGGTCAAAGACTTCACGGGGGCGGTCATCGTCATCAGCCACGACCGCGCGTTTTTAAAATCGGTATCGACGTCAACCATCTGGCTGGACCGCGGAAAGACGCACGCACAGGACAAAGGGTACGAAGCTTTTGAAGAATGGCAGGACAAAATTCTGACCGCCGAGGAAGTCGAGCAATCCCGTCTGGCCCAACGAATCGAACGGGAAACGCAATGGCTGCACAAAGGTGTAACCGCGCGGCGGAAACGCAACATGGGACGCCTGCGCCGGCTGCAGGAACTTCGCCAACAGCGCAAAGACCAAATCAAACAAACAGGATCCGTCGAACTGGCGATTGACAAAGGCGCGATTTTATCCAAGCTGGTCATTGAAGCAAAACATCTGGAAAAATCGTTCAACGGCCGTCCTTTGATTAAAGATTTTTCTTTCCGCTTGATGCGCGGCAACAAAATCGGAATTGTCGGCCCCAACGGCGCCGGCAAAACGACGCTGATTAAAGTGCTGACGGGACGAATTCCGCCCGATTCCGGAACGGTGCGGCTGATGAAAAATCTGGAAGAAGCATACTTCGACCAAAACCGTATGACTCTCGATCCGAACAAAACCTTGCGCGAAACGCTGTGCCCCGACGGCGGCGACACGGTTTTCGTACGCGGCACGCCCCGCCATATCATGTCGTATTTAAAGGATTTCCTGTTTTCCCCGACGCAAGCCGACACCCCCGTTGCCGCTTTGTCGGGCGGGGAGAAAAACAGGCTTGTTCTGGCGCAAACGCTCGCAAAACCGTCGAATTTCCTTGTGCTGGACGAACCGACAAACGATTTGGACATGGACACGCTGGATTTGCTGCAGGATGCGTTAATGAACTATGACGGCACCGTCCTTATCGTCAGCCATGACCGCGATTTTCTGGACAATGTGGCGACATCCCTGCTGTATATGAACGGCGACGGCTCAATCGTCGAACATGTCGGCACTTACACCGATTTGCTGGAAAAACTGAAGGAGCGGGAAAAAACCGCCGTAAAATCCGCCGACAAACAGCCCAAAGTTCAGCGTGAAAAACCGCAGCAGCCCGCGCGCCTGTCTTTCAAAAACAAACGGCTGCTTGAAATCCTGCCCGCCGAAGTCGAAGCGTTGGAAAAACAAATCGCCGTATTGGAAGAAAAACTTGCCGATCCGAATTTTTATATGCAAAACCCCGCTTTGTTTGCGCAGACAACGGCGGATTTGGAAAGATTAAAAACGGAAAAGGACGAAAAAGAATCCTTATGGCTGGAAATCGCCGACAGCGTTTAAAAGAAACCCCGCATAAAACGCGGGGTTTCTTTTTCTAACTCAAAGCTTGACGCTCATCGTTCCCAAAGTATGGCAAATCGGGCAAGCCGTGTGCCATTCGTTCAGCGGAGTTTTGCAAACGGAACAAACATACATCGGCTCCGGTTCGGCAACGGCGGCTTTTTCGCCGTATTCAACCGCCGCTTTTTCATCGCGGTTGGCGGCGGCGATTTCCGCCATCATCAGCAAAGCGCGTTTGGAATCGGGCTTGACCGCCAGATATTTTTCCAACAGCCCTTTCGCCTGCCCCCACAGCCGCGCTTTCAATGACGCGTCCGCCTTTACCAACGCATTGATTTCGGCGTCTTTGTTTTCATCCAGCAGTTCCTGCAAATCGGTCACCGCATCCAATGCGGGCTTTTCCGGCGTCAAAGCTTGATATGCTTCATACACCGCCCAGCACGGCGCGGATTTCCACAATTTGCACAGCTGTTTGCGGGCTTTGCGGATTTCGCCTTTTTCGGCGTTCAGCGCGGCGGCGGACAAAACGGCTTGAATCAACGAATCGTCGGTTTCTCCGGCTTCCAAAATCAGCCGTTCCTTTTCAGCGGCGTCGTTCGTTCCCGCCGCCTGTTCCAACAAAACGGACGCTTTCAAATGCTTGAACGTTTTTTTATCAAACGAATCCGTTTTATACGCTTTTTCCAACGTGGCGACAGCCTTATCCCACTGTTTTTCCTGCACCTGCAGTTCAAACGCTTCGGTCAGCACCCACGGCATCGGATTTTTTTCCGCCAGCAGTTCTTCACAGGCTTTCAACGCTTTTTCGGGCGCGCCGTTCAAACGGAACAAACGGATTTTCCCGCGCATGCCCAACAGCCGCGTATCGGGCGCTTCCGCCAATTTGGCGTACAGTTCCATGGCTTTGGCCTTATCGTTTTGCGCTTCCGCCAACTGCGCGTCAAAAACCAAAGTTTTGGCCTCGTCATCCGAAAATTTTTTGACAATGTCTTTTTGCAGTTTTTTCGCCGTTTCCACATCGCCCGCCGCCAAAGCCGTCAGCCCTTTGCCCAACAGCGTATAGCGGTCGACTTCGCGGCCGATTTTCGCTTTTGCCATTTTTTCGGCGCGCAAATCAGCCCGCGCCCAGTACAGGATTTTGTTTTTCAACAACAGCAGCGGTTTTGCCAAAAAAGCGTAAAACACCGCGTAACATACGATAAAAACGCCAATAACAACGGCAACGGAGGTCTGCACGCGCCACCCCAGCCATTCCATTTGCACCGAACCGGGATTGTTTGACAGCCACGCCGCGCTTAAAGCGATAATTCCCAGTACAACGGCATTCCATACGATTTTAATCATTCGTCATCCCCCTGTTGCGCGTAAATCAAGCCCAGCACCGCGGCCAAAGATTCGTTGATGTTTTTTCTGACATACAGCGTTTTTTCGGCGGATGAAATCCACGGCGCCATTTTGTCTGCGGCAACGCCTTTCAACGGTTTCATTTGAATAACGGCCAGCATCAAATCGCCGCGCGCAACCGCCTGCCCCGCCCGCGCCAAAACGGCTTGGGTCGACAAATCTTCCGCGGGGGCATCCACGCGGCGGATAATCACCTGTTCGCGCAGTTTATCCAGCGCGCGGTGAAACCAATCGCTCTTTTGCCCGCTTTTTTCGGCCAAAACAGCTTCGTCGGCAAAAGCATCGAAAGTCTGTTCCAACGCGCTCTGCGTCCAAACCCCCTGTTCCGCAAACGGCGTCAGCTGGTTCAGTTTGGCTTCCAGCGGCTTGTTGAAAGAAGCCAGCGCCCGCGCCGCCTGCTGCTCAACAGGGAATTTCTGCCCGCGGGCGATGGCGTCGCGCATCTGGTAAATCGCCAGCAGCAAAGCC
Source organism: Alphaproteobacteria bacterium UBA6411 (assembly GCA_002438565.1). Taxonomy (GTDB): domain Bacteria; phylum Pseudomonadota; class Alphaproteobacteria; order CAAGCB01; family CAG-977; genus UBA2903. Next base: position 74,673 of record DJPN01000013.1, on the reverse strand, counting down.
CCCGCGCGTTCTTTTTCGCTGTTGGAAGCCCGCAATTTCCGTTCGGCGGCAATCATACGGCTGTCAAGGCTCAGCACAAAAGACGCGTCCGCTTTGTTTTTTTCGATATTTTCAGTGCGTTCCGTCAGTTTGACCAGCAAATCGGACTGCGTGTCGCCTTTGGCAATCAAGCGGCGCAGGCTGTCTTCCATCAATCCCGTGTTCGGAATGGCTTTGCGCACTTCGCCGATTTTGTGATCCGTTTCGCTTTCCAGCATTTCCAAGCGGCTTTCCAGTGTTTTCACCTGCTGCTGCAAAGCGTCGTATTTCGCTTCGGCGGACAGTTTCGCGGCAGGATCGGCGGAAGAAACGATTTGTTCCGCATGTTCAAAATCGCGCGCGTTTTCCAGCTGTTCCAACCGGGCGTCAATGCCCTGCGCAACAACGGGGATCGGCTGAACATCGGCAGCAGGTATCGGCTCAACCACGACAGGGCGTGCGTTTTCGATGGGCATCGGCAAAACAACCGCCGTTCCCGCATCGGGACTTTTCAATTTTGCGGCCGTTTCTTTTACCGCCGTGATGATTTTTTCGCGGCTTTCGGGAACGGAAAAAGCGGCCGCCACGGCGGCAACGACCAAAATCAAAGCGGCGATTTTGCCCGCGCGGCTTTTTTTCGAGGGAAGAGCTGAATTTTCTTCGACCGTTTCGGGGTCTTTGTTTTCTGCGGTTTCTTCAGCGTTTTCGTTGATTTTTTCGGGTTCCATGAAAGCCTCCTTGATTAAATCTACTGGATTTTACCATTTTTTCCGAGTATGGGTAGAATAATTTTATATTCGAGGAAACAAAATGCTTGTTTTAGGAATCGAATCCAGTTGCGACGAAACGGCGGCGGCGGTTGTCGATGAAAACAAAACCCTGCTGTCTTCGGTTGTCTTTTCCCAGCCCGAACACGTTTCGTTCGGCGGCGTCGTGCCCGAAATCGCGGCGCGCGCCCATTTGGAAAAAATCACGTCCATCGTGACCGAAGCGCTTGACAAAGCGAATGTCGGGTTCAAAGACCTTGACGCCGTGGCGGCTTCGGCGGGACCGGGGCTGATCGGCGGCGTGATTGTCGGCGTGATGACCGCCAAAGCGATTGCCGCCGTGCACAACATTCCCTTTATTGCCGTCAACCACTTGGAAGCGCACGCTTTGACCGCCCGTTTGGGGCAGAACGTGCCGTTTCCCTATCTGCTGCTGCTGACTTCGGGCGGGCATTGCCAAATCCTGGTCGCCGAAGGCGTCGGCAAGTTCAAACGGCTGGGCGCGACAATTGACGACGCGGCGGGCGAAGCGTTCGACAAAGCCGCCAAAATGATGGGATTGGGATACCCCGGCGGCCCCAAAGTCGAAGCATACGCCCAAAACGGCAATCCGAAGCGGTTTGATTTGCCGCGTCCGATGGTCGGCAAAGCGGGATGCGATTTGTCATTTTCGGGACTGAAAACGGCGGTGCGCCGCGTAGTCGAATCGTTCGGCGACGCCCCGATGACGGAACGGGACAAAGCCGATTTGTGCGCCAGTTTTCAAGCCGCCGTTCTGGATTCGCTTTGTTCGCGCCTGAAAAACGGAATCAAGATTTTCAAACGCGACTATCCGCAGGGAACGCATCTGGTCGTTGCGGGCGGAGTCGCGGCGAATCAGGCTTTGCGCGGGGCGTTGGAAAAACTGTCGCAAAAATATAAATTGACGTTTGCCGCGCCGCCGTTGAAACTGTGTACGGACAACGGCGCGATGGTCGCGTGGGCGGGAATGGAACATCACCTGCTGGGACTGTCCGATTCTTTGGATTTCAGCCCCAGACCGCGGTGGCCTTTGGACCCCGCCGCCAAACGATGAAAAGGGAGCTTTTGCAATGAACAAAATCACGGTAATCGGCGCGGGCGCATGGGGAACGGCGTTGGCGCAAACGGCGTCGAAAAACGTTGATTCCGTAACAATTTGGGTGCGCGAACCCGAACTGGTCGGCGCAATTAACGGACAGCACCGCAACACGCTTTACCTGCCCGACGTTTTGCTGAACGAAAAAATCACCGCGACAAACGATTTGAACGCCTGCTTGGACGATGCGGAAGCGGTGTTGCTGACCGTCCCCGCGCAATTTCTGCGTTCAACCTGCAAACAGCTGAGCGGCGTTTGGCCGCAAGGTCTGCCCGCCGTCGTGTGCGCCAAAGGCATTGAACAGAAAACGGGCGAACTGATGAGTGAAATGCTGGCCGAAACTTTGCCGCAAGCCCCGCTTGCCCTGTTGTCGGGTCCCACATTTGCCGAAGAAGTCGCTTTGGAAAAACCGACGCTGGTCACCCTTGCCTGCGCGGATGAAGCATTGGGCAAAAAGCTGGTTGAAACGCTTGGCACGTCGACGTTCCGCCCCTATTACACGCCCGACGTCGTCAGCGTCCAAATCGGCGGCGCGGTCAAAAACGTCATGGCGATTGCCGCGGGCATCGTCGCGGGCAAACAGCTTGGCGACAACGCGCGCGCCGCTTTGATTACGCGCGGATTGGCCGAAATCTCCAGACTGGCGGTCGCTTTGGGCGGCAACCCGCAAACATTGATGGGACTGGCCGGCTTGGGCGATTTGGTTTTAACCGCAAACAGCACGCAGTCGCGCAACTTCACCGTCGGGCTGGAACTGGGCAAAGGCCGCGCCTTAAAGGACATTCTGGCGGAAAAGAAAACGGTTGCCGAGGGCGTGTTCACCGCCTCCGCTGTTTTGGAACGCGCCGCCGCGGTTGGCGTCGAAATGCCGATTTGTGAAGGATTGGCGCGCATCATGAACGACGGCGCAACGGTCGACGACGTTATCGCAACCCTGTTCGCCCGCCCGTTTAAAGCGGAATAACTCAGCGCGCTTTCTTTTTTAGAGTCTTCAATAACTGAACGACGGAAGAAACGCCGTGTCCCTCCATGGACGGCTTGCGGCGCATATCATCCAGAATTTTGGCCGACAGCTTGCGCGTCGGGGAAAACCGCTTCAGTATCGCGGCGGTCGCTTTGCCCAAAGTTTTCCTGATTTTCTGCGCCTTGTCCAACACGCGGATGCCCAAACACGTCATCGCGGGCGAATACACGGGCAGCTGCGGAGGCAGGTTCAAATCCGCCTGTTTCAGCGCTTTATAGGTAAAGCACACGCAGTTGTTGGACAGAATATTGTACTTCGGCGGGTTGGCTTTGGCGGCTTCCGCATACGATTCGATTTTTTTGTATTGCGATTCCGTGATATTGTAAACCAGCTTGTCGTCATAGGGTTCTTTGGAATCATCAACAACCGCGCCCGCTACTTTTTTAGAGGAAAACACCGACCCCAAGCGGTCTTTTTCCTCGACGTTTTCGTTGCCGACCATCGCGCAGACGGCGTGCAGGCCGTATACCTTTTCAACGCCGTTTTTGTCCGTAATGCCAAAAAAAACATGCCCGACCGCCGTTCCCAACTCTTCGGGATTGCGGGGCATAATCGCATGCTTCAAACGGCGCGGAATCATCAAATCGGGGGATTCGGAATAAATCGTCGCCTTACAATTTTTTTCCATCGGATTCGTCCTCTTTGACCGCGGTCGTAATCGCAAAAGCGTTGTGAAGCGCGTCGATTTTCATTTCGTTGTCCATATCGTCCGACGACAAAATTTCGCCCATCCATTCATAATCGGGGCTTTCCAAAGCGTCGTCGGGCAGCCGCCACAGGAAATCGACCAGCAGCATGACATCCGCTTCGGTTTCAAAACCATGCGCCAGCGCGAATTGACAGCCGTCAATCAGCTTGTTTTTCAAAGCATCGTCATCCAGCTTCGCCGTTTCGTCGGGAAATGTCGCTTTCAAATACTGCATCCCGCGGTGAATAAAGCGTTCCGCTTCCAATTCTTCTTGTGTAGACATTAAGACACCTTTATTACTTTTGTCGTAGTATGACAGAGATTTCCGATTTTGGAAAGAATTTTTTGTCTAAACGGCAAAGGCGGACACAATGAAAACAATCGGCGTGATGACGGGCAATTCTTTGGACGGTGTTGATGCCGTTTTGACCGATTTTTCGAGCAATAAAATCACGGACATTGACGCCGTATCCCTGCCTTTCCCGACCGATTTGACGCGCGATTTGCTGACATTCCGCGCTTTTGTCAAGGACAAAGCCGTTTCCGAATTTGAAAACAGCCCGTTTTTTGCCGACATTCTCGACCGTTATACCGCTTTGGTCGCCGAAGCCGTCAATGCGATAAAACAGCCCGACGTTATTGCCGTCGGACTGCACGGACAGACGTGCGACCACTGCCCCCCAAGCGTCGCCAACGGGGAAAAACCGTACACTCTGCAGATTTTTGATGCGCAAAAACTGGCGGATTTAACGGATATTCCCGTAATTTACGATTTTCGTTCCGACGACATGATGAACGGAGGAGAAGGCGCGCCGCTCGCCCCCGCGCACAATGAGCACATCGCCGCCGATTTACGGGACAAAGGCTTTGACTGCGCGGCGTTTTGCAACGCGGGAAACACGGGCAACATCGCCGTCATCGCGAGCGATACGGTACTGGGCTGGGACGTCGGCGCGTTCAACCACTTTGCCGACAAACTGACGCGCGAATACAAGGGCGTTCCGTGCGACAAAGACGGACAATTCGGGCAAACGGGACAACTCCGCCCCGATTTTCTGCAAACACTTTTCGATACCGCCGCAATAACGAAATCGGGCGAAAACTTTTACACGCGCAAACCGCCGAAATCGTCCGACCCGTCGTGGTATGTCCTGCCGGATTCGCCCTATCCGTTCGCGGATACGCTGAGAACCGTCGAGTATTTAAGCGCGTATGCGTTTTTTCACACGCTGTCCTTTATTCCCGAAACCGTCCCGATGCCGCAGGCTTTTTTAACGTTCGGCGGCGGATGGAAAAATCCGCTGTGCGTTTCTGATTTCAAGGCTTTACTGAACGGAACGGGCTTCGTTCTGCCCTGCCACCGCGATTTATTCGCCCAAATCCGCGCGCGCTTTGCCCAGCCGCCAGTTTTCGCCCCGTCCGAAAACTACGGCTACAGCGGAACGTATATGGAGGCGCGGATTTTCGCCGACGCGGCATACAGCAAAATCGTCGGACGGCCGTTTACTTTCCCTGCGACAACGGGATGCAAATCGCCGACCGTCGCGGGGATTTTTTGCCTGCCTGCAACAAAAAAAGAGTATTTGATTTCCGCTTATTTGAAAACGCCCGACCTTTGGGACAAAAAGGTCAGCCGCGCGGCTAAAGGACTGTGGTAAAACTGTATAAATACGCAGCGTTTTTCTTCAGCCAGCGTTCCGCCGCGGCGAATTCGGGATACACATCCGCAACCGTTTTCCAAAAAGCGGGCGAATGATTCATTTGCTTCAAATGCGAAACTTCGTGCGCGATAACGTAATCCGCAACATACAGCGGCGCAAACCCCAGCCGCCACGACAGCGATATATGCCCCGCGCGGTTGCAGCTGCCCCATCGCGAAACCGTATCGCGAACGGCGACTTTTGTCGGTTTGACCTGCAAAGCCGCCGCGATTTCCAACACTTTTGCCTGCGCATAGGAACAAAAAGACGTTTTTAAAAAATCGGCGACACGGCGGGGCAGATGCTCGCTTTGTCCCGACACCCAAATCACGCCGTCGGCCTGCCATACGCCGCGTTTTGCGTTCGGGGAATGATGAAGCACGACGTCTTCGCCCAAAAATGAAAAGGACATGCCGTCGCAAAACACTTTGGGCGCGGGCAAAGCGTTCAGCTGCGCCGCTATCCAATCCGCTTTGCTTTGGGCAAAGCTCAAACCCGTTTTTTCAGCTGTTCGCGCGGGCAAAACCAAAACGGCGCGGCGGTTCATGCGGTCGATTTTCAGCCGCACCCGTTTGGCGCGCGCCGACCGTTCCACGTCGATTTCAAAAGATTCGCCCGCATGCCAGACAATCACAGATCGTCCCACTCCACAATATAGTCTTGGAATTCCTCTTCGGGCTTCGGGGGAACGGTTCTGCCCGCGGCGGACATTTTGGCGGCGTGCACGCTGGTCGGATCGCCCGTAATCAGCGGATGCCATTTCGGCAAAGGCTTGCCTTCGTTCAGCAAGCGGTAAGCGCACGTTTTCGGCAGCCAGTAAATGTCTTTGATGTCCTGCGGGCGGATTTGCACACATTCGGGAACAAAAGCCTGCCTGTTTGCGTAATGGCGGCAGCGGCACGTCACGGGGTCAAGCAGTTTGCACGCGATATTGGTAAAAGCCAATTCGCCGTCGTCTTCAAACACGACTTTTTCCAAACAGCATTTGCCGCAGCCGTCGCAAACGGATTCCCATTCTTCGTGAGTCATCTGTTCCAGCGTTTTTGTTTCCCAAAACGGTTTGTTTTTCATTCTTCCGAAATCCGTAAAAAGAAAGAGGCTTTCGCCCCTTTCCTGTTTTGCGTCAAGCTTTTTTGCGGCGGTTGCCCAAACCGATTTTTTTGGCCAAATCGGAACGGCGTTCGGCGTAATTCGGCGCAACCAAAGGATAATCCGCGGGCAAATTCCAGCGCGCGCGGTATTCTTCGGGCGTCATGTTGTACGCCGTCTTCAAATGGCGCTTCAGCATTTTCAGCTTTTTGCCGTCTTCCAAGCAAATAATATAGTCGGGGAAAACGGATTTTTTAATGGCAACGGCGGGCTGACGAACCTCTTCGACGGGCTGTTGTTCCGCAACATTGAGGGACGCCAAAGCTTTGTAAACATTTTTAATCAAAGCCGGCAGCTCTTCGGCGGACAGCGTGTTGTTGGAAACGTGCGAAGACACGATTTCCGTTGTAAAAGCCAGCAAATCTTCATTTGTGAATTGTTCAGCCATTGTTTTAACTCCTTATTAAATTATAACTGAACGTATAGAATACTTTTCAAGTAAAATCAATATAGAAGATGATTTACTTTTCCAAAAAGCACGCATCGCCGTACGAAAAGAATCTGTATTCGTTTTCAATCGCGTGTTTGTAGGCGTTTTTCATACATTCCGTTCCGCAAAACGCGCAGACCAGCATAAACAAAGTCGAACTCGGCAAATGAAAGTTCGTAAACAAAGCGTCAATGCCTTTGAACCGATACCCCGGCGTAATGAAAATCGACGTTTCTTGATGAAACGGATGAATGACGCGGTTGTCATCCGCCGCGCTTTCCAACAAACGCAGCGCCGTCGTGCCAATAGAAACAATACGCCGTCCGTTTTTGCGGGCGGTATTGATAATGTCCGCCGTTTCGGGCGTAATGACGCCGTATTCCGCATGCATGACGTGGTCTTTGGTGTCTTCAACCTTGACGGGCAGAAACGTGCCGCCGCCGACATGAAGCGTTACTTTGACGCTTTCAATGCCTTTGTCCGCGATTTTTTGCAACAGGGCGTTCGTAAAGTGCAATCCCGCCGTCGGCGCGGCAACCGCCCCCGGATTTTTGGCGTAAACGGTTTGATAGTTCGCCTTGTCTTCGCCATATTCGGTTTGTTTGCGGTGAATGTAGGGCGGCAAGGGCATTACGCCGTATTTTTCAAGCGTCGCAAACAGCGTTGCCGCTTCCGTCAGAAATTCCAGAATCACCGTTCCCGATTCGCCGCGCCCAACGACTTTCGCCCGCAAAGGCTCGGCTTCGGGATTCAAAGGCGGATAAAACGACACAATGTCGTCGGGATGCAGACGGCGCGCGTTTTTGACCAAAGCTTCCCATGTCGTCAAGCCGACCGATTTGAACAAAGTCGCTTCAACGGCCGCCTCGCCGCGCTTGCCGAACAGACGCGCGGGAATAACTTTTGTATCGTTGAAAACCAATAAATCCGACGGACGGAACACATCGGGCAAATCCGCAATGTGCAAATCTTCAAACCTGTCGGGGGCAACGACATGTAACAGCTTCGCCGACTCGCGGGGTTCCGCGGGTCGGTCGGCTATCCGTTCTTTCGGCAAATCGAAATTGAATTCAGAAACCAGCACGTTTTTTTTACAGCATGCGGGGTTCGACGACGGATTCAAACAGCGCGTCGAACGCGTCGTGTTCTTCCATCACATCGTGTCCCGTAAAGTCCAGCACTTCGTATTTTTCGTTGTCGGTGTTGTAGACGTACAAATCATCGTCGGCGCGCCCCAACAGCACGCACGAAGCCAATTCTTCGTTGTAGTCCGCGAAATCCTCGTTCGCCGTAACGATATCAATCAGCGTATAGTTGCTTTCGGGATCGGTGACGTTGTCGGTGCTGTAAAATTCGATGCCGTTCCACGCGAACCCGTTGACTTCGCGCAAAAAGTCGATGTATCCCTGCGGAATCGGGTGCAGTCCGATTTCGGCCATGTCTTTCTGGCACTGCGCCAAATCTTTACTGGACGCGGGGCGGACAATCATCGCGCCTTCGCTGGGATCGGACAGTTTTTTGATAATATCTTCAATCATTTTTCAATTCCAAAAACGGTTAAAACGTTATCTGACAGTTTAGCCAAAGCCAAACCGTTCGGCAAGCTTTTTATCGCCCACCCTGCATTTGTTTTGCCAGCACGGCGGCGTTGACGGTCGCGTTCAGCCGTTCGTATTTGTTGGCGGGGCGCTTCCAAACCCTGTCGCTGCACATCGGAATTTTGATTTTGACGCCGTTCTGCACTTTTTTGTCTTTGATTTGCGGGTCGATAACCAAATGATGCAGTTCGTCATGCGGCGGAATCGGCATTAAAATCAAGTTCGAGAAATCGTTTTTCCCGCCGCCCGCAATCGGGTGCATGTGATGCACGTTGTAGCCGTTGACACTGCGTCCTTTGCGCATTTGTTCCAAACCGTCGTCCTTGATGCCGATGGCGCGCAAATCCTGTTCAAAGTTTTCCGCCAGATATTTCAAAAACTTGGGGCGCACTTCGCGTTTGAATTCGTCGCGGCGGTTGACGCGCGTCTGCTTGGGCGGCATTTTGTATTCGACTTCGGTCAGCGTAAAGCCGTTGATTTTGTCAAAGGCGAATTTGCCCTGCGCCGCCTGCGCCTTGACCTGTTCGGACAGAAAGTTAAGGCCGTTTCCGGCGTTCGGGCGTTTGCGTTTGGCGTGAACGTATTTGTCTTCCATGGAAAAAACTCCTTGTTTTGTTTGGCAAGGAGTTTAGCACGGTTGTTTTGACAAAGAAAGGAGATTTCGTCTATTTTTTATTTCCGCGCAACAGCTTGTATTTTTCCAGCAGTTCCGCAAAAGAGTCCAGCAATCCGTCGGCGATGGCAGCGTCTTCGCCCAAGTAATTCAAACACTGCGCCGTCGCTTCCAGCGTGGAAACGCTTTCCTTGCGCGGTTCTTTGCGCAGTTTGCCGTACAGCGACCGTTTTTCGGGAACCAGCAGCAGACGCTGTGTTTTCAACAGCCACGGATTGCGCCACCACAGGGCTTTGGCTTGGCTCCACGATCCGTCCAGCAAAATGATTCCTTCCAGCGAAGCAAGAATTTCCGCCGTATTCGGCAGCAGATTGCCCTTTCTGCTCAAAGCGTACAAGCCCGACGCGGCCGGCGTTTCGTTTTGCGCGCCCAAATACAGCACGCCCCATTTTTTGGGGTCGGCGGGACGTTTCAAAACCGCCGCCAAAGACGGGCGCGACAGTGCGATTTCCAACTGCGCGTTTTTCAGCCTTTGACAGATGATTTTCGCCGTGCCGAGGTCTTTGTCCTGTTCCTGCGGATGCTGCAGAATCAACACAAAGTGCTTGTTGTCGAACGGCTCGGCGTCCGAACAGACGCAGAGCTGTAAAGGTTTGCCGCATACGGGGCAGAGATTTGTTGTGTTCAATGGACGCTCACCGGTATCAATTCGTTGTCGACGACCAAGGAAATCGCGGCGTTTTCGTCATCGGTGTACGCCAATTCGGTTCCTTCGGCGGCATAGATATACCACAGGCTTTTGTCGGCGACCAAGCGCTTTTTGATGTAAGCGATGGAATTGACACCCAGTTTGGCAAGATCGTCCGGCGTTATTTTCTTGATTTGCACGAACTTTAATCCTTTCAAACGAAGTGTTCACTTTCACCAGATAGGACTAAAGTTCTGCCCTTTCAAGGGGCGGCCGCGCCTTTTTCGATGGCTTCCTCTTCTTCGGCTTTTTTCAGCAGGGAAACCAAAATGCCGCCGCCCAGCAAAGCAAACGTTACAACCAGCGACCAGACGTCGTCGATTTTGCAGAAAAACTCGTTGACAAAGATTTTCAGCCCGATGACGACCAGCAAAACCGCACAAGCCGGCTGCATGTATGAAAAGCGGTGCAGAGCCGCAGACAGCAGAAAATACAAAGCGCGCAGCCCCAAAACGGCAAAAATGTCGCTGGCGTAAACGGCAAACGTTTCATGCGAAACCGCCAATACTGCGGGAACGCTGTCGCACGCGAATACGGCGTCGCCGAACTCAATCAGCAGCAGCGCCAAAAACAGCGGAGTCGCGTACCATTTCATTTTGCCCTTTTCATTGCGTTCGCGCACAAAGAAATGCTCTCCGCGCAATTCGGGCGTAACACGCAAATAACGGCGGAAAACCCGAAGCAAACGGCTGTCGGACAGATTGATGCCCGGTTCGTCGGACAGCAGGCTTTTCAGTCCGGAATAAATCAAAAACACTCCGAAAATCAGCAAAACGGGGTCGTATTTGTCGATGATTTCCGCCCCGATGACAATGACGACGCCGCGCAGAACAACCGCCCCCAAAATCCCCCAGAACAATACGCGGTGCTGCTGGTTTCTCGGAATGTTCAAATAGGTGAAAACCAACCCGATAACAAACACGTTGTCAATGGACAGTCCCATTTCGACCGCATAGCCCATGATGAAATCCGTCGCCATCTGCTCGCCGAAATACCAGTAAAGCCACCCGCCGAACAAACAGGCGATGCCCGCATAGGTCAAAAACAGTGCAAGGCTTTTTTTCGCGCCGATTTCCTGCGATCCTTTTTCCAAAACGCCCAAATCCAGAAACAAAATGGCAATGACAATCATCAAAAACATCAGCCAAATCCAAACCGGCTGGTGCAAAAAAAGCGCAAACAAGAAATCGGGCATCACAGGCTTCAATCCTTTAAAAATCGTATCTCAGCCCGACGGACAAACGCTGCAGGCGAATACTTTTGTCGGGCAAATCGCCGCCGTTAAAGCGGCCAAGACGGGTATAGACATAACCGGCGTCCAATGTCAACCGATTCGGCAGCGAAAATCCGATTCCCGCCCCCGCCTGCCACGGGAAAGCCGTTCGTCTGCCGCGCGGAATTTCCCGTCCGCCGACATCCGACCGCTGGATTTTGTTTCTGGCGACGCCGACGCCCGCCATAACATACGGCGTCATTTTTCCCGCGGAAAACACATCCCACGCCGCATTGACGAAAGCGGCCTTGGACGACACTCTGCCATGCAAAAATTCGCCGCGCAAAGAATCCCCCAAACCGTTGCGCAAATAACCGAACGTCATTTCCGTTCTGAGCGCATCGAACCACTTCCAGCCGAATCCCGTCTGCCATGAAAAGCCGTCCTTGACGCCTTGTTCAACGCCGATTGTGTACGCCGTATCGAATCGAGTGTAAAAATTTTCATCGGCGAAAGCGTTGCAAGACAGCAGCAAAGCCAAAACAAAAGCGATTGTTTTCATTGTTTGTCCAACCCGTTCAGCCGCACGGCGTCCGCGGCGTAAGTTCCCAAGATTTTGATTTCGTCCGCAAAAAAAGCCAATTCGCCCGCGGCCGATTGAAACGCCCGACTGTCGGAATCCGCCGCAACGTCAATCAAAAACGCGGCATTGGCGAAAAAACGGTTTGCGTCGACAAAGCTTTCGATGCGCAGCAGATTGACGCCGTTCGTCGCGAATCCGCCCAAACATTTGTACAGCACGGCGGGAACGTTCTTAACCTTGAAAATCAGCGACGTTATCGGATGTTTTGTGTCAAGCTTGCGGGGAGCGCGTTCCAAAACCCAAAAACGCGTCATGTTCAAATCGAAATCCTGCATATCCGTTTCAAGGATTTTCAGTCCGTATAAGCCGGCGGCAACGGCCGACGCCAAAGCCCCGACGCTTTTATCCCCCCGTTCCGCCACTGTTTTGGCGGCTTCGGCGGTGTTGGCGGCGGCTTGGGCGCAAAGACCTTTTTTTGTCAAATTCGCCCGACATTGCGCCAGCGCCTGCGGATGCGACAGAACGGTTTTCACATCGGACAAAGCCGCATCCGCCGTCCCCAGCAGACAATGGCGCACGGGAATGAACTTTTCCCCCGTGACATACAAGTCGGATTGCGGCAAAAGCCTGTGAATATCAGCCACTCTGCCCGCCGAAGAATTTTCGACGGGAACGACGGCGGCATCGGAATCACCTTGCGCCACGGCGTCTAAAGCCTGCTTGAACGTCGGATAAAAAACGATTTCCGCCGTCGGAAAAACAGACTGAGCCGCCAGATGCGAAAAAGCCCCCGCACATCCTTGACAGGCTATTGATTTTGTTTCGTTTTTCTGCATTTTTATCCTAAAAAAGCGATTTTCTTGCCAAAAATAAATTTTTTGTCAAAAAGCTTGCGCTTCCCGTTTCGTGTGTTATACTTCCTTTTAACAAAGGCATCGGGGATATTCAAATGGAAAACCTTGAAACTTACAAATACGTTCATGAAAAGCGCGTTCGCAACGGACGGCGCGCCGCTTCGGAACGCAAGCCTTTGAACGCCCCCGCGCCGAAAACTTTCTTGGGCATGCCGTGCGAAACGGTGACTTTCACCGTTCCGACCAAAGAACGCCAAAATGCCGTCCGCCAAGAATTCGCGACAAAAGCGCGCGCGGCGTTTTTGAAACATCTGGCGCAGACGCAGTACAAACGGCTGCGCGCCGCGGGCATTACCGCCAAAGACATCAAGCTGATGGAAAAGGGCAAAACCCCGAACGGTTGGAACACGCACCACAAATTGTCGGTATACGGCGGCGGCACGAACGATTTTTCCAATCTGCTGCTGATTCGGCGCGCGCCCTATCACGATATGATTCACTATCACCTCATCAACCCGCAAGTGCAGGACATGAAACGCGGCGAAACGCGGCGGGTCGTCATCCCGAATCCGTCCGAATCGATTTATGTCCCGCCTCAGCAGTTCAAACACTTGGAACGCGACGCCAAGCGCGGCGGAAAATCCTACGGAACGAAAGGGCAGTCCTATCAAGATAAAAAACAGGACGCGCCGTTTATGCAGGACGTCAAAGCCGCCGACGCTTACATCAAATCCTTTTTAAGCAAAAACGGGGGGCGCTGAAATGGCGGAGCTTGTTCAGCACACTTTGACCAAAGCGGAACGCGAAGCCCGCCGCGCAGAACGCGCCGCGCAAAGGGAACGCGAACGGCAGGCGCAGGAGGCCGCTTTGCCCGATTCGGTACACGGCGTCCCTTTGACGGAAATGGTTTACACCGCCGCGTCGAAAAAGGAAATCAAGGCGAAGCGCCGCGAATTCACGCCGATGCGTTCGGCCTTTCTGCGCGATTTGGCTGAAAAATCAGCGCCTTTGTTGCGCCGCGCGGGACTGAGCGATTCGCAAATAAGTTTGATGAGCAAAGGCAAATCCCCCGCGGGCTGGAACGTTCATCACAAACACCCCTTGGGCGGCGGCGGAAAGAATGAATTTTCAAACTTCATTTTGATTCGCAACGACCCGTACCATACCGATTTTCACAAAGTTTCCGATGTGCAGATTCGCGCGCTGAAAGACGGCGAAACCCGCACCATCAGAATCCCCGTGCCGCAGGGCAGCGTCTTTGTCCCGCCCGAACGGCAGATTCAAAACGCGCTGTTGGCAAAACGCGCGGCTCAGAGCAGATAAGAAAGGATTGTTTCCATGGCCGAATACAAATATCTTCACGAAAAAAGAAAACGCCCCCACCAAAAAGAACCCAAATCGCAGGAACGCTTAGACGCCGAACGCGGCAAATTCAGCTTTACGGAAATCAACGGGTTCAAGCTCAAAGAAGTCGACTGGGAAGTGCCGCCCCTTCAGGTGCGCAAACGCAAGCGTGCTCAATTCGCCAAAATCCGCGTTGAATTCTTGAAAGAATTGGGACGCAACCACGAAGCCGAACTGCGCGAAATGGGGATGAGCGAAAAAGACATCAAACAGGTCAAAAAAGGCACAAACCCCAACGGCTACAACGTTCATCACAAATTCCCCATTCACGGCGGCGGTCAGAACGAATTTTCCAACTTCATTCTGATGCCGATAAAGGAACATGACGAACTGCACCACAAAGTCATGGATCCGCAGGTGCAGAACATGCAGACAGGCGACAAGAAAAAAGTCATCATCCCGTGGACGGACGATATGGTTTACGTCAGCCCCGAAAAGAAAAAAGCGCGCCAAAACGCCGCCATTATCGCGAAAGCCGCGAACCGTTCGCGGTAACGGTTTTATCTGCTCTGAAAAAAGGGACATCGAAAGGTGTCCCTTTTTGCTTGCCAACTTATCAGAAGTGTTATACCTTAAATACGTATTCGTGGAAAAGACGAATGCAGGGCGTAGCAACCCTTTTTCAAAAACAGTCGCAAGGTGTATTGCGACTCATTAAGTCATACGCCGATATTCCGTTTACGGACGGATGTCGGCGCTATAAGGCATACGCGCGAAAACGCCGAGCCGTCTTTGTTTTTGAACGGTTGCTAACATCCGCCCGCCTTTTCAGGTGGGTTTTGTTTAACTGAAACAAAATAAGGAATGTTAGTTATGAATAAACTTCTTTTAACATCGGCCGCCGCTTTGGCGGTTTTCACTTCCGCCGCAAACGCCGCGGACATCACGCCGTACGCTTCGGTCAAAGCGGTCATGTCGTTTACGGACGGTGAAGCAAAAGGAACGAAAGACGACGGTTCCCGCTGGAAAGAAACCGATAAAGTGAAAAACTTCGGCGGCGACATCGCCATCGGTGCAAAAATGGGCGCCGTCCGCACCGAATTGGCGTACACCTATCTGGCAAAAGACGACAAAACCAGACAGGACGACTCCGAAATCAACAAATCGGAAATTTCCGGCCAGTCGTTTATGCTGAACGGCTACTATGATATTGACAATCCTACCATTTTCAAACCCTATGTCGGCGCTGGCGTCGGTATGGCGAAAATGAAATACAAATTTAAAGACACCGATGTCGTCGATCCGACGGATACCGAAACCAACAGCTTTTCCAAAAACAAATTTGCGTACAGCCTGATGGCGGGTGTCGGTGCGGAAGTCACCAAAAACATCACAATCGATGTCGGCTATCGTTTCACGGACTACGGTTCGTACGACAAACGCACCCGAGAAGGCGACAAAATTGAATTTGACACGACCGCCCACCAGATTCTGGCCGGCGTCCGTTACAGCTTCTAAGAAATTTTCCTCTTGAAAGCGGAAAAGCCCGCCCCCTTGAACAGGGCGGGCTTTTTATTGCCGTTGACAGACCTCAGTCCAGATGTTTCAATCCCGACCGCAGATAATCGTATCCCGTAATCATGGTCAGCAAAGCGGCAATCCAAATCAGCACTTCGCCGATTTCACCGAAATAGCAGAACCACGGCGAATAATCCGCCACCATCAGCATCGGAATGGCTGTCATCTGAATCCCCGTTTTCCACTTTGCCAGCCGCGTTACGGGCAATCCGACTTGGATTCCCGCCAGATATTCGCGCAGTCCGGACACCAGCACTTCGCGGCACAAAATGATAACGGCGGGGAAAATCCCCGTATATCCCAGTCTGTCATACGCCGCCATCATCAACAGCGTCGCCGAAACCAACAGTTTGTCCGCGATGGGATCCAGCACGCGCCCCAAGCTGGACGTGCTTTTGAACTTGCGCGCCAGATAACCGTCGAACCAGTCCGTTACGGAAGCCAAAACAAACAGGCCGCAACCGACCCACGCCCATAAAACGCCGGGGAACGAAAAAGTGGCAATAACGAACGGAATGACCAAAATCCGCATAAATGTCAAATAATTGGGAATTTTTTTCTTGAATTCAGAACTCATAACCATATGTCCGATATATCGTTTTTCTTATATTAGTGCGTTAAGCTTTTTGAATCAAAAGTTTTTTAAGAAAACACGCAAAACTTTTGCCAAATCCGTATCAGCCGGCGCCAAAGGCGGCGTATCGCGCCAGTCCGTCCAAACGAAATTCTGCCCTTCTTTGCCCGACACGCCGCCCGCCCATTCGCGGCAAACAAACAACGGCATAGCCAGATGAAATTCGGGATAATCGTACGAAGCGAACGTACACGGAATCAGCGATTGCGGATTAACGGCGATTCCCAGCTCTTCCCCCAGTTCGCGCACCAAAGCTTCACGCGGCGTTTCGCCCGATTCGATTTTTCCGCCGGGGAATTCCCAAAATCCCGCCAGATTTTTGCCCGCCGGCCGTTCCGTCAGCAACACGCGTCCGTCTTTGTCGACCAAAGCCCCCGCAACGACCCACAACACTTTTGTCATTTCGTCCTCCATATGGAAGCGGGATCTTCCAAATCCCCGCTTGAAATATCAATCACCTCGAACCGGTAAACTTTCAATGTCGGCGACAAGTAATCCGGCGGCAGCCCCGCTTTGCGCTTCAAATGCGCCAAAAACTCCTTCGGTGATGAAAAAGAATCCCAAATCTGCGGCAAAAACAGCGCAGTGTTGGCACGTTCGCGCACAACCAGCCCGTCCGTTTTCGGTCTGATTTGATTCAGCAAGTCGGCTTCGTCCGAAAACTTGATGCGCGTGCGTCGGGTCAGCAGGGAAATCGAAATCTCGACATTCTGCAGTTCTTCCTGCGTCAAAGGGGTGAACCGGAAATCCGAAAAGGCCGCCGCATAAGCATTTTCCGCAATATCATCAATAATCGGACGAACGGCTTCCGCGGATCCCGCACTGCCGCACAGCGCCCCGCCGCAATAAATGCTGACAAACGTGGCTCCTTTTTGGCGCAAAGCTTCGGGATATCGCGCCAGTCGCACGCGCAGCGGCCGCCCGCGTTCAAATCCCGACACAATCGACTGAGCCGCCACGCGCAGCAGCGCGTTTTGATTTTCTTTCAGCAGATTTTCCGTTTCTTCTTTGCTGCTTTGCGCCGCGGCATCGTTTTCATAAACGGCAAACGCGCCGTATCCTTTCACCTTTTCGGAAAACAAACCGAAGCCCGTCTGCAAATCCAGCCGTCTGATTTCGCCGCCCGTTTCCCGCAAATACGCCAAAAGCCCTTCGACGGGACGCGGAGCCGACAGCCTGTCTTTGCCCAGAGGAATCTCTTCCTTTTTTTCCAAAATCCGCGCCGTCCGTTCGTCTTTTTCCGCCGTTTTGGAAACGGATTCCCCTTGCGCCATATCGGAAACGAACACGATTGCCGTTTCCGAACCGCCCCAAATCAAATCTATCATATCCGATACTTGGTCGATTCCGGCATCGCCCACCAGCAGCGGAACGATTTTGACATCCGGACGGAAAACGGCGGCGACAAAGGGCAGCTGCGCCTCTATCGCTTCTTCGGCTTCAAAAACGGCATCATCGTAATCAATGCCTTGGATTTGCTTTAATTTTTCAATCAACGCGCCGTCCGTTTCAAAACGCCGACCCGACGGCAAAGCCCAATATCGCGCGGATGACAGCAGCACGCCGAAATGCCGCCCGTGCTGCGGAGACGCCACAATCACCACCCGCCGGACAAAAGGTTTGATTTTCATCAAAGCCGCGTACGCCGCCGCCGCAACGCGCCCTGATTCGGACAACAGGGAATCGTGCGGAACAATGACGGCTTTGGGAAACTTTTCCGATTCCGATTTAAAATGTCCGCGCGCCGCAGCCAGCAAAGCGTCAACTTGACTTTCCGTTTCTTCGGCGGAGCTCGGATAATAAACGCCCGCCGCAATCGGAAAACGCGTTTTTTCCGCCGAATCGGCAACGGCTTGATCCGCCGCACCCGTCAAACACAATAAAAACAACAGAAACCGCATGGCACGCCTTACAGTTGAGCCAAACATTTTTTAAACGACTGTATCAGATTGTTGATTAAACGGGGATAAAAATCTTTGCCCGTTTCAATTCCCGTTCCCAAAGGATCGGCGGCGCCGTCAACCACATTCAGCCCTTCGCGCACCGTTTCCAACGGCTTGTCCGGCATTTGAGGTTCGGAAAACAAACAGACTTTTCCGCTTTCCCGCATTTTTTGGCGCAATTCGATTAAATGCGCCGCCCCCGCGCCATGGTGCGCGTCAACCCAGACCGCCCCGATTCCGCTTAATCCGAATTCCCGCTCGAAAGCGCGGTAGGCATCGTGAAAAACGACAAAAGGCTTGCCCCGAACGGCGGCCAGCTCCCGCTGTCCGTTCAACAGCAAACCGTTCGCCGTGCGGGCGAAGCTTGCCGCGTTCGCCAGATAGGCATCGGCATGCTCCGCATCGATTTGCGCCAGCTTTTCCGCCGTTTTTTCGGCAACCCGCGCCATTGTCAAAGGCGACAGCCAAAAATGCGGTTCGTCACCTTCCGCCAAAAAGGAAACGCCTTGAACGCCCGCGCTTTCAATCGCTTTGGGTAAAAAGCCTTCCAACGCTTTTCCGCCGTAAAACACAATATCCGCCGACGATATTTTCCGCAAATCCGACGGTTTCAGCCGGTATTCATGCACGGATTGGGACGGCTGCATCAGCAAATCGGGCGTAAAAACGCCGTCCGCCACGGCCGCCACAACCGAATGAAGCGGCGCAATCGACACCAAAACCGACGGCGTTTTCGCCTGCGCTTGGAAAACAATCGTCGAAACAGCAATCAGCACCCAACGGAACAGCATAAAAAATTTCCCCCTTTTTGATTGGATTTGTAGTATAAATTCGTAAAAAAAGCAATAAAGGACATTTTCCGTGAACTTGCTGGAACTGAAAAACATCGGATATCGGACGGGCGGTTTGACCGTGCTGGAAAATATTTCGTTTGCCGTGCCGGCGGGCAAAATCGTAACGCTTATCGGCCCGAACGGCGCAGGCAAAACGACTTTGCTGAAAATCGTTTTGGGCATCCTGCCCCCGACATCGGGTGTTTTGGTAAAAAAAAGCGAATTGAAAATCGGGTATGTTCCGCAAAAGCTGTCCGTTCCCGCAACCGTTCCGCTGACCGTCCGCCGCTTTATGGCGCTGGGGCACCGCTCTGCAAAACAGGACATCCTTGCGGCTTTAAAGGAAACGGACGCGGAATCTTTGGCCGATCGTTCCATACACCCGCTTTCGGGCGGGGAAACGCAAAGGGTTTTGCTGGCGCGCGCTTTAATGCAGCAGCCCGATTTGCTGGTGTTGGACGAACCGGCGCAGGGATTGGATCCCGCAAGCGAAGAATCGCTGTACGAACTGATTTCCAAACTGAACAAAGAACGCGGGTGCGCTGTTTTGATGGTGTCGCACGATTTGTATGTCGTCATGGCGAAAACGGACAAAGTCATTTGTTTGAACCGCCATATCTGCTGTTCCGGAAAACCGCAGGAAATTGCCGGTTTGACGCCTTACACGACTTTGTACCGCCACGACCACACCCACCTGCCCGACAAAGGAATCACCTATGTTTGAACCGTTTGTTTTACGCGCGGCGGCCGCGGCCGTTATAACGGCTCTGCTGGCCGGACCGATCGGCTGTTTGATGATTTGGCGTAAAACGGCCTATTTCGGCGACACGCTGTCGCATGCGGCTTTGGCCGGAATCGTTGCCGGAGCGGCCTTGGGAATGTCGCCGAATCTGGCTGTGGCGGCGCTGGTGTGCGTTTTAGCCTTGCTATTGGTCAAAATTCCGCAAAAAACCGTTTTGGGCATTGATTTATATCTGTTGATTATCGGACAGACTGCTTTATGCGCGGGTTTGGCGGGACTGGCCTACATGCCCGATTTCCGCGCGGATTTGACGGGATACCTGTTCGGCGATGTTTTGTCCGTGTCCCGCTCCGATTTGATTTTTACGGGAATCGCGGGAACGCTGTGTGCGCTGGTTTTGATTAAGAATTGGAAAAATCAAGTCTTTTGCGCCGTCGCGCCGGATATCGCCGCGGGGGAAAACGTCGACACTCAGCGTCAAAACCGCCTGTTTACCGTTTTAATCGCCGTTTTTGTGGCTTTATCGTTTAAAACAACGGGATTGCTGCTGGTATCCGCCTTGACGGTCATTCCCGCCTGCGCGGCGCGGTTCATATCGAAAACGCCGGAACAAATGGCGGTGAAAGCGTCCCTTGTCGGCGTCGTTTGCTCCGTTTCGGGCATCGGCCTGTCCGTCCGATATAACGCCCCCGCCGCGCCCGCCATTGAACTGACCTGCGCGTTTTTCTTTGTTTTGTGCGGGCTTTGGCACGTTTGTCATAAAAATGATATATGAACTTTCTTGCATCATACCGTTTAAGCGTTTATAGTGGAAACAATAAGGTTATTGGGATTCTACCATGGCAAAAATCGACGAACAGCTTTTTTCCGACATTTATTTCACACCCGAACAAGTTATTTACGTTCATGACGGCGAAACGCGATTCGGGCTGAAACAGTTAGAAGTCGACGATGCGCAGGAATTCCGCGACGCTTTGGAAAAGGCGTACAACGGCCGTTCCAGCTATTCCATGGCATACGGTTCGACCATGTACCGCGTCGAACGCGTTGTGACTTTGACGGGAATTCATTATTCTGCCCGCCGCATGCCGCGTAAAACGCCCGACGTGGCGCGCTTGGGATTGCCCGAAGCGGTAACGAACCACTTGATTTCCTTGAACCGCGAATCAGGGCTGATTTTGTGGGGCGGTCCGACGGGCGCGGGCAAAACGACGTCGATTTCGTGTTTGATGCGCAAGTATTTGGAACGCGAAGGCGGCTTTGCTTACACGATTGAAGACCCTCCCGAAATGCCTTTGGACGGGATTTATCAGTCCAAACGCGGCGGATTGGGCTTGTGCAAACAAACTGAACCCGACAACAACGACTGGGGCGAATCGCTGAAATCCGCTTTGCGCTGCCGTCCGCGCTATATTTTGGTCGGCGAAATCCGCACCCCCGACGCCGCCAGTCAGATTTTGCGCGCCGCGACTTCGGGACACTTGGTTTTGTCGACCATTCACGCCAACAGTGTCGAGGACGCCTTGAACTCGGTCATCAAATACGCCATGTCTTCGGACTTAAGCGAAGAATTAGCGGCCGACTTGTTAGGGCGCGGCATTTTGGGCGTTATTCATCAGAAACTGCAGGGCATTAAAACCATGTTCCCCGAAGTGCGCTTTGTATTCGCCAACCCCGACCCGACCGTCGCCGACCAGCTGAGGATTTGCATCCGCGACCGTCAAATCGCATTGGGAACGCTGATGGAATCGCAGGCCGCCCGCATGTACCAAGGCAAACCGCTGTTCCGCGACCCCGAAGCGGGTTAATCTTTTTATGTTTTACATCGGCTGTCATTTGTCGACCGCCAAGGGCTTCGCCGCCATGGGAAAAACGGCGGAAAGCATCGGCGCGAACGTGTTTCAGTTTTTTACGCGCAACCCGCGCGGCGGGGCGGCGAAAGCGATTGACGCGGACGATGTTTCAAAATTTCTGGAAATATCGAACAAAAACAAATTTGGGAAACTGCTGGCGCATGCGCCGTACACGCTGAACGCCTGCGCCGCAAACGACGACACGCGGCAATTCGCTTTCGACACCATGACGGACGACTTGAAGCGCATGGAATACCTGCCGCATAATTATTACAACTTCCACCCCGGAGCGCACGTCGGACAAGGCGTTGAAACGGGAATTGAAAAAATCGCGGACGTTTTGAACGGCATTCTGACCGAAAGCCAAACAACGACTGTTTTGCTGGAAACCATGGCGGGCAAAGGGTCGGAAGTCGGCGGAAAATTCGAGGAATTGCGCGCGATTGTCGACCGCGTGAAATTGTCGGACAAAATCGGCGTATGCCTTGACACTTGTCACGTTTTCGATGCGGGATACGACATCGTGAACGATTTGGACGGCGTGCTGAAATATTTTGACGACGTTATCGGATTGCAGCGGCTGAAAGCGATACACTTGAACGATTCGAAAAATCCGCTCGGCTCGCACAAAGACAGGCACGAAAAAATCGGGCAAGGCTTCATCGGCGCGGACGCGATAAAACGAATCATCAACCATCCTCTGTTAAAGGAGTTGCCCTTTTATCTGGAAACCCCGAACGAATTGGACGGCTACAAAGCGGAAATCAAGTTGTTAAAGTCGTGGCGGGAAGTTTTTTAATAAAGTGCGGCGGAATGACGCCGTCTTTGACAATCAACAGATAATAGCGCACATACGCAAAACGGCGACCGAGGGAATCGTCGCAAACGCTCCAATCAATCGGTGATGCGTCAATGGATTGGGCATTGGGCAATTTATATAACACTTCGTCGGCGTCAACCGAATCCGTGATATTCGGAGTATCCATAACCGACGGACTGACGTATACCGATTCCAACAAGCCGACTTCATCCAACGCGTTGATGTCGATAGCAAACAAATCGGCGTTTTCAATAAAATTTTGCAAAGACTTGGATTTTTCCGTCGGTTGTATGCGGCTGGGAAAAGCTCTGATCCCGCGGCTGCGTCCGTTAAATTTGCTTTCAAACCAGTTTACGATATCCGCGTGTGTTGTTTTTCCGGATCTTTTGAAATAATAGCTTAAATCCGCATTCGGATTTTGGGCAAACGATAAAATACCGTCACGCTCGACGGTATTTCCTTTCGCGGCATAGTGATAAAGATACATCATCGTCCCGCTTGTTTTTGCGCCGACAAGACGGCTTCGCGGGTTTGGAGTTTATTCAGCTGCTGCGTGAAATCTTTTGCCAGTTTTTTTGGTGATTTCAGCGGGTCGAGGATTATCATCTGTCCGTCGGGTGTGGGCGTTATCGCCGTCGTTCCTTTTTTAAAGCCGAGGACGAGCGGCTTTTGCAGGTTCATCAGCCGTTTTTTCATCGCTTCGTCCGCCGTCAGTTCGACAAACATTTTTTCCGCGGTTTTGCGCCGCTCGCTTAAAATGCTGTCGGGCAGGAAAGAGCATGCCGAGGTTACCCTGTCGGAATCGGCGCGGAAAATCACGCCGTCCTTTTTGGTGCCGTCGAACGAAAAAACTTCGCGCCCGTCTTTGTTTTTGTAAAAATACGTCGCCAGCGGGGCTGTGTTTTCCTTTTTGGCGAACAAATCCCGCGCGCGCTTGTACAATCCCGCCAAGCCGTTCTTTTCGCGCAAATCGTAAGTGCCGATTTTGTTTCTGACAACGGTTCTTTCCGTTTCAAACGGATGGCGTTCGCCCGTCAGTTCCGTGTAAACTTTCGCGCCGTCAGTCAAAAATTTCGCCGTTTGTTCGCCGATATAGGCAAAGTTGTCGGAACGAAGCATTGCGCGCGCTTTTTGTTCGTCAAAGCCCGCCGCCATGCAAACCGTGTGGGTTTGCAGTGCGTCCCATTCGTCCAAAGTATTGCCGCCCAGCCGCATTTCCGCATACGTCAGCATAAAGCCGCTGCGTCCTTGTCTGACATCGTTTGTCAAGCGCATAAAGTCGGTGAAAATGTCGGACGCGATTTCGGGATGATAGGATTTTTCGTACCGTTCCGCCAGTCTCAGATTGTCCGCATAGCCCTGCATGCCCGCCAAAACGCAATCGGGTTCGGATTCGCCCTTGCGCCGCGCCAAAGCGTACGCCCGCATGCCGCGTTTTTCCAAAGCCGCTTTGTACGCCGTCTGAGCCTGCGGATTGTTGTCCTTGACATCGTACAAGTACTGGTACGCCGCCGTTTCCGCCGCCGCTTCGCCGATGCGTTCCTCCAAAATGGATTCTTTGAGCGAAAACGCATGCGCAAACCGCTGCGCGTTGCCGTAAACGTACTGGCACTGATGTTGAAATTCGTGCGCGAAAACCGCGGCGGCTTTGTAGCCCGTTCCCGTGATTTTGGAAATCGACAGAACGGTCTTTGCACAATACCCGTAGCTGCTCCGCTCCCCCTTGGAAATCACCAATCCGGGGCGCTCCGACATCGGCATATCGCGCATTTTTTTCAACTGTTCGGGGCTTTCGGCGACCTTTGCCAGAATTTCGGTCAGCGCCGCAAAGTCTTCGTCCGTTCCCGCTGCGGTGAAATAATCGTTTTCCCCGTCGCCGAAGCGCACAATATCACGGCGGACTTTGCCCGCGCCGTTCGTTTGGTTCAAAGCTTGCTCTATCGTACTCATGGCAAGCAGTTTAGCAGAAAATTTTATTTCCTAAAACAGAAAAGAGCCTCTTTCGAGGCTCTTTTCGTTTCGGTTAAACGGCAAGCGATCAGAAACCGCCCATGCCGCCCATGCCGCCCATTCCGCCCATGCCGGCATCGGCGCCGCCGTGGCAGGCGCATTTTTCTTCGGGTTTGTCGACAACCATGGCTTCGGTCGTAATCAGCAAGCCCGCAATGGAAGCCGCGCTTTCCAAAGACGTGCGGACGACCTTTGTCGGGTCGATGATGCCTTCGGCGAACATATCGACGTATTTGCCCGATTGAGCGTTAAAGCCGATGTTGTCCTTTTCGCCTTCCAACAGCTTGCCTGCGATAACGGCGCCGTCTTCACCCGCGTTCGCGGCAATCTGACGGACGGGAGCCTGCAAAGCGCGGCGAATGATGTCAACGCCGACGCGCTGATCGTCGTTTGCGGGTTTCACGGAGTCCAAAGCCTTGACAGCGTACAGCAGAGCCGTGCCGCCGCCCGTGACAACGCCCTCTTCGACCGCGGCGCGCGTTGCGTGCAAAGCGTCGTCGATGCGGTCTTTCTTTTCTTTCACGTCGACTTCGGAAGCGCCGCCGACTTTGATGACCGCTACGCCGCCCGACAATTTAGCCAAGCGTTCCTGCAGTTTTTCCTTGTCGTATTCGGAGGTCGTCGTTTCAATCTGTTTTTTGATTTGAGCGCAGCGCGCGGCGATGTCTTCTTTCGCGCCGGCACCGTCGACAATCGTCGTGTTGTCTTTGGTAATCGTGACTTTTTTAGCCGTTCCCAGCATATCCAAGGTCACGTCTTCCAACTTGATGCCCAGTTCGGACGAAATCACCTGACCTTTTGTCAGAATGGCGATGTCTTCCAACATGGCTTTGCGGCGGTCGCCGAAGCCCGGAGCCTTGACAGCCGCGACTTTCAAGCCACCGCGCAGTTTGTTGACAACCAGCGTCGCCAAAGCTTCGCCTTCGACGTCTTCAGCGATAATCAGCAGCGGACGCGCGGATTGAACAACGGCTTCCAACACGGGCAGCATGGACTGCAGGTTGGACAGTTTGGCTTCGTGAATCAAAACGAACGGATTTTCCAGTTCGCAGGTCATCTTGTCCGCGTTGGTTACAAAGTACGGGGACAGATAGCCGCGGTCGAACTGCATGCCTTCGACGACTTCCAGTTCGGTGTTCAAGCCTTTTGCGTCTTCAACGGTGATGACGCCTTCTTTGCCGACTTTTTCCATCGCGTCAGCCAGATACTGACCGATAGAGGTGTCGCCGTTCGCGGAAATCGTGCCGACCTGCGCGATTTCGGCAGAGGTCGAAACCTTGCGGGAACGTTTTTTGACGTCTTCGACAACAGCGGAAACAGCCAAATCAATACCGCGGCGCAGATCCATCGGGTTCATGCCGGCGGCAACAGCTTTGCAGCCTTCGCGCACAATGGCTTGAGCCAGAACCGTGGCGGACGTGGTGCCGTCGCCCGCGACATCGGCGGTTTTGGACGCGGCTTCTTTAATCAGCTGAGCGCCCATGTTTTCAAATTTGTTCGCCAGCTCGATTTCTTTGGCGACCGACACGCCGTCTTTGGTGATGCGGGGAGCGCCGAACGATTTAGCCAGAACGACGTTGCGGCCTTTGGGGCCCAGCGTTACTTTAACCGTATCGGCAAGGATATCGACACCGCGCAGCATCGCGTTGCGGGCGTCGGTCGAAAATTTGACTTCTTTGGCAGACATAGTGATTTAACCCTTTAAAAAATTATTCCAAAATACCCAGAACGTCGGATTCTTTCATAATCAACAGTTCTTCGCCGTCGATTTTGACTTCCGTACCCGACCATTTTCCGAACAAAACCTGATCGCCGACTTTCAGCGTCATGGGGATTGTTTTGCCCTGTTCGTCGCGGCCGCCCATGCCGACGGCGATGACTTCGCCCTTGGACGGTTTTTCTTTGGCGGTATCGGGAATGATGATTCCGCCGGCGGTTTTGGTGTCTTCCGCTGTGCGTTTAACCAGAACACGGTCAAATAACGGTTTGAATTTCATAGTGTAAACCCTTTTGAAAAGTGAAAACCAAATTCGTTTGAACGGGGGCTTTGGCACTCCCGCCCTTCGAGTGCTAACAATGTAGGTTCGGGGCTGCGCCTTGTCAAGGGAGGGATAAAAAAATTTCTTGACATATTTTAAAATGATTCTAATATGCCTTTCAGTTCACATTAATTTCAGGGAGGAACCTTATAATGAAATTTGTATGCACCGTTTGCGGTCACGTTATCGAAGCCGACGAAATGCCCGCCGAATGTCCCGTTTGCCACGCCAAGACGTTCAAAGTAATGGACGAAAGCGTCAAAGCGTATGCGGACGAACACCGCATCGGCGTCGCCAAAGGGTTGGACGAACGCGTGATTGCGGGACTGCGTGAAAACTTTACCGGCGAATGCTGCGAAGTCGGCATGTATCTGGCGATGTCGCGCCAAGCCGACCGCGAAGGCTATCCCGAAGTCGCCGAAGCGTTCAAACGCTATGCGTTCGAGGAAGCCGAACACGCTTCCAAATTCGCGGAACTGCTGGGCGAAGTTGTCACCGATTCGACGAAAAAGAACGTCGAAATGCGCGCCGCCGCCGAATTCGGCGCTTGCGACGGCAAACTGCAGCTGGCGAAACTGGCGAAAGAACTGGGTTATGACGCGATTCACGACACCGTGCACGAAATGTGCAAGGACGAAGCCCGCCACGGCCGCGGCTTTGACGGTTTGATGAAAAGATATTTCAAATAAGCCTTGAAACGAAACACCCGCCGAAAACGGCGGGTGTTTTTTTATCGTTTAAAATCTGAAATCCCGCTCGCCCGCGGCGATGTGGGTCAAGTGGTCCTGGCAGACTTCGCGGACTTTCGGATTTGCGATGTTGGAAAGTTCGCGCTTAATCAATTCCTCGCCGACTTTTTTGGTTTCCGGGGACGCGTAGTCTTCCAGATATTCTTTCAGCGTCATCAAAGCGTTCGGATGACAGCAGTTCAGAATCTGCTTTGACTTGCATAAATCCATAAAGCGGTCTCCCGTGCGTCCCGCGCGATAGCAGGCGGTGCAGAAGCTGGGGATGTATCCCATATCCATCAGCCATTTAATCACTTCGTCCAAAGTGCGGGTGTCGGCGCGATCGAACTGCGCCGTTTCGGTTTCGCGCACGACATAGCCGCCGACCGACGTCGACGACGCGCCGCTGATTTGCGAAATACCCAAATGCAAAGCGCGTTCACGCATCTTTTGACTTTCGCGCGTGGAAATAATCATGCCCGTGTACGGCGTCGAAACACGGATGCAGGCGATAATCTTTGCAAAAATATCGTCGGGCAAAGCGTTTTTGAACGACGCGGGGTCGATGTCGTCCGCGGGACAAATGCGCGGCACGGAAATCGTGTGAGGCCCGACGCCGTGAACGGCTTCCAAATGTTCGGCATGCATCAGCTGACCGACAAATTCGTACGCGTAGTTTTCCAGCCCGTACAAAACGCCCAAGCCCACGTCGTCAATGCCGCCCTGCATCGCCCTGTCCATCGCTTCGGTATGATAAGCATAGTTGTGTTTGGGCCCTGTCGGATGCAGTTTTTCGTACGATTCCTTGTTGTACGTTTCTTGGAACAAAATGTATGTTCCGATTCCTGCGTCGTGCAGTTTTTTATAATTTTCGACCGTCGTCGCGGCAATGTTGACGTTCACGCGGCGAATTGCGCCGTTTTTGTGCTTGATTGAATAAATGGTTTTGATGCTTTCCAAAATATATTCAATCGGGTTGTTGACGGGGTCTTCGCCCGCTTCCAAAGCCAGACGCTTGTGTCCCATGTCCTGCAAAGCGATGACTTCGGCGCGGATTTGATCCTGCGTCAGCTTTTTACGGGGAATATGTTTGTTTTTGACGTGATAGGGGCAGTAAACGCACCCGTTGACGCAATAGTTCGACAGATACAGCGGCGCGAACAAAACAATGCGGTTGCCGTAAAAATCTTTTTTCAGCTGTTCGGCAAGCCCGAAAATTTCCGCGTTTTTTTCGGGAATTTCGCACAGCAGCAACACGGCGGCTTCGCGGTGGGTCAATCCTTTCCACAATTTGGCTTTGGCGATGATTTCGTCAATCAGTTTGACGTTGTTTGCGTTTTCGCGCGCGTATTTCAGCGTGTCCAGAATTTCGTCGTGGCTGATGAATTCCTCAGCCTTCATGGATTTTACGTTGTACATTTTCCTTCCTTTCCGAATCGGGCGAACCCTTTTCGTCAACGGTTATTTTGAATAAGCGGTTTTAATCGACACGCCGTCCAGCATGCCCAGCTTGCCCGCCAGCGCGCTGATGACATCCTGCGGCGCGTCCACGGCAACGCTGATAAGCGACAGTTTTTTGACGTGATACGGGATGCCCATGCGCCCGATGATATAGCGGCTGTATTCGTGCAGCAAAGCGTTCAGCGGCATGACGGCATCCGGATTTTCGACAACAACGGCGATTAAAGCCACTCTGGTTTCCATACCCTTTTCCTCAGTTTTTTCTTTGGAGTCGGTGATTTTCGGAGTATATCTGAACCGTTATAAAAATTGAAGCTTTATTTGGAGCCGCCCCCATGCTTGATTTAATCCGCAAAGCGCAGGAAACGCACGATTTAAACCGCGACGAACTGGTGAAACTGCTCGGCACGGACGACGCGGAAACGAAGACCGCTTTGTTTCATGCCGCCGACGCGGTGCGCAAAGCGTTTGTCGGCGACGAAGTGCATTTGCGGGGGCTTGTCGAATTTTCCAACTTTTGCCGCAACAACTGTTTATATTGCGGAATCCGCCGCGACAACAAAAACCAAAGCCGCTACCGCTTGAGCATCGAGCAAATCGTCGATTTGGCGGCACAGGCAAAAAAGCTGGGCTACAAAACAATCGTCATGCAGTCGGGCGAGGACGTTTGGTATACCGTTGACCGTATGAACGTCATCATCCGCGCGATAAAAGACATGGATATGGCGCTGACGCTCAGCATGGGGGAAAAATCGTACGAGGAATACAAAGCTTACCGCGACGCGGGGGCGGACAGATATTTGCTGCGCATCGAAACGACGGACAAGGAGCTGTACCACCGCCTTGACCCGCAGATGAGCTGGGACAACCGCCTGCGCTGTCTGCTGGATTTGCAGAAACTGGGCTATGAAGTCGGGTCTGGTTCCATGGTCGGACTGCCCGACCAAAGCATCGAATCGATTGCGGACGACATTTTGTTTTTCAAGCGTCTGCCCGTCGATATGGCGGGCATAGGCCCCTTCATCCCGCACCCCGACACGCCGCTGAAGGACGCGAAAGGCCGCGCGTTCGATTTGTCGCTGAAAACGATGGCTTTGACGCGGCTTTTGCTGCCCGACATCAACATTCCCGCAACAACGGCGATGGAATCGCTGAACCCGCGCGGACGCTTGATTGCTTTGCAAAGCGGCGCAAACGTCGTCATGCCGAACGTCACCACCAGCGAAGTCCGCAAATTTTACGAACTTTACCCCGGAAAGGTCTGCGTCAACGACACGCCCGCGCATTGCCGCAGCTGCATTGAACTGAAAATTTTGACCATCGGACGCACCATCGGGACGGGCAAGGGATTCCACGGCGAATTTTTGAAAAAAAACGCTTAATCCGGCGCCGTTTCAACCGTCAAAGAAACATCCAGCCGCAACAGCAAATCGGCCAAACGGCGAATGAAATCCCCGCTTAAAACGCTTAAATGAACCGTTTTGTGCGGCTTGCTTTGAATGACCAGTTTTTGCGGCTTTTTGACAAAGCGCGCGAAAGAATTGACCAAATCCGTGTTTCTTTGACGGTGCGCGTTTGAAAACGACAAATATGTCACAATCCGGCGCACGGCTTTGGCATCCAGTTCGGCGCGGCTTTCTTGATTAGGCAGACGCAGATAAAGCGTATCGACGAAAGCTTTGTAACCTTTGACCAGCCCGCTTTCCGCATATGAAAAGCGCAAATTGGCCACCGCCGCGCCGTCCAGAAAATCACGCAAATCGGCAACAATGCCGCCGCGCTGGACAATATGGCGCAAAGCCAGCATCAGCCGGCCCTGCCGCGCATTGGTTATCCCCGTCAAAAACGTATCCAGCCGCCATTGTCCCAAACAGGCGTCTTTGACATCCAAATTCAACCGCATTTCCTTTGCCATCGGCGCATAGGCGTATTCAATTCCCACATCGGCGTCAATCGTGTCGCACCCCGCCAAAATCAAAGCGTAAAGCGGATGCCGCGCCAAATCTTCTGCGGGATTGAAAGAACTCAAATCGGCAAACACGGTTTCGTCGGGCGTTTTCAAAGCCTTGGCCGCCTCCGTCAAGGAAAAGCGAACACCTGTCAGCGTTGCGGACAAGCGGGACGGAATGTGATGTTCTTCGGCGTACGAATGAACGGCGGCTTTTCTGACAGACACCCGCAAATCAGGCAAATCGTACATCTTTAAAGACACATTGTTCAGCACGGCTTCATCCGCCAAAGACAAAGAAACGGATTCAAACAAAACATTGTTGTTCAGTCTGTGGCGAATCAGAAAATGCCCGACATCCTGCGCGGCCTCTTCACGCTGAAGCGTCCGGATGAACGCGCCGCATCCCGCAAACAGCACGATTAAAACCACAACGGCGGTCAACATGCTTTTTGTCATTTCTTTTCCTCCGCCGCGAAAGGCTGCCAATTCGGTTTTTCAAAGCGGCGGCGAATCAGCGTTGTCAAATCCGACACTTCGGAACACGCTTCGGCTTGACAAACGGTGGATGACGTTGCTTCCAGCACAACGGGGGAAAGCAGTTTTCTTTGTTCTTCCCGCGTAGCCAAACGCAAATTGCCGCCGATTAAATGCCACCCCGCTTGCGTTACCAATCCGTCCGTTTCAACAACGGGCAATTCCGACGGCCAGTCGGCGATTGCCGTCGCCGTTCCCGTCTGGCGAATCCGAAGCAGCAAATTCACGCGCCGCGGTTTTCCGGTTATCCGCACGCCCGCCGTCATCAGCGGCAGATTGTCCAGATGATCCACCCCCGTCATATAAGCCAGACGTCCGAAATAATCCGTTTTCAGCAATTCGTTGTAATCCGCCGTCATCAGCTGGTTTTCGCGCATTTCCTCGGCACGGCGTTCCGATTCGCGAATACGCGCCAGATTTTGCGTTTTATCCGCCGAAACTACCCATTTCCGACCGCGTTTTCTGGTCAGCCGCGCCGCGTAAATCAGATTTTCGTCATCTTCACCGCTGTTTTCGGGCAAATCCATGCCCGCAATGCCCTGCGGAACG
Organism: Alphaproteobacteria bacterium UBA6411; assembly: GCA_002438565.1. GTDB lineage: Bacteria > Pseudomonadota > Alphaproteobacteria > CAAGCB01 > CAG-977 > UBA2903. The sequence continues at coordinate 43,152 of DJPN01000013.1, read as the reverse complement.
GTTGCGGCAAAAAACCGCATTTCCGTGGTCGACGGACAAAAAATATCGGCATAGCTTTGCGCCGCCCTTAAAATATTTTCGATAACGGCTGGTTCCAAAAACAGCAAATCGTTTTCGGTAACGGCGGCGACCGTAAACGGAGAACACCCCTGCCACGGCGCATAGCGTTTTGTTTTGGAATTGTACGGCGCTTTCATATAACCGACATACTGGATTTTCAGTTCGTTGTCCGAATCGATTAAGTAGCTCATATTTTGAATATTTTTTCCCGCTCCGTAGCGATTAAGCAGAACAACATTCAAATTTTTGCGTCCCGTGAAGCGGCCTTCGGTGAAATAGCCGTCCAACGCTTCGACAAACGATCCGTTTTCATCGAAAACGCTGACATCCGCCCTGCCGTAAACCAAATTTTCGGCACAGGAATTGCCGCCGACGCTTATCGACCAACTTTTAACGCGCCGTGCGGGTTTGTCCGTCGTATAAAGAATCGAGCAGGATTTGTTTTTTGAATAAATTCTGTATTCCAAAGCGGAATCGTCGATATGCGCTTCGATTCGCCTGTCGCCCGCGGGCGGCGTCCACCCGCCGGCCCGCGATCCGTTTTTGTCGCCGTTGACGGCGGCGATTTGCAGCTGGCGGATTCTGACTTTCAAAGCCCCCTTTTCGGGTTTCCATTTGCCGATTTTTTCTGCCGCCCCCTGATAAACCAGCGAATTATTGACATACCCGTCGATTGCGATTTGTTCCGCTTCGGGGCAGTCGTTTTCCAAAACAATGCCGACTTTTCCCGTCAGCTTTGTCAAAGTTTCATCCGAAAAGACCGTTTCGTCATTGGCGAAAATTTTCAAATTTGGAATGCTTTCGCACCAGTGTCCGTTCATGCTTTCGGCAAAGACTTCAACCCCGTTTTCCGCCGAATAAGCAATGCGTTTCATTTCGGATCCGCTCTGCAGCTGCGCAAAGCAGGCGAAAGGAAACAAAAAAAACACCGAAAATGTTTTAAAAAAACTGTTCATGCGTCCGACTATAAAATATAATCCGTCATATTGACAATCTAAAAAGACAAGGGGCGCATCGTGATTGTTCCCGACAAAACAACGGAAAAACTGCTCAGCCGTCCGGCCGACGGCGCGGCTGCTTGCAATCTGTGCCGGCACGGCGTTTTGCCGTGCTTCGATTTTTTGCGCGCCGTCGCTTTGACGCGCAAAGACGGAAAATGGAAAAAATTGATCCGGACTTTTTTAAGCGGAACGGGGAACTTGTGTTTGCTCTTCGGCTTGGCTTTGTTTTGTTTGGAAAACAGAATTCTTTTCACCCGCATTGAAACCGTCGGCGTTTTGCTGGTATTGCTTTGCGCGTGCGAATTTTTCGGCGGTTTGCGCGCCCGTTTCGCCGCCTTTGCGTTAATCGGCGCCGTTGTGTTTTCCGCCGACGCGGCTTTCGGAAGCGGCGATTTTCTGTATAACCGGCTGTTTGTGTGGGCGGGACTGGTCTTTTTACATGAAATCGCCGATTTGAAATTCCGCTTGTCCCCCGTTTTGCTGAACATTGCGTTTGCCGCGGAAGCGGTGCAGGCGCCGTTTACGCGAACGGGGCTGTTCTTTGCGGGCTGGATTGCGATGAACGCCGCGTTTGTTTCGGCAATGTTGTTTTTGTCCCGAAAAAGGAAAAAGTATGATTAAAATCCGACAGCTGCTTGCCTGCTTGAACGTGTCCGTTTTCGATTCCGAATTGGAACGCCCGCTGAAAAAAGCCGCCGAAAAAGTCCCGCATCCGTTTTTTGAATTGTGCGGCGGCATTGCTTTCGGAATCGTTTTGGCTTGCGTTTCGGTGTTGCTGAGCCGGCGCAACGCCGCGGCGGGAACGGCTTTTGTCTGTTTTGCCACGGCGGCGGGAACGGCGGGCGTTCTGTTCCCGCCCAAAATCTTTTCACGCGTTTTTTACTGGACGGCGCTATTTTCCCTGCCTGTTTGGGAAACGGCGAACGCTGTCCGCGCGATTGCGGCAGCCCCGTTTTCGCCGCCGTCCGCGCTTCCTTCCGTCACTGTGGCGGTTCAAGCCGCCGCGCTGATTGCCGTGCTGTGGCGCGATATGGATTTCAAGGAAAAAATTTACACCGTTTGCCTGTTTTTGATGCTGGCGGCTGCAATCCGGCTGACGGGGGCGGGTTTTGCCGAATTGATGGTTGTTTTTTCAATCGCTTTTTTCACCGATGCGGCCGCAGCGGGACGGGCGGCGCAGGTTCTGTTCGCCGTTTTGTTTTTCTCCGCTTTGCTGACGATGCGCCTTTCCGCGGATGCCGCGGCGGGATTGATTTTTGCCGCGGGCCTTTTGTTTAAAGGAACGGCTCTGCGTCTGAAAGGACACAAATGACCTATCGCAAAATCGCCGTTCCAGTTTTGATTTTAATCCTTTTGGCCGCGCGAATTGCGGCAGAACGCGCCGTTGTAACATTCGGAACAACCTTGCTGCTTCCCGCCGATGTTGTGAAAGTCGACGAAAAAGGACCGGCGAAATTGGTTCGTCTGCGCTATCATACTTTGCTTTTGCCGCAGGACGTTTCCGAATCGGGCGGAAAAATTCTGGTCGCCAAAAACAAAATCGGCGCCGTGTCTTTTTTGTCGCTTTACAATCCGGACATTCCCCTGCGCCCGCGCGAATACGTTTTGCGCTATCGGGTTGTTTTCGGGGAAAAGCCGGCTGTTCGTTTCGGCGCGGATGAAATAACCGTCCCCGCCGGCGTTCCCGCCGAAAAAACGGCCTACGCCGTCCTCAAAGTTTCAAAAAGCGGCCGAAGCGCTTTGGTCGGACTGGCGGACGCAAGCGGAACAATCCTGTTCAAAAACAGGAACCTGCCGTAACGTCAGACGTCAAACAAATCCCCCTGTTCTTCGTCTTGGGAAGAATTTACGGCTTCGTAAACGGGGCTGTACGGAAAATGTTTGGCGCAGCGGGGTTCGTACAATTCCTCCGCCCCCAGTTCGATGGACGCGCCCTGCCCCGTGCGTTTGTGGGAATAAATGGCTGGTTCATTGCAAACGGCGCAGCGGGATTTCAGCATTGTATTGCAGTCCGCAAAGGCTTTCAGCTTGGAAACGATTTCAAACGCTTCGCCTTTCCAATTCATGTCCAGCCCGCAGCAAACGATGCTGATGCCGCGATCCATCAGCGTTTTGATGCACGCGACGATGTCGCCGCCGAAATAGGGTTCCGTGAAAAACTGGATTTCGTCGAAAAACACCGCTTTGGCTTTGCCGATGGCCTCGGAAGCCAAAATTTCGTCCGTGTTGCTCAAATTGAAAGCGGCCGCGGCGACTCCGTCGTGGGTTTTGATTTCGCAAATGCCGTAGCGCGTGTCGAACGACGGTTTTATCAGCACCATTTCGTCCTTGAATTCCCGCGCTTTTTTCAGCAAAGCGGACGTTTTCCCAGCAAACATCGGCCCCGCAATGACTTCCAGACTGCCCCGCATATCGATCCCCTTTCAAGGCGTTAAAACACGGGGCAGGATTACGGATTAAATCCCGTCTGTAAAGCAAAAAAACTCAACCCCGCGCAAACACTCGGTTTCGGGCGTGCTTCAAAAGTTAACGCGAAAAATGGCTTGGAAAAACGGCGGCGGATGTTGTATATTTCGTCTTGATTACATTTATAACTTCAAAGAGGGCAAAAATGATCACGGAAGGCATCACTATCACCGCCGCAGGAATGGGCGGAGTCTTCTTGTTTTTGCTGCTTTTGGTTTGTGCGATGTACGCGCAGGCGTGGATTTTCAACTACTTGGGCATTACGGACGAAGCGGAACCGGCTGAAAACGACTCCGCCGCGGACGATGCCGCCATCGCCGCCGCCATCGCGGTCAAAATCAAAAACGGTTAAAACAGAACACAGCAAGGATTCAAAACTATGGCTAAAAAAGTTGTCAATTTCATGTGTACCGCCTTTCGCGACGGTTTCCAGTCCGTTTTCGGCATGCGCGTTTTGCCGAAAGACTACCTGCCCGTCGTCGAGGCGGCCAAAGACGCGGGCATCCGCTATTTTGAAGCCGGCGGCGGCGCGGCGTTCCAGTCCGCTTTCTTTTACTGCAACGAAAACGCTTTCGACGTGATGGACCGTTTCCGTCTGGCGGCGGGTCCCGACGCGAACCTGCAGACGCTGGCGCGCGGCATCAACGTGGTCGGGCTGGATTCGATGTCCACCGATTTAATCAAACTGCATGCAAAATTGTTCAAAAAACACGGCATGACAACGATTCGCAACTTCGACGCTTTGAACGACCCGCAAAACTTGATTGTCAGCGGCAAGGCGATTGTGGACGCGGGTTTGAAACACCAGCTGACCATTACGATTATGTCTTTGCCCCCCGGATGCACGGGCGCGCACGACCCCGATTTCTACGAACAGCGTTTGCGCGCCGTTCTGGACGCCGAAGTGCCGTTCGATTCCCTGTGCTTGAAAGACGCGTCGGGCACCTGCACGCCCGTGATTGTTCATGAAACAATCAAACGCATGCGCAAACTGACCGACAAACCGATTTCGTTCCACACCCACGAAACGGCGGGCACGTCCGTTCTGTGCATCATGTCGGCGCTGGAAGCGGGCGCGGATACGGTCGACGTGTCCATGGCTCCCGTTTCGGGCGGCACCTGCTCGCCCGACATTCTGACGGTCTGGCACGCTTTGCGCGGCACGGATTTCGTCATGGACGTCAACGTCGACAAAGTTCGCGAAACCGAAGAAATGCTGAAAGAAGCCTTGAAAGACTACCTGCTGCCGCCCGAAGCGACGAAAGTCGATCCGCGCGTGCCTTGGTCGCCTTTGCCCGGCGGCGCTTTGACCGCGAACACGCAGATGATGCGCGACAACGGCATTCTGGACAAATTCCCCGCCGTCGTCGACGCGATGGAGGAAGTCGTGCGCAAAGGCGGATACGGCACGTCGGTCACGCCCGTGTCGCAGTTCTACTTCCAGCAGGCGTTCAACAACGTCATGCAGGGTCCGTGGAAGAAAATCGCCGAAGGTTACGGCAAAATGGTTCTGGGCTATTTCGGCCGCACGCCGCACGCCCCCGACCCCGAAGTCGTCAAAATCGCGTCCGAACAGCTGGGACTGCCCCCGACGACGGAATCGCCTTTGGCCATCAACGACCGCAACCCGAACAAGCAAATCGCCCACTTCAAGCAGATTTTGGCGGACAACGCCCTGCCCGAAACGGACGAAAACATCTTTATCGCGGCGGCTTGCGGCGACAAGGGCATCAATTTCCTGAAGGGCAACGGCAAAATCGGCGTCCGCTACAAGGAAAAACCCAAAGCCGCCGTTACATCGGGCAACTTTGACGTTCAAGTCAACGGCAAAGCCTACCAGGCGTCTTTGGACGGCGACACGGTCACCGTCAACGGCAAAAAGTACACCGTCACCGTCGGCGAAGCGAAAGCCGCCGCCGTCGCTGCTTCGACAGGCGCGGAAACGGCTGTTACGGCTCCCGTTCCCGGAACGGTGATGAAACTGACGGTCGCCGTCGGCGACACCGTGAAAAAAGGCCAGCCCGTCGCCATGATTGAAGTGATGAAAATGGAAAGCCCGATTCCCGCCCCCGCGGACGGAACGGTGTCCAAAATCACCGTCCAGAAAGGCGACCAGGTCAAAACGGGTCAAACCTTGATGACTCTGGCATAAGGAGCGGACTATGGAAAAATCGTTTTTACACGCCGAACGCCGTCATAAATTCATTATGTGGTCGGTTATTGCCGTTTTGGCGCTGTTTTCCGTCATCAATGTTTTGCGCGTCGCAATGCAGGGATCGCTGGGCGAATGGTGGGACGGCTATATGGCGACTCACGATACCGTCGCCCAACTGGTAAAATCGACGGGATTGTACGGCTTTTTATCGGAAAACGCCTTGCCGGCTCATCCGAACATGGTTGTGTCCATGGGCATCGGACAGTTCATCATGATCGGCATTTCGCTGGTTTTGATTTATCTGGCAATCGCCAAAGGATTTGAACCGCTGCTGCTGATTCCCATCGGATTCGGCGGACTGCTGTCGAACGCGCCGTTTGCGGGCGTGTCCGAAGTCGTTGACGGCACGACGGGATTTTTGCTGTACATCTATAATCTGGGCATTGCGCCCCCCAGCATTTTCCCGCTGCTTATCTTTATGGGCATCGGCGCGATGACGGACTTCGGCCCCATGATTGCGAATCCGAAAGTCGCTTTTTTGGGCGGCGCGGCGCAGTTCGGCATTTTCTTCACATTAATCGGCGCTTTGGCGATGACCGACTGGGGACTGGTCAACTTCACCGTTCCGCAGGCGGCGTCCATCGGCATCATCGGCGGCGCGGACGGTCCGACGGCAATCTTTTTGACGGGCAAGCTCGCCCCCGAACTGATGGGCGCGATTGTGGTCGCCGCGTATTCGTATATGGCGTTGGTTCCCATTATCCAGCCGCCCATTATGCGCGCGCTGACCACCGTTGAAGAACGCAAGATTAAAATGAAGCAGCTGCGCACCGTTTCGCGCAAGGAAAAGATTATCTTCATCTTCCTTGTTCTGCTGCTGTGTATTCTGCTCATTCCGTCGGCCGCCCCGTTAATGGGCATGCTGATGTTCGGCAACCTGCTGAAAGAAAGCCAAGTTGTCGACCGTTTGGCGAAATGCGCCGCGAACGAATTGTGCAACATCGTCACGATTTTCATCGGATTGACGGTCGGTTCAAAATTGTCCGCGGACAAATTCCTTGCCCGCGAAACGCTGGGAATTCTGGTTCTGGGATTGATCGCGTTTTCGATTGCGACCGCATCGGGCGTGATTATGGCGAAACTGATGAATCTGATCTGCAAGGAAAAAGTCAACCCGCTGATTGGCGGCGCGGGCGTTTCCGCCGTTCCGATGGCGGCGCGCGTTGCCGACAAAGTGGCGCGTGAAGCCGATCCGCAGAACTTCATTCTGATGCACGCGATGGGTCCGAACGTTTCGGGCGTCATCGGATCGGCCGCGGCCGCGGGCATTTTGCTGGCGATGTGCGGATGACGACAAAGGCGCAAGCGTTCGGTTTGTTTTTGCAGGAAAAGTATTCGGAAGCCCTTGACGCTTTCCGCGAATTGGCTGACGAAGACTTTTCCATGCAAATCAATCTGGCGCTGTGCGCCGCGATTTTGCAAAAGCCCGATTGGCGGACAACCGACGGCCTGCTGAACGACTGGGAACGTCTGCCCGCCCAAGGGCTGATTTATCTGGCCGAAATTTTTCTGGCGTCGGAAAACGCGCCGCAAGCGTTGAAGTTCATTGACGCGGCCGTTTCCAAAGAACCCGACAATATTCAAACCTATTTAACCCGCGTTGATGTGTTGGAGGCTTTGGGGGACGGCGACGGCGTTTTGGAAACGCTGAAAACAATCTTTCCCAAATACAAAAACGATGCGCGCGTTTTATGCACCGTTGCGGGATACGATGCGCATTACGGACAATACGAACAATCCGGATATTTGTTGAAACAAGCCTTGAAAATCAATCGGCTGTACACTCTTTTTCAAGAAGATTTCTACGATTTCCTTTTGACGACAGGCAAGGAGCGGCAACTGTTGAAGTATGCTGCGGAAGCGTTCAAACTCCGCCCCGAAAATCCCGAAGTGCTGTACGTTTTGGCAACGGCGTCCGCTTTGACGGGAGCGACGAAAAGCGCCGACGGATATTTCCGGCAGCTGTCGAAAAACTTTGACGTTCTGCCCGACCGTTTGAAATCCATGTGGGCGGATGCTTTGTTCGGGGCAAAGGACTATGTGCGCGCTTTCGATACGGCAAACGGCATTTCCGACGAATACGCTTTCAAAGACGGTGTTAAAACGTTCAAGCGCAAAACCCTTTATTTGATGACGCAAAAAAATCCGGACGAAGCGCGCGAACGGGCGAAACAGTGGCGATCCGAAAATCCGGATGACGCCTTAATCTGCCATTGCTGCGCGGCTATTCTGGGGGAAAAGGACAAACCGACGCCGTCCCCCGAAGTGGCAAAAGCTTTGTTTGACGAATTCGCATCCGATTTTGAAGACGTTCTTATCGGAAACTTGAAATACGCCGGCGATGATTTGCTGAAACAGGCGCTGGATGCCGAACCGTTGAAAAAAGTTCGTTTTTCAAAAGCTCTGGACGCGGGATGCGGCACGGGACTGCAGGCTGCCGTCATTAAAAGACGGCTAAAAGCGGACGGCACGCTGATAGGGGTTGACGTGTCCGGACTGATGTTGGACGAAGCCCGAAAAAAAGCGGTCTACAACGAATTGGTTCAACAGGACATTGTTTCGTACTGCAACGGATGCGCGGAAAAATTCGACCTTATCGTCTGCATGGACGTTTCATCGTATTTCGGCGATTTGACCCCTTTGTTCAAATCGTTTTCAAACGCGCTGACGGCAAAAGGAACGATACTGTTTTCCGCGCTGACGATGAACGACGGCGCGTTTGCCCTGCAAACCGGCGGACAGTACAAACATTCCGCCGCCTTTGTCGAAGCGTGTCTGGAACGGGCGGGATTGAAAACAGCGGCCTCTTTCGACGGCATTTTACGCTATGAATTGGACAAGCCCGAAAATTGCCGCATTTTCCGGATTGAAAAAAAATGAGCCTTATCGACGACATCAACGCGGCCAACCAAACGGGGGATTACGAAACCGCCCTAAGGCTGTGTGAAAACGCTCTGGCGGGCAATCCGCAAGACGCGCCGTTCCTTATCGGGAAAGGAAACGCGCTGTTCGGAATGAAAAAAATCGACGACGCCGTCGCCGCGTATCTGGCCGCCGCGAAAACCGACAAAACGGATTCCCTGCCATGGGCGAATCTGGCGGGCGTTTACTATGAACAGCTCCGAATTAACGACGGTTTGTCAGCGTGCGCCGAAGCATTGAAACGCGACGCGCAAAACGTCAACGCTTTGATTCATCGCGGAAACTTTCTCATGATGAAAGAGGACTTCGCCGCCGCGCTTGCGTCATATGAAGCCGCCGAAAAAAACGCCCCCGAGGACGCTTTGATTTTATTCAACAAAGCCAACGCCTTGGCGGAGCTGAACCGTTTGGACGAAGCGGAAGCGATTTACGCGAAGCTTGGCAAACGAAATTCCGCGGATGAAGACGTGCTGTACGCTTTTGCCGGCGTTTTGGAAAAAGCCGAAAAATTCGACGAAGCGGCGCGCGCTTATCTGCGCTTGCTGAAAATCCGCGAAACGCCCGTTCTGCATATCACTTTGGGCGGATGCCTGTACAACATGCTGTTGAACAATCGGGACATCGCGCCCCTGCTGGATGATTGGTTGACAGCTTTTCCGAACAATCCCGTCGCTTTGCACACCTTGAAAACGGCGGACAGGCTGAATCCTGCAAAACGCGCGGCGGCTGATTACGTTTCCGAACTGTTTGACGCTTTTGCCGACTCTTTTGATTCCGTGCTGGCGGGATTGGATTATCAAGCCCCTGCTTTAATTGCGCAAACGGCGGCTGAAAGTGTCCCGAATCACCCTGCCGCTTTGGATTTGGGATGCGGAACGGGGTTGTGCGGCGTCGAACTTTGCAAACGGCTGAAACCGTCCCGTCTGACAGGGGTGGATTTGTCCGACGGCATGCTGGCGAAAGCGCGCGAACGCGGCCTTTACGACGAACTCGTCCAAGCCGACATCACCGCTTTTTCCCGCGAAAGCTCATTCGATTTGGTTGTCAGCGCGGATGTTTTGACGTATTTGGGCGATTTGTCCGCTGTTTTTGAAAACGTAAAAAAATCACTGAAGACAGGCGGACGTTTCGTTTTTACCGTATCCGAGAACACGGCGCATCCCGATTTATACGAAATGGAGCTGTCGGGACGGTTCATCCACGGGGAAAACTATATCCGAAAAACGCTGACAGGCTTCAAGATTGATGCGCTTTCCCGCGTTGAACTGCGCAAGGAATTGAACGAACCTGTTGCGGGGCTGTTGATTGCGGCGCGAAAAATTTAACAGCTTGCGTTTTTGGGAAAAAATCCTTAATAATAGCGCACTTGACCATTATTTTCACGAAAGAGGGAGACATGACATCCGAAACCGTCAAAACCAAAGTTTTTTCCAGACAATGGTTTGAAAAAATCATCAATAACGAAGCCACCAGCGGCTTGATTATGATTTTTGCCATGATTGCCGCCATTGTTTGCGCCAACACCGCCGCGCGCTACCCTGTCGAACATTTTTTGGAAACGCAGGTAACACTCGGCGTCGGAACAGCCATGTTCACAAAATCGATTGAATGGTGGGTCAACGACGTTTTGATGGTGTTCTTTTTTCTGCAGGTCGGGTTGGAGCTGAAACGCGAAATGACCGAAGGCTTTTTGTCCGACATCCGTCAAGTGCTGGTTCCGTGTCTGGCGGCTTTGGGCGGGATTTGCTGCCCCGCGATTATTTACGCGATTGCCAACCGCGGGTCGCCCTATATGAACGGATGGGCGATTCCGACCGCGACCGATATTGCTTTTGCGATTTGCGTGCTGATGCTGGTCGGCCGCCAAGTCCCGCAAGCCGCCAAAATCTTTTTGCTGGCGATTGCGATTTTCGACGATTTGGGCGCGATTATCATTATTGCCCTGTTCTATAACCAAGGCGTTTACCTGTCCCTGCTGGGATTTGCGTGCATTGCCTGTTTCGTGCTGTATTTGCTGAACAAAATGCAGGTTACGAACTTCCTGCCGTATCTGATTATGGGCGTCGTTTTGTGGTATTGCTTCTTGAACGGCGGAATTCACACGACGATTGCGGGCGTCGTCGTCGCCATGGCGTATCCGATGCGCGTCAAAAGCACGGGCGAATCGCCGCTGAACCGGCTGATGAAAGTGCTGAAGCCGTGGGTTGACTTTTTGATTTTGCCCGTGTTCGCTTTTGCCAGCGCGGGACTGTATCTGGGCGGGGTCACGCTGACGACGTTCACGCATACGCTGACCATCGGCATTATTCTGGGGCTGTTCCTGGGCAAGCAAGTCGGTATTTTCTTTACGACGTGGGCGTTGATTAAAATGAAAATCGCGTCGTTTCCGAAAACGGTTACATTGTTGGATTTGTACGGCGTCGCGGTGGTCGCGGGCATCGGCTTCACCATGGCCTTGTTCGTGGGCAAGCTGGCTTTGCCCGGCGAAGCGATGCAGCAGGAAATCCGTCTGGGCGTCATTTGCGGTTCGGTGCTGTCGGCTTTGTTCGGCGCGGTCGTGTTCCGCTACGGCAGACAGCTGCAAAAGCTGTATTTCAAGCTGACGAAAAAAACGGTTTCCCCTGCGGAATAACTGAAAAGGGAGGTGTCAAGCCTCCCTTTTTTCATCCATCGGTCAGCTTGCCGCGCGGCAGCGTTGCTTCTATGTTCATTAAAGTGAAAGGAGGGATACGCATGTTGCAGCTTCGATCGACAAACGACCGCGGAACGACAAAACTCGGCTGGCTGAACAGCCGTCACACTTTTTCGTTTGCGGACTATTACGACCCCGCGCAAATGGGATTCGGCGATTTGCGCGTCATCAACGACGACATCATCGCCCCCAAGGAAGGCTTTGCCGCCCACCGCAACGACAACGTGGAAATTGTAACCGTCATGCTGTCGGGCAGTTTGGAATACAAAGACAACATGGACAACAAAGCTTTGCTGCTGCCGGGGGAAATCCAGCGGCTGACGGCGGGAACGGGGGTCATTCACAGCGAATACAATCCGTCGCTGACCAAACCGGCGCACGTTTTGCACATTTGGATAATTCCCGACAAAAAGAACCTGCTGCCCGACTACGAACTCAAAACATTCCAGCGTTCGGATTTGTACAACAACATCTGTCTGATTGTGTCGCAGGGCGGAAAAAAAGATTCGCTTCACATCAACCAAAACATGAACATCTATCAATCGGTTTTGGAAGAAGCGCGCCCCGTCTTATTCAATTTGAGCATGGGACGCATGATTTGGGTTCAAATCGCCCAAGGCAGTGCGGAAGTCAATTCACTGTATTTGAAAGCGGGCGACGGTCTGGCCATCACGGATGAAATGGGCGTCGCCGAAATCAAAGCGTTGGAAGCGCAGACCAATGTTCTGATTTTTGAAATGTTTTCTTAAAAAAAGCCGAAGCCGATTTTTCGGCTTTTTCTTTTTTATCGTTTGCAGTTACTCGGCCGATTGTTTATCCTTGAACCGTTCTTAATTCAACGGATCGGGATTTTTATGCTTTTAAAACGGAAAATCGTTTGTTTAACGGCTGTTTGCGCCTTGGTTTTCAGCGCGCTTTTCTTTTTCGCCTCCGCCAAACCGAAATATCCGTGGTATGAAACGATTTCCATGTACCATGTTCTGGTCAAAAGCTTCTTTGACGCGAACAACGACGGCAAGGGCGACCTTAAGGGACTGACTGAAAAGCTGGATTATATCAAAAGCTTGAACGTCAACACGCTGCACATGCTGCCGATTACGCCCGCTTTGAACAATCCCGACATGCCGCGCAGCCATTACGGCTATGAAATCACGGATTTCAAAAACATCCACCCCGATTACGGCACGATTGACGACTTTAAAAAGCTGGTCAAGGAAGCGCACAAACGGGACATTCATGTCGTTTTGGACTTCATCACAACGGTTTTTTCCGTGCAGCATCCTTTTTTCCAAGACATTCTGCACAATCCCGACAGCCCGTACAAAGACTGGATTATCCGTGCCGATGAAATCCCCGCCGGCGACTGGATGAACTTCAACGACTACAGCGAACAGTTTGAATCGAAAGCGTGGAAGCCCTTGCCGTTCGGCGGATATTACTATTCGCTGTGGGGGGCTTCGCCGTATCTGGATTACCACAATCCCGCAGTGCGGGATTATATCCTGTCCGTCATTGACTTTTGGCTGGATTTGGGCGTTGACGGGTTCCGCATTGACGCGACAAAACACTTGTTTATCAACGGCGCGGGACAGGACAAACAATATCATCAGCCCGAAAATTTTGAATTTTGGAAACGCGTGCGCCGTCATATCACCGAAAAATACGGCACGGACAAAGTGTTAATCGCCGAAACAATTCCCATCCCGAACGATATCGAGTATGTCGCCCCGAACAGGGAAATGTTCGATTTGATGTTTGATTCGACGTTCATCAACGACATCTACCCCTATATGGAAACGGATATCAATCAGCTGTATTCGGCGCCGTATCTGCATTCGTTTTTTGATAATGCGGAAGTGTTCAAAACAACGAAACTGCGGGACCGTCTGGTCTATCATTCCGACCACGACGGCGCGCGCATAGCGACGCGTTTGTCGCATCCGACGGACGAGCAGCTGAAACTGGCGGCGTCACTGCTGATTTTGACTCCCGCCCATGTCAAGCTGTACGCGGGCGATGAAATCGGCATCAAAGGGTTTACGTCTTTCGATGAATTCAAAGACAAATGGTTTCATGCGACTTTGGCGTCAATGGCATGGGACGATTCCGAAAACGGCGGTTTTACAACATCCGACAGCCCCGTTATTCCGATTACGGACGATTACTTGTTGCAAAATGTCAAAAAGCAGGAAGAATCGAAAACATCCCTGCTGAATCATTACCGCGCTTTGCTGAAATTGAAAAACGACTATCCGCAGTATTTTTTCAAAGGCGTTCGTCACTCTTTGCCCGCGGGGAACGACAAAGTATACGCTTACTTGACCGCCCACGGCAAAAACGCGGCTTTGACCATTTTGAACCTGTCACCGTCCCCGAACGATTTTTCGGCTTCCCTGCCGATTTTTACAGATAAAACAAAAATCCGCCAGCTGTTCGGAAAACCGCTGGCACTGACGCATGCGGGCGACAGGCTGACCGCCGACGGTTTAAGGCCATATCATACTTATGTCTTTGAAATCACGGCGGCGGACACCGATCTTCTGACCCCGCCGAATCCCAAACAAATGCCCGTGAAAAACGTTCCCGTCGATTCCGAAACCGTCGGCGAAGCCCGCACCGCTTATCGGCTGAACGACAGCAACGCCGAACGCTTTCTGCGCTTGAAACAAGGGCAAGGCGTCGTCCCCTTGTCGATTTTTGAAGAAGTTTCAGACGGCTTCATTCCGACATTCACGCAACAAATCGACACGAAAACGGCGGATGTGCTGATTCCGGTTTACACTTACAACACTGTCGCCGTTTTCAACACCTCGACACCCGTCCGTTTCGGTTACGAACGGCTGACAAACCGCGAAGCTTTTGCGGATAAATTGAAAAAATACGCCGAAAATCCGAAAAACGAGGGACTGCGCGCCTTTTGGGCGGGAAAAGACGACAACTTCCTGTATTTCAAAATCGACAAAGCAGGATACGTTTTGCCGCCGAACAACGGGCTGGACCTTGTTCTGCTGTTAAACAACATTCCTCAGCCGAAGCAACCGCAAGCCATATCGTTCTGGCGGTTGCCCGCGGTTTCGTCCGTCGAACCGTTCAATGCGCTTGTTCTGTTTGAACGGCACATCAAAACAGGGCGTTTTCAAACGCAAATCAACGACATAAGAACCATGGGCGTCGCGGAATCTGACAAAGCGCTTATTTACGAAACGGATGACGCCTTTTACGCGCTTTTGTCGCGGAAAGCGTACGACGGCAAAAAAATCAAAGTCGCTCCCTTTGTTTGGAGCGCGGGCGGAAATTGGGGCGACACGCCGCCCGCGGACAAACCCGTGCCGATTGTCGAACGGCTGACCGCATTTCCCGATAAAGACTATGCGCCCGATACCCTGTCGGATTGGCTGGAAATCAAATGACAAAACGTTTTGCGCTTTCCGTCGCTTTTTTCTGGCTGGTTCTGTTTTTAATCAATTTCGGACACAGCGCTGGGTGGGCCGGCGTTTATGCCGTGCTGATTGAAAAAATCGGGGCGGAATCTTTGACGGATTTCTTTTTGTATTCAGCCTTGGGCGGGTTCGCACTGAATACGGGGCTGATGTTTTTCGCCGATGTTTTCAGCAATGAAAAACTGATTCAGCTTTCGTTTGTTTCCTTTATCGCGATTTTGGGATTGGATTTGCTTGTTTTGTCGGCAGAATCCTCTTTCGGTGCGGAAACGTTCAAAACTTTGCTGATTTTGCTGGCGATGCTGATTATCGCCGTGCCGTCCGTGTACATCATTCAGACATGGAATTTGATTAACAATACCTTTTCCCCGAAAAGCGGCGCGAACGTCTATCCTTTTTTGGCGACGGCCCCTCTTGTCGGCAATATGACGGGCGGCGGCGCGGCGCACTTCATCCCCAAACATTTTCCGACGGAAGCGTTGATTTGGTCGTGGGGCGGGTGCATCGCTCTGGCGATTGCGGCAACCTTTGTTTTGAACCGCATTGTCGAACGGCTGAACGACACCTCCGCCGTGCGCGTTGACAAAAAAGAGCTGATTGAAAACTTCAAAGACGGTTTCCGCCATTACAAAAAATCCGCTTTTGCCCGCGATTTAAGCGTTGTGTTCATGTCGTTCTGGCTGGTCTGCACGATTGTCGATTTCTGTTATGCGGGAACGTTGCGGAAAACCTACGCCACCAGTGAACAGATGGCGTCGTTCTATGGCGCGTACACGGGCGCGGTCAACTTTACGGCGCTGTTCGTCCAGTTGTTTTTGGGGGCGAAAATATTGAAAAAAGTCGGCGTCGCAAACGGCTTTATGTTTTTGCCCGCATCGCAAATCGCAGGCTTTGTTTTGCTGATTTTCACCCCCGGACTGCCCCCCATCGTGGCAATGATGTTTATGCAAACGCTTATCGGCATGTCGGTTCAAGCCAATTCCGTATCCATGTCGTTCAACGTGTTCGCCGCCGACGTGCGCGGAAAAATCCGCACTTTGCTGGAAGGCGTCATCAACCCGCTGGGCGGCGTAATCGGATCGCTGACGATTATGGCGATTGCAAAGTTCGACAGCCGCGAAACACTGCAAATCTTGCCCTATGCGGGAACGGTGTTCGCAGGCGTGTGGCTGTTTTTCACATTCCGCATCCGCCGCAGTTATTTGCGTGAAATTCAAATCACGGCGCAAAGCGAAAATCCGCAGGATCGCAAAGACGCCGCGGAAGCCGCCGAAATCGAACGAAACGCGTACTTTGCGCCTAAATGCTGACGTCGGTTCGGGATTGCTGCGCCGCTTGAACTTTTTTCATCGCTTCGTACGCGTCCAGCTGGCGGGTCATCGCTTCGGGGAACCACGCGGCGGCGGCGGAAGTCTGCTCGTTGCTCGCGCTCGGCAAAGTGTCGCGCGGATATCCTTCGGTCGACCCCGCCTGCGCTTTTATCGCGCTGACGTCGACGGGGGACAGGCTGACGGGCTTTTGCAAAACGGATTGCGCCGCTATGCCCGAAGTGTTGCCGCGGAAACGCGCCGCCGTGTTCATCGGAAACAGTTTTTCATCTTTGACGCTTTTCAGTTCCCTTTGCGCCAAAGCCTCTTCACGGCGTTTTGCGCGGGCTTCGGACATGTTGTAAGGTGAACGCTTCAGCGGCGCTGTTTGAAAAGTCGTGCGTTTCAGTTCGCCGTCCAGCCGCGTTCCGGGGGCGGAAGTTTTACTGTCCGAACCGACGACGAACGGCGTTAAATCCTCGACGTTTTCCAACGCCGCGGGCAGTTCGGCAACCGCGGACGAAGCGGCGGGAACC
>DJPN01000013.1:0-26485 GCA_002438565.1 Alphaproteobacteria bacterium UBA6411 | reverse complement strand
GGGAACCGCCGTTTCCGTTTGCGTCAGCGTTTCCTTGAAAGACGGGGATTCCGCTTTTTGCTTCAATGCGGGCGCGGCAAACGTCACCCCGTCCAGCCAAACCGCGGTATCAACCGTAAAGCGCACGTCATCCATGGCAAACCTCCCTGTTTTGTTGATTTTTAATATGCAATTTATATGCCAACTTATTTGTTTGAAAAAATCAATCCCCGCGTCTACACTGAAAGGAAAAAGGATTTCCTCATGCGCCACATTCTGCTTTATTCCCATGCCGTTTTACCGCGTCAAGCTTTGGCTGGCGAAATCCGCGCTTTGAACATCGCGGACGAAGTCGTTGAAACGGATGATTTCGCCGCCGCCTGCGACGCCATGGGGCGGGAAAAGTTTTCCGCTTTGATTTTTGACGAACCGACGGAAGAACAGCGGCAAACGCTGGCGCAAAACAACGGCGGAGTTCCTTTGTTTTATCTGCTTTCCCGCGCGGTCGAAGCCCCCGAAGCGTTGATTTATCAAAAGCCGTTCCGTCTGCCCGTTTTACTGACGGCAATCATTGCCGCCGCCGCGCGGTTTGAACAAAGCGACGATTCCGCCGTGATGATAGGGCTGTGGAAATTCAGCTTTTCCGCCAAAACGCTGTCGTTTGAAACGACTGAAATCCGGCTGACGGAAAAGGAAGCCGCCCTGCTGGACTATCTGCACCGCAAAGCCGCCCCCGTCGACCGTGAAACGCTGTTGCGCGACATCTGGGGATACGGCGAAGGCATTTCAACGCACACGTTGGAAACGCACATCTACCGCCTGCGTCAAAAGTTGGAAAACACGGGACTGACTTTCACGGCCGGCGGTTCGGACGGTTACAAACTGGTTTGTTAGGAGATTTCCATGAAAAAAACTTTTCTTTGCGCTTTGCTGTTTTCGACCGCCGCCAACGCTCAAACTCAAACAGCCGCCGATTTTATGCGTCAAGCCAATGGAAACCGCCCGAAACAAGGCGTTGTTTACACGATGACGGTTTCCGGCGATGACGGCGTGATTTCCTACAATGTTTCGCAAAAAGGCGATAAATGGAAAATGGAAAGCAAAAACGCCGCCCTGCCCGCCACCGTTTTGTTTGACGGCCGCCAAGTTACCGTGTCCGTTATGGGCATGGCCGTCAAAGACAAAAACGCCCCGAATTACGCGGCTTTGCCCATGGATGACGAAACGTTCGTCCTGGGGGAAGAAACCGTGAAAAACGGCGTTTCCTGCCGCATGATGTCGGATGCGAAAGGAACGCAAATCTGCGTTTCGGAGCAGTTCGGTTTGCCCGTTTACACCAAAACGGAAAACATGCAGGTCGACATGAAAAACATCCGTGCCGCCGCACTTGACGATTCGGTGTTCATCTTGCCCGCCAAAACGCAAATCGTCGATATGAACGATATGTTTTTCGGACGGTAATCCCGCTTATTTGATATAGTTGTCGTGTGCTTTTTTCAGCCGCAAAGCTTTCTGCGTCGGCGTTTCGTCCATATCGCGATCCAAAATCCGCACTTTCAAAGCGTCAAAAGCGTCGCCCACGGGAATAAAGCCGTCGCGGCGGCTGTCCGTCAAGCTTTCGCCCGCATGCGCCAGCCCGATGGCGTTTCCGTTTTCGTCAACCAATATGCCGCCCAGAGTCACGCTTTGGACGTTCGTCGTCGTCAAGATATCGACCCCCGAATCCATATAGCGGTACCCCGCGACTTTGCCGTTTTCCATCGCCCCCTCGAATCCGCCGCGCATGGGCGTGCCGATAGCGTAGAATTTTTCGCCGACATCGGGCAAATCCAGCCGCAAGGGAATCGGCCAGTTGAATTTGTCGAATTTTGCGGGCGGCATGTACAGCAGCGCGACGTCTTTTTGCTTGTCGACGCGCAGCACCATGGACGGCACGACGCGCCCGTCCAAAAATTCGATTTTGGCGTACGGCGACGATTTCGTCACCGAATAGTTCGTCAACACCAAAGACGGCGCGATAACCAATCCCGACCCGACATCCTCCGCGTTTGAAACGGCGACCACACTGGCGCGGATGCGGTAAATGCGCGCGGGCGACAAATAGCGGAACGGCTTTTGATTGTTAATCGTAATCCAGCCGTCAATCGGCGAAACGATAAAGCCGTACTTGTTTCTGTGACGGGACAAATCGCCGTCCAGCAAAGTATCCACGGTTTCTTTGTCCGCGTCGGAAGCGAACAGATAGCCGTCGAACAGCCGCAACAAAGGCGAAGAGTCCAGCACTTTGCCGTAAAGCGACTGTTCCAGCGTTTCATCGGGCAGCAAACGGCCGGCAATACCGCTCAATCGGCCGTCGCGCAGCATCCGCGCCAGCAAAGCTTTGTCGGAATCGGACAGTTCCGCCCCGCCGTCGCCCAAAGCCAAACGGTCGTACAACGCGCGCTCTTCGTCCGTCATGTTGTCGTAATCGACGCCCGAATAATCGGTTCCCTTGTTGCGAATCGCGCTTGCCAGTCCGTCCCCCAAGCCGTGAACGTCATCCAATCCGTGCGCAAAGTCGTCCGCCATCGCGTTTTGCGTCGGAGCCAGCTTTTCCAACGTTTCCAATTCGCGGATGAAGTGCCGTTCGGAATAAAACTTCACACGGTTGCGGCGATAGGAAGACTGCAAATTGTTGCGGGATTGAATATGATGCGCCACTTGCGCGTCGAATTCCGCCTTCGCTTGCGCCAGCATGGCGGCGTCGGGCTTGTTGCGCATGGTTTCCAAAAATCCCGGCATGCCGATTAAACGCACCAAAGCGTCCGCGAACGCTTTTTCAGCCAAGCGCACCTCGCCGTTGCGAATCGGGTCCTCGATTCGGGCATAGCCGTGCGTAACGTCTTCCCAATACAATTTGCGGTTATACGGCGTAATCACGCGCCACAGCACTTTGATTTCCGCCGTTCCGCTGCGCAGCTGGGAATAAACGCGCGTGCGCCAGTCGTAATGGTCGCACACGTTGATGTACAAATCCTTGATTTCCGCGGTAATCAGATACCCCGGTTCGACATCGCCGATTGAATAGGGATAATACGGGCTGTTTTTGGGAACGACGACGGGGAAAAGTTCGTTCATTTCCTCGAAAAACACATCGCCGAATTTCATGTCGCGGCGCATGGCGCGCCCTTGGTTCAAAACCAGCTTTTTATCGGCGCGCTTGCATCCGAACAGTTTGAAGTTGTATTTGCCGATATCCTTGCCCCATTCTTCGGCCGTTCGGGCGCGGTCGATTTTGAAATCGACGTATTCCAGCTTTATCGGCGCCAGCTTCGCGTCAAACGTAAACAGCCGTTCCGCCAATTCGCCCGACGCGGTCGCCGCAAAACCGTTCGCGGGCATCTGAGCGGCGCAAAAAAACAATACCGACCATAAAAAGCGTTTCATTTTCATCAGATACCCGTTATTTATATTCCAAGCTTATTTTATAACCGGAAAAACCTTAAAAAAAGTTTTATGAAAGGGTTGGCCTATGGATTTACTGCCCGCAATCGATTTGAAAAACGGGGCTTGCGTCCGTTTAAAACAGGGCGATATGGCTCAATCGACCGTGTTTAACGCCGACCCCGCGGCGCAGGCTTCGGCGTTTGAAATGCAAGGCGCGAAATACCTGCACATCGTCGATTTGGACGGCGCGTTCGCGGGTTCGCCCGTCAACACCGCCGCCGTTGAATCGATTTGCTCAAGCGTCAAAATGAAAATCGAACTGGGGGGCGGCATCCGTTCGCTTGCCACGATTGAAAAGTGGCTGAACTGCGGGGTTGCAAGGGTCATTCTGGGAACGGCCGCGCTGAAAAACCCCGCTTTTGTCAAGGACGCCTGCCGTCTGTTTCCCGACAAAATCGCCGTCGGCATCGACGCCAAAAACGGCTTTGTCGCCGTCGAAGGCTGGGCTGAAACGTCGTCCGTCACGGATATCGAGCTGGCAAAACGCTTTGAAGACTGCGGCGTTTGCGCGATTATCCACACGGATGTTTCGCGCGACGGCGTGATGAAAGGCGCGAATCTGCCCGCCACCGCGAAACTGGCGCGGCAAATTTCAACGCCCGTCATCGTTTCGGGGGGAATTTCAAGCTTGCAAGACCTGCGCGATTGCGCCAAATTGAACGTTCCGAACATCACGGGCGTGATAACGGGACGGGCTTTGTACGAAAACGCGTTCACCGTCGCCGAAGCGCTGGACGCTTTAAAAGGAGAAGAGCCATGATTCTGGACAGGTTGTTTGAAACGATTGCCGGCCGCAAAACGGCCGACCCGACCACATCCTACACGGCAAAGCTGTTTTCCCGCGGACGCGCCCGCATCGCGCAAAAAGTCGGCGAAGAAGCCGTTGAAACCGTCATAGCGGCGGCATCAAACGACACGGCGCACATCGTCACGGAAAGCGCGGATTTGCTTTATCATTTATTGGTGTTGTGGGCGGACGCGGACATCCGCCCCGAACAGGTTTGGCAGACACTGGAATCCCGCGAAGGAATTTCGGGCATCGCCGAAAAAAACAGCAGAACAAAGGAGTAAGAAATGTACGATAAAAACAACGTATTCGCGCTGATTTTGCGCGGCGAAATTCCGACGAACAAGATTTACGAGGATGATTTCGCCATTGCGTTTCCCGATTTGCACCCCAAAGCCCCCACCCATGTTTTGGTGATTCCGAAGGGCGAATACACGGATTTTTCGGACTTTACGGCGCATGCGCCCGCCGAAGAGGTCGCGGGATTTTTTGCGGCGGTCGGCAAAGTCGCGCAGCAGCTGGGCGTTGCGGAAGCGGGTTATCGTCTGGTGATGAACACGGGCAAAAACGGCGGACAGGAAGTCCCGCATCTGCACGTCCACATTCTGGCGGGCAAAAAACTGCCCGTGTAAAGGCAATCGGCGGGAAACAGGCGTTTAAGCCCGTTTCCTGTTTCGCCGAAAACCCTCTCAGGGTTCGAGCCTGAATCTAACCAAAAAATAAACCTCCCGCAGGGGGAGGTTTATTTTTTGGTAGGTCCAGAGGGACTCGAACCCCCGACCAAGGCGTTATGAGCGCCCAGCTCTAACCAACTGAGCTATGGACCCGTTTGTTAAGATACCAATCTTTTCGATTTTTTCAATAAAAAAAGCCCGCTTTTTTCAAAACGGGCTTTTAAACGGTTAAAACGGATTATTTCGCGTTTTCAGCGTTGAATTTCACCCATTTTTCATCCGCTTCGTCTTCCGTGGTGATGGCACCCTGCGGGCATTCGGAAATGCAAACGCCGCATTCAATGCAGGTGTCGGGGTTGACAACGCACTGCGTATCCGCTTCGGAAATCGCGCCGACGGGGCAAACGTCGATGCAGGACAAGCATTTTACGCACGAATCATTAATAACAGACGCCATTTCAAATCTCCTAAAATTGGTTACAGGCTAAACATAAATATAGCGGGTTGCGCACCGTTTTCAAGAACTTTCGCCCTTGTCGGGAAAAGTTTTTGCATCAGCCGCCGCTGCTTTCTTCCAACGCTTTGCAGTTGCTGATGATGCCCGTTCCTTCGGGAATGTTGGCATTATGTTCCAGCCCCTGCATCAAAGACAGCGCGACCAGATAGCGCGTCGTTTTGGCTTTGTCGCCCAAAACCAAAGTCGGTTCCGTGTTGTCGCGCGGGGCTTGGCAAACCAGATAATCGGGCAGATACGCCGCCGTCGCGGGGGAATAGCCGCTAGCCAGAATGTAGTAATGCGCCCCCAGCGGCTGATGATACGTGTCGGCCTTTTTTTCCAAAGGCGTTTCCGCTTTTTCAATCATGCCGACATAGCGGGAATTGACCGACGCCTTGGCAACCGCGCGCAAAGCCAGCATTTTGTCCGCGCCGTCATAGCGCGGCGGAACTTCGCGGAACGTCATCACATAGCGCACCGCCGTCGGATCGTTGCAGGTCAGCCCGTTGGTCTGTCCTTGACTGCCGTCGACACACATCAGATAGGTGCGGGTGTTGTTTTGCGGTTTGAACCCGATCGGCAGATATTTCGTAATGTACGGCAAAATAACGTTTCCGTCGTCCCCGCCTTTGGTGATTTGCGCATTTTCGACAGTCGCCAAAGGAACGACGCCGTCAACGTGTCTGTCAAAATACTCCGCCACGGGATTGGTTCCCGTGCTCAAAGACTTTTCATACCCGTCCTTGACGGCGTCTTCGTACCCGTATACGGCGGCGTTGTGGTATTGAAACAGGTTCAAAGACAACGCTTCGTACACGGGTTCGACAAAGAATTCCTCGTCTTTCGTTTTATCCGACAGGCTTCCGAACATAATGATGCCCATCAGCGATGCCAGAACAACCCAGAAAAACATGGCGAATCCTCCTTTTTACAGGTCGTTGACGGAGTTCATCGGCGTGATGACGTTGCCGCCGCTGGACTGAATGACCTTCATGTTCGGCATGTTGAACCGTTTGGGATTGAAGTAGCAGTACGTCTGCGCGTACGCTTTCATCATGCCGGCTTGAATGTTCGCGCCGTAGTTCCACATCCATGTCGCGTCGGTTTTCGTTTCGTCCGTAAAGCCCCAGCCGACCGTTCCCATGGCGATCCCCCAGCCTTGCAACTCACCCTTAGAGGTACCGTCAGTGGTAATGTCTTTAATCGCGATGCCGACGGACGTCGCGGGCTGGAACACGCCGCCGATGGACGGATGCCCTTGGTTCCACGAAATGTAGGCCAAATATTCGCCCGTGTCGTCGGATTGAATGGGAACATAGGTGTTGACGTAGCTGACTCTGCCGACATCGAACTGGGACGGCGTTACCGTCATTGCCGCCACATAACCGTCGGGGCAAACGCCTTCATCCCACCCTGCCATGGTTTCGACATCGCCGCCTTTAAGACTTGGGCTGAGAGTGGACGCCCGCCGCCCAGGGGCGGGAACAACCCCCATGAACGGGTGCGCCAAACAGTTGCCGTCGTTCGGGCAATCGGTATAAGAGCCGGCATACAAATTGATTTTGTATTCGGTGGTTGATGCCGACGGAGTTGCCGGATCAACGTTGCCTCCGCTGCTCGGAATGTCGTCCGCGGGATAGTACAAAATATGGTCGCTGCCGACTTCATCCTTGACAAAGATTCGGGGCAAAGAATAGGTGCAGCATGCAGTTCCTTGAGCTAAATCGGCATCCGAAATGCTTGAACACGACGCGGCGCACGGCCACGGCCCCTTGGCATAGGTGTTGCTCAGTTCGTAAATGCCTTTCAGAATATAGTTCGGCAAAGCTTCGCTGAGCCGCGCGCCGCCGCGGGACGTGATTTTGATGTCGTTCATCACGGACACGAACGCGGGATCGACGCGGAATCTGTTCAATGTCGCGTCTTGCTGATGAACGTTGTACGTTTTCGATCCCCCTACGCCGGAATCCGTCGCGATTTTGTCAAAGGTCGTCGCCGTAACGGACGTTATGCTGTTGGAATCCATCACGCCGGACGAACTGAACGAAACGCCCCCTCGCTTGACAACGGGCTGAACGGCGTCGCCATTGTTGTTAATGACATAGTCCGGCTGGAACGCGGTCGCGGAAATCAAACCCGTGTCGCCGCGCAATTCAATGGCGGGATGTTCGCGCCCTTTGTTGGACAAGGTGATAACGCCGCCGCTGCTTGTCGCTTTGATAACGACGTCATCCTTGTTGGCGGTGCCGATCATCCCCGGTTTTTTACCGTCGGATTTGTGCATCGTGATGCCGCCGTCCTGCAGCAATACGGACGCGACGCCGCCCGCGCCGACCGACAAAACGTGGCTGTTCGCCGTGTTGATGTACAGGCCGCCGACGACTTCGGCATACGAACCGTTATGCGCCGTGTCGCCGTTCACTATGGTTCCTTTATCATCAGCCGCCTTGTTGCTGACAATCAAATGATTGTCCCCGCTGCCGATTTTGGCGGATTTGTTGCCCATAATGGAAATGGTTTCGTCGCTTTCCAGCTTCATTTCCGTTCCCGCGTGAAGCGTCATGGTCTTGTCGGATTTAATTTCGATTTTTTCCGGCGAAGTCATATTGACGCCCGTCGCGCCGCTCATATTCAGCAGTTTGTCGGCGGCGATTTTGATTTCGTCGTCGGAATTCAATTCCATGCCGCCCGTCCCCGCTTCGACGGTAACGGCGGGGCCGCTCATGGTCGCTTCCTCGGATGTCAGGGACACCTCCGATGTGGGATCGGTCGCTTCACCCGATGAATAGGCCTCCATGGAAATCGTGCCGTCCTCGGCGACAAAGCGCAATTTGTCGTCGGATGTTTTCATTTCGGCCTTTTTCTTGGCTTCCGCGACGAAATTGTCATCGGCTTTGGCGTTGATGTTTTTCGACGCGGCGATTTGGATGCTGCCGTCTTCCGTTTTTGTGGCATCATCCGCCAGCAGTTTGTTCGCCGTAATGGTAACGCTTTTTTCAACCTGCATGCTGGCTTTGTCCGTTCCCAACGCGATTCGCGCCAAAGTGTCGCCAGATCCGTCGGCCTGGTTGTCGGCGGCCGCGCCGTTCTTTTTACGCACGATCAACCGTCCCGCAATGACTTCCAATCCGCCCGCGTTGTTGATGCGGTTGCATTTGCCGTCGCCCGACGCGTCTTCGCACGCGCCGTTGCCGCCCATATCCAAATCCGTAAACATCGAATTCGCGTCGGGCAGACCATTGACCTTTTTACGATACAGGTAATCGGCGGACAGCCCCGACGAAAACACCGTCGACAACGCGATTCGGCCGCCCGAATTCGTACCGATGCCCGAAATGTATTTGGTGACGTCGTCGACTTCCCACATGCCCTGCGCGCCCAAAACCTTTTTCATCGCGTCTGCGGCGCCGCCCCCGGCAACAGCGTTGACGACGTCCGACGTCCGCATATAGCCGCCGTCCGCCCCCAGCATCGACGCCACGCGCGCCGCGCGTTTGTCGGGGATTTCTTCGTTGTTGTTCTTCTTGGAAACAATCATGCCCACGATTTTATAGCGCGTGCATTTGCACGACGCCGACAAAGTTGAACATGTCGCCCCCCTGTTGTCCTGTTTTTCCGTGCAGAATCCGCGTACGCCGACGTCAAACCCGTCAGCCAGTTTATTGCCGCGAATCTCCCCGCCGTCTATGTAGGAAGACGGCAGATACGGGGACAGTTTCGCCGCCGTGATATTATGTTGAAACTCCTCCTGCGTAGGCGGATTGGGAACCAGATTCGCATAGTCCGCTTGGATGTAGTTTTCCAAAGCGTCCTTGATTGTTTTCATCTGTCCCGCGACGGCGACGTCCTCCATTTCCGTGGTGCGTTCCGCCGTTTGCCGCACGATCATCGGGGAAATCATGGTCATCAATCCCAACAGGGCGATGGCCTCCACCATCAGCGCGCCGCGCTGACTGCTTGATTTATCAAATGTTGTCATGGCCGTATCCTCCGAATCGCGGGTAAACTTTTTTTACTGTTTACATCTTAGCCGTTAAAAAAGAAAGAATACAACGGAAAAATGCTATATCTGACGGCATAACACCAGCATTTCCGCGGTGTTCAAGCCGTTCCTATGTCTAAAGTCATACGCGGATTTTCAGCGTTTCGCGTTTGCGCGGACGGCTTCGATAAACGGCATGAATTCGTCAATCACCCGTTCGTACACCGCGCGTTTGAATTCAACAATCATATCCGCGACCCGTTCGGCGGGCGTCCATGCCCATTCGCGAAATTCGGCATGGTCTTGATTGATGTTGATTTCCGATTCGTCGCCCGTAAATTCAAACAAAAACCATTTTTGCGTTTGACCCGCGAACTTTTTTTTCTTTTCGCTGACAAAAGTCACATCCGCCGGAAAATCGTAAGCGTACCAATGCGTGCTTTCGGCAATCAAAGAAACGGATTCGATGCCCGTTTCCTCCTTCAATTCGCGCAAAGCGGCGGTGTACGGGTCTTCGCCCGCGTCAATTCCGCCCTGCGGCATTTGCCAGCCCTTTTGGCGGGCGTCGACGCGCCGCGCCGTAAACACGTCCCCCGCATGATTCAAAACCATCAATCCGACGTTCGGACGGTATTCTTTTTTCATTTTTCGGCCTCCGCTGTTTGTTGCGCGTAATAGGACACGGGCGCGAAAACCACTTTCGGTTCGGGGTTTTCCTCGGTCGGGGCAAGCGATTTCATGAATTCAAGCAGCGCCACCATTGTCACGGGGTACGCTTCGATTCTGACAAAAGCCCGTCCGTCCTTTTGCGCCTGTTTCAACGCTTTTTCCAATCGCGCTTTGATTGCCGCGCGATACAAATCGTCCGCGATGTAAACATCGGGGCGCACCGTTTTTTCAAAAGCGGGCATGTCCGATTCATCCGATCCCGCAATCATGATCAAGCCGCGCGAATCGATTTCCTCGACAAACTTTTTCATTTCCGCCGCGGCGTAGTACGAAAAATTCTGATTCCGCTGCGCCGCCAGCCCGATAAAAGCGGCGTTCGTTCCCAAAACTTTGCGCAAACGCTTGTGGTTTTCGTGTTCGGGCAATCCGACGACCAGCCCCAAAGGACCGGGGTCCGTTTCGGGAAAAGTCCCGTGCTGCATCGGCATATCCAGCAAAGTTTCATGCCCCGCTTTGCGCGCGCTTTCAATGTATTCTTTCAAACGCGGCGCGTACGGCGAAAACGACATCGACACGGCCGCGGGCATTGACGCGACAGCCGATTCCGTTACGTTTTTGCGCCGCCCCAACCCCGACAAAAGCACGGAAATATAAGGAACGGCGGGCTTTTCGGAAACACTGGCGGCATACGCTTTGGCAGGCGACAATCCGTTTCCGGCTTTGACGGGCAGGCCGTCCTTGCGCAAATCGGCCAAAGGCTGAATCACCTGCAGCGGCAGAACGCCTTTGACATCTTTTTGTTTAATCAGCCCGAAGTTCGGCAAAGATTCGACCAGCGTCGTATGCACCAGTTCGGGCAACGGCAGGCGTTCGCCGTTTTCGTGCAGATAAAAACCCGCTGACGGTTTTGTCAGCGCGTTTTTCAAATCGCTTTTTTTAATCAGTGTGGGAATCGTGTACTTCGCTTTTTTCTTCGGCGGTTCGGCAACGGCGGGCGCATACGCCGAAAATTCGTTTTTCGCCGATTCTTCGTGGGCTTCCGCCGCGGCGGAAATCTCCTTTTGCCGTTGCTTAACGTCGCGTTCCTGCGCCAAAGCCGCGATTTCCGCGATTTTTTGTTCCGCTTCCGCCGCCTGTTCGCGGTGCAAGCCGGCCACTTCGGCACTTTCGGGCGCCGGCGCGGGGGCGGACGATTCAACCTTTTTCTTCAGCGATTCGGCCGTTGCGTCGACGGATTTTTTGTGCTCCTCGATTTGCTGAATCAATTCGGCCGTTTCCGCCGGCGTTTCAACGGGTTCGGCCGCTTTTTGTTCGGGCGGCTGAGGATTGATCAATTCCGCCGTTTTCACCCGTTCCAAATCAAAAGACACCGCCGGCGCGGGCGAATTGAAAAACGACCAATACACCCCCGCCGCCGCGACCGAAAACGACAAAGCGGCCAGCACCGCCACCGCGTAAAAAGCTTTGCGCGCGTCGGCCTGTTTTTTTTCGATTGCAAAAGCGGACGGTGTCATCGGGATTCCTTATTTATTGTGATAAATGCCCATCGCCTTGACAATGTCCATGGCGCGATCCAGCTGGTAGTCTTCGGCTTTCTTTTCCTCGGCGGGTTTTTCGTCAAACGGATCGGGTTCTTTTTCCTTTTTGGCTTTTTTGCCTTTGGGTTCGTCCTGTTTCGCCAAAGCGTTGGGCAAGGCGGCTTCCGTAAATTCGTCATAACGCGCCGCTTTGTATTCGACATGCGCGACGGGGATTTGAATGTCGGGTTCAATGCCTTTGGCTTGAATCGATCTGCCCGACGGCGTGTAGTACCGCGCGGTCGTCAGCCGAATCGCCCCGAATCCCGTAACGGGAATGACCGTCTGCACCGATCCCTTGCCGAACGAACGCATGCCGACGACAATGGCGCGCTTATGATCCTGCAAAGCCCCCGCGACGATTTCCGCCGCCGACGCCGACCCTTCGTTAATCAAAACGACAATCGGCATGCCTTTGGTTTCGTCCCCTTTGGTCGCGTCATAGCGCTGCATTTCCTCGGCGCGGCGCGGACGGGTCGAAACGATTTCGCCCGAATCCAAAAACAAATCGGCGACCGATACGGCTTGATCCAGCAATCCGCCCGGATTGTTGCGCAAGTCAATGACGTATCCCGACAAATCGTTCGGGTGATCTTTTTGAATTTTGGCAATCGCTTTTTTCACATCGTCCGTTGTCGTATCGGAAAAGGACGAAATGCGGATATAGCCGACCGTGCCTTTGTCTTCGGTTTTAACCGAACGGATTTTAATCGCGTCGCGCGTCAAAGTGGCGTCAAAAGCGGGCTTGTCCTTGCGCCGCACGGTCAGTTTGACCTTGGAGTTCAAAGGCCCGCGCATTTTGTCGACCGCTTGGTTCAGCGTCAGCCCCAAAACCGTCGTGCCGTCAATGTGCGTGATAAAGTCGCCCGCTTGGATCCCCGCTTTGGACGCCGGCGTGTCGTCAATCGGGGAAATGACCTTGACCCAGCCGTTTTCCATGGTGACTTCAATGCCCAAACCGCCGAATTCGCCCTTGGTCTGTTCGCGCATTTCCTTGAACGTTTCAACGTCCAGATACGACGAATGGGGGTCAAGCGACGACAGCATGCCGTTAATGGCGTATTCAATCAGTTTGTCGGCGGGAACTTCCTCGACATAATCGGTGCGCGCGCGTTTGAACGTTTCGCTGAACACATTTAAATACTTGTATACCGAATCGTTGGAAACTTCCTTTTTTTCGGGTTCCGCCGCCTTTTCTTTGGCGGAAACGGGCGTTGCCAGCAATGACAAAGCCAATAATGCCGTTGCGAAACGTTTCATAGTTTATCCCCTTTTCTGGTTCATAAAGCCCGCCGGATTTATCGGCTGGCCGTTTTTGCGTAACTCAATATACAGCGTCGGCTGCGTTTGCGCCACCATTATTCCTACGGGTTCGCCCGCCAGCAGCGATTGACCGACCGCCGTGTCCAGACGCCCCAGTCCCGCCAGCAAGGTATGATACCCGTCGCCGTGTTCAATGATGACCAGCTGGCCGTAGCCGCGGAACGGCCCCGCGAACAAAACCGTGCCGTCGTAAGGCGAAATCACCTGCGCGTTGGCGCGCGTGCGGATGATAATGCCTTTGGACGCGCTGCCCGCGTCGGTCATGTCGCCGAATTTTTTGATGATGTTTCCCTTGACGGGATAGGGAATCCGCCCTTTTGCCGCCATAAACGCCCCCGTCGGCACGCCGCTTTGCGCGGGACGCATCTGTTTTTGACGGCGGCTTTCCTCGTCCAAACGAACCAGCAGGTCTTTCAAATCGCCCGCTTGTTTCGCCAAATTTTCGGCTTTGGATTTCGCCCGCGCGCTTTCGCTGGCAAACACCGTTTGCAGGCGCGATTTTTTGCCGATAAGCTCGTCCATATCCTTGCGCTTGCGCTCCAGCCGTTTCGCCATCGTTTTGATTTGCGCGTATTGCGCCCGAATCGCGGTCGTCAAGCTGGCGACTTTCATCAAATCGCGCCGCAACCCTTCGGTCGAATACTCCAGCCGCGGCACGGCTTCGCGCAGCAACAGCGCGCTGCGCAAAGTGTCCTGCGGCGGCAACGGCTGGATTAACAATGCTTCCGTCGGTTTCCACGCCAGATTTTGCAAAGCCGCCAAAACGCGCAGACGCTGTTCCTTGCGGATTTCCAAACGGTTTTTCATCAAGGATTGCTGCGCTTCAAATTCGCGGAGCTTTTCCTCCAGCCTGTCAAGGCTTTCTTCCTGTTCTTGAATCGATCCCGCCGCGCGCACCATTTTGCGCCGCACGTCCAGAATTTCCTGTCGGGCGGCTTTGGCTTTTTCGCGCAATTCCTTGTGCTTTTGTTCGGCGGCTTTGATTTCGGACGTGATTTTCGACAGCTCCGCCTTGGCCTGCGCCTTGTCCGTCGCAGAGTAAACAAAAGACGGCGACACATTCCCCGCAAACAGAATCGCGCAAAACAGTATCGTCGTCTTTTTAAAAGTCATAGCCTTACTTCAGCAGCGATTTGCCCGTCATTTCCGCAGGCTGTTCCAATCCCAGCAGCTGCAGCAGGGTCGGCGCCAAATCCGCCAGACGGCCGCCGTCGCGCAGCGTCGCGCCCTTGGGGCCGTTGAACAGAACGACGGGAACTTTGAACGTCGTGTGCGCGGTATAGGGCGCGCCCGTCTTTTCGTCCTTCATCAGTTCGCAGTTGCCGTGATCGGCGGTAACCAGCATCACGCCGCCTGCGCGTTTAATCGCGTCTTCCAGTCTGCCCAGACATTTGTCGACCGCTTCGGCGGCTTTGATGGCGGCGGGCAGAATGCCCGTGTGACCGACCATGTCGCCGTTCGCAAAGTTTACGATAATCGTGTCGAACTTGCCCGAATCAATCGCGTTGACCAAAGCGTCGCAGACTTCAAACGCGCTCATTTCCGGTTTCAAGTCGTAAGTCGCGACTTTCGGCGACGGAATCAAAATGCGTTCTTCACCCTTGAACAGCCGTTCTTCGCCGCCGTTGAAAAAGAACGTAACATGCGCGTATTTTTCGGTTTCCGCAATGCGCAGCTGCGTCATGCCCGCGTTGGAAACGACTTCGCCGAAAATGTTTTTCAGCTGTTCGGGCGGGAAAATCGGCTTCACAAAGCGGTCGTGATCGGCGGAATACTGCGTCATGCCGACGACAGCCGCAAAATCAACCGTTTTTTCGCGGGCGAATTTGTCAAACGGTTTGTCCGCCAAAGCGTACATGATTTCGCGGGCGCGGTCGGAACGGAAGTTCGCGAACAAAATGCCGTCGCCGTCGTTCATGCCCTTGTAGTCGCCGATAACAGCGGGAATCACGAATTCGTCGAACACTTTTTCGGCATAGGACGCTTCAATCGCGGCTTCGGCGGAATCGGCATGATTGCCTTTGCCGCTCATTATCGCGTCAAACGCCAGTTTCACGCGTTCCCAGCGGTTGTCGCGGTCCATCGCGTAATAACGCCCCGAAACCGTTTTGATATGAACGTTTTTCAAATCTTTGACGGCGTTTTCAAAATCTTTGACATAGCCCAAAGCCGAATCGGGCGGCACGTCGCGGCCGTCAAGGAAAGCGTGAACGGCGACGGGAATGTTTTCGCCGTCCAAAATCTTTGCCAAAGCGATGATGTGGTTGATGTGGGAATGAACGCCGCCGGGGCTCATCAAACCCAACAGGTGGCAAGTGCCTTTGGACGCTTTCAGTTTTTCAATCAAATCGACGACGGCGGGACGTTTCGCCAAAGAACCGTCCGCGCAGGCTTGGTCGATTTTCGGCAAATCCTGCATGACGACGCGACCCGCGCCGATGTTCATGTGACCGACTTCCGAATTGCCCATTTGACCCGCGGGCAGACCGACGTCCAGCCCCGACGTGGCAATCAAAGTGTTCGGGCAGGTTTTGACCAATTCATGCCAGTTCGGCGTGTTGCCCATTTCAATAGCGTTGTTTTCTTTGCTGTCGCGATGACCCCACCCGTCCAAAATGCACAGCATGACGGGACGGGGACGTTTGATTTCTTCGGACACGGTCGTTACTCCTTGGTTGAAATTAAAAAATCTAACGGGAAATATAATCCATTTTTCAGCTTTTTACAGCTCTAAAAACGGACAGGGACAAAGATTTTATGCGCGGTGGTACGGATGCCCGTCCAAAATCGTTTTGGCGCGGTAAATCTGTTCGGTCAGCATCACGCGGGCAAGGAAATGCGGCCATGTCATCGTGCCGAACGCCAGCAGCAAATCGGCGCGGGCGCGCATTTCGTCGCCGTGCCCGTCCGCCCCGCCGATCAGAAAAGCGACAGCGGGCGCGCCGTCGTCCTGCCACGCGCCAAGCTTATGCGCGAACGATTCGGAGCTTAACAGCTTGCCCCGTTCGTCCAGCACAACGATTTTCGCGCCGTCGGGAACGGCTGAAAGCAGCAGTTCGCCCTCGCGCTTTTTGCGTTCGTCGACGGAACCCGATTTTTTATCCTCGAATTCCCTGACGACAACGTTCCAGCGCGTCTGTTTGACGTATTTCGTCAACAGCTCCAGTTCGGGGCTTGCTTTCATCCGCCCGATAGCGGCAATGACGATGTCCATTACTTCGCGCGGCGCGGGGTTTCGCCGCCCCACAGTTCTTCAATGCGGTACAAGTCGCGCGTTTCGGGGTGGAAAACGTGCACAATCACGTCGCCCGCGTCCACAATCACCCAATCGCCGACGTCTTCGCCTTCCAGCTGAGCGGGAACGCCCGTTTTTTTCAAGCGCATCTGCACCTGTTCCGCCAAAGCGGTGACATGGCGCGGGGAACGCCCCGTCGCGACGACCAAGTAATCCGCCAAAGCCGTTTTTCCCGTCAAATCCAGCACAACCACGTCTTCGGCTTTGCCCGCCGTCAGCGTTTTTTCAATCAAGTCCACCATTTTCACGGCGGCGGCGTTTTCCTTTTCCGCTTTTTTGACCTGTTTTTGGGTGTCTTTCAAAATCTTTTTAACGGCTTTTTTGACCGTTTTTTTGATTTCTTTCTTTTCGGTTTCCTTTTTCGCCGTTTTTTTGGCTTCTTTCACGGCTTTTTTGACCGTCTGTTTGGTCTTTTTTTCCGCGGAATCCGCTTTTTTCGTTGCCATCGTCAAATCTCCTTAAAACAATCCCTTGTTTCTGATTTCCGTCGCCGAAGCGGGATGCACCCGAATCGGCAGGAAAGTCCACGCCGGCGCGCGCATGGCCGCCAGCAAAGCCGCCCGTTCGGACGGAACCCTGTAAAGGCGGAAGCAGTTCGCCGCCCGCCCGTGCAAAGCCCGAATCCGATACGTTTTTCGGGCAAAAACCGCTATCGGCACGGAACGCATGATTGTACGCCATTCCTGCCAGCGGTGAAAGTCGATTAAGTTGTCCGCCCCCATCAGCCACACAAAAGCGATGTCGGGAAAACGTTCCCGCAGACAGCGAATCGTGTCGGCGGTATAGCGGGTATGAAATTCATTTTCAATCGCCGAAACGACAATGCGGGGTTCGGCGGCGGCGACTTTGACCGCGCTGTCGAAACGGCGGGAAAATTCCGCCATGCCGTCCGTCGGCTTCAGCGGGTTTTGCGGGGAAACCAGCCACCACACTTCGTCCAAGTCCAACAGCTCCAACGCTTGGCGGCTGATGTACAGATGCCCGTCGTGCGCGGGATTGAACGACCCGCCCAAAATGCCTACTTTTTTACGCCCGAATCTGCCCGTCACCGTACACCTGATATTTGAATGTTGTCAGTTGTTCCAATCCGATTGGACCGCGCGCGTGCAGCCGTCCCGTCGCTATACCGATTTCCGCGCCCATGCCGAATTCGCCGCCGTCGCAGAATTGCGTCGACGCGTTGACCATGACGACCGCGCTGTCGACGTTCGCCAGAAATTTGTCCGCCGCCGCTTTGTCCTCGGTCAAAATCGATTCGGTGTGGTGCGAGCTGTGCAAAGCGATATGCTCCAACGCTTCGTCAATGTCTTTGACCGCGCGAATCGACACAATCGGGGCAAGGTATTCCGTGTCCCAATCCTCGTCAACCGCGGGAACAACACGCGAATCGACCGCCTGCACCGTCGCGTCGCCGCGCACTTCGCATCCCGCATCCAGCAAATCCCGAACAATCGCGGGCAAGTGCGTTGCTTTGACCGCTTCGTCGACCAAGATTGTTTCCGTCGAATTGCACGTCCCCGTGCGGCGCATTTTCGCGTTTAAAACGACTTTGCGCGCTTTGTCCAAATCGGCGGCTTGGTGAACGTAAGTGTGGCAAATGCCGTTCAAATGCTTGAACAGCGGGATTTTGCTTTCGTCCGTAATGCGCTGAATCAAGGACTTTCCGCCGCGCGGAACAATCACGTCGATGCAATCGTCCAGCTTCAGCATTTCACCCACGGCGGCGCGGTCGGTCGTCGGAACGGACTGAATGCAGTCTTCGGGCAGTCCCGCCGCTTTCAGTCCCGCGTGCAGAAACTCGGTGATTTTCATTGACGAATGAAAGCTGTCCGAACCGCCGCGCAAAATCACCGCGTTGCCCGATTTGAAACACAAAGCCCCCGCGTCGGCGGTAACGTTCGGGCGGCTTTCGTAAATCACGCCAATAACGCCCAAAGGAACGGCGACCCGACGAATCTTCAATCCGTTCGGACGCGTCCATTCCGCCAAAATCCGCCCCACGGGATCGGGCAAAGCCGCGATTTCGCAAATACCTTTGACAATGCCCGCGATTCGTTCGGGGGTCAGCAGCAAACGGTCGCGCATCGCCGCCGGCGTTTCGGGGGACAAAGCGTCCATGTCGCGCTTGTTTGCCGCCAGCAACTCCGCCGCGCCCCGCTCCATCGCGGCCGCCGCCGCCAGCAAAGCTTTGTTTTTCTGCGCCGTCGGCACGGTTGCCAAAATCCGCTCCGCCGCTTTGGCTTTCAAGCCCATTTCACGCATGGCTCATCCCCTTTTTTCCGCAAACAGGTTGTCGCGGTGGACGATTTCGTCCGACCCGTGATAGCCCAGAATCTTTTCGATTTCGTTCGTGCGCTTGCCCGCAATCAGCGCCGCTTCCTGCGCCGAATAGGACACAAGCCCCTTGCCCAGAAAAGCGCCGTTTTCATCCTCGAGCGTCACCGCGTCGCCGTGGGCGAAGCTGCCTTTGACCGCTTTGATGCCCGCGGGCAGCAGGCTTTTGCCGCGTTCCAAAGCTTTGACCGCGCCCGCGTCCAAAACCAGAGTGCCGCGCGGCTTTATCGCGCCCGCAATCCATTTTTTGCGCGCGGAAAGCGGCGTTTTGTCCGCCAAAAACCAAGTACATTCGTTCGTTTTTTCCAATCGCGTCAGCGGATACAGCTCGGTTCCCAAAGCAATCGCCATTGTGCATCCCGCTTCGGTGCAAAGATGCGCCGCCAGCAGTTTCGTCGCCATGCCGCCCGTGCCGACCGCAGATCCTGCGCCGTCCGCCATTGCATCGATTTCCCTGGTCATTTTTTCAACCACGGGAATTAGGACGGCGTTCGGGTCTTTGCGCGGATTCGCGGTGTAAAGCCCTTTGATGTCCGAAAAAATAATCAAGGTGTCCGCACTGACCATTTGCGCCACGCGCGCCGCCAGACGGTCGTTGTCGCCGACTTTGATTTCCGTCGTCGCGACCGTATCGTTTTCGTTGATGACGGGAACAACGCCGATTTCCAGCAAAGTGTTTAGCGTATTGCCCGCGTTCAGATAGCGCGTGCGGCTTTCCGAATCGTCCAAAGTCAGCAAAATCTGCGCGACATTCAGCCCGCGTTCCGCCAAAACTTCCTGATACGCGCGCGCCAGACGGATTTGTCCGACCGCCGCCGCCGCCTGTTTTTGCGGCAAGGGCAGCTTGCCCGTCGGCAGTCCCAAAACTTTGCGTCCGACCGCGCCCGCGCCCGATGTAACAACGATAATTTCGCGCCCCTGTTTGCGCGCCGCCAGAATATCGTCGGCAAGCGCGTTCAGCCAAGTGCTTTTGATGCGCCCCGTCGATTCGTCAACCAGCAGCGACGACCCGATTTTCAGCACAATGCGCTTGGCAGCTTTCAACGGCGACTTATTCGTCATTGTCATCAAAGCCCTTTATCGCCGATTCGTCGCGCTGTTGACGCAAACCCAAAACATACGGCAGCAGTTTGCGCAACACTTCCTTTGTTCCCGTGCGCGCCACGCCCGACATCAGCAAAGGCTTGCGGCGGGCGGCTTTTTGCAAAGCTTTCGCCTTTTCTTCGACTTCCTCGGGCAGCAAAGCGTCGACTTTGTTCAAAACGACGATTTCATGCTTGGCGGCAAGGGTTTTGGAATAAAGCTTCAGTTCCTTGCGAATCGCCTTGTAGCGCCCCGCAACGTCTTCCTCCGTCCCGTCGACCAAGTGCAACAACACGGCGCAGCGTTCAACGTGACGCAGGAAACGGTCGCCCAAGCCGACGCCTTCGTGCGCGCCCTCAATCAGCCCCGGAATGTCGGCAATCAGCATTTCGTCGTCGTCGATTCGCGCAATGCCCAAATTCGGATGCAACGTCGTAAACGGATAGTCCGCAATTTTGGGCTTTGCCCCGCTGACAGCAGCCAAAAACGTCGATTTTCCCGCATTCGGAAAGCCGACAAGTCCGACATCGGCAATCATTTTCAGCCGCAGCCAGACCCACATTTCCTCCCCCGGCCAACCGGGGTCTGCGCGGCGGGGCGCCTGATTCGTCGACGTTTTGTACGCCGCGTTGCCGAATCCGCCGTCGCCGCCCTTGGCAATCGTGAAACGTTCATAGGGAATCATCATGTCTTTGATGATTGTTTCCCCGTCCTCGGCGACGATTTCCGTGCCGACGGGAACTTTGATAATCAAATTCTGCCCTTTCGCGCCCGTGCAGTCGCTGCCTTCGCCGTGATGACCGCGTTCGGCTTTGAAATGCTGGCGATAGCGAAAATCAATCAGCGTGTTCAGATTCGGCACGGCTTCAAAAATGACGTCGCCGCCGCGCCCGCCGTTGCCGCCGTTCGGACCGCCGAATTCAATATACTTTTCGCGCCGGAAAGCACAGCATCCGTTGCCGCCGTCGCCCGATTTCAGATAAATTTTCGCTTGGTCAAGGAATTTCATGAAAGTCCCCTCTTTTGTACGACAAAAGGGGAATGGTGAATAGACCACTCCCCTTTGAAATAAAAGCCTTTTGGAAAAGCTTACTTCACGACGGAAACATAAACTCTGTCGCCCGCTTTGCGCGTGAATTCGACACGGCCTTCGGCAGTCGCAAAAATCGTGTGATCGCGACCCAAGCCGACGTTTTCACCCGTGCGGTATTTCGTGCCGCGCTGGCGAACAATGATGTTTCCCGGGATAACAGCCTGACCGCCGGATTTTTTCAAACCCAGACGACGCCCTTCGGAGTCGCGTCCGTTTCTGGTGCTACCGCCTGCTTTCTTGTGTGCCATGGAATACTCTCCCTTTTCTTATTCAGCGATGTCGGTAATCTTGACAATCGAGATATACTGACGATGACCGTTTTTACGGCGATAACCCTGACGGCGTTTCTTTTTGAAAACGATAACCGTGTCGTCGCGGGTCTGCTTGATGACCTTCGCGGAAACTTTGGCACCGGCAATCGTCGGCGTTCCGATTTTTTCGTCGAGGGCAAGCACATTGTCAAATGTCACAGTAGAACCGATTTCCGCGTTGAGTTTCTCAACAACAATCGTGTCGTCTTTTGCGACTTTGTACTGCTTGCCGCCTGTCTTAATAACTGCGAACATTTTATCCACCATTCCAAATCTATAACTAAAGGCGTTTCCGCCTACAAAGGATGCCTTTTATAGCCAGATATTCAGCGATTTGTCAAGCCTATATTTGCATTTTTTGCAAAAATTCAAGCCCGCGCGCCTTGAATCCGCTTTTGAAAGGCGGGCGTGCGCAAAAATCGCGCCGCCAAACGCGAAAACGGCAACGACTGCAGCCATACTTTCCCCGGCCCCGTCAAGTTTGCCAAAAACAGCCCTTCGCCGCCCAGAATTTGCGTTTTCAAGTTCCCCGCCCCGACGATTTCAAAACCGACTGACGGCTGAAAACCGACCAAACATCCGGCGTCCGCTTGAATTTTCTGCATCGGGCGCAAATCGATTTCCTTGACCGTACCGCCTGCATTGACAAAAACGACTCCGCCGCCGTGCAGGCGCTGCATGACGAATCCCGCGCCTCCGAACAAAGCGGTCAGCACTTTCTTTTGAAAATACACCCCGATGTCAATTTCACCGGCCGCACACAAAAAGCTGTCTTTTTGGCAAACGATTTCACCGCCCAGCCGCGTCAAATCCAACGGCGCCACTTTTCCGGGGAACGGCGCGGAAAAAGCAACATGTTGAGGAACAGCCGTCACATTTTCAAACCCCGTCAAAAACATGTTTTCACCCGTCAGAACACGCTTGCCCGCACCGAACAGTTTTTTGAAAAAGCCTTGCTTTCCCGTGCCGAGAATCGCTTCCATGCGGACGCCCGCGTCTTTGCACATCATCGCGCCGGGTTCGCCGAAAACGGATTCGCCCGATTGCAGGGTGAAATCGGCATATTGCATATCATCGCCGAAAATCCGGTATTCCATGGCAGCTCTCCGTTAAACGCGGCGCGGCGCATTGTTCAGCAAATGCTGGATGTAATGCCCCTGCAGCAAAGTAATATTCAGCTCTTTGGCGAAATTCAACGCTTTCTCGTCATCGACTCGGCATAAAATCGTGCGGTTTGATCCGATGGCCGACAGTTTTTCTTTCAACGATTCGTTTTGCGACAAAACATCCGGCAAATCGGGCTGCCACATCAGCTTGACAAAATCGGCGCCCAGTTTTTCACGGTCGATGTACGGCAGATTCCGCACGTTCACCCCGTCGATGCAAATCTTGTACCCCAATTTCCGAGCGAAATCGCGCGCCGTAACGTACATGGAAAAATCGCTGAAAATATCCGTCGGCTGAAGTTCCAGAACAATGGAAGCTTTCATATTTTCACGGATTCCTTCGTCAAAGGACTTGAAATCGTCAGACAGAATCGACGACACGTTTAAATTCAGCGAAAAATCGCGGTAAAACGCTCCGTCGTCATGGCGCGAAACCGTTGTCAAAACGCGCTTGTCCAACGTTTCGGTCAAATCTTGAAACAGCCACGGCGTCGCCGTCAGCGACACGTTCGGCATAATCGTTTCCCCCAAATCGGCAATCGAAACAAACACTTCTTCAAACATCGGGGACGGTGCGATATTTTCCAAAACGACGCAAACGAATTGGCGGCGAATCATATTGGAAAAATCCGTATTCGCCAACGCCTTGGTAATTCGCGCCAGTTCGGCGGGCGTCAGTTTGCTTTTGTTTTGTTCCGACGCGGGCGGCAAAACAAACCGCCTGCGAACCGGTGTTTGGCCTGCTGCCGTTTCCTGTCTGGCGGCGGGCGCGGATTCGATCCGCGACGTTTCATAATTCAGCGCGTCTTTGTCCTCGGGCAGTTTAAACACGCGGTTCATCGCGTCAATGGTCTTGATTTTGGCGTCCGCCGAAAAATACAATTCGTTTTTAATCAACAGCGCCTTGATTTGATTGTCGTTGACCTTGTCCGAATAGACGATGAATATGTCGTCGTTGCGGAAACCGAATGCTTTGCCGTCAAGATGCAATGCTTCGTTGAAATTCCTAATCACGGTCGCCAGCGTGGAATCCGTTTTCGACCGTTCGTCCAGCACGGACAGCTTTACCTGCAAAACCGTCAGCGGAATCCCCGCTTTCAAGGGCGCAAGCAAATAAAGGCGAAATTGTTCTTCCTGAGCAATCATCGTCATTCCCTCAAATTGTCTTCAAAAGAACGGTCGATTCGCAAAGGGTTGCGGCATTTTGCCCGCACAGCCCCTGCAATGCGGGCTTTGCAGGCGACGCATTGCGTCAGCGAACAATCTTCATGAAAACGGCATCCGTTGCGGCAAACCGCCGCCGACAGGGAATCGATAAAGTAACCTTGAAACTTTGTTATGCCGTGCGACAATCCCCATTTAAGGGATTCCTCGTCTTCAACACGCATCAAAATCACTTTGCCGGCATCAAACGATTTTGCCATTTTTTCCAACGCCGCCTCGTCATCGCCGCTCAACCCGTTGAAAGGCCAGTTCAGTTTCAAAAAATCCGGCTCGAACAGGTTAAAATCCACAAAATCGAAAGCAATCGGCGTCAGTCCGTCGATTAAAATTTCGTTACCCGTTTCATGCAGCAAATCCCGCGCCGTTTTGAAATGTTCCGGATTTTGTATTACATCCATCAAACGCACTTCGACGACCATTTTCAGATTTTCCGGCATAGTGTCCAGAAAATCCTCAAACATCGGCGTAAACAGAGTCGATATGTTCAGATTCAAAGAAATTTTCTTGGTCGTATGGTCGAACAAATCCTGGCTGATGCCCAGCATGCGTTCGTCCAAAGTTTCGCTTAAATACTGAAAAAGCCAGCGATTTGACAAAACATCAACATCAGGAGCGATGGCTTTTTTCAAATCCGCCATGGATGTGAAATATTCCAAAAACAGCCCCGTGAATTCTCCGTTCATTCCCAAATGAACCGCTTCTTGCCTGCGAATCAAACGCAAAATATTAAAGCCTTGAATATTGCGTAAAATAGCATCCAAATGCTCGGGAGCCAAAGACACGACTTTCGCCGTCGGCGCCGTTTTTTCCCGACGGCGGACATCCGCTTCGCGCTGTTCCGCCAAAGATTTTATCGCGGCGTAGTCCTGTTCCAAATAATAACGCCGAATCAAATCGATGCTGGAATCATACAAAGCGCGGTCGCCGTGAAAAAACTGCCGCACTTGGCGCGTCAAATCATCCAGCGTTTCCGGCAATATGTTGCGAATAATCGCCGCAACATCTTGGTTCGACAGAATAAAAACGGCGGCCTGCCCTAATCGGGCGGCCTCTTCTTTGATTCGTTCGGCGACTTGTTTGATTTTTTGGGGCGTTTTGTTGGCGGGCGACAAAGCGGACAGCTTTAAATACAGCACCACGACATTCTGCCTGGAACCGTTCAAACGGTTCAGCATATTTAAAAAAGCAGACTCGGCTTCCGCCGCTATCGTCGTTCCAGCCAAAACAAATCCTTTAGAAAAAGAATTCCGAAAGGGAAACCCTTTCGGAATCGTTGATTATCTCAAAAACAGACGAACTTCCTCCGTTTTTGTCTTCATATCCGCCGTTTTGGAAACATAAACGCGGTCTTCGGGCAATCCCATCGCCAGCAGCGTGTCGCGGACGGCATCAGCCTTTTTCAAAGCGTCGGCGGCGTTTCCTTTTTTGGCGGAAGACACGGCAACCAGTTCAAAATCCGTATTCGGACGTTTATCCAAAGCGGCTTTGACGGCACGGTACAGCGGCTGTTCGTACGCGACATTTGCACGATCGAAGCGAATCGTCATCAACGGACGGCGCCCGTCGATTTTGGCATTCGGCACATCATTGTCCTCATCCTCTGCGGACATTTGCAGCGAAGCGGGCGAATTCAAAGAAACGGGAGCGGCTACTTCAGCCCCGTACGGCTTGCCGGCGCGAACCCCGTTTGCCAACGCGGCAACCAGCGCGCTTTCGTTTTTAAAGGCCTGCATTTGACGATCAACCTGCGCGGACAATTCGGAAGTCAACCGTTTTTGGGCGATCAGCGTCTGATTCGTTTCGTCTTCCAAATCTTTCAAGCGTTCATGATCGGACTCCAAAGCCCCCGGAACGGAAAACGTTTTGGCGATATTTCCCAGCAACGCGTTGATTTGAGCGTTTTGTTTATTGACTTCGCCGCTCAAAATCTTCATTTCCTGCACTTTGTCGCCCATTTCCGTCAACGCGGCGGACGCCTGTTTCCACATTTCCGTCAATTCGGGATTGGCAGGCGTCGTCCCGATTTGCAGGCGGGCATTGATATGCGCGACGATTTCATAGTATTTGGCAGCTTTTTCAGCACTTTGCGCTTTTAAATTTTTAAATGTTTCCTTGTGTTGGCGCAACACTTGGTTCAGCTCGGCGACGCTGCTTTCGACTTTGGAAACCGTTTCGCTGACGGCGGATGTTTTTTGTTCCGTTGACGCATAATTGAAACGATCCGCAGCATCGTTAGACATCTCGGCGGCAGGCGCGGGTTTGTCCGCACCGGTTTTAGCGCGCTCAACAGGAGCCGCTGCGCGTTCGGCGGGCGCCGCCAGCGCGTAATCGTCGGCATAATAATCATCCGCGGCCGTTTTATCGGAACCGGTCGCACAGCCGAAAGCGGGCAACAAAGCGACCAACAAAGAAAATCTTTTTAAATCAATCATGGCTTTCAAACACCTTACCATCAAAAAAAAGAAAAACCGTTCAACCTTCCAAATCCGCACTTTGCACAAGCGCACAGCTTAGAATGTACCGACATTCAGCCCTTTTGCAAGGATTTTTATTAAAAATGCAAATTTTTTAAAAAAAAGTCTTGCATCCCGACTTTTGTTGGCGTATATACATTCTTGCTTAAGCGCCCATAGCTCAACTGGATAGAGCATCTGACTACGGATCAGAAGGCTGGGGATTCGAATTCTCCTGGGCGCGCCAAATAAAACCCGCAGAATTCTGCGGGTTTTTTCGTATCCGGCGCAAAACGGCGTAGGTCGAAAAAACATTTTTTCTAACACTTTTCTAACAAAAAAATTTTTTAGGCATAAAAAATCGATAAAAAAAGTATCTCAAACCGCCTCTTTTGCGAATCCGGCACATGGGAAAAACGGGAAATTTGGGAAAAAATCACCTGACGAATCCGATATATTTATATTTTCCGCCGAGTCGTTTGATTCGGAAAAACGCGGAAAAAATGGAAAAATTGCGTTTGCCCCTGATAAAAAAAAGAGACCCCCGCGTAAA
>DJPN01000023.1 GCA_002438565.1 Alphaproteobacteria bacterium UBA6411 | reverse complement strand
TTTTGAATGAGAGCAATCGCCACCTTATCAAAAAGCGTTGCGTTCCGACCGTTCTTGTTATAGAACTGTCGTCGGCGTCGGGCGATCAGACCGCAACCCGGGCTTTTTGCCTGATGCTTTTTTCCACTTTTTAAAAAGGAGGAAATATGTCATCTAAGCAAAAAGCGTTAGCACTTTTGGTGCTAACTCTCACTTTCTTGCTTAGCTTCATAAAAGAAGCTATGTAACGAAAAAGCCCCCCTTGGTGTTAGCGCACCTTGGGGGGATTATTTTTAGCCATCTAAGCACTTATTATAATGCCATTTCTCGTTACGGATTGCAAGCAAAAAAAAAGCCCTGCCGAAGCAGGACTTTCGTTTACAATATGAGCAAGGATTATATTACCCGCCCCGCCCGTTAAAGTCAATCTCGTTATTGCATTCGCACATATATTCTACATTGTTATTGTATTTGCACATAGTGAAGAACTGTTCATCGCAGACAAAGCCTTGACGCTGACATTCGACGCTCTTGATGCGGTCGACTTGGGTGATTTTGTTGTCCGCATTTTTGGTTACCAGATAAGCTTTGTGATCAATAATGATGAAATCTTGAGAACCGTTGCATTCAAGGTCATATATTTTTCCGGGAACGCCGTAAATAGAATCTCGGAGTATTTCTAATTTTCCTATGCCTTGAGAATAAAATATTCCGATAAATTTGTTGCGGCATCCTTTATCCTGAGCTTCTGTTCGAAAAAGCAAAGGCTCATCAGCAAATAAATATCTGCCGGAATAAACGCTGTATTTTAAATTTCCAAATTTCAATGAATCACGATCAACATAGTATGTTCTGTCTATTGTGAGAGAGCCGTCTTCGTTGATAAATTTAGAAAATTTTTCTTTTGAAATATCCAAATATTGTTGCTTCCTTGTCGTCCGGTAAACATAATCTTCGTATTGTCCGTTTTTAACGGCGTCGCAAACAAAATTCTGTTCTTTTTTTGTGAAGGGTAATTTTGAATAGCTTTTATAATTTATTGCGCCGTTTTCCTGAATAAACTCGTCCTGAACATACCGCATGGTTAAAGCCAGATCGATTTGGTCGTCCGAAACGGTAATCGGCTTGTTGTTTATTTTGTTTTCAATAAATTCAATGCGGTCTGAAAGCTTCCTTTTGGCGCAAAGCACGGCGGCAGGATCGTCAGAACCGATGCTGACGATTTTTAAAGAGCAACCTGTGGAATG
This sequence comes from Alphaproteobacteria bacterium UBA6411, assembly GCA_002438565.1. GTDB lineage: Bacteria > Pseudomonadota > Alphaproteobacteria > CAAGCB01 > CAG-977 > UBA2903. The sequence goes on along the minus strand of DJPN01000023.1, from coordinate 26,680 downwards.
GACAAACCAATTGTTTTTCCATTTTTTTTGGTTTTCTATAACAGCTTTCTTGTTTTTGGATACGCTTAGCCATTTTTTATACAGCGCATCCATTTTTTTGTTCAATTGAATCACTCCTGCATCCGAACAAGCCATTTTTGCACTTTTAATAAAAGCTTTTGAGCAGTCAAAAATAGGAGTAAAACGACCAGTTCCTGCAAAATCATTTTTGTCATCATTTATTTCTTTTATTCGAATTCTATACACATGTTTTATGCACTTTTGTTGCTCCGAAACATCTTCATTTTCAAGACACGGTGTTTTTTCTCTGCTGTCCAGCCATTTTTTCTGATTGTTTTTAAGGATTTCTTTTAATTCCCCGTCCAGCGTTTTATCCGACACCAGCGTGCGGTATTCACTGCTCATTTCCCTGTCCAGCTTTGCCAGTTCGGCATCGGAACAAATCAGTTTTTCAACCCTTGTTTTGGCTTTGGCGCAGTCAAAGCTCGGTTTGATTTCTTCCGCCGCATAAACATTTCCCGCCGCAAGGGTTGTCAATACGGAAGTCATTAAAATGGTTTTAAAGTTATTCATGCTCTTTCCGTTGATTATTTTTTTGAGAATGAAAAAGTCCTGTGTAAAATACGAACAGGACTTAAAAAGTTAAGCTTTTAATTTCATAGCAACGATTTTATCGGGATCTTTCACCATACCGTTATTACCCGATCCTTTTTTGATTTTATCGACGAATTCCATCCCTTTAATGACTTTTCCCCAAACGGTGTATTGACCGTCCAACCACGGGCAAGCGTCAAAGCAAATGAAAAACTGGCTGTCCGCGCTGTGAATGTCCATTGCGCGCGCCATGGAGCAAGTACCGCGAACGTGCGGCTCTTTGGAAAATTCTGCGCGCAGCAACATACCGCTCCCGCCGCATCCGTCACCATCGGGATCGCCCGTTTGAGCCATAAAACCGTCAATTACGCGGTGGAACGTCAATCCGTCATAAAACCCCTGTTTGACCAGTTCTTTGATGCGGGCGACGTGTTTCGGCGCCAAATCGGGACGCAGTTCGATTTCGACAGTGCCATCCTTTAATTCTAGCAGTAAAATTTCTTTATCGCTCATTTAATCTCCCCCAATTCTTTAAAGCGTGCAATCAGTTTTTCGGCAACGGTGGGCGTGACAAAAGTCGATATGTCGCCGCCCAGCTTGCAAATTTCCTTGACAAAGACGGATGAAACGAACTGATGTTTTTCGGACGCCATCAAAAACACGGTTTCGATGTTTTCCTCCAAACGCCGATTCATCACGCACATTTTGAATTCATATTCAAAGTCGGACACGGCGCGCAACCCGCGGAAAATAACTTGCGCGTTATTTTCTTTGGCAAAATTGACCAACAGAGTATCAACCAGAGGCTTAACTTCAATAGAGCTCTTGTGCGCGAATTTCTGCACTTCGGCTTTGGTCATTTCAATACGGTCTTCCACGGAAAAAAGCGAATTTTTCTGTTCGTTGACCGCCACGCCGATAATCAATCTGTCGACCAAGCCCGCTGCCCGGTCGACCAGATTTAAATGCCCGTACGTTATCGGGTCGAACGTTCCCGGATAAACGCCTATCCGTTCCATTATTCGCCCTCGACCGTTTCCGTAGTATCGACAACAGGAGCATCAGCCGCTTCTTCGGCGGTATCTTCCGTTTCGTCGTCATAGTCTTCAATACACGTTGCGGACACGACATGTTCGGCATCGTTCAATCGGAACATGATAACCCCCATGGTGTTGCGTCCCGCTATGCGGATGTCTTTGACGGGCATACGGATAAGCTTGCCGGCGTCTGTCACCAGCATAACGTGGGCGGTGTCCGAAACAGGGAACGAGGCAACAACACTGTCTTTGCGTTTGGAGTTGTCAATGTTCGTGACTCCCTGCCCGCCGCGGCCTGTGATACGGTATTCGTAAGCGGATGTCCGTTTGCCGTAACCGCTGTCCGTAACGGTCAGCACGAATTCTTCTTCGGCTTGCATTTTGGCGAATTCCTCGTCGGACAGCACCATATTCGTTGACGCTTCCGCATCGTCGGAAACGGCGGAATCGTCCGCATCACGGCGCATAGCTTTCGTCATTTTCAGATAAGCATAACGTTTTTCCATGTCGGTGTCGGTATGACGCAAAACGGACATCGAGATCACTTCGTCGCCGGCTCCCAAACGGATGCCGCGAACGCCCGTGGACGTTCTGCCCGAAAACACGCGTACGTCGGAAACGGGAAAACGAATGGATTTGCCGCCTTTGGCCGCCAGCAAAATGTCTTGCTCGTCCGTGCAGATTTTCACATCAATCAAGGTGTCGCCCTCGTCCAGCTTCATCGCGATTTTGCCGTTGGCTTTCACGTCAATAAAATCGGCAAGCTTGTTGCGGCGCACACCGCCCGAACGCGTAGCAAACATCACGTCCAGATTTTCAGCTTCCTTTTCGTCTTCGGGCAAGCGCATAATCGTCGTAATGCGCTCCTCTGGCTTTAACGGCAGCAAGTTAATCAAAGCCTTGCCCGTCGACTGCGGCGAACCCACAGGCAGACGGTAGACTTTCATCTTGTACACCAACCCCGCGTTCGAGAAAAACAGCATCGGCGCATGCGTGCTGGCGACAAACAGGTTCGTGATGTAATCCTCTTCATGTGTGTTCATGCCCGTGCGCCCCTTGCCGCCACGTTTTTGAGCACGGTAAGCCGACAGCGGAACGCGTTTGATATAGCCCGTGTTGGTCACGGTCACAACCATGTCTTCGCGCTGAATCAAATCTTCGATATCGTGTTCGAATTCGGCATCTTCGATGGTTGTGCGGCGCGGTGTCGCGAATTCTGTTTTTACGGCAACGAATTCATCGCGCATAATGCCGTACAGTTTTTCGCGCGAAGCCAAAATCGACAGCAATTCTTTGATTTCGCCGCCCAATTCAATCAATTCGTTATGAATTTTTTCGCGTTCCAAGCCTGTCAAGCGGTGCAGACGCAAATCCAAAATGGCGTCGGCTTGCTTTTCAGACAGCTTGCACATGCCGTCAACCGCTTCGTATTCAGGATCGTCAATCAAGTCAATCAGCGGCACAATGTCACGCGCATCCCAAGTCCGCCCCATCAATCCCGCTTTCGCTTCGGGTCGGTTCGGCGCTTTGCGAATCAGTTCTATAACAGGGTCAAGGTTTTCGACCGCAATCGCTAAGCCGACCAACAAATGGGCGCGGTCGCGCGCTTTGCCAAGGTCGAAAATCGTGCGGCGGCGAATGACTTCTTCGCGGAATTCGACAAACGCGGCAATCATGTCGCGCAGATTCATCAGCTGCGGACGCCCGCCGTTCAAGGCAATCATATTCGCGCCGAAATTCGTTTGCAAAGCCGTGTATTTAAACAGCTGGTTTAAAACGATTTCCGCATGATGTTCGCGTTTGATTTCAATCACAACGCGGATGCCCTGCCTGTCGGATTCATCGCGAATGTCGGCAATGCCTTCGATTGTTTTGTCGCGCACCAGTTCGGCGATGCGGGAAATCATCGCGGCTTTGTTGACCTGATACGGAATTTCCGTCACGATAATCGCCCAGCGGTCTTTACGGATTTCTTCAATTTGCGTTCTGGCGCGCATAATGATGGAACCGCGTCCCGTCAGTTCCGTCGAACGCGAGCCCGATCGTCCCAAAATCAATCCGCCTGTCGGAAAATCGGGTCCCGGAACGATGTCAAGCAGTTCTTCCGCCGTAACTTGAGGATTGTCGACATAGGCAATAGCGGCATCAATCACTTCCCCCAAGTTATGAGGCGGAATGTTGGTAGCCATACCAACGGCGATACCGCCTGCCCCATTGACCAAAATGTTCGGGAAACGCGCGGGCAGAACGGACGGCTCCATGACCGTTTCGTCATAGTTCGGAATAAAGTTGACGGTTTCCTTGTCGATGTCGTCCAGCAAAACGTGCGCCGCAAGCCCCAGACGAGCTTCCGTATAACGCATGGCCGCCGCGGAATCGCCGTCGATTGAACCGAAGTTGCCCTGCGAAGAAATCAAGGGAACACGCATGGAAAAATCCTGCGCCATACGCACCATGGCTTCGTAAATGGCGGCGTCGCCGTGGGGGTGGTATTTACCCATCACATCCCCGACGATACGGGCGGATTTACGGAACGGTTTGCCATAATCGTACCCGCCTTCGTGCATGGCGTACAAAATGCGGCGGTGAACGGGTTTCAACCCGTCGCGCACATCGGGCAAAGCGCGTGAAACGATAACGCTCATCGCGTAAGCCAGATAAGAACTCTTCATTTCCTCTTCAATACCGATGGGCGATATTGAATTTTCTTTTACGGTATTTTCCACGATTTACACCATTTCAACAGTTAAGCGGATATTTTCTCAGAACGGAATTTCGTCATCAAAACCGCCCGCGGCAGGCGCGGCGGCGGGCTTGGAATCCCACCCTGCGGCGGCGGGCGCGTCAAAAGACGGGGCAAATCCGCCGTCCGAAGCACCGCCTGCACTGCGGCTGTCAAGCAAAGTCATTTCCCCGCGGAACGCCCCCAAAACCACTTCGGTCGTGTAGCGTTCCTGTCCCGCATTGTCCGTCCATTTACGGGTTTGCAGAGCCCCTTCAACGTACAGTTTGGAACCTTTTTTGACATAGCGTTCGGCAATATCCGCCAAGCCTTGATTGAAAATCACGACACGATGCCATTCGGTTTTTTCCTGTTTTGCACCGCTGTTTTTGTCTTTCCAAGTATCGGACGTGGCCAGCGTCAAATTGACGATTTTACGCCCGTCCGCGGATTGGCGCACTTCGGGATCTTTGCCGACGTTGCCGATTAAGATGACTTTGTTTACACTTCCTGCCATGATTCAAATCCTTATAAAGGTAAAAGTTATTTGTTTTTACACCGAACGGACAAAAAAAGAAAGCTTTTCTTTTTTAAAATAGGAAAATTATTGTTTTTCAAAAGGTTGAAAGGCAACATTAATCTGATTTCCAACCCATTTGAAAAATTGCCCCGGCAGAGCGTTTTTCATCGCGCCGTTGTCGTCAAATTCCAGCAATCCCAATACGGTCTTGAATTTTTGACGGCTGAAATCAAGACCTCCCGCCTGCTTTAAAAAGATTTGTGCGGCAGCAAAAGCGGAAACGGAGGCATCCCCCGCAGGCTTGTCCTTAAATCTCAAATCTGTGATAACGGAAGTTGCATCCAGCGAAAAGCGCGGACTTTGTGCGGCATAGAAGTAAATTTCCTCTTTCATGCTCCCGATTTTTGCACTGAACGCCGGTGTTCCCAAAACTCCCGTACCGACAATCGGCTGTTTCAATCCCGCCTCTCTGATTCGAGACACCAACCGTACGGCATTGGATACGTCCGCGGACGGAACAAGAATAAAATTATATTCAGAATCAACATATTGAGATAAAATATTGATATTTTCGTTTAACTTGTTCGGCGGAACAGAAATCTCCGTAAAATGGTCGGAGGGTAATTCTGCGCGCAGCTTTTGCAGCAACGCATCCGCCCTGCCCGTCGCATCGTTCACCAACAAAAAGCGTTGATTTTTCAACTCTTTTAACGCCTCGACAAAACCGTCGTACATCAAAACATCATCCGGCGTCAGTCTGACCAGTCTTTTCATGTTTTCAGGGACAGTTCCGCCCAGCAAAAACACGGGGAAATCCGGCATTTTTTCCACTGTTTGCGGATCGTCGCATGAATATCCCAAGGCGAAGTCGGGGGACATTTTCAGAACTTTGCCGAACAGCGCCCTGTCTTTTTGCGGTTCGCAGCGTTCTTCAAAATAAGAGATTTTCAAAGAATTGCCGCTTTCGGCAAACGCTTTGCTCAATCCAGACGCGATTTCGTCAGCCAAAGCGGGTTTGTCCGCGGGCACGACGACGGCGGCGGAAAAAGTCGCGGCTTCGGCATTGAAAGCCGCACTCATCAAAGCGGTAAAAAGCAATCTGTTTTTCATGGTTTTCTTATACCAAAATCCGCGCGGATTTTAAACGAAAAAACGTCGCCGAAATGTCAATTTCGCCTTGACTTTATATCTATAAATGCTTCATATTGTCGCCCAGTTGTTTACTCTGCTTTCAGAAAGGAAAAATAATGTCTTTAAGCACATTCTTTAACCCCCGTTCCGTCGCTGTCGTCGGTGTTTCCGCCGATGAATCGAAACTGGGTGCGGTCGTTTTCAAAAACTTGATTGAAGCCGGATTCGAAGGAACGCTGTACGGTGTCAACCCGAAATTGGCGGGACAGGAATTGAAAGGCAAAAAATGCTTTGCTTCCGTCCGCGACATTCCCGAACCCGTCGATTTGGTCGTCTTGCTGGTTCCCGCGCGTTTCTGCGAAGCCGCCGTTGATGACGCGATTGCAAACGGCGCGAAGAATGTCAGCATCATCACCGCGGGTTTCGGCGAAGCGGGACACAAGGATTTGGAAATGAGCATCGCCAAAAAATGTTTGGACGCGGGCATCAACCTGCTGGGACCGAACTGCTTGGGACATATTTCCACGTTTGACAAACTGAACGCTAGCTTTGCGCCGTGCTTCCCCCTGCAGGGCAACGTCGCCTTTATTTCGCAGTCGGGTGCGTACTGCTCGGCGATTTTGGACTGGGCTGAAGAAAAAGGCATCGGCTTTTCGCACTTCATTTCCATCGGCAACAAAGCCGATTTGAACGAAGCGTCTCTGCTGGAAGCCATTCAGCACGACGAACACACCAAAGCGTTCGTTTTCTATCTGGAAGGTCTGAAAAAAGGTCAGGAATTCCTGCGCGTTTTGAAAGAAGTCAGCAAAACGAAGCCCTGTGTCATCATGGAACCGGGGAAATCGTCCAAAGCGCAGGCCGCCAGCCTGTCCCACACGGGTTCGCTGGCTCCGAACTACCGCGTTTTGGAAATCGCTTTGCAGTGCAGCGGCGCGATTCAAGTTTACACCACGCGTGAACTGTTCGGCGCGCTGGAATTGCTGCAGCACGTCAACCACACGGACTTTTCGGGTTCCGTCGGCATTTTGACGAACGCGGGCGGCGTCGGCGTCCTGTCGTCCGACCTATGCGAAGAAGCGCACTTGGATTTAGCGCGTCCGTCCGAAGCGACGATTGAAAAACTGCGCGCGGTTCTGACGGCGGAAGCGTCCGTCGGCAACCCGATTGACGTCGTCGGCGACGCGAAAGCCGACCGTTACGAAAACGCCTTGCGCGTTCTGTGCGAATCCGGCGAATACAAGAACATCATTGTTCTGTTGACCCCGCAGATGTCCACCGAACCCAAGGAAACCGCCGAAGCCGTCATCAAATTGGCGAAAGAATACAAGAACGTCAACATCTTCTGTTCGTTCATCGGCGGCCAGCGCGTGCGCGAAGCGGTCAATATGCTGAAAGCCGCGAATGTTTTGGCCTACGACTACCCGACCGACTGCATCCGCCTGTTGGGCTTGATGAAAGCGCAGATGGCGTTCAAGGGTATGCCCGAAGTCAAAGCCGAATTGCGCGAAGTCCCCGCCGAAATCCGCGAAGATGTCAAAAAAGCGGTCGCCGAAGGGCTGGCTTCCCTGCCCCAATCCACGATGAACAAAATCATGGACCATTACGGCATCGACTATCCGAAATGCGGCAACTTCACCGACAAGGCCGAAGCTTTGGCGTTCTGCAAAAAGCTGTTCCCCGCGCCCGTCGTTTTGAAACTGTCCGCGCCGGACGCTTTGCACAAAACGGAAATGAAAGGCATCTATCTGAACATTGACGACGAAGCGAAATTTAACGCCGCGTTTGACGAACTGACCGCGACGATCGCGAAATTCCAGCTGAAGAACGCCAGCGTTCTGATTCAAGAAATGATCGTCAAAGCCACCGAAACGATTATCGGCGTGAACTCCGACAAAAACTTCGGCCGCGTGATGATTTTCGGCACGGGCGGCATTTATACGGAAGTTATGCGCGATACCACGATGCGCATTCTGCCCGCGAACGATTTTGACGCGATGATTAAAGAAACCAAAGTCGGCACGATTTTGAACGGCGTCCGCGGTGAAGAACCCAAAGCGGTCGGACCTTTGGCCGAAACGCTGAAAAAAGTTCAAGAATTGGTTTTGGAAATCCCCGAAATCAAATCCATCGACGGCAACCCCGTTTTGGTCACCAAAGACCGCGCGGTCGTCGTGGACTTCAAGATGTTGCTGAAATAATCGATCTTAACGATTGCCAAAGAGCCGCCCGAAAGAGCGGCTCTTTTCGTTTTCCCCCTTTCCTCTCCAGACATTTTTTGATACCCTGCGATCAGATGTTTTCATCTTGCGAATTGATAAAAAATGGCAGAAAATTTAATTCTTTTCCAAACAGACGACGGACAAATCAAACTGGACGTAAAGCTTGACGGCGAAACCGTCTGGCTGACACGCGCACAAATGGCGGCTTTGTTTGAACGTGATATAAAAACAATCGGAAAGCACATCAATAACGCTTTAAATGAAGAATTAAACTCTTCAGTTGTCGCAAAATTTGCGACAACTGCCGCAGACGGTAAAACCTATCAGACGGAGCATTACAATCTGGATATGATTATTTCCGTTGGATACCGTGTCAAATCGTGGCGCGGTGTGCAATTTCGAAAATGGGCGACGGAGCGACTGAAAGAATACATCATCAAGGGTTTTGCGTTGGACGATGAACGCTTGAAAGAATTGGGCGGCGGCGGATATTGGAAAGAACTGATCGAGCGCATCCGCGACATCCGCGCGTCTGAAAAGGTGTTTTATCGTCAAGTGTTGGACATTTACGCAACCAGTATTGATTACGACCCGCGCGCCGATGTTTCGATTGAGTTTTTCAAAAAGGTTCAAAATAAAATCCACTTCGCCGTTTCGGGACAAACCGCGGCAGAAATCGTTTACACCCGCGCCGATGCTGAAAAGGAATTTATGGGATTGGCAACTTTTAAAGGCGACCGGCCGCATTTGACGGATGCTTTAATCGCCAAGAATTACCTGAATGAAAAAGAATTGCGCGCGATGCGGCAAATCGTTTCGGGGTATTTGGATTTTGCCGAACGGCAAGCGGAACGCGAACAACCGATGACAATGCGAGACTGGGCGGCGCATTTGGATCGCATTTTGACCATGAGCGGCGAACAGTTGTTGCAAGACGCGGGCTCCGTTTCTCATCATCAAGCCGTTGAAAAAGCGACCGGGGAGTATAAAAAATATCAGGCGAAAACGCTCAGTTCCGTTGAACGCGATTTTCTGTCCGCTCTAAAGGCGTTACCGAAAAAATAAATACTGCCTAATACAAAAGAGCCGCCTAAACGGGCGGCTCTTTCGTTTCAGTAGCCATAGACTCTGAAGCACTCTTTTTGAAATAAGAGAAAGTTTTTGTAATTGGTGTCCATTCCCACCACCTTGCTGATACCGGCGTATCTGATCGCTTTAATAAATTTGGCGTCCCCGAAAGGCCCGAACAATCCCAGAATACGGTAGCCGCAACTTTCCTCCTCTCGTATTCTCTGTCTTGAGAAGTCAACTTCAGATAAATCTATTTTATTTATTGTCGGCATATGCGTATAAGAACACGCGGATAAAAAACACACCGTCATTAGCGTTAAAAGAAGCTTTTTCATATTTATTCCCCCTTTTTGCAAAAAAAAGACCGCCTTTTTAAAGCGGCACGGGGAGTTAGAACAATCAACTGTTGCGGTGATCCTTTTGACCTTTAAAGCATACAAGGGTATGCTTCTGAACATACGCCAAAAGCTCCCCGAACCCACAAGAAAATCGGGGATACAATTCCGTTTTGCGGATGCGCGAAACGGTTTCGATGCCATATCATAGCACCGGCAACAGAAGAGAGCTGTTCTAAGGCTCCGCGCCTCTTTTTCAGGCACTGGCATGCGGATATTCATCCGCAAGCGTGTAATTAGGATACGTTTTTATTTGTTCAAATAGCAAGATTTTTTTTGCTTTTTACAATTTTATATCCAAAGGCACGCTTTTCTTTCGGGCTGTTTTGTTGTAAAATACCCTAAAAAAGGAGGATTTATTCATGAATAAACTGGTCAAAATCGGCTGTTACGGCGTTGGCACGATATTTGTGTTAGCGGGCGGAAGCTACTTGTTCCGCAATCAAATTATTGCAGCGGCGATTGAAACGGTCGTTCCGAAAGTCACCCAAACAGCGGTAACGGTCGGCGCGGTTGACTTTAATCCTTTCGACGGGCAAGCCGCAATCAAATCGCTGACCTTGGGCAATCCCGTTGGCTTTGACGGCGATATGCTGAAAATCGCCGACATCAGCATCAAATTGGACCCCAAAACCGTTTTGTCGGATAAAATCGTCATTCACGATATTTTCATCAACGGCGTTTCCGCCAATTATGCCGTATCTTCGTACGGTTTGTCCAACATTTCCCTTTTACAGCAAAACATCGAGGGTGAGAAGAAACCTGAAGCCGCTGTCAAAACGGATGTCGCGAAACAAACTGCCGTTCCGAACGAAGCCAAACCCGGAAAGAAAATCGTCATAGACAGCTTTACTTTGAAAAACGCCGAAGTATCCGCTTCGTTTGCGGGCATCGGCGCAACAATGCCCCTGCCCGACATTCATATAACGGATATCGGCAAAAAAGAATCCACTTCCGTGAAAGAAGCGCTTGCCGACATTCTGTCCGTTTTTTCAAAAGAAACACTCACCGCCCTTCAAGGATCCGCGGCGGAAGCTTTGAAATCCGGCACAAAATCCTTGAACAAGCTGATGAAAAAAATTTTTTAAACGGGATAGCCTATAGTCTGGGTGATAATGACTTCCTTATCGCCCAGATTTAGGGCTTTGGCCAAACCGTCAAAGTCGACCAAGCCGCGCACAACGTTGTTCAATCCCGCCGAAGCGCAATACAATCCGACATTCTGATACGCCGAACCGGCATGAACGCCCGCATATCTGTGCTGTTTTTCAACAAACAGCAGCGTCAGCGGCGCTTTTTGCGCGAAATCCTGCGGTCCCAGCAAAGTGCGCAAATCCTGTTTGCTGACCTGTTCCAAAACGTTGTTTTTGGCATTGTACAAAAAAGCTCCGTCCGGCAACAGAGCGTAAACGTCCATGCCTTGTTCGTTTCTGGCAGTCGGAATGGTGCGCTTATCGGGGCGGTTAAAACCGTAAGCCGCCCACAGAATGTTGCTTAAATCCTTGGCGGAAACGGGCTTGTCAGAAAATTCACGCGCGGTTTTGCGTTCCGCCATGGCTTGCATCAGCGGTTTTCCGCCCGTCGTTTCGGGTGCGGGCAAAGTGATATTTTCGGCGTTGGCAATACCGCTTGCCAACATTGTTAAAGCAAACACAGTCTTGTTCATTCGTAAAACTTCTCTTTCTTTAAGAACGCGGGAATTTCCGCCGCGGGTATCGGCCGGCTGATAAGATAGCCTTGGATGACATCGCACCCCTGCTGTTTCAGCAATTCCAGCTGTTCTTTGGTTTCAACGCCTTCGGACACGATTTCCAAACCCAAAGTGTGCCCAAGGTTTATAATGGCGCGGGCGATTTCCGCGTCGTCATAATTGTTGGTCATGTCGCGTACAAAAGACTGGTCGATTTTCAGCCTGTCGACATCAAATCGTTTCAAATAGCTCAGCGATGAATATCCCGTTCCGAAATCGTCAATCGCCAGTTTGATGCCCAAGCGCGACAGCCGTGACAAAATATTGTCTGCTTTGCGGGCATCCTGCATAACAACGCTTTCGGTCAGCTCCAGTTCCAATCTGTCGGGAGTTACCCCGCTTTTGTTCAGCATTTTTTCGATGGAACCGACCAAATCCTCCTGCTGGAATTGAATGGCGGACAGGTTGACGGCGACCGAAATTTTCGGCAGTCCCATTTCATCCCAAAGCTTGATATAACGCAAAGCTTCCCGCAAAATCCAATCGCCCAGAGGAATAATCAGCCCCGTATCTTCGGCAATCGGGATAAAGCGCACGGGCGACACCATGCCGCGCGTCGGATGGAACCAGCGGATTAAGGCTTCCGCCGACAGGATTTTTCCCGTTTTGACATCAAATTGCGGCTGAAAGAACAAAGCGAATTCGTTTTGAAGCAATCCTTTGCGCAAATCACGTTCAAGGGCAAGGTTGTCCTCGGTTTCTTCGTTCATTTCCTGCGAAAAGAAGAAATAGCTGTTCGGAGCGGCGTGCGACGCTGTACGCAAAGCCATGTCGGCAAAGTTGACCAGCTTATCGGCTTCCGTTCCGTCATCGGGGAAGATAGAAATGCCGATGTTTGCGCCGACATTGACCTCAGTGTTTTCGATGAAAACGGGTTCCAAAATCGATTCAATCATATTGCGGGCGCGCATGGCGGCGGCTTCGGCATTTTTAATGCCTTCGACAATAACGGTAAATTCGTCGCCGCCAATTCTGGCGACAAAATCTTTTCCCGTCCCCGTTTTCGACAACCGTTGAGCAACAATTTTCAGCAGTTCGTCGCCGGCCGCATGCCCCAACGTGTCATTGATGCGGTTGAAATTCGTCAAATCCGCAAAAATCAAAGCGACTTTCTGCTCTTGCGTTTCCGCGCGCTTCAAAATCGGGCGCAGCTGTTCGTAAAACAAACTGCGGTTCGGCAGCCCCGTCAGCTGATCATAGTTGGCAAGGTGCAGAACTAGCCCTTCCGCGTTTTTTCGCGCTGTCACGTCGTTGCGGACGAACACACAGTAAGCCAGCTTCCCGTCCGCGCCCATAATCGGCGTAACCCGCTGTTCCACCGTATACAGCGCGCCGGATTTTTTACGCTCCGTAATTTCGGCACTCCAGTTGTTTCCCGCCCGAAGCGTCGCCCACATTTCCGCGTAAAAGGCGTCGTTTTGCGTTTCCGTCTTGACAAAAGTCAACGGCTGCCCGACGGCTTCGCTTTCAGTATAGCCGCTCATCCGGCAAAAAGCGGGATTGACCCAGAAAACAACTCCGTCGCTGTCCGTAATGGCAAAGGCATTCGGCGATGTTTCCAAAGCCGCACCCTGCAGCCGCAAAGTCCGTTGATTAGCCGCCATTTGCATCGCCATGGCAATGCGCAGGGAAAATGTTTCCAACCGCTGAACCGTCGCCGAATCCAATTTTCCCGTTTTGGAATGAATTTCCAAAACCCCTTCGACGCCGTCATGAGTTATCAGCGGGAAAACCAGTATCTGGCGGATATGGGCGCGTCCGTCGGAATCCACGACTTTATCGTCGGCAAGTTCAATGATTTTCGTCCGTTTTGTGCGTATGGCCTGCCCTGTCGGACCGAAGTTTTCGCTCAAATCGTCCCAACGGATTTGCTGTGCGGGGAATTCTTTGGCCAACACGCCCGCCGCCGCGCAAACCGCAACCGATCCGTCTTTTTCCTTTTTGCCGATCCAAGCCAGCGGGCATCCCAGCAAATCAACGATTTTTTCGCAAATGTACGGACAGAACTGCTCATACGTCTGCCCGCGCATCACGCGGCGCAAAGTCGCATGCAAAACCGCATCCATGGCCATGGACAGACGGTTTCGGGAAATGTCGCGCAGCTGACAAACAAAACCGCTGTCAATCGGCGTAACAATCGCCTCCACAGGAAATTCCGTATCGTCCTTGCGCAGGCCGATTGTTTCGGAAGTATTTGAATCATCTGAGGAATCGCAAAACTTTTTCAGCGCGCCGAACGGATTGCCGTCTTGATTTCCGTCGGGTAAAACAACCCTTGCCCGCCGTCCGATTAATTCGCCGTTTTCATAGCCGAACAGTCGGTTGGCAGTCGAATTCGCCGATGAAATGCATCCGTCCGGATCGATTTTCAAAACGGCGGTTTGATTGTTTTCTAACAGCGAAGACAGCTTCCAATTCCTTTCCCAAAGGCTGAAATCATTTTAGTTTTATAACCGAATCCCGATAAAATTCCAAGACTTTTTGCGCAACTTTTTAAAAATTATAACCTTTCGGGGTTTTTAATCGTTGATTTTTCGCTTCCGCCGCGGTAAAAATTATCCTGCAAACGCGTGTATCGACTAAGGATTTGTTATGTCTAAAAGCTCTCTTTTCGGTCTGATTTTGGGTTGGGGCATTGTTTTCACATCCATCCGTCTGGCAACGCCGGACATGCTGATGTTTTGGGATTTGAACAGCTTTCTGCTGGTGATTGTCGGCCCCTACTTTTCGATGCTGATGGCGTATTCCTCTTCGGACGTCAACGCCGCAAACAAAGATTGGCTGAGCATTTTCAAATTCCAAAAAATCGAAAAAATTTCCTATAAAGACGAAGTCGGCCGCTTTGTTCAATGGGCTTACATTACGCAAAAAAACGGCTTGCAAGGCTTGGAAAACGAAGCGTTGACAACGGTCGGCAACGACGAACCGTTTTTGAAATACGGTGTCGAGCTGGTTATTTCCGGCTATACGGGTCCCGAAATCCGCGAAATTTTAAAAGAATCCGCATTCAGTTCCTATCAGCGCACGGGAAAAACGTCTGAAATTCTGACCAACATCGGGGCTTACGCTCCGGCGTTCGGAATGGCGGGCACGCTTATCGGTCTGGTTGTCATGCTGTCCAACATGGGGGCGGATCCCGCCGCCATCGGTTCTGGTATGGCGGTGGCGTTGATTACAACGTTTTACGGCGTTATGTCCGCCCGTTTGATTTACCTGCCCGCAGGCATCAAACTGACCGCGCGCAACGACGAAGTCCTGTTTCGCAATCTGCTGATTACGGAAAGCCTTGTTCTGCTGGCCGAACGCAAAAGCCCCCGATACATCCAAGACAAACTCAACGCGTTCCTTGACCCGTCGCAGCATTTCTTGATTGACCGCGACATGCAGCGCTAAAGGATTTTTCCCATGGATTTGCCGCAAAAGAAAAAAGACATCAATACAGACGACTGGCAAGGGACTTACGGCGACTGCGTGACGCTGCTGCTGTGCTTTTTTGTTATGTTGCTGGCGGCGTCCAAAGTCGATACCGTTATGTTTGAACAAATCCGGACGGGGATTTCCCGCGATTTCATGGATAAAAAGGTCGAACAGCCCGTCAGCATGCTGATAGCGGATTTAAGCTCGGATATCAAATCCATGAAAATGGACAAAGAAGCCCTGTTGGGCAGCGACCATGTCGGGGTCACTTTGGATTTGGAAGCGGACACGTTTTTTGACAGCGGCTCCGCAAAGCTAAAGCCATCGGCTTTGCCGATTTTAAGAAAGCTGTCGGCTACGTTAAAAGAACCCCGCTACAGCCTTTTTCGCTTTGAGGTGCAGGGACACACGGATGACGATCCGATACACACGGAACAATTTCCGTCCAACTGGGAACTGTCGTCCGCCCGCGCTTCGGCCGTCGCCCGCGCTTTGATTTCCGGCGGATTGGATCCGACGCGTTTGCGCGCGGTCGGCATGGCGGACATTCAGCCGCGCTACCCCAACCGCGACGCATACGGCAATCCGATACGCCACAATCAGCAGCGCAACCGCCGCGTCCTGTTGCGTATGGATCCCGTTTATAAATAATCAATCGAAAAATTTGCCCTTAAAGAAATTGGGATTTCCCGTTTTCTTTGCGGCCAGTTTGAAAATCACGTTGCCGTCGGGACAAACGATTGTTTTGCTGTATTTTCCGTCCCCGCCGATATTTTCCAAATCGCCGCCGCTTCTGACGGCTTCCATAATCGGGTAAAGCATCATCATCGTTTTGGAACAAATCCCCTGTCCGTCTTGATTGACGGGACAGCCGTAAGAACACCGGTATTTATCGCCGATTTGTTCGCCGTTGCGGCAATAGCGTTCAGTTTTTTCGCCGCGCAGGAAACCGGTTACCTCAATTTCAAATTCGTATTCTTCAGCGTACCACTTTTTCATGCAAGCGCGTCCAAAACCACAGTCAATTCATTTCCTAAAACCGTCAAGTCTTTTTCATCGGACAAACGGTGTCCGCTGTTTTTCATAACAATGACTTTACAGTTTTCAGTTTTGACGGCATCCATGATTTCAGAAGACTTTTGCACGGGAACGCAATCGTCTTTTTCCCCATGGATTAAAACGACGGGACAGTCAATATTCAAGCTGTCTTTGCCATGCAAAACATAAAATTGCTCTGCTTCGCTGAACAGCCGTTTTGTCCACGGATCGCCCTGCTCCGTCCAACCGTTCGGCGTGTAAATGACGCCCTTGTCCAAAACTTCCTGTTTTTGCTCCACAGAAAAACCGTTCCAAACATCTTTGGTAAAGTCTGCGGCGGCGGCAAGTCCGATGACGGCTTTGACACGATCGGGCAAGGCTTGAGCCGTCAGCAAAGAAATCCATCCGCCCATCGAGCTGCCGACCAAAACAACATCGCCGACCACAACGCGGTCAATGACGTCCAGCGCGTTTTTAAACCAAATGCCTATCGTTCCGTCCGTGTATTGTCCGGAAGACTCCCCGTGTCCCGTAAAATCGAAAGCGACATAGGAAATATCGCGTTTTTCGCAGTATTGTTCCAAAAACAGGGATTTTGTTCCGTTTTTGTCGGATAAAGTTCCGTGCATGAAAACAACCGTCGGTTCGTTGTTTCCGTGATTAAAGCGGTACGACAGCTGTTTTCCGTCGGACAGTTCCAAAATACCTTCCATGTTTTTCCTTTCACATATCGGCAAAGAAATCGTCGGCACTGGTTTGTTCATCTTGTTTAGGCTGAACAACTTCGTTTTCGACTTCTTCCTCTTTTTTCTGCATCAGCTTTTCCTTCAGCCCTTCCAACAATCCTTTTTTGGGCTTGGTTTCGTCATCGGCCGCTTTGCTGCCGTAATTTTCGGCCAGTTTTGTTCCTTCCGCACGAATGTCCTGCCCGAAGTTGTCATCCAGCATTTTAATGGTTTCTTCGACAGCGGGCAAAGAATCCGCATCGGCAAACTTTTTCGACAACAGAAAATACATATAGCACCGCGCCAAATCGGGAACAACGATTTCACCTTCGCAATAAATCGGCCCCAGTTTGTAAAAAGCAATGGCGTTGTTAGATTCCGCGGCTTTGGAATACCATTTGAAAGCCTCGTTCGGGTCGGCTTTCATTCCCTGCCCCAGCATGTACAAATCCCCCAAAGCCAGCTGGGCAATCACATCCCCCTTTTCGGCTTTCGGCGTCAAATCGTCCAAAATCGGTTTGAAATTGTCGCTGCGAACGGCATCGCTGAGCGCGCGCCTGCCGATACCCGCCGCAACCAGCATGCTTTCCTTGTCGGTTTTAACGGTGGGCTTCAGCTCTTCTTTTTGCTGTTTGGCGCTTGGTTCTTTTTGAATACCGCCCAGTTCTTTTTCCAATTCCGAAGCGTCCTGCTGCGACGGAATGGATTCCGTGCGGGATTTTTTGCGCCATACGCGCGCTTTTTGCTGAGCCGCTTGAATTTCCTGCGGCTGCATTTTCAACGTTGTTTCCTCGCGCAGCGCCGCCGCCTCCTCTTTCATTGGAGATTTCGCATAAGCGGACACAATGTTGTAATACATGTGCGCCCCGACCAAATTGAACGGCAGACCGCGCAATTCCGTGTTTCCGTACAATTTTGCCAAATCCATCTGAGCTTGGCTGTCGCCTTGGTCGGCGGCCAGTTTATACCAGCGAATGGCGGCGGTAAAATCCTGCGGCGTGCCGATGCCCTTTAAAAACATGCCGCCCAGCGCGTATTGCGCGGGACCGTAGCCTTGTTCCGCAGATTTTTTATAGAACTCAAACGCTTTTACGGGATCTTTGCGCAACCCTTTGCCCTCATCCAGCATCAGCCCGATGTTGTATTGAGCGGCATAGTTTCCTTTGTCCGCCGATTGCTTGAACCAGCGGTAAGCTTCGGCATAGTTTCTGTCAATGCCGCGCCCCAAAAAATACGCGTTTCCAACCTTCAAAGCGGCTTTCTCGTCGCCGGATTCCGCGGCTTTTCTGTAAAAAGCCAAAGCCTGCATTTCGTCTTTGGCGACGCCTAAACCGTTTTCGTACAGCTTTGCCAAATTGAAATAAGCTTCGTCAGTATGATCGCCGACTTTAATCAAGCGGTTCAATTCCTGCACGGCAAAGACATAATCCTTGTCATCAATGGCGTCCACGGCTTCCTGCAAAGTCGCATTCGCTGCGGTTGACAAAGCGAGCAAAGATATGCCACCCAACAAAAACAAACGTGTCGTGTTCATTTAAAACCTCACTTGAAAATAACGGTGCGGCGGCCGTTCAGCAAAATGCGCCTTTCGGTATGATAACGCACTGCGCGTGCCAAAACAATGTTTTCCAAATCCTTGCCGACGGCAACCAGTTTCGCGGGCGTAAAGGTGTGATCGACGCGTTCGACCGCCTGTTCGATAATCGGACCTTCGTCCAAATCCGCCGTGACATAGTGCGCCGTCGCGCCAATCAGCTTGACCCCGCGTTCATAAGCTTGGTGATACGGCTTTGCCCCTTTGAAGCTGGGCAGAAACGAATGGTGGATGTTGATGCAGTGTCCCTGCAAAGCGCGGCACATGTCATCGGACAAAATTTGCATATAACGCGCCAAAACAACCAAATCGACGTGCAAATCGGCGGCAAGCTTCAGAATTTTGTTTTCCTGCACGCGTTTGGCTTCAAAGCTCGACCCCGCGGGCAAAGGCAAATAATGGTACGGGATTTTGTTCCATTCGACGAATTCACGCATATCTTCGTGATTGGACACCACGCCCGCGATATCGACGTTCAGCAAGCCCGTCCGCCACCGTTGCAGCAAGTCGTTCAAACAATGGCTTTCCTTGGATACCAGCAGCAGCAGCCGCGCGGGACGGTCGCCGTTATGCAGTTTCCAGTCCATTTTGTATTCAGCCGCCAGCGGCTTGAAGGATTCCCGCAAAACGGGACGCATGCTTTCCGCCGTGTCCGTCGTGAACACAATGCGCATAAAGAACAAACGGCTGAGCTCGTCGCCGAATTGCGCGGCTTCCTTGACAAAGCCGCCCTCTGCCGCGATTTTGGAAAAAACACGCGCCGCAATGCCTGTTCTGTCGGGACAGCTGAGGGTTAAAATATGCGTTTCCAAAGCCATTTTCTTTTAATCCTTTTTATCAAGAAGTTTTTGTATCATTTTGATTTTCAACGGCAATATGCGCAATTTTCGTCATCAGCTTGCGCATGCCGCGAATACGGTCTTTCGGTGTTTCCCACGACCTGATGCACACGATTTTCTGATCGGGGCGAAGCTTTGCCGCGCCGCGGTTTTGGGCGATAAACGTAACCAGTCCCGCAGGATTCGGAAAGCGGTTGTCGCGCAAAGTCAGCACCGCGCCCTTTGGCCCCGCTTCGATTTTTTCAACGTTGGCCTTGCGGCACAAAACTTTGATGGCGATGATTTCCAGCAGGTTTTCCGCTTCCGGCGGCAAAGGTCCGAACCTGTCCGTCAGTTCGGCGGCAAAGCCGTCGATTTCATCCAATTCCTGCACATCCGCCAGCCGTTTGTACAGTCCCATGCGCACGCCCAAATCACGCACATAGCTTTCGGGAATAAGGACGGGCATGCCCGCCGAGATTTGCGGCGACCAATCGTCATCCCCCTCCGCTTCCGACGTTTCACCCGAACGGGCTTGGGCAACCGCTTCTTCCAGCATTTTCTGATAAAGCTCGATGCCGACTTCGCGGATATGCCCCGACTGTTCTTCGCCCAGCAGGTTGCCCGCCCCGCGAATGTCCAAATCATAGCTCGCCAGCGTAAAGCCCGCGCCCAATGTATCCAGTTTCTGCATGACTTCCATACGCTTCAGCGCCGTTTTGTTGACTGAACGGTTTGCGGGCAAAGTCAAATACGCATAACCGCGCGTCTTGCCGCGCCCGACGCGTCCGCGCAGCTGGTACAACTGCGCCAATCCGAACATATCCGCGCGGTGAACAATCATCGTGTTGACCGACGGCATATCCAACCCCGATTCAATAATCGTCGTGGACAGCAGAACATCATATTTCTTGTCCGCAAAAGCGGTCATAATCTCTTCCAATTCCGTCGGAGTCATCTTGCCGTGCGCGGCAACAACGCGGATTTCGGGGACAAGGGCGTCCAGTTTCTTTTTGACTTCGTCCATATCGGCGATGCGCGGGCAAACATAGAACGTCTGACCGCCGCGCATGCGTTCGCGCACCAACGCTTCACGGATAATCACGGGGTCAAACGGCAGCACGAACGTGCGCACCGCCAAACGGTCAACGGGCGGCGTCGCGATGATGCTCAGTTCCCTCACCCCCGTCAGCGCCATCTGCAAAGTGCGGGGAATGGGTGTCGCCGTCAGCGTCAAAACGTGAACGTTGGCTTTCAGCTGTTTCAAGCGTTCCTTGTGCGCGACGCCGAAGTGCTGTTCTTCGTCCACAATCAGCAATCCCAAATTCGCGAATTGAATGTTTTTGGACAGCAAAGCGTGCGTCCCGACTACAATGTCGACTTTGCCCTCCGCCAATTCTTTTTTGGTTTGCGCCGTGTTTTTGGCGTTGACCAAGCGCGACAGCTGCGCCAATCGCAGGGGGAAGCCCGCCAATCGCGCCTTGAACGTTTCATAATGCTGACGGGCAAGCAAAGTCGTCGGCACAACAACCGCAACCTGCACGCCGTTCATCGCCGCCGTAAACGCCGCGCGCAAAGCGACTTCTGTTTTTCCGAAGCCGACATCGCCGCAAACCAGCCTGTCCATGGGGCGACCCTCGGACAAATCGGACAGCACGTCTTGGATGCTTTTTTCTTGGTCCTCCGTTTCCGCATAGGGGAAACGAGCGCAAAAATCGTCGTAAACGCCTTCGGGAACGGGCAGACGTTCGGCTTTGCGCAAATGACGTTCGGCGGCAACTTTTATCAACGCGTCCGCCATGTCGCGAATACGCTTTTTCAGCTTCGCCTTGCGCGCCTGCCATGCGTGCCCGCCCAGTTTGTCCAGCAAAGCGGCGGCTTGGTCGGAACCGTAGCGGGACAGAACTTCGATATTTTCGACGGGAACGAACAGCTTGTCGTCGTCGGCGTACACCAAGCACACGCAATCATGCGGCGCGCCGCCGACTTGAAGCGTTTTCAGTCCTTCATAGCGGCCGATGCCGTGGTCGATATGCACGACCAAGTCGCCTTCGTTCAAAGCGGACACATCGGAAATGAACTGGTCGCCGCGCCGCTTTTTACGCACGGGACGCGCCAATCGATCGCCGAAAATGTCGGCTTCGGACAATACGGTGTAAGAATCCGTCTTAAAGCCCTCGGTCAGCGGCAAAACGGCAAAAGCCGTGCCGTCCTTTGTCGCCAAAGCTTCCGCCCATGTCGCAACCTCGGTTGTCGGAATGCCGCGTTCTTTCAGCAGTCCTGCGATTCTGGAACGCGACCCGTTTGTAAAAGCGGTCAAAATCACGTTTCTTTTCGCCAAACGTTCCGCAACGATAAACTTGCGCACCGCGTCGTAAATGTCGATTTCGGGCAAGGCGCGTTCGGCGGAAAAATCCTTGCCGTTTCTGCCGCCCATGTCCTGCACGGGCAGTTCGCCGTCGTAATCGGGCGCGACAAACGGAAACAGCTGATACACCGCGCGGGTTCTCATCAAAGCCTGCAATTCGTCCGCCCCCATGAACATCCGTTCGACGGGAACAGGGTGATAAATCATGCCGCTTTCGCTCAGCCCGTTCTTTTCGGCATCCAATCGAGCGTTGTAAAACTCCTCGATTTGTTCAAAGCGGGCTTTGACGGCTTCGTCCGCTTGATACTCCCAAACGACAACCGCGTCGGGAACAAACGCAAACAGCGTGTCCATACCGTCGTGAAACAGCGGAAGCCAATGCTCCATGCCTTGGAAACGGCGGTGTTCCGAAATGCTTTCATATAAAATATCGTTTGTTCCCGCGCCGAACAGCTCGCGGTATTGCGTTCTGAACCGCGACACGGATTCGGCATCCAAAGCGACTTCGCTGACGGGACGGAACACAAAGCGGGACAAAGTGCCGCTGGTGCGCTGGGTCATCGGGTCAAACGTGCGGATGCTTTCCAGTTCGTCACCGAACAAATCAAGGCGCAGCGGTTCGGCAGTCCCCGGGGCGAACACGTCGACAATCCCGCCGCGAACGGCATATTCGCCGGCCTCCATGACTTGTTCCGTACGCTGATAGCCGTTCTTTTCCAAAAAAGCTTTGAAAGCCTCTTCGTCAAACGTTTTGCCCGCCTCGGCGGTCAAAGACGCGGCGAAAAAGCCGAACGGAGGCACGCGCTGCAGCAACGCCGCAACCGTCGTCAGCACAATGCGGGGCTGTCCTCCTTTGCCGCCGTGCAGTCGGGTCAGCGTTTCCAGCCTTTTTGCCACAACATCAGTGTTGGGCGACACGCGGTCATAGGGCACGGTGTCCCAAGCGGGAAAAGTCAAAACCTCCGCCGCCGTGTCGAAAAACGTCAAATTCGCCGCCGTTTGCGCCAGCTGCATTTCGTCGCGGCACACATACAGCACATTGCCCGTTTGTTTGGCGATTTCGCTCAGCGCAATCGGCGCAAAGCTTTCGGGAACGCCTGCCAGCAGGCTTTTTTGAGGACTTTTTGTAAATTTCGGCATTTTTAAACTTGCTCCGTTAATCAGATAAATTACAATAGGAACAAAAGAAAATCATCTGTTATTTTTAGGAAACGCCCATGCGCCCCGAAATTTTATACCCGTACTTTGCCGCTTTGGACAGCGTCGCGGGCATTGGCAAGAAAACCGCCGCCTTGTGCGAAAAGCTGGGGTGCAAAGTCGTTTTCGACCTGTTGGCGCACATGCCGACGGGCGTGATTGACCGCCGATTGAAAACAACGATTGCCGACGCGCCCGAAAACAGCGTCGCCACAATCGAAGTCACCGCCGTCGAACACCGCAAGCCCGCCGCGCGAAAAAGCCCTTACCGCGTAATATGCCGCGACGAAACGGGCGAAATCAACGTTGTTTTCTTTCACGCTTTCGGCGATTACCCCGCTCAAGCTCTGCCGCTGGGTCAGCCGCGGTTGATTAGCGGCAAGGTCGAGCGGTCGAACGGCTTTGCGCAAATGCTGCATCCCGACTATATCGTTCCTGCAGGAGATTTAGACAAAATCCCGGCGATAGAGTGCGTTTATCCGCTGACCGCGGGACTGTCGGGCAAGGTCTTGAACAAAGCCATACGCAGTGAATTGGACAAGCTGCCGACGCTTCCCGAATGGCAGGATACGGCAATGACGGCGCGCGAAAAATGGCCGCCGTTCAATGCCGCTTTGGCAACCGTTCACGCCCCGAAAAGCGAAGACGATCTGTCCGCTTTGCCTGCCGCGCGCGCCCGTTTGGCGTATGATGAACTGTTGGCAAACCAGCTTGCCCTTGCTTTGGTCAGAAAAAGCATGAAAAAGCTGTCTGGAAGGAAAATCAAAGGAAACGGCAAAATCCGAAAACACGTTCTTGACGGTTTAAGCTTTTCGCTTACTGGCGCACAAATCCGCGTTTTAAAAGAAATCAACGCCGATATGGAATCACCGGACAGAATGTTGCGTCTGGTGCAGGGCGATGTCGGCAGCGGCAAGACTTTGGTCGCCCTGTTCGCGATGCTGAACGCCGTTGAAGCGGGAACGCAAGCCGCGCTGATGGCGCCGACGGACATTCTGGCGAACCAGCACTTTGCGACCCTGCAAAAATTCGCGGGCGACGCCGTTAACATCGTGCTGCTGACGGGACGCGACAAAGGCAAAAAGCGGCAGGAGATTTTGGACAAAATTTCATCGGGACAAGCAAACATCGTCGTCGGCACGCACGCCCTTTTTTCCGAAGATGTTACTTTTAAAGACTTGGCGCTGACCGTCATTGACGAACAGCACAAGTTCGGCGTTCATCAACGTTTGAGTCTGTCCGAAAAAGGCACCAAAAGCGATATGCTGGTGATGACGGCGACACCCATTCCCCGCACGCTCGCCCTCACCTGTTACGGCGATATGGACGTGTCGCAGATTGACGAACTGCCGCCGGGGCGCAAAGAAATCGCCACCCGTGTTCTGCCTGCCGCGCGGCTGGACGAAGTCGCCGCCGCTTTGGGGCGGTCGCTGGCGGACGGCAACAAAGCCTATTGGGTCTGCCCTTTGGTCGAGGAAAGCGAAAAAATCGACCTCGCCGCCGCGGAACAGCGGTTTGAATATTTGTCAAAGCTTTATCCGAACCGCGTCGGACTGGTTCACGGCAAAATGAAAAGCGCGGAAAAAGACGCGATTATGCAAAAATTCGCGGGCAACGAATTGGATATTCTGGTCGCAACGACGGTTATCGAAGTCGGCGTGGACGTTCCCGCCGCAACCGTTATGGTCATCGAACATTCGGAACGCTTCGGCTTGGCTCAGCTTCACCAGTTGCGCGGGCGCATCGGACGCGGGCAAAAAGCGTCCACCTGTTTGCTGCTTTACGCCGATCCGCTGAGCGAAACCGCCAAAGCCCGCCTAACCGCCATGCGCGAAACGCAGGACGGCTTTAAAATCGCGGAACAAGATTTGACTTTGCGCGGCGCGGGCGAAGTATTGGGAACAAAGCAAAGCGGCTTGCCCGAATTCCGAATTGCCGATTTGGCGGCGCATACGGACTTGCTGAAAATGGCAAGCAACGATGCGAAATATATTATGAATATTGATCCCGAATTGAAATCCGAACGCGGCAAAGCCTTGCGTGTCCTGCTGTATTTGTTCGGCAAAGACGAAGCCGTTAAAACGCTGAAAGCAGGATAAAAATTCCCTCTTAATCAAATAAAAGGGACGTTTATTTTGATTCAAAAACCGAAATATATTTGCAAATAAATCCGCGGGACGATAGACTAAAAGTCTGACGTCCGTTTGTTTTTTTGAGGGGGAAAACAATGAAACTGTCCAAAACCGCTTTGCGTGAACTGTCCGCAAAATACCGCGCCGTTTTGATGAAATGCGCGCTGATGAACATGATGATTTTTACGGGCGCGCTGATGCCGCACACGGCGGAGGCTTATACGCGAGAGAACCGCACAATAACCGTAGCTAACGACTCAACGCTCAGAGATCCCTTAAATGATGTCGACAAGATTGTTTTCACAAATGACTGCACTCTTGACGGCAAAGGAAACTATATTATTCAAAACCGGGAATCCCCTACGATAATCGAGGGGAATGGCACGCTGAAAGATATTTGGTTAAAGTCAATGACCGGCTTTAAGGGAAATGATAATACACTGTCCATTGCCGGATCGGTTCACATTGCTGTAGGCAAGATTTCAAAGATCAACTTTAACCTTTTGGATGGTTCTTCTCTTACGTTGAGTGATACCGGTGATACCGTACTAAGCGGCGGCACGCTCAGCATAACAGGCAATGCCGCTTTCCTCGGAGCTTTGGAAAACTCCACTATCCGAATAAGCGATAATTATATCTGGTCAAAGGACAGCATGCAGCTGAACTATGTCAATTCGTCGGGCAATACGCTGGAATTGGACAGTTCAAAAAATCCCGTAACTTTGACCATGGAGGACGATATCGCCATTGATACGGTTATACAATCCGACAAGTCTTCGACGCCTCCCCAATCCGTAACGATTTCTGGAAACGGCAACACGTTGTCCGTCAAAGAATTGAAAGCCGCTTATACGAATAATTTTTATTTTGACAACGTAAAGATAAAATCGGACACGCTGTTGATTGAAAATTTAATCAATTTGAAAAACAACACGTCTGTCACAATTTCAAAAGATTTAACTTTTGCTGATTATGACGCCCGTATAATCGGTGACGGAACAACGGCGATTTATTTCGAAAACGATGAAGCAACCATATCATCCGGAAAACTTCAAAACGTTTCCCTTTTTGCAAAAAACAAACTGACAACAAACTCTGTGTTTATCGGCACAAACATAACGGCAAAAACAGTCGATATTTCTTCTTCCCATTTTTTGGAAGGCGACAACACCATCATTTCCGATGAAATATTGGCAAAAGACAGTCTGAGGATTGGATACAACGACACTCAAGCTTCTCTGACGTTGAAAAAAAGTGATGGAACGCGGGGCGTCTTGAAAATGGATGATGCGGCACAGCTGAAGTTGTTCGGAAAATTCACCGGCGATGTGACGGGCGGAAAAATCACCGTTTGGGAAAGCGGCGCCGAATTTTACGGAAAAATGAATGTCGCCGAATTGGAAATGAATAATTCTGCATTCAGCGTATCTCCGCTTAAAGGATCGTATGTCGAAACATTAAATATATACACTACCAACAGTAATTCAGGAGTAGTCTCCAGTATACGGATTACTTCGGATCTGTCGGCAAACTCATTGAATTTTGAAAACGTTATAGAACGATACTCATCAAGCGCTCTCGAAAAAATTGCCGGTAAAATTTCAGGAAACGGAACCTTGAAAATCAATAATGCTTCCGTGCAGATAGCTTCCGCCGAACAGCTTTCCCCCGATAAAACCGCGTATTTCGACGGGATTAACATTGCCGCACTGAACAACAATCTGACTTTTAGCGGCGACCGAGAAGCCAAATACGACTTTACCAGCAATGCAATATCCGCGGCAGGAAAAATCGAGTTTAATACGCCAACCACCTTTCACGGGGCGTCGATTTTGACCGCGCAAAGCATTAAAGCTAAAGCCGTTGCGCTGGACGGGACGCTGACGGTCAGCGGCGTTTTGCAGGCGGACAAAATCACGGGCGGGACGCTGAATATCGTTTTGCCCGAAACG
>DJPN01000006.1 GCA_002438565.1 Alphaproteobacteria bacterium UBA6411 | reverse complement strand
GTCGATGCCTATAAAAGTATTGTTAACGTACGCACGCTGTGGTGGTACTTCCAACCCATCAAGTGTATTTACATTCGGATCGGCGGAGAGCTTTATGACGTCGGGAGTTTTCCCTATCACGAGACGCTCGTCCGCCGATCCTTTCCGCTCTCTTTTACCATACTTCTTTCTAACAATCACGTCGGAGGAAACGGGCTTTCCCTACAAACGCGACAATTTCAAACACGTTTTTGCGCGCTTGAAAGCCAAAGCGCAGGCGCAGAATCCGCACATCGACTTTTCGGATTTGAAATTCATCGACCTGCGGCGCACGGCGGCGGTCAGAATGGCGGAAAGCGGCTGCACCGCGTTTGAACTTTCGGCGGTGACGGGACACAACATCACGAAATCGCAGAAGATTTTGGAAGTCTATTGCCCGCGTTCGGACGCCATGGCGCACAACGCGATTGAAAAATTGAAACAGAAATTCGGCTGACAAAGCCGAATGGCGGAACGGTGAAAAAACGCTTTTGAAAAGGCATCTTATGCACCGTTCCGTCCCCTTTAACAAAAAAGGGCGCGCCTTCTTGGAAAGGACACGCCCGCAAATCAGGACAAGAGAAATGATAACAGAAAACACAATTCCCGCGCAACTGCTTTTCGCATTGTCAAACCCGATGACGCCGCGCCGCATCAAGAAAATGCGCCGCGCGCGCCTGCTGAAACGTTTTGCGCTGATTTTAACCGTCGCGGCGATCACCGCCTGCGCGATGATCGGAGGCTGAAAAATACTCGATAAAACAATACAACACCGACCGCGCCAAAGCCGTAAAGGCTTTGGAACGGGCGGACACTTACATGATGGCGTTGACCGTTGACGGCAAAGGCTGTTTTCTGATGGACGCGAAAACAAACGAAGACGCAAAACCAGCGTGGGAAGCTTTGCTTTCCGCAATCAGCCAAATGCCAGGGCAACTAAAAATCCAAATTATTTTCGCCGCGTCGGACAAAATCGTTTCGGCGGATGCGAACGGCAATCCGGCGACAATTAACTGAAAAAAACTGGGGGACAGAATCGCATGAAGATGAAATTACTTCAAATCGCGGTAAAAATTTTCATGCGTCCCCAGAGCGATCAGCGTCAGCACGATTTTGTCGTCGTCGACGGTGTACCCGACAAGCGTCAGTTGCCCGACCATTTTGAACTTGTGGACGCGCAACCAAGCCAAATCCCCGCGCTTTTGTTCGCCGATTTCGGGATTGTCGAAAATCGCCCGCAAAGCCGCGTCCGCGTCTTTTTTCTGGTTCGGCTTCAGCTTTTTGTACGCTTTTTTAAAGGAAAGCTTTTGTTCAATCCGCATTTCCGTCCCCGAAATCAAACGGAACGGACGGTTCGTTCGCGCCGTCCAGACATTCTTTTACGAATTCGACGGGCAAATCGGGATTTTGTTCGCACGCTTTGCCCAAGCGGTACCAGTATTCGATTTGCTTCGGCAAACTGCGCAACTGAGAATCCGCGAAACGTTTCGCGTCGTCAACCATGTATTTCGGGAGCCGGACGGCTATCATCTGGTTCATGGGAACACCTGCCTTTCATTATCAATATAAAGCAAAACGCGACAAAATGCAACAAAACATTTTCCCTTGACACCGACTCCGCGGCGCGCTACCGTTTGTCTTGCGCTTCAAAAACGCATCGAAAACGGTAGAACGTCCCGTCAGCACGTCTTTTTTATGCCCGATTTACGTCGGGAGTGGTCTATCCGTAAGGACGACCGCGCGATTTTCGACGCGTTTTTGAGCTCCCGACGCCTTGCGGGTCAAGGCTTCCCAATCAAAAGGAAATCGAAAATGACAAACTCAATCGTAAAATTTGAAAATCAAGACATCGAACTGATCACCGTGGACGGTCAGCCGATGATGACACTCCACCAAATCGGTGGAGCGTTGAACTTCGCCCGCGCCGACAAAATCAACAGCATTTACCAACAGCACGCCGACGAGTTCACGCCGGAAATGACGCGGATCATCAAACAGGGACGGACGCGAGTCCGCGTTTTCAACCGGGAGGGCGCGTGGCTGATCGGAATGTTCGCGCGCACGCCCAAAGCCGCGGCGTTTCGCAAATGGGTGATCACCGCCCTTGCGGAACACGTTGACGGCGCGTCGGCGAACGGACAAACGGCTTTGCCGCCGCCTGAAACGAAAGAGGAAAAAATCGCCCGCAAAATCACCATGCTGATGATGGCGGAATGCCATATCATCAAATCAGACTGGTTCAGCGAACTGACGGCGGAATTGGAACAAGCCAGAAAAACAATCAAGGAACAACAGGAAACCATGCAAAAAATCAGCTCTTTCCTTCCGCCGGCGAAGTAAACGCGTCCGGATTTTTCAAGGGGCGGAAAAACCGCCCCTTGTTTTTGCGGACATCCTCGATTCGCTTGGGCAAATCCGCCCCTTCAAAGAGCGGGATGGTAAAGCGGAAAAAAAATGCTATAATAAAAATTAAGTGTTGAAAACTTAGCCGGATATGATATTCCGTTTCACGGAAAGAGGTAAAAATGGGGAAAATTCAATTCACCGCCAACCCGCAGAAAATTGTCGAGGCTATTTTGTATGTCTTGGAAAGTAGCCCCGATACGACCGTCTATCAGATGATGAAAATTCTGTTTGCGGCCGATTGCTTCAGTTTGAACCGTTATGGGGCTCCCTTGACGGGTGATCGGTATGAAGCTTTGCGAAAAGGAACCGTTCCGGAATTGGCGCATGAGATGGTGCGGGGGAACAAAGAAGCCTTTGTCAATACATCTGATGCAGATGTTTTGCCATTCGTCAGAAAAGAAGTTGGCATAAATTCCACATTGAAAGCTACAAGGAAATGCAATAACGCTCTCCTATCTATTGGCGCGCGCAAAGCTCTGGAACATGGAATATCCGAGTACGGAAGTTTGAGTGATGAAGAAATTCAAGATAAAAATCACGCTCATCCTGCGTATAAAAATGCCGCAAACCGTAAGGATAAAGAGGTTTATTACGAAGATATGATAGAAGCCGATAATGAGGAAGTCCGTTCATATTATGAAGAAATAGGCGGCTTTTCCAAGGATATGGTTCTTTAATGTCTTTACGAGTCGGCGATATTTATTTAGTTCAAAACGACGAAATCAAACCTCGGAAAGAAAAATTCAGCATATGCGTTTGCGTGGCATCACTTTGTTTCGTTTTGATTAACTCCGAAAATCGAAAAAAATACGATTGCACGCCTATTCGTCAAAGGAACCACAATTTCTTGACACAGGATAGCTTCATCAGTTGCTGCAAGGTTTTCTATTATCCGGCAGAACGTATCAACCCCTCTAAATTTCGCGGGCGGCTGACGCTCAAAGAATTGCGAATTGTCCGCGATAAACTGTTGGCCGCCGAACTGATTTCTGATGTGGAAAAAGAGCAGATTAGACAGGCTATTAACGCCGAATTGGAGAGCGAGGATTAGTAGCACCGCAATTCCGTAGATAATGCGGTTTATGAGCTTTTTTAGGCGTTTGCGACACTTTTTTGTTTTCATTATTATAACCTTTAAAAAACATGAGTTTCTAAGGTTATTTATTCAAAACGAACTCGCAAATTTATTTCTGAGAAAATTGGCGGAAGCCGAAAGCTTGCTGTGAACACGCAGAATTATCAAAACGAGCTTGAGAACAAAAACAGAAAATCCGTCCAATGTTTGACGGATTTTTTATGTTTGACGGATTGAAAATAAAAAGGGCGAAAACCTAACGTTTCCGCCCTCTTTATGGTGCCGCTGGCGTGAATCGGACACGCGACCCCTTCCTTACCAAGGAAGTGCTCTACCACTGAGCTACAGCGGCGACAAGGAGAGGTATATAAGAATTATTCCCTTTGTGCAAGCAAAAAATCCGCCGATGCTGTTTTTTTTGCTTGTCAGGCGGGCGGGGTTTTGCAATCCTTGACAAAAAGGAGATTTCCCATGGTTGACAGTGAAAAACAAGACGCCAAATTCCAAAAGCAAGCCGAAATGCTGCGCAGGAATCTGGCTTTGCGCAAAAAACAAATCGAAGAACGTCAAAAGCTGCTGGAACAAAAGGAACGGCAAGCCGAAAACACAAATAAAGCTTGCGATTAAGCCGCCCCTGCGATAAAAATCTGTATCGTTTTTTTTAAACTTTGGGATTGGGGTCATGGATCGAATCAGAATCGTCGGCGGCGTGCCTTTAAAGGGAAAAATCGCTATCAGCGGGGCGAAAAACGCCGCTTTGCCGTTAATGGCGGCTTCGCTGTTGACGGACGAGGTGCTGACTTTGACGAATCTGCCGCATTTGGCGGACATTATGACGATGACCGCTTTATTGTCCCAGCACGGCGTCAAGCTGACGATGACAGACGAAGCGGGCGGGGCTTTGTGCTTTGACGGCGGGCATATTTTCAATTTGAAAGCCCCCTATGACATTGTGCGCAAGATGCGTGCGTCCGTTTTGGTTTTAGGGCCTTTGACCGCGCGGTTCGGCAAGGCGAAAGTGTCGCTGCCGGGGGGATGCGCCATTGGGACGCGCCCTGTGGACATGCATTTATCCGCTTTGGAAAAAATGGGCGCGGAAATCGAAATCAAAGAAGGTTACATTGTTGCGAATGCTCACGGCCGTTTGCACGGTGCGGAAATCGTATTCCCGAAAGTAACCGTCGGCGGAACGCAGAACATTATGATGGCGGCAACTTTGGCGGACGGCGTGACCGTGTTGCGCAACGCCGCGCGCGAACCGGAAATCGCCGATTTGGCAAAGTGCTTGATTGCGATGGGGGCGAAAATCACGGGCGAGGGGACGGATACGATAACCATTGAAGGCGTCGACCGTTTGCATAAGGCGACCCACCGCATTATTTCCGACCGCATCGAGGCGGCGTCTTATGCAATTGCGGCGGCAATCACCCGCGGCAGAATCGAGCTGGTCGATGCGAATTTGAACGATATGGCGGCTGTGGCGCGCATCTTGATCGACTGCGGCGTTGATTTGCAGGAAACGGAAAACGGCTTTATCGCCGATGCGGAAAACGCTTACCTTATCGGAACGGATGTGATGACGGAGCCTTACCCCGGATTCCCGACCGATGTTCAAGCGCAGATGACGGCTTTGCTGGCGACGGCAAGCGGCGCGTCCTTGATTACGGAAACGATTTTTGAAAACCGCTTTATGCACGTTCCCGAGCTGGCGCGCATGGGGGCGAACATCAATGTTCAAGGGCCGTCGTCCGCCATTGTGCGCGGCGTGCCGAAGCTGTCGGGCGCGGAAGTCATGGCGACCGATTTGCGCGCGTCGATGTGTTTGGTTTTGGCGGGGCTGGTCGCCGAGGGCGAAACGATTGTCAACCGCGTATACCACCTTGACCGCGGGTATGAGCATTTGGAAGAAAAGCTGTCGGCGTGCGGCGCGATTATCGAGCGCATCCCCGGAGAATGAAATGCCCAATCTGATTATGGCTTTGCCGAAAGGGCGCATTTTGGACGAGCTGATGCCCGTTTTGAAAAAGGCGGACATTCAGCCCGAGGACGCTTTTTTCGACGACAAGTCGCGCTTGCTGCGCTTTAAGACCAACCGCGAAAATGTCGAGCTTATCCGCGTGCGCAGCTTTGATGCGGCGACTTTTGTGGCGTTCGGCGCGGCGCAAATCGGCGTGTGCGGCAATGATGTGTTGGCGGAATTCGATTACTCCGAAATTTACGCTCCGCTGGATTTGGGGGTCGGAAAATGCCGAATGGCCGCCGCCGCGCCCGTCGGGTACAATGCAAACGGCTTTGACCGCGCGGGGCATATTCGCGTGGCGACGAAGTATCCGAACATTACGAAGAAATACTATCAAAGCAAAGGGATTCAAGCCGAATGTGTCAAGCTGTCGGGGGCGATGGAGCTGGCGCCGACGGTGGGGCTGTGTCACCGCATTGTCGATGTGGTGTCGTCGGGAGCGACGCTGAAAGCGAACGGGCTGGTGGAAATCGACCCGATTATGGATGTTTCCGCGCGCTTGATTATGAACAGGACGGCTTTCAAGACCCGCCCCGACGAAATGACGGCGTGGCTGAATGCTTTTAAGGAGGCTGTACAATGACTTTGTTTTTATCGTCGACGGATACGGATTTTGAAGAGAAATTCAAGGCTTTTCTGTCGGTCAAGCGCGAAAACGACGCCGATGTCAATACGGTTGTGGCGGAAATCGTTGCCGATGTGCGCAAAAAGGGTGATGAGGCTTTGTGCGCTTATACGCAGAAATTCGACCGCGTGGATTTGACTCCCGCGACGATGCGCGTTACCCAAACCGAAATCGACGAAGCGGTGGCGGCGTGCGACAAAGACGTTTTGGACGCGCTTTATTTGGCGGCGGAACGCATAGAGGCTTTTCACGAAAAGCAGATGCCCGAAAGCCATTTTTTCAACGACGAAACGGATGCTTTGATGGGGTGGCGGTGGACGCCCGTGTTTTCCGCGGGGCTGTATGTGCCGGGGGGAACGGCGGCTTATCCGTCGTCCGTGCTGATGAACGCGATTCCCGCCAAAGTCGCGGGGGTCAAGCGTATCGTGATGGCTGTGCCGACGCCCGACGGGAAAATCAATCCGCTGGTGCTGGCCGCCGCAGACTGTGTCGGAATTGACGAGATTTACAAAATTGGCGGGGCGCAGGCGATTGCCGCTTTGGCTTACGGAACGGAAACGATTGAGCCTGTCGACATGGTTGTCGGTCCGGGGAATGCTTATGTGGCGGCGGCAAAACGGCAGGTGTTCGGCAAAGTCGGAATTGATATGATTGCGGGGCCGTCTGAAATTATGGTTGTTGCCGATCAATCCGCCAACCCCGAATGGGTTGCCGCCGATTTGCTGAGCCAAGCCGAACACGACGTTTCCGCGCAGTCGATTTTGGTAACAAACAATGCGGATTTTGCCGAGAAAATCAAAGCGGAAGTCGAAGCGCAGCTGCCGACTTTGAGCCGTGAAAAAATCGCCCGCCGGAGCTGGGAAAACAACGGCGCAATCTTTGTTGTGGAACATTTGAAAGAGCAGGCGGGGGCTTTGGTCGACCGTGTCGCGCCAGAACATTTGGAGCTGTGCATCAAAGAACCCGAAGAATTGTGCAAGACGGTTCATCACGCGGGGTCAATCTTTTTGGGAACGCATACGCCGGAAGCTGTCGGCGATTATGTCGGCGGACCGAACCATGTTTTGCCGACCGCCCGCAGTGCGCGGTTTTCGTCGGGGCTGGGCGTGCAGACGTTTATGAAGCGTTCGACGATTTTGTCCTGCACCGCTGAAACGCTGGATGAAATCGGGCAAGCCGCCGTGCTGTTGGCAAAAGCCGAGGGATTGACCGCGCACGCGGCGTCGGTTGAAAAACGGCTGAAAGCTTAATCGGATTGTTTTTCTTCTTTTAAATCGGGGGCGGGCGCAGAGTTTGCCCCGTTTTGTTTGGACGGTTGTTGCGGCAACGGATATTCCCGTCCCGTCAAAAGACTTTTGACCGAACCCGCCGCCATGAATTTTTCGTACAATGAAGTCATTGATGCCGTCCTTGGAAAAACGGAATCAAGTATCCGCCGATTTTGGGGAAATGTCTATAAATCTTTTTTGGACAGAACTTGGGGCAGGGTGTCAATCGCATGATTCAAGAACGCTTTGCCCGCATCGCCGCTCAATTTGTTACGCAGGATTTTTTCGGCTGATTTCAAAGAAAGGAAAACGGCCGAATTTCGGATTTCTTCGGAAGCTTCGTCCGCAGCCCGTTTTAAACGCAGCTCCGTGGCGGCTTCTTTGTTTTTTAATTTGATGTCGAAATCCGCTTGAATGTTTTTTTTCAGATGTTCGGCATCGGCGCGGGCGCGTTTCAATGCGGCTTCGATTTCCTGTTCGGTGTTTTGATGTTTTTCAAGGTAATCGTCCAACATTTTTTGAGCGTCCGTGCGCAGTTGGGACGCATCGTTGAGCTTGTGCGCGATTTTGTCCGCACGCGCCTGCAGCGCGGCGGAAACCGATTTCCCTGCCAGTTTGACCAACAGCGCGACCGTCAAGCAAAACGCCACACCGACCCAGAATGTCGGGTCTTGGAACATACTGCCGTGATGCGATGCCGTTTCGGCGGCAAAAGCGGGGGAAATAATCATGAGTTGTTTTCCTTTAACACCGAATCGATGACGTCGGACAATTCCGCCGCTGTCGGAACGGTTGCCGTGATTTTTTGCGTGATTTCGCCCGTCAAATCCGTTGCGATTTGGCGAACGCTTTGCAGCGCTTCAGCTTTAGCCGCTTCAAGCTGCTGTTCGCCGGCCGCCAGATGCTGCGCCAGACGGGCGTCGAAGTCCTTTTCCGTTTGCGCCAAAGAGGCGGTGATTTCATCCTGCGCTTTGGCTAGAATTTCATGCGACTGCTTTTTAACGCCGATCATCGCGGCCTCATATTGCTTTAAAAGGGATTCGGCTTGGTTTTTCAAGTCTTCGGCCGCTTTTAAATCCGTTTCCAATCGGGTTTGCCGAGCGTCAACCGTCGCGCGCATCAAAGGCATGACAAAACGCCACACAACGATAAACGTTGCGCAAAACGTAATCAGCAGCCAAAAACTTTGAGACGCATACCACGTCGGGTCCAGTTGCGGCAACATCGGCAAACCTCGATTGTAAAACGATTACAGGAACAGCATAATCAACGCGATAACCAACGCGTACAGCGCAATCGCTTCCGTCGCGGCAAAGCCGATCAGACCGAACGCGTTGACGTCGTTTTTCACCGTCGGGTTGCGGCCTACGGTTTCAATCATGGTAATCCAGATTTTGGAAACGCCTTCCGCCGCGGTCTTCATGCTCAAAGCGCACAACGCCGCCGCAAAAAACTTCGCCGCATCGGCGATATATTGCATGTAATTGGCTTCCATTTTTTTATCTCCTTAAAAGCACTGACTACAACGTCGAATCAATGCGCGTGCAACGCATCGTTCAGATAAACACAGGTCAAAATGGTGTAAATGTAGGCTTGCAGCACGGCTATCATCATTTCAAACAATGTCAGACAGCCGATGAACGCCAACGGCAACCATCCGCCCCAAAAGCTCAAATCGTAGATAAAGCCCGCGATGACTTTCAACATAATGTGTCCGACCATCATGTTCACCGTCAGACGGACGGTCAGGCTGAACGGTTTCGAGCAAAACGATATGATTTCAATAGGTATCAAAATCGGCGCAATCGCCCAAGGCGTGCCGTGCGGGAAAAAGTTCGTGAACCAATTCAATCCGCGCTTTTTCAAACCGATGACGACCGTTATCAAAATCGAAAACACGGACAACGCCCCCACCGCCGCAAAGTGGCTGGTGTAGGTGAAGCTGTACGGCAAAAGCCCCAGCAGGTTGCCCATCACGGTGAACGTGAATATCGTAAAGATGAACGGAACGTATTTGCGTCCCTCGGACCCGATCATTTCGGACACCATGCCCGTAATCAGTTCGTAGACCATTTCCGCAACGGACTGCAGTTTTGACGGAATCATCTGCTTTTTATGCATTGCCCAGATGAAAAACACCGAAGAAACCGCAACGCCCAACGCCATAAACAACGACGAATTCGTAAACGACAAATCCACGCCGTCCACTTTCGGCAGCGCGATTATCGGTTTGATTTCAAATTGTTCTATCGGTCCGGACACAATTCTTATTCCTTCTGCGGTGCGCGCGCTTCTTTTTCCCTGCGGCGCCGTTCAAAGCTGTTTAAAAAACGAACGGCGTTCAAAAGTCCCGCGGCGCATCCTAAAATCAAAAACACGGCGATGAAAACAGGACGCGTTCCCAGCCAGACATCCAAACCGTAGCCCAGACCCAGACCGCAAACCACACCCGCAATCAAATCCGAAACGATGTTGAACGCTATCCACATCAGCCGCCCGATTGCCGCGCCCGCCGAAGCGGAGGACGTTTGTTTCGGGGCGCTTTGCGATTTCAAAACATTCAGCCGTTCGGCAATGCTTTGCAGCCGTTCATGTTCGTTTTCGGACATATCCGCCTGTTGGTTAAGATACGAAGACCAAACAAAAAAGTCAAGAAAAGTTCGACTTAGTGCTTGTGTTCAGGGGCGGGCGGAACGTAATTCGGATCGGTCAGCTTTTTAACGGCTTCCGCAACGTCCTGCATTCCGGGGAGCCCGACCAGCATTTCCGTTTTTTTGCCAAAGCGGATAACCAGAGTCGGGGTTGCTTGAATTTTGTACTGCATGGCGTTCAAATTGCGGATTCGCATCAATTCCTTGTTCGCTTTTTCGTCTGAAATGCAGGCTTTCATTTTGGCTTCGCTCATTCCGGCCAGTTTGGCGTAAGGCGCCAAAGCTTCGTTCAAATCGGGGGCAACCGCCCATTGCATCTGGTGTGCAAACAATGTGTCGATAAAAGGCAGGTATTCGTCCTTGGGCAGGCAGTGCGCGACCAGCGAACCCGCCATGGCTCGCGGTTCAAGCGGAAAGTCCATGAAAATAATCTGTGCGCGGTTTGTGTCGGCGTATTCGGCTTTCAGCAAAGGCATCAAATTCAAGTGCATATTCGTGCAATGCGGGCAGGTCAGCGATGTGAAAACCAACATTTTCAGCGGAGCGTCGGGAGCGCCGATGCTTTGTTCCGAAAAATCGAACGTCGGCGCATCGGGATTCACCGGAGCTTTTTCCGATTCCGCCGATTCGGCGACGGTTCCGGTCTGAACGGTTTTCGGGGCGAAAAACGATTTGATTTTCGCGATAAAGCCCGCGTCCTGTGCATAAGCTTGCGTTCCGGCAAAAGCCAATACGGCGCCGGTCAAAAAAGATTTGCCAAAGGTTTTCATGGTTGATTTTCCCTTTTAAAATGGATTTTTCTTCTTTTTATAACAGATTCAAACGGCGGTAAACCGTTATTTTTTATCCAGTAAAGAAACTTCAAGCTCGATTAGAGCCTGCTGCAGCGCTTCGTTTGCAACAGCTTGTGTTGCCAGCCGTGCTTGGGCGATTTTTTCGGGATCCGCTTTTTTTGGCGGTGATTTGGGTTTCAAGGGCGGCGGCGCGCCTTGCACTATGCGCAGTTCGGCGATTGCGGGATAGCCGAAATAAGCGTTTATGCGCGACAGAATTTCCGGCGATTGCGCCGAAAACGCCATGGCAAACGCGCCCGATACGGTTTTGACGTTGAGGACGGCATCCTGCTTTTTGCCTGCGGGAAAGCGTATTGAAGCGGGAAAGACGCCTTGTGCCAAAGCGGAACCGAGAATATCCTCCCAATGTGCGAGCAAATCGGCTTGGATAAAACCGCGATTGCCCAAAATCGGGGCAATGATTTTGCGCACGTCCGATCCGAACAGAGCCGGTCCGTTTCGGCGGCGGTGTTCGGTTATCGGCGGTTTTGTCATGAAAAGTCGCCTTTTGCGAATTCTTCCAGACGGTCTTCGCGAATCGCTTGGCGGATGCCCTTCATCAAGTCTTGATAATATGTCAGATTGTGCCACGTCAGCAGCATTGCGCCGAGGATTTCATGGGCGCGGAACAAGTGGTGGATGTACGCGCGGCTGTAATTGCGGCACGCGGGGCAGAGGCATTGCGAATCAATCGGCCTTTCATCGTCGATGTGACACGCGTTGCGCATGTTTAAAACGCCGTTGCGTGTGAACGCTTGCGCCGTTCTGCCCGAACGGCTGGGCATGACGCAGTCAAACATGTCGACGCCGCGCAAGACCGCGCCAACGATATCCGACGGCCGGCCGACCCCCATCAAATAGCGGGGTTTGTCATCGGGCAGGTGAGGTGTGGTGAACGAAATCGTGTCGAACATCAATTCCTGTCCTTCGCCGACCGCCAAACCGCCCAAAGCGTAGCCGTCAAAGCCGATGTTTGTCAGCGATTCGCAGGATTCAAGGCGCAAATCTTCGTGTACGCCGCCTTGAACGATGCCGAAAATTCCGTAGCCGTCGCGGTCGACAAACGCATCGCGCGACCGTTTTGCCCAGCGCATCGAGCGGCGGGTCGAATCAGCGACATACTTTTTATCCGCGGGATAGGGCGGACATTCGTCGAAGCACATCGTGATGTTGCTGTCGAGCTTGTACTGAATGCCGATGGAAATTTCGGGTGAAAGGCGGTGCAGGCTGCCGTCCAGATGGGAGCGGAAGTCGACGCCGTCTTCGGTGATTTTGCGCAGTTTGGACAGCGACATGACTTGGAAACCGCCCGAATCGGTCAGAATCGGTTTGTTCCAGTTCATAAATTTGTGCAGGCCGCCCAAGCGTTGGACTCTGTCCGCGCCGGGACGCAGCATCA
Source organism: Alphaproteobacteria bacterium UBA6411 (assembly GCA_002438565.1). Classification (GTDB taxonomy): domain Bacteria; phylum Pseudomonadota; class Alphaproteobacteria; order CAAGCB01; family CAG-977; genus UBA2903. The sequence continues at coordinate 71,589 of DJPN01000006.1, read as the reverse complement.
AATGATAGGTGTTGCCCAACAGAATTTGCGCCCCCGTTTCGGCGACCGATTCGGGCATCATCGCTTTGACCGTGCCGACCGTGCCGACCGGCATGAACGCGGGGGTTTCCACAACGCCGTGCGCGGTGTAGAGCTTGCCCAGACGCGACCGTCCGACGGTTTTTTCAACCTCAAATTTCAGCATAAGCAACTCCTTTTCCATAGTGTTAAGGCGATTAAAGCGTTTATCGGAAAAAAGTCAAGGATTTTAGCGTTATTTTGCTGGACATCGTTTTTGTGAAATTGTACAATCGCTATCAGAAATAAACAAAATTTTCGACAAAAGGGCAGGAAAATGGAATATCCTATTATCAAAGCCGAAAACGAAGAAGAAGAATCTCGCATCAAAGCCGTGATGGACGAACTGGCGAAAAGCAAAATCGGCAAGCAGCTGATTGAGGATGCCGTTGAACACAAAACAACGGTTGCTTTCGACGGGGCGATGCGCGCTTACGGTTCGTATGACGAAGTGAAAAACCATTTGCGTTTGAATCCGACCAGTTCCCATGACCGTTTAATCGGAACGGCGGCGCATGAATTGAGGCACGCCCAACAGTTCCAAAAAGGCATTTTGCTGGATGCTTTGCTGGATACGCCGAAAACTTACATCCAAAACCAAGCCGCCATTGAAGCCGACGCGTCCGCGACGTCTTGCGCCGCGTGTTACGAGCTGGCTTTGCAGGGCAACGACAAACCGCTGGAAAGCCTGCGCGAAAAAGATCCGCATTTCGTCAATCCGTTCCAAAACGCCGCGGTCAACGGCGGACTGGAAAACGGCGAAGCGTACAAGGCCGCGTTCAAAGGATGGTTCACCGATTACTGCACCCGCGACAGCTATGACTGCCTGTATATTCAAATGGTGCGTCAGCGCAAACGCAACTGTACGCGCGAAGAAGAAAATCAAGCTTTTATGCGGGAAGTACCCGTGAACGACGTGGTGCAGAAAGTCTGCACCTGCAACGGCAAGCCGTATTTGTCCGAAAAGGAAACGCAAGAATTTTTCAGCACGGATGATGCCAAAACGGTTTCGTTTGAACGCTTCAACAATATTTATGCCAACTGCTATCGGCCGTACAAGCTGGATTATTCCAAAGACCAGAACGAGGAAATGAAAAACAAGCTGGATTTGGTGATGCGTCCGCACTTTACATATATGCCGAAACGGATTGTGCCGGAAGCGCTGCCTTTGCCGACGATTGAAAACCGCCAAGCCGCCGCTGCCGAAAAAATCGCGGAAAAGAAAGAAAATCGCGGCAAGAAAACCGTTGTCAATCCTGCGGTTTTGAAAGCCAAAGCGGGAATGAGCAAATAAAATATAACAAAATGTATTGACAATTAGAAAAAATTATGACATATTGTTAATACAATGCGTTAGATGCGTATGAAGGCGCCTGTTTTTACAGGCGTCTTTTTTTATACTCAAGGAGAAAAAAATGAAGCTGAAAAAAATTACAAGCAAAATTTTCAAACGTATGCTCAATCCCGCTTTGATTTTGGGAATGACTACGGGCTTTGCTTCGGCGGCGGTTCACGGCTACAAAGACGCCAAGCGGGAAAACAATCAAATTGAACAGGGAAAACAGCAGGCGGCGGAACAAGCCGTTGAACAGGCCGCCGCCGCGGAAGAAAATGACTTTTTAAATCAGTTGGATGAAAAACGCCGCCGCGGCAAAAAATCCAAAGTGGTTTTTGCGGGATTGCTGGGCGGAAACAGTTCTGTCGGATTGGGCGGACGCAAAAGCTTGTTGGGGCTGTAAGATGAGAGAGATTGTTTCTTTGGCAAAGCAGGTGGCTGACAAGGTTGCCGCTTTGAAAAGCAATCGTCTGAATTTTGAAAAATCGTGGCAGGAAATTTCCGAGCTTGTCCTGCCGCGAAAAGCCGATTTTACGGTTGCTCAGACGGCTGGAACGCCCCGAACGCGCAAGCTGTTCGAGACCACGGCCGTCAACGCGGCGGAACTGCTGGCGGCGGGGCTGCACGGATTGATGACAAATCCCGCGGGAAAGTGGTTTGCTTTGCAAACAGCGGGCATGTCCGACAGCAAGCCTGTCCGCCGATGGTTGGAACAGGCGGAACGGATCATTGCCGATGAAATCGCAAAGCCGGCGGCGGCTTTTGCGACCAATATCCACGAAGTTTATTTGGATTTGGCGGTGCTGGGGACGGCAGGACTGTATGTCGGATGGAACGAAGACAAGGATTGTTTGTTGTTTCAGTCCCGTTTTTTGGGCGAACTGTTCATTTCCGAAAACGCGGCGGGGCAGGTGGACGAGGTTTACCGCGTATTTCGTTTGCCCGTGTCGAAAATCGTTAAAACATGGGGAACGGATGTTTTGCCCGAGCGGTTGAAAACTTTGTTTTCGCAAGGGAAGGAAGAAGAATGTGAAATCATTCACGCTGTTTTGCCTAATCCGCTGTATGAAAAGGGAGCTGTTTTTCAAAAGCCCGTTTTATCGGCGTATGTGCTGAAAGACAGCCAAACGGTCTTGTTTTCCGGCGGGTTTGACGAAATGCCTTTGTTCGTTGTGCGCTGGAGCAAAGCCAGCGGCGAAGTGTACGGCCGGTCGCCGGCTTTTTCGGCTTTGCCCGACATAAAAATGCTGCAGGAGATGATGAGGGAAACGCTGATAGCGGCTCAGCTGGCAAACCGTCCGCCCGTGCTGGTGCGCGACGATGATCAGTTTTCTCCGCTGGCGACTGTTCCGGGCGGAGTCATCCGCTATAACGGAGAGCCGCCGAAGCCGTTTTCGTCGGGAGCGAATTCAAGCATAGGGCTGGATATGATGAACGAAATCCGAGCCAGACTTCGCACCGCTTTTTACAACGACGTTTTGATGACGACCAAAGACGCCGCGATGACCGCAACCGAAGTTTTGCACAGAAACGAGGAAAAAATGCGGTTGTTGGGTCCCGTGTTCGGGCGTATTCAAACGGAGCTGCTGGGGCCGATGATGGAGCGTGTGTTCGGACTGCTGATACGGCACGGGAAACTGCCGCCTTTGCCCGACTCTTTGCACGGGAAAATGCCGGCGGTGTCGTATTTGTCGCCGCTGTCTTTGGCGCAAAGGCAGGTCGAAGCGCAGGCGATGCTTCAAACATTGGAGCTGGCGGAAGGCTTTTTAAGACTGCAGCCGGACGCGGCAAGTGTTTTCGATGTTCCGAAAACAGTGCGGAAAATTGCCGAAATGTACGGCATTTCGGAAGATTTGCTTCACACGGGACAAAGGGAGGAGGGCGATGTTTGACAGACGGGACAAAGCCAAAAAAGCCTTGGAGCTGGTACAAGCTTACAAGGCTGTTTTTTTATCCGAAAACGGGCAGGCGGTTTTGGAGGATTTGGCAATCAAATGCCATATGCTGACCCCTGTAACCGATGTGTCCGGCGTTGCGACAAGCGCGTTCTATGACGGAAAGCGCGCCGCTTTTCTGGATATATTGAAGATGACCGCTTGCGATGAAAAGCGGTTGATTACTTTATTGCAACAAGCTGAAAGGAAAAACAATGAGTAACGTAAACGACTTTATCGATGATGAAGACAAGGCCGAATTCCACGATTTGGCTGAAAGTTTGGGATTGAACGAACGGCAGGAGGCCGGCGTTTGGGGCTGGATTGAAGACGGCGTGCGTGAATTTGCGGAAGAACTGAATAACGATTCCGAAACATACGTGCAGGATGCCGAATCCGAATTGCGCCGTCAATTCGGACGCGATTTTGACCGCAGACGAAATGGCGCGGCGGATTTGGTGCGCAAGTACGGCGGTGACGGCTTTGTTGAATTTTTGAACGAAACGGGATTGTGCAACTGCCGCGAAATCGTTGCTTTTTTAATGCGGCTGGCCGATGCGGCGGGCGAAGACAGGGGATTGGTGGGTGAAAAATCGGCCGTTGTTCCCTCTGCCGATCGGCTGAAAGCCGAAATCGCGGGGTTGACTTCCAATCCGGCCTATATGCAGGCGCAGCATCCCGATCACGCCAAAACCGTTCAGGCTGTTTACGCTTTGCGCAAGCGTTTGTTCAACGAAGACTGATTTCGGGCAAACGTTTTTTTGTAACGGCTCCGTTTGAAACGGGGCTTTTTTTGTTGATTGAAAACAGAAAGGAAAATTAAATGAGTACACAGATTACCACTTCTTTTGTCGACCAGTACAGCTCGAACATTCAAGCTTTGGTGCAGCAGAAAGGATCAAAATTGCGCAATTTGGTCGGTTTTGAAAGCGTGCGCGGCAAGGCGGCTTTCATCGACCAGATCGGGCAGGTTGCCGCCGTCAAAAAGACGACGCGCCACGCCGCGACTCCGCAGTCCGACACGCCGCACAAACGCCGCCGTTTGAGTTTGGACACTTATCATTGGGCGGATTTAATCGACAACGACGACAAAGTGCGCATGCTTATCGATCCGACGAACGATTATGCGAACGCCGCCGCTTGGGCGATGGGGCGCGCGATTGATGAAGCAATCGTCGAAGCCGCTTTGGGGGCGGCGTATACCGGCGAAACGGGGGCGACGGAAGTTGCTTTGCCGGCGTCGCAGATTGTCGATGCGGCGTGCGCTTCCAAATTCACGTTCGACAAACTGCGCGAAGTCAAGCGGCTGTTTGACAAAAACGATGCGCCGTCCGAAGGGCGCTATATCGTTCTGTCCGCTCAGCAGCTGGACGATTTGCTGAGTGAAACGAAAGTGACATCAGCCGATTACGCTGCCGCGAAAGCTCTTGTCCGCGGGGAAATCGAGGAATTCATGGGCTTTAAGTTTGTTCAGCTGAATGCGAAAAAAGCGGACGGTTCGCTGATTTTGCCGACGGTGATGTCAACGGGCGACAGTCCCGCGGCCGTGGGGCGTTCGTGTCTGGCATTCCAGAGCGACGGCATCAAACTGGGCATCGGTGAGGATATCATCGGAAAAATCACGGAACGTGACGACAAATGCTTTGCGACGCAGGTTTACTATGAAATGGCTATCGGCGCGACCCGCATGCAGGAAGAGCTGGTCGTTAAAATCAACTGCAAAGAATGATTTTGCTTGTCAAACGGCGGGGAGAAATCTCCGCCGCTTTTTTGTTGTGAAAGGAGCAGAAAATGACTTCAATCGTTGCTTTGTGCAATCGCGCTTTATCGAAAATCGGCGATGAACCTGTGATTTTGTCGCTGGACGACGATACTAAACCCGCCCGTTACTGCAAAGCTTTGTATGCGGATACGCGCGATTTCGTATTGCGGTCGTACCCTTGGCGGTTCGCGCTGAAGCGTTATGCTTTGGCTCCGCTGAAAGACAAACCGCTGTACGGTTATGAATACAGATTTGCTTTACCTGCGGATTGCTTGCGTGTTTGGCGGACGGAAGAGGAGGAAAACTATCAAGTCGAAGGACAGACTGTTTTGTACAACGCGCCGATACTGCGTTTTGTCGGCATTTCACGCATTGAGGACGCAACGTTTTTCGATCCGATGTTTGTCGAGGCGCTGGCGCTGAAACTGGCGGCGGAGCTTGCCGTTCCGCTGACGGCGTCGGTTGCGCTGAAAGAAACATTGAACAAGGAATATCACGCTTTTGTTCAACAGGCGAAAACCGCTTCGGCCATGGAAGGCGTTCAAGACGGCTATACCCAGCGCGGCTGGCTGGAAGCGAGGCTGTGATGGCGGATACTTTGGGCTTTGTCCGTTTCAATACGGGGGAAATATCCGATTTGATGAGCGGTCGCATTGACACCGAGGAATACGGCGGCGCGTGTCAGGTTTTGCAGAACTTTATTCCGTCGGTGCAGGGGCCGGTATCCAGACGCGGCGGAACGCGCTTTGTTTCTGCAGTCAAAGACAATAACAAAAAAGCGCGTCTGTATGCTTTTCAGTTTTCCGTAACGCAGGCTTATTTGCTGGAATTCGGTGATAAATACATCCGTTTTTTCGATCACGGGCAACCCGTGCTGAGCAACGGCGCGACCTATGAAATCAAATCTCCGTATGCGGAGGCGGATTTGGACGGTTTGTATTTTTCCCAATCGGGGGATGTCGTTTTCATTGCGCACAAGGATTTTCCGTTAAAGACTTTGACGCGATACGGAATGACGGATTGGCGGTTGTCGGACTTTGCAATGATGGACGGTCCGTATTTGCCCGTCAATGCGGAAAATATTTCGATTACGCCCTCCGCACTGTCCGGGGCGATGACTTTGACGGCTTCCGCAGGGGTGTTCAAGGCAACGGATGTCGGCCGTCAAGTGCGCTTAATGCACGCAAACAAACCCAATGTGCAATGGGGGTGCGCGACAATCACGGAATATGTCGGGGCGACTGTTGTCAAAGCGGTCGGGACAGACGGCTATCCTTTTTTGTCGGCGACGGCGACGAAGTTTTGGCGTTTGGGCGCGTTTTCAAAAACAACGGGATATGCGAACGCCGTGACTTTTTTTGAGCAAAGACTGGTTTTGGGCAAAGGCAACAGCGTTTACGGGTCGAAAGTCGGACAATATGAAATCTTTTCCCCGACGGCCGCCGATGCAAGTGTGACGGCGGAATACGGCTACGGATGCGAATTGTCGTCCGATCAAATCAACGATATTTGCTGGCTGTCGTCCGGCAGAGCTTTGGCCATCGGCACTGTCGGGGCTGATTTTACACTGACGGCGACAAGCGGGGACACGTCTTTGCCGCTGAATGTGAAAGTGCAGCGACACTCAAGCTTTGGCAGCGAGGCCGTTCAGCCCGTCAAAGTCAGTCATGCGACTTTGTTCGTTCAGCATTACGGCCGGAAAGTGCGCGCTTTTCAGTACGACAGCTCTTCGGACGACTATGTTGCGCGCGATGTGACGACTTTGGCGCCGCACATGACGTTCGGCGGCATCAAAGAAATGGCCTTGCAGCAAGAACCCGTTCCCGTTGTGTGGTGTTTGCTGAAAAACGGAAAACTGGCGGGTTTGACTTACGAAGCCGAAGAATCCGTTTCCGCATGGCATACTTTTCAAACGGAAAACGGAAAGGTTGAAAGCATAGCGTCTTTGCCGACGGCAAACGGGGAAAAAGACGAGCTGTATCTAATCGTCCGCCGTGTTGTCAACGGACAAGCCGTCCGCTACATCGAAGTGATGGAAACCGGCTTGCCCGAAGATGCCGAAAATTCCATGGAAGCTTTTTTCGTGGATTGCGGTGCGTCGTATCGCGGGGATAAAGTGTCGGTAATTTCGGGGCTTGAATACTTGGAAGGGCAGACGGTTGCCGTTTTGGCCGACGGCGCGGTGCAGAACGAAAAGACGGTAACAGACGGCAAAATTACACTGGATACGGCGGCCGGCGTCGTGCATGTCGGATTGCCGTTCCGGTCTGTTTTACAAACAATGCCTTTGACAAACGGAGTGGCCGGCGAATTTGCCAAAAAGCGCATTGTCGCCGTATTGGTGCGTTTATACAAAAGCATCGGCTTTAAAATCGGGTTGGAAAAAACGGGCGAGCCTTTGTCGTTTCGGCAAATCAGCGATGTCATGGGAAAAGCGCCGGCTTTGTTTACCGGCGACAAAAAAGTCGCGTATTCGGGCGGGTGGGAAAACGGAGTATCCGTCAGAATTGAACAAAATCAACCTTTGCCGCTGACTGTATTGGGTGTGTTCCCGGTGGTGGCGGCAAACAAAATATGAGGAGGATGAAATGGAAAAACTGAAAACGGCGGGAAAACTGCTGACCGTTCGGCAGAATTGGAAAAAGGCGAAACTTGCTTACCTAGATGCGCGGGATGAGGCTCGGGCTTCATTGGATAAAAACGCGTGGGATGAAAAAAAGCTGCGCCGCGAAAACAACGAAGAACGCGGCAAAAATCTGGCACTTATCGGGGCTTCGGGCGTCAAGGCGAATTCGTACGACGATGCCTTGTTTTACAATGATTTGAAAACCGAGCAGGAGGCGGAATTTAACAAAAAGCAGGCGGTTGGTGAAGCGTACCGCTCAATGCGAAAAGCGCGCGCGGAAAAAAAGGCCGCAAAGCTGAAGTACTCGCTGTCTTTGCTGGACACGTTCATGTAGGAGGGGAAAACAATGCAAAATGTCAAAGAGGCAGGGGCGGTCGGCATCGGTTTGACCGCCCCCGCGTGGATTGGCGTATTCAACGAATACGTCGGTTTCTTTATCGGAATTGCGACGCTGGTTTATGCCGTCGGGCGCGTTTACTTTCTGTTTAAAAACCAAGGGGAGCGCGCGTGATAAGCAAAAAAGGACTGGCTATGCTCAAGGCTTTTGAAAGCTTTGTGCCGCTGGAATACACTTGTGTCGCGGGCAGGCGCACAATCGGTTACGGTCACGTAGTCAAAGGCGGTGAAAGCTTTCCTGCAGGGGTCAGCGAAGCAAAAGCCGAAGAACTGTTGCGCCAAGATGTCGCCGAAGCGGAAGCCGCGGTGGCGGAACTGGTTAAAGTGCCGCTGAAACAATGTCAAAAAGACGCGCTGATTTCGTTCGCTTTCAATATCGGGCGGCGGAACTTCGCAGGATCGACTTTGCTGCGCGTGCTGAACGACGGGGCTTACGACAAAGTGCCGCAAGAACTGATGCGCTGGGTTTATGCGGGCGGTTATGTGTGGAAGGGTTTGAAACTGCGGCGAAGGCGCGAAGCCGAATTGTTTTCGACGGGGCGGGTTGATTTCCGCCCCGATTTATTGTTACACGAAAGGAAAAGTCATGGAAAACTTGGGACAAATCTTTGAAACCGTGCTGTTTTGGTTCGGAACGGTTGTTGCGGCGGCGTCAATCATCGTCAAAGCGACCCCGACGCAAAAAGACGATGCCGTATTGGCAAAAATCGTCAAAATATTGGACGTGTTGTCCATCGTCAATGCCAAAATCAATGACGGCAAAGAGACAAATGTCTGATTTAGCCGTTATTCTGACAGCTCAAGCCGTCCTGCTGATCGGCGGAATGATTTTCGCTTTTCGGGCAGGACGGCAAAAGGAAAAAAATGAAACAATCGACAAAAAATCAAAAGCCGAGGCAGCGGCGCGCAAAGCACGTTCCGATTTGGACAATCCTGCTGTTGTCAAGCGGCTGCACGACGCTTACAAGCGGCGGGTTTTGTGAGCTGTATCGGCCGATTTACGCCGATTACGATCATGACACCGCGCAAACAATCCGGCAAATCGATATGAACAACATCGTCTATGACCGATTGTGCGCGCGGTGAATGGAATTTGATTACTCTTCAATAAATGGAGTATAAGGAAAAATAAGATTGATAACAATTCCCATTATTTTCAAAGTGTTTGGAAGAAATAAAATAGATGCAATCAACAGCGTTGCGAACAATACTTGAATTTTTTGAACTTTTTGAAATTAAACAACGCAAACCTCTGAAAGGAAAAGAAAGATGACTGCTTACAATATACCAAAACATGAAGGATTCAAACATTTAAATCCGAAATCATCGGATTATGAAAAAATTTTATTCAATCTGATAAAGATTAAGAAAATGGGCAATGAAAGGATAATAAATTGGAAGCAGAAGTATTATTAGTGTTATTGTGAATAGTATTTTTCTTGGTTTAAACGAGTTAAATAGTATAGCTGTAAATATTGCCGGTATTATGAGTGATAGAGTGTAGTCTATCTTAAATGGAACATCGATAGGAAGCACAACAAATATAAAAAATGAGAATATATCCGATAATAGCAATTCTATTGCCAATAAGAGTGTAACGAATACAGTATTTTTTTTATTGCTTGTAGAATGTGAAGTGGTTCTAAGGAAAATATAACACAATGACAAATACAATATTAAATTTAATAAATATGATAGGCTTTTATTGAAGCCTAAAAAAATCTCATAAGAAAAAAATGAAATCATAACCAAAATAGATAATGACAAAATTTTAAGTCCAAATTTTTTTAAAAATTTATAATTTTGAAAATTAAACAACTCTAACCTCTGAAAGGAAAATGAAGATGACTACTTATGATATACCAAAACATGAAGGATTCAAACATTTAAATCCGAAATCATCGGATTATGAAAAAGCTGTAACGGGCATTTTTAATGAAATGAAGCTTCGACAGCAGGACAAAGATGTCGAAAACATACAAAAAAGTAATTTAATTATCAAAAATAAGATGATGCTTTTTCTGGCGCGTAGTAACGCAAAATGGGATCACAAACCTGTTTTAAAAAAGCACATTTCATCGTATTTTCATAAAAAATTGACAAATGCGAAAGGACGACCCGCTACGGTTTTCGGGACGATGATTCCGGGGGATAACAAATATCTGTATGACCATGATATTTGGTCGAATATCCATTATGGTTATGCAGGAAAACTAAGTGATGTTTATGGCTGGAATTTAGATATAGCAGGACGTTTAAACGATGTTGCAAATGGTCATTTCAACAATGTTATCGGTGATAAAAATACGGATGCGAACGCGGTCAATCTGGGGATGTATTTGTTTGACAAGTATGGAACAGATCTGAAAAAATCGGATTTGGAACGCGAAGTGTTCAACAACCGTGCAAAACTGAACCGCTATGAACGCAAGGACTTAATCGAAAAGCTCCACATTGTCAAAGCCGGTGATACGATTTTTAATATTGCCAAGGAAAACAACATCGCCCCCGAAGAAATCCTGCATAAAAATCCGCAGTTGACGGATGTGCGTCATTTAATTCCCGGAACGGCGCTGAAAATGCCGGATCCGACGGAAATCCGCATGTTGTCCGATAAGGATTTGAACGATGTTCTAAACAGTTCGGCTTATTTGTTTGAACACGGAGAGGAACATGACAAATTAGTCGAAGTCGTAAAACATCATTTTGAAGCCAAGGAGGACTATAAAAATTTAACCGCTTTGCTGAATATAGCGGCTGACGCGCCGCTGTACGTTTGGGAAACGCAAAATGACGACAGAGTCCGTGCGGAACATGCCGAACGCAACGGCGGTGTTTTTGATGCGGAAAATCCCCCTGCAGGCGGCAACCCCGGCGAAGCGTACAACTGCCGCTGTAAAGCGGTTCCAGTTTTTAATGAAACGTCAAGGCGGCCTTTGCTGGATTTACGTCAAACTCAAGACGAAATTGACGCCGGCTTTTAACATTTACGCATCCAGCGGGTCAGTTTTCCCGACAAAGCCCACAGCGTAAAAGCCGCAATCGCATTGACGGCAAGCAGGACGGCAAAAATCGGCAGAACACCCCAATCGTCCAAAAACGACCCGACGAAGCCCGCTATGAAATTCGCCAAAGCTGAAAAACAGAACCACACGCCCATCATCAGCGACAAACACCGCGCGGGGGCAAGCCGCGCCACCATGGACAGCCCTGTCGGTGACAGGCACAACTCGCCGATTGTGTGAAAAAGATAAGTGGCTATCAGCCATATCATTGACGCTTTTGATCCGTCGCGGCTTTGCCAAGCCGCAAACAGCATGAACAAAAAACCGGTTGCCGAAAAAATCAAAGCAAGAATGAATTTTGCGGTAAAGCTTGGGTCTTTGTCCCCCAGTTTTACCCAAATCCATGCGAACAGCGGCGCCAAAACAATAATAAAAAACGGATTCAGCGACTGGAAAAAAGCGGCCGGCACAGTCACGCCCGCGACCGTGCGGTTGATTTGTTCCGTAGCGAATAAATTCAACAATCCGCCCGCTTGTTCAAAACCCGCCCAAAAAACAACCGAGAACACCCCTAAAACCAGCAAGGCGCGCAGATGATCGGTTTCCTGTTCGGAAAGGGCGGTTTTATTTTCCGCAACCGCTTTTTTTGCCGCGGGAAGCGTTCCGATGCTTCCCAAATAATGTTTTGCAAAGAAAGCTTGCAGTCCCAAAGCGGCTAACATTCCCAATCCCGCAACGAAAAAAGCCGCTTTGAACGAATAAGCGGCGGACACAATTCCCGCGGCAATGCCGGCCAGACACGACCCGATATTGATTCCCATGTAAAAAATCGTAAACGCGCTGTCCCGCCGGTTGTCGTTCGGATCGTACAAATCGCCGACCATGGTTGAAATATTGGGCTTGAACAGTCCGTTTCCGCAAATCAGCAAAGACAGTCCGGCGTACAATCCGCCGTTGATTGCCGATAAAACGAACTGTCCAGCCGCCATCAGCATTGCGCCGATTAAAACGGCTTTGCGTTGCCCCAGTTTATTGTCAGCCAGCCAGCCGCCGATTAAAGGCGTGACATAAATCAATCCCGTATAAATGCCGTACAGCCGCAAAGCGTTTGTTTTGCTCCACCCCAATCCGCCGTCAACCGTCAAGGCGGTCAAGTATAAAACCAGCACAGAGCGCAGGGCATAGAAAGAAAAACGCTCCCACAATTCGGAGGCGAACAGCAAAAAAAGCCCTTTGGGGTGTCCCAGAAAAGTATCGTTTTTCATTCCGCCTCCTTTTTCTTTGATTGTACGGAAAGGAGGGCGGGCGGTTAAGACGGCAATTCGGCGACAAGGCTCATTGCATTCCGTTCAAGTCCGAATTATACTAAATAGACTGTTTTTGATGGACGGCCGATATGAAAAAAAGGACGACGATTCCGAATAAATCCCGCTTTAGGCTTGATACCATAAAAAAACACTCCGCAAGGGAGTGCTTTTTTATGGTGCCGGCTGAGGGATTTGAACCCCCGACCTGATGATTACAAATCAACTGCGCTACCAACTGTGCCAAGCCGGCATTGTAACCGTCCTTTTGTATAAAGGTGTTTTGGGCGTTTTTCAAGTCCTTTTTTCTGTTTTTCCTCTTTTTTCATCCTTTCGGTTGCTAAAATAAAGAATCCGTTTGCAGTTTTCCCTTTTTATGATATAGAAGTCTGTTGAATCGTTTCCGCGAAGTTAAACGCGGGTGTGGTGGAATTGGTAGACACGCCGGATTTAGGTTCCGGTGGCTTGCGCCTTGGGGGTTCGAGTCCCTTCACCCGCACCAGTTTGTTTCCCCCTTTGCGGCAGACGAAACGTGTTTTATTTTTATAGGATTTAGGTTCATGCAGGTTACTGAAACAAAAGTTGACGGCTTGAAGCATGCTTTTAAGGTCGTCGTCCCCGCCGACGTTATCGCTTCCAAAGTCACGGATAAAATCAAATCTATCGGCGAAACGGCGACCATCCCCGGTTTCCGCAAAGGCAAAGCTCCCGAAAGCTTTCTGCGTCAGCGCTATGAAAAAGCCGTTTTGGGCGAAGTGTTGGACGAACTGATTCAGGAACAGTCCTCCAAAACGCTGAGCGACCGCTCCCTGCGTCCCGCCATGCGCCCCAAAATCGAAGTCGTTTCCTTTGACGACGGCAAGGATTTGGAATTCACGATGGATGTTGAAGTCGTTCCCGAAATCACGCCTGTCGACTTTGCCACCATTTCCTTGGACAAACTGATTGCCGACATTCCCGACGACGAAGTGCAGAAAGCTTTGGAACGCTTGGCTTCCGCCCGCAGCTCGTCCGAACCCGTCAAAGAAGACCGCGCCGCGGTCAAAGGCGACATCGCCGTAATCGACTTTGTCGGTTCCATCGACGGCGTCGAATTCCCCGGCGGCAAGGGTGAAAACTATTCGCTGGAACTGGGTTCCAACTCGTTTATTCCGGGATTTGAAGATCAGTTAATCGGCCATAAAGCGGGCGAAGACGTTTCCGTCAAAGTTCCGTTCCCCGCCGATTACCATGCCAAAGACTTGGCCGGAAAAGACGCTGTTTTTGCCGTGAAAATCAAAGAATTGCGCACCAAAAAGCCTGCCGAATTGGATGATGCTTTCGCAAAATTCTTCGGCAAGGAAACGCTGGACGAACTGCGCGAAATGATTCGCGGCGAATTGGCGCGCGAATACGAAGCCGTTTCCATGAACAACTTGAAAAAGCTGTTGCTGGACGCTTTGGCGGACGCGCACGACTTCCCCGTTCCGCAGGGTATGCTGGATTTGGAATTCGACGCGATTTGGAAACAGGTTGAAGCCGCGAAAAAGGCCGGCCGTTTGGACGAAGACGACGCCGGAAAGACCGAAGAAGAACTCAAAGACGCCTACCGCGCAATTGCGGAACGCCGCGTCCGTTTGGGCCTGCTGCTTGCCGAAATCGGCATGAAGAACAAAATCGCCGTCACCGACGCCGATTTGAACCGCGCCATTATGATGGAAGCCCGCCAGTTCCCCGGTCAGGAAAAGGCTGTTTTCGATTTCTATGCGAAACATCCCGAAATGCTGGATCGTTTGCGCGCTCCGCTGTTTGAAGAAAAAGTCATCGACTTTATTCTGAAAGGCGTGAAGCTGAACGAAAAGAAAGTAACGCCGGAAGAACTGTACAAGGCTGATGCCGAAGACGCGAAGCCCGCGGCGAAAAAAGCCAAAAAATCGACGGCTAAAAAAGCCGCCGACAAGGAAGCCGAAAAGGAAGACAAACCCAAAAAGGCTCCCGCCAAAAAGAAAACCGCCAAAACCGAAGAATAATCCGGTTTAAGGCTTGAAAAAATCGAAGGAACCCGCGGATTTTTCCGCAGGTTCCTTTTGGTCGAATTATAAAGCGAGGATAAAATGCACGAACGCGATCCGATGGACGTTTATATGAATACTCTGGTGCCGATGGTCATTGAACAGACCAGTCGGGGGGAACGGTCTTTTGACATTTATTCCCGCTTGCTCAAAGAACGCATTGTGTTTTTGACGGGCGAAGTGCAGGACGAAGTGGCGAGCTTGATTTGCGCGCAGCTGCTGTTCCTGGAATCCGAAAATCCGAACAAAGACATCGCTTTTTACATCAATTCCCCCGGCGGCGTTGTAACGTCGGGTATGGCGATTTTCGACACGATGAACTATATCCGTTGTGACGTGTCGACGCTGTGCATCGGACAGGCGGCTTCCATGGGATCGCTGCTGCTGGCGGCGGGGCAGAAAGGCAAGCGTTTCTGTCTGCCCAACGCGCGCGTGATGATTCATCAGCCGTCGGGCGGTTTCCGCGGACAAGCGAGCGATATTGAAATTCACGCCCGTGAAATTCTGGCTTTGCGCGCGCGGCTGAACAACATCTATGTCGAACGCACGGGGCAGGATTTGGAAACGATTGAAAAAGCCATGGAGCGCGATAACTTTATGAGCGCCGAGGAAGCGCAGGCGTTCGGTCTGGTCGACGAAGTGGTCAAAGCCCGCCCGAAAACGGAAGCGTAACCATAATACTTATTGCCTTTGTTTGGCGCAGCGTGTAACATCAAACCAAGACAAAAACCAAGGATAACTGCGATGACGAAAACACCGTCCAAAGAAGAAAAAAAAGGAACTCTGTACTGTTCTTTTTGCGGCAAAAGCCAGCATGAAGTCAAAAAACTGATTGCGGGACCGAATGTCTATATCTGCGACGAATGTGTCGGGCTTTGCACCGACATTATCGCGGATGAAGCCAAGGAAAAAGGCGCGGCGGTATCCGATAAAATCCCGACGCCGCAGAAAATCAAAGAAGTGCTGGACGATTACGTCATCGGGCAGGAATACGCCAAAAAAGTTTTGGCGGTCAGTGTTTACAACCACTACAAACGCCTGCAGACGCAGGAAGCCAAGACGTCCGACGTGGAAATCTCGAAATCCAACATTTTGCTGGTCGGGCCGACGGGATCGGGCAAAACGCTGCTTGCCAGCACGTTGGCGCGCATTTTGGACGTGCCGTTCTGCATGGCTGACGCGACGACTTTGACCGAAGCGGGCTATGTCGGCGAAGATGTTGAAAACATCATTTTGAAGCTGCTGCAGGCCGCCGATTACAATATCGAAAAGGCGCAGCGCGGCATTATCTACATTGATGAAATCGACAAGATTTCCAAAAAATCCGAAAACCCGTCGATTACCCGCGACGTGTCGGGCGAGGGTGTTCAGCAGGCTTTGCTGAAAATTATGGAAGGCACGGTCGCTTCCGTTCCGCCGCAGGGCGGACGCAAACACCCGCAACAGGAATTCTTGCAGGTTGACACGACGAACATTCTGTTCATTTGCGGCGGAGCGTTCGCGGGATTGGAAAAAATCATCCAGCAGCGCACGAACAAATCCTCCATCGGATTCGGGGCGAAAGTCACAGCCGAGGACGACCGCAAAACGGGCGAAATCCTGCACGACATCGAACCCGAAGATTTGCTGAAATTCGGATTGATTCCCGAATTCATCGGGCGTGTTCCCGTTTTGACGACTTTGGACGATTTGGACGAAGCGGCTTTGGTTGAAATTTTGGTTCAGCCGAAAAACGCTTTGGTCAAGCAGTATCAGACGCTGTTCGCGATGGAAAATGTCAAACTGACCTTTACGGACGCGGCGCTGAAGGAAATCGCCAAGAAAGCCGTTGAACGCAAGACGGGCGCCCGCGGGTTGCGCGCGATTATCGAAGGGTTGCTGCTAGAAACGATGTTCGAGCTGCCGGGGTTGGAAAACGTGACGGAAGTCGTCGTTGACGAAAAAGCCGTCGCGGGCGAAAACAAACCGCTGATTATCTACGCCCAGAAATCCAAGAAAAAAACGGAAGCCGCGTCGTAATTTTTTTAAGCGCCGGCTTCTTGCTTTCCAGATTTTTGTCCCTTATCTATAAGGAAAATAAACAACCCTTAATGCTAGGAGAAAGGTGACTATGGATACACCTATTCAAGAACAAACCTATCCCGTGTTGCTGTTGCGCGACATCGTTATCTTTCCGCATATGATTGTACCTTTGTTTGTCGGACGCGAAAAGTCCGTTAAAGCGTTGGACAAAGCCATGGGCGGCGACAAAAAAATTGTTTTGCTGACGCAGAAAGACCCGTCGCTAGATTCGCCCTTGCCCGAAGAACTGTACACCACGGGGACAATCGGCAACGTGGTTCAGCTGCTACGTTTGCCTGACGGCACGGTCAAAGCTTTGGTCGAAGGCGTCGAACGCGTCAAAATCAAACGCTTTTTGGATAACGCTGCTTTTTACGAAGCGGAAACCGAAGCCGTTGCGGACAAAATCAACGAAAAAGAAGACGTGCAGGCTTTTGTGCGTTCGTTGATTTCCCAATTTGAAGAATACGTCCGCTTGAACAAAAAAATTCCGCCCGAAATCATGCTGTCGATTGCGCAGATTGACGACGCGTCGAAACTGGCGGACGTGATTGCGTCGCATTTGTCGCTGAAAATCTCGGAACGGCAGGATTTGCTGGAAACGGCGGACGTTCTGGCGCGCGTCGAGAAACTGTACGGATTGATGGAAGCCGAAAAGGACGTTCTGCAGGTTGAAAAGAAAATCCGCCGCCGCGTCAAAAAGCAAATGGAAAAATCCCAGCGCGACTATTATCTGAACGAACAGATGAAAGCTATTCAAAAAGAGCTGGGCGACGACGACGGTTCCGCCGAATACGACGAATTGGAAGCCAAAATTAAAAAGGCGAAAATGTCCGCCGAAGCCAATGCAAAGGCTTTGTCCGAACTGAAAAAACTGCGCCACATGAGCCCCATGTCGTCCGAAGCGACGGTCATCCGCAACTACTTGGATTGGCTGATTGATTTGCCGTGGGGCAAAAAGGCGAAAATCCAAACGGATTTGGCGGCCGCCGAAAAAATCCTCGACCAAGACCACTACGGTTTGGAAAAGGTCAAAGAGCGCATTTTGGAATATTTGGCGGTGCAAAAGAAAACAAAATCCGTCAAAGGACCGATTTTGTGCTTGGTCGGCCCTCCCGGGGTGGGCAAAACGTCTTTGGGCGAATCCATCGCGCGGGCGACGGGACGCAAGTTCGTGCGCGCCAGCTTGGGCGGTATGCGCGACGAGGCCGAGATTCGCGGTCACCGCCGCACTTACGTCGGGGCTTTGCCGGGGAAAATCATTCAAAGCATGAAAAAGGTCAAAACCCGCAATCCGCTGTTTTTGCTGGATGAAATCGACAAGCTGGGCGCGGATTGGCGCGGCGACCCGTCTTCCGCTTTGCTGGAAGTCCTTGACCCCGCGCAAAACAGCACGTTCAACGACCATTATTTGGAAGTCGACTACGACCTGTCCGACGTGATGTTCATCACGACGGCGAACTCGCTGAAAATGCCGCGTCCTTTGCTGGATCGTATGGAAATCATCCGCATTGCGGGTTATACCGAGGACGAAAAGGTCGAAATCGCCAAACGCCACTTGATTAAAAAGCAGCGTGAAGCCGCGGGATTGAAAGAAAACGAATGGTCGATTACCGACGGGGCTTTGCGTCAGCTGATTCGGCTGTATACGCGCGAAGCGGGCGTCCGCAGTCTGGACCGCGCTTTGGCCGGTTTGGCGCGCAAAGCGACCAAGGAACTGATGACTTCGGACAAGAAAAAATCGGTGACTGTTACCGAAAAGAACTTGAAAAAATACGCGGGCGTTCCCGTATATACGTTCGGCGTTGCGGAAAAACAGGACTTGGTCGGTGTGACAACGGGCTTGGCGTGGACGGAAGTCGGCGGTGAAATTCTGTCGATAGAGGCGGTAACCATGCCGGGACACGGGCGCGTCATTCAAACGGGACAGCTGGGCGATGTGATGAAAGAATCCATTTCCGCCGCGCGGTCGTATGTGCGTTCGCACGCGATTCAATTCGGTATCCGTCCAGACCTGTTCGACAAACGCGATATTCACATTCACGTTCCCGAGGGCGCAACGCCGAAAGACGGCCCGTCGGCGGGAATTGCGATGTGCACGTCGCTGGTGTCGGCTTTGACGGGAATTCCCGTTTCCAAAGATATCGCGATGACGGGCGAAATCACTTTGTTGGGGCGCGTTCTGCCGATCGGCGGGCTGAAAGAAAAACTGCTGGCGGCTTTGCGGGCGGGAATTAAAACCGTTCTGATTCCTTTCGATAATCAAAAGGATTTGGAGGAAATCCCCGACAACGTGAAACACGGATTGAACCTGATTCCCGTTTCAACGGCGGAGGAGGTGCTGAAGCACGCTCTGATTCAGCCTTTGGTGCCGATTGAATGGAACGAGGATGAGGAACCGCATGCCGCTTTGTCCGACGAGGATAAAGAACCGGAAGAAACGGTTTCCTGTCATTGATATGAAAAAACGACCCCCGACCTGTAATCGGGGGTCGTGCGTTAGAGGGCGCAAATTAAAAATCTTTGTCGCCGAAACTAAAAAAGCTTTGCTTATTGGCGACGGATTGCTTAAAGTTCAATCCAAAGGGTGCATGCCGCGCCCGTTGTTTTCGTGTGTTAAAAAAAGAGTATGACTATGCGTTTATCCCGTTATTTTATGCCGACTTTGAAAGAAAATCCGGTTGAAGCCCAAATCGTATCCCACCGCTTGATGCTGCGCGCAGGCATGATCCGCCAAAGCAGCGCGGGAATTTACACTTGGCTGCCTTTGGGATTGCGCGTGCTGAAAAAAATCGAAAACATCGTGCGCGAAGAACAGGATCGCGCGGGTGCGCAGGAATTGCTGATGCCGACTTTGCAGCCGTCCGATTTGTGGAAAGACAGCGGGCGCTACGACGCTTACGGTCCCGAAATGTTGCGCGTTACCGACCGTCACGACCGCGTTCTGGTCTACGGTCCGACCGCCGAGGAAGTGATTAACGACTTGGTGCGCAACGAACTGAAAAGCTACAAGGAAGCACCGAAAATCCTGTACAATATTCAATGGAAATTCCGCGACGAAGTCCGTCCCCGTTTCGGCGTGATGCGCGGCCGCGAATTTTTGATGAAAGACGCCTATTCGTTCGATTTGACGTACGAGGGCGCGAAACATTCCTATAACAAAATGTTCGTCGCTTATCTGCGCACGTTCGCGCGCTGCGGTGTTCACGCGATTCCGATGAAAGCGTCCACGGGTCCCATCGGCGGGGATTTGAGCCATGAATTCATCGTTTTGGCGGATACGGGCGAAGAACAAGTTTACTGCGACAAAGCGTATCTGGATATGGAAATCCCGTCCGAAAACATTGACTATGATTCGGATTTGGAACCGCTGTACCAAAAATGGACGTCGCTGTACGCCGCGACCGAGGAAAAATACGACGAAGCCGAAGCCAAAGCCGTCGGCGGCAATCTGTTGAGCGCGCGCGGCATCGAAGTCGGGCAGGTGTTCTACTACGGCAAAAAATACTCGAAGCCGATGAACGTCGCCGTTACGGGTGAAGACGGCAAGCCTGTTTTGTTCGAGGGCGGCTGCTACGGTATCGGCGTGTCGCGTCTGATGGGCGCGATTATTGAAGCGTCGCACGACGACAGCGGCATCATTTGGCCGGAATCCGTCGCTCCGTTCAAAGTCGGACTGGTCAACTTGACGACGGGCAAGGCCGAAACGGACAAAGCGTGCGAAGACTTGTACGCTCAACTGCAAAAAGCGGGCGTCGAAGTGCTGTACGACGATCGCGACGAACGCGCGGGCGTGAAGTTTTCGACGATGGATTTAATCGGTTTGCCGTATCAGCTGATTGTCGGATCGCGCGGACTGGCGAACGGCGTTGTCGAAGTCAAAAACCGCAAGACGGGCGAACGCATGGAAATGACGCCCGAAGCGGCTGTTGCTTTTTTGATCAAGTAATCAACCGTACGGGGGAAAGATGATCTTTTCGGCGTTTGAACGAATGGTTGCATTCCGCTATTTGCGGGCGCGGCGCAAAGAGGGGTTTGTTTCCGTCATTGCGGCGTTTTCCTTTTTGGGGATTATGTTGGGGGTTGCAACCTTGATTATCGTGATGGCCGTGATGAACGGCTTTCGTCAAGAGCTCCTTTCCCGCGTGTTGGGCTTGAACGGTCATTTGGGAATTTACGCCTATCAAGGCACGGTTTTGACGGGCTATGACGAACTGGCTGAACGTGCCGCACGAATCAAAGGCGTCAAAATGGTCATGCCCTTGATAGAGGGGCAGGTTATGGTCAGCTCCGTGCGCAACGCCCAAGGCGCGATTGTCCGCGGCATCCGTCCGCAGGACTTCACCCGCCGCGACATTTTGAAAAACAGTCTGGTCGGCGGCAGGCTGGAGGAATTCAACGAACCGAATACCGTATTCATCGGCGACCGCTTGGCGCAAAAGCTCGGAGTTTATGCGGGCGAGGAAATCACGCTGATTTCGCCCAAAGGCACGGTGACCGCGTTCGGCTCAATCCCCAGAATGAGGTCGTACACCGTCGGCGGGACGTTTTCCGTCGGGATGTACGAATACGATTCGGGTTTTATCTTTATGCCGCTGGCCGAAGCGCAAAAATTTTTCAATATGGACGACGGCGTGACGAATCTGGAACTGTTTTTGGATAACCACGATTTGGTCAAAAGCGTGCAGGAAGCCGCGGCGGCGCAGCTGGGCGGCGGATTTCGGATTTACGACTGGCAGCGGTCGAACGCGGCGTTTTTCAACGCGATTCAAGTCGAACGCAACGTGATGTTTTTGATTTTGACGCTGATTATCGTTGTTGCGGCGTTCAATATGATTTCGGGTTTGATTATGCTGGTCAAGGACAAAGGCCGCGACATCGCCGTGTTGCGCACCATGGGGGCGACGCGCGGGATGATTATGCGCATTTTCTTTATGAGCGGCGCGTCCATCGGGTTTTTCGGCACTTTGTTCGGCGTGCTGGTCGGGCTTGTGTTCTGCGAAAACATCGAAAATATTCGCCGTTTCTTGGAAAGTTTGACGGGAACGGATTTGTTTTCAGCCGAAATCTACTTTTTGTCGCGCCTGCCTGCCGAAGTCAACCCCGTCGAAGTCGTCGCCGTTGTGGCAATGGCTTTGTTTTTATCGTTCGCCGCGACGATTTATCCGTCTTGGCGCGCGGCAAGATTAGACCCTGTGGAGGCTTTGCGCTATGAGTGATATTGTCAATCAAACGGGGATTCCCGTCCTTGTTTTAAAAGACGTGCGCCGCCACTACACGCAGGGCAAAACGATTATCGACGTTCTGCGCGGCATTGATTTGGAAATCCGTCATGGGGAAATGGTCGCATTGGTCGGACCGTCGGGCGCGGGCAAATCGACCATGCTTCACGTTACGGGATTGTTGGAAGCCCCCGACGAGGGCGAAGTGTTTTTGAACGGCGCGCCGTGTTCGGACATGAACGACGACGAAAGGACGAAAATGCGGCGGGAATACTTGGGCTTTGTGTACCAAAACCACAACCTGCAGCCCGAATTTTCGGCATTGGAAAACGTGATGATTCCGCAGATGATTGCGGGCAAATCCAAACGCGAATCCGCCGAATACGCGGCGCATCTGCTGGAAAAAATGGGATTGAAAGACCGCATGAAGCACCGTCCCGCCCAGCTGTCGGGCGGCGAAGCGCAACGCGTCGCGATTGCCAGAGCTTTGGCGAACAAACCGCACATGCTGCTGGCGGACGAACCGACGGGCAACCTTGACCCGATGACGTCTGAAACGGTGTTCGGCTTTTTGATGAACATCGTGCGCGAAACGGGACTGTCGGCTTTAATCGCCACGCACAACCCCGACTTGGCGGACAGAATGGACAGGAAAATCGCGCTGAAAGACGGACGATTGGAGGAAATGGACACGCTGGGGATGAGCGGCCGCATCGCTTTCAAGCAACGCTTTGTCGAGGTGTAGCCCATGACCGACGAGGTGCGGACTCCCCCCGCGGACTTTATCCACCTGCGCGTTCACACGAACTATTCCCTGCTGGAGGGCGCGGTCAAAGTCAAAAAGCTGACGGGATTGTGCGAAAAATACGCCATGCCCGCGGTCGGGATGACGGACACGAACAACCTGTGCGGCGCGTTTGAAATGTCGACGGAATGTGCGGCGCACGGGATTCAGCCGATTATCGGCGTGCAGACCGCCATCGACATCGGGCTGGAGGAAAAACGCTTTACCGCCAAAGATCCCGATTACGCTCTGTCCAACATTGTTTTGTACGCACAAAACGAAGCGGGATACAACAGCCTGCGCCTGCAGTCCGAACAGATGTACATGTTCACGCCCGACAACGAAAGCCCGCACGTGCCGTATAACAAGCTCAAGGAATTTTCGGACGGGCTGATTTGTCTGACGGGAGGGGTGAACGGTCCCGTCGGTAAATTTCTGCTGGCCGGCAAAAAGGAAAAAGCCGAGGAAGCGTTAAAGCTTTTGATGGACGCTTTCCCGAACCGTCTGTACATGGAAATCCAACGGCACGGCACGGCGGACGAGGAAAAGACCGAACAGGCTTTTTTGGATTTGGCGTTTAAATACAACGTGCCTTTGGTCGCGACGAACGAAGTGTTTTTCGCCACGCCCGACATGTTTGAAGCGCATGATGCCCTGCTGTGCATCAAAGACAAAACACACGTCATTGTCAACGACCGCCGCCGCTTGAATCCCGAATACTACTTCAAATCGCCCGACGAAATGAAAAAGCTGTTCGAGGATTTGCCAGAAGCGATTGAAAACACTGTCAACATTGCGAAACGCTGCGGCTTTATGGTGGAATTTCAGCCGCCTGCTTTGCCGATTTACCCCGACTGCGAACCCGTCGGCGACGACATTCAAAAAGCGCGCGAAGAAATGTACGACAAAATCCGCGGCTATCTGACCGACGACCCGAAAACGGGAAAAACGGTGCAGGAACAGCTGGATTCGCGCACTTTGGGCGAACTGCAGGAAGCCGTTACCGTCCAAAAAAGGGCGCGCGCGGGGCTGGTCAAACGGTTGGAAGTTCACGTTTTCACCCCCGATATGACCGACGAGGACAAAAAACAGGCGGGGCAGAAATACTACGACCGTTTGGAATACGAACTGTCCGTCATTATCAAAATGAAGTTTTCGGGCTACTTCCTTATCGTTTCGGACTTTATCGCGTGGTCGAAAGCGCACGGCATTCCCGTCGGACCGGGGCGCGGTTCGGGCGCGGGTTCCGTTGTGGCGTGGTCTTTGACGATTACGGACTTGGATCCTTTGCGGTTCAATTTGCTGTTTGAACGTTTTTTGAACCCCGAACGCGTGAACATGCCCGACTTCGACGTCGACTTTTGCCAGACGCGCCGCGGCGAAACGATTGAATACGTCCGCAACAAATACGGACACGACCGCGTGGCGCAAATCATCACGTTCGGTCAAATGCAGGCGAAAGTCGTCATTCGCGACGTCGGGCGCGTGCTGCAAATGGACTTTGTCGCAGACAAGCTGGCGCGCATGGTGCCGCCCGATCCGAAAATGACGCTGCAAATCGCGTATGATTCCGAACCCGAATTCGCCCGCTGGCGCAAAGACGACGCGGGCGTCGACCGCTTGCTTTCCTTGGCTGAAAAGCTGGAGGGACTGTACCGCAACGCGTCGACCCACGCGGCGGGCGTCGTGGTGGGGCAAAAGCCGCTGAACCAAATCGTTCCCGTGTTTCGCGATGTCAGTTCGGGTTCGGAATTGCCTGTGACACAGTACAATATGAAATTCGTCGAATCGACGGGCTTGATTAAGTTCGATTTTCTGGGTTTGAAAACGCTGACGGTGATTAAAGAAGCCGTCGACATGGTCAACGAACGCATTGTCAAGCAAGGGCAGAAGCCGCTGAACATCTCTGAAATTTCGCTGGAAGACCCAGAAACGTTCGCTTTGCTGCAAAGGGCTGAAACGGACGGCGTGTTCCAGTTGGAAAGTACGGGCATGCGCAAAGTCCTGCGCGATTTGGCGCCGACGACGTTCGAGGAAATCATCGCGGTCATCTCGCTTTACCGTCCCGGCCCCATGGATAACATCCCGAGCTATATTTCCCGCAAAAAAGGGCAGGAAGAACCCGACTATATGCATCCGATGCTGGAAGGCATCCTCAAAGAAACCTACGGCATTATGATTTATCAGGAACAAGTCATGCAGATCGCCCAGAAAATGGGCGGCTACACGATGGGCGGCGCGGACGGCTTGCGCAAGGTCATGGGGAAAAAGATTAAGGAAAAATTGCCCCTTGAACGCGAAAAGTTTGTGTCGGGCTCCGTGAAAAACGGGATTGAAAAAAGCCTTGCCGAAATGATTTTCGACCGCATGGCGAAATTCGCGGAATACGGGTTCAACAAATCCCACGCTGCGGCGTACGCTTTGGTGACGTATCAGACGGCTTATCTGAAAGCGCATTATCCCGTCGAGTTTATGGCTTCGACCATGACTTACGATATGCAGAACACGGACAAACTGGCGCAGTACAAGCGCGAACTGGTTCGTTTGGGCATTGAACTGCTGCCGCCCGACATTAACAAATCGGTTCAGCATTTTTCGGTTGAAAACGGGGCGGTGCGCTATGCTTTGTCGGCGGTCAAAGGGTCGGGCGAAGCGACGGCGAACGCCGTTGTCGCCGAACGCAGCGCAAACGGAGCATACAAATCCATTTCCGATTTCATCCGCCGCGTGGACGCCAGCAACCTTGACCGCAAATCAATGGAAGCGTGGATTAAGGCGGGAGCTTTTGATTGTTTCGAGAAAAAACGCGGCCTGCTGTTTGCAAACTTGACCAATCTGATGCAGCACGCCAAAGCGGCGGTCGAGGAAAAAAACAGCTCTCAAATCAGTCTGTTCGGCGGAACGACGGAAGAAAATCCGCCGATTGCTTTGACGCCGGCCAAAGACTGGAATTTGGATGAAAAGCTGGCGGCGGAACTGTCTGTTATCGGTTTTTATCTGTCGGCGCATCCGCTGGACAAGTACGCGTCGTCTTTGGAACGCCTGCGCGCGATGACGTACGCCGAAACCGCCCGCAACGCCGCCAAGGCGGGACAGGTGCGCGCAAAAATCGCGCTGACCGTCAACTCCGTGCGTGAAAAAATCAGCCAAAAGGGAACGAAATTCGCCTTTATTTCCGCCTCTGATTCGACGGGCGGCTTTGAAATGATGGCTTTTTCCGAAATGCTGAATTTGTACCGCGATTTGCTGAAATCCCAACAGCCTTTGCTTGTCAGCGTTACGGCGGAAAAGAAAGAAGATGCCGACGCTCCGCGCATGATTGTGCAGAACGTCGAAAATCTGGAGGAGCTGATTTCCAAAATGACGGACGGGCTGATGGTCTGCATCAGCAAGCCGGAGGCTGTCGGGCAGGTCAAGGACATCTTTGCGCATGTGCCGTTCGGACGTACGAAAGTCTGGATTGTCGTGCAGGTCGATGATTGGGATGTAGAAGTGCTGCTGGAAAAGCCGTATGCCTTGTCCGCCGAAGTGATGTCCGAACTGCGTAAATGTTCCGGTGTCAATGAAATCAGAGAAATTTAGGAGAATGTCCCATGTCCCCGCTAATGCAAGCCGCTCGGCAAACAATAAAGTTTTTATCTGTAAAATCCGTGTGGCGTTACTTTTTGCCGTGGCTGTCGGCCGTGTCGCTGGGAATGGCCGTGCTTGAGCATTTTGTTCCTTTGCTTCGCCCTTCTGAAACGGAGCGTTTCGTTTTGACGGTAAATCCGTGGGTTTTGGGCATTTGTCTGATTGTGTTCGCGGGAACGGTCGCGGCTGAAATGGTCAAAACGATGAGGATAATCTTTTTTGCGGATTCGACGGCGGCGCTGTTCATCCCCGCTTTGACCAAAGACGCGGCGCGTTTTTCCGCCGTTTTCGCGAAAAGCGTGCTGTTCGCCATTGCGGCAAGCGTGGCGGCGTCTTATGCGGGACTTTATATGATGTCGACGTTTTTGACGTTTCCTCCGTTTGGTTTTTCCGTGACGCTGACGATAGCGGCAATGCTGGTTCCGTACTTTGTCATTCGTCAAGGGTTGGCTTTGAGCGCGGCCGTCGCCGGCGACAACGCGCGGCTGTTGCACAGCTGGAAAATGACAAGCGGGTGCGGCTTGCTGCTGAGCCTGTACTACCTGCTGATTTCCGTCGCGCCTTTGCTGGTTGCGGTGACGGTGGCGTCGACTCTTCCCGTCGGGCCTTTGTTCGGCAACTTTTTGGCGGTTTTAAGCTTGTTTGTTTCCGTGATGATGCAGGCGGCTTTTCTGGCCTATCTGTACGTCCGTCTGAAAGATGAAGCGTAATTGAACAAAACGCTTGCAAAAGGAAAAAAAACAGGGTAAAAACAACCCGATTTCACACGCGGGTACAGGCGGATTTCTTCGCAAGGGGAAAATCGCTCCGGTGGCGGGAGGGTTCCCGCCTCAACAACCCGCGGAGGTTTAACCGGAAAAAGAGGATAAAAATGGCTCTTCCCACATTCACAATGCGTCAGCTGATTGAAGCGGGCGTTCACTTTGGTCACAACACCCGTCGCTGGAATCCGAAAATGAAACAGTACATTTTCGGCACGCGCGACAATGTTCATATTATCGACTTGCAGCAGACGGTTCCGATGCTGTACCGCGCCATGCAGGCGGCGCGCGATGTCGCCGCAAACGGCGGCCGCGTTTTGTTCGTCGGCACGAAAAACCAGGCTCAGCAGGCGGTTCGCGAAGCTGCGGAACGTTGCGGTCAGTATTACGTCAACCATCGCTGGCTGGGCGGAACGCTGACGAACTGGAAAACCGTTTCCCAGTCGATTCGCCGCTTGAAAGAAATCAATGCCAAGCAGGAAAAAGGCGAACTGGAAGGTTTGACCAAAAAGGAAAAACTGAATCTGGAACGCGAACGCGAAAAATTGGATTGTTCGCTGGGCGGCATCAAGGATATGGGCGGTCGTCCCGACTTGATTTTCGTCATCGACACCGTTAAGGAAGGCTTGGCTTTGAACGAAGCACGCCGTTTGGGCATTCCCGTTATCGCGATTTGCGATACGAACTCGAATCCCGACGACATTGAATTCCCCGTGCCGGGCAATGACGACGCCATTCGCGCCATCAACATGTACTGCGATTTGATCGCCGGTTCCGTGTTGGACGGCATTCAGGCGGAAATGACCGCCGCCGGCGTTGATTTGGGTGCGCAGGAAACCGTTGTCGAAGACGTTGAAGTCGCCGACAAAGCCGACGCTTAAGTCTTAAAGGCTTGACTAATGGCGGTGGCTTTGTTCTGCCGCCATTATTTTATAAATATCAGTTGTTCAGAAAGGAAAATACTCAAATGGCTGAAATTACCGCCGCCGCTGTAAAAGAATTGCGCGAAAAATCCGGCGCAGGCATGATGGATTGCAAAAAAGCGTTGACCGCGTCCGACGGCGACATCGAAAAAGCCGTCGACTGGTTGCGTGAAAAAGGCTTGGCGACCGCCGCGAAGAAAGCCGGCCGCGTTGCCGCTCAGGGTTTGGTCGCTTTGAAAACGGACGGCAAACAGGGTGTTGTCGTCGAAGTCAACTCCGAAACCGACTTCGTTTCCAAAAACGAATTGTTCCAGCAGTTTGTTGCCAAAACCGCCGATATCGCCCTGCAGGGCAATGGCGACATCGAAGCTTTGAAAGCCGCCGCGTATGAAGACGGCAAAGACGTTCACGCCGCTTTGACCGACTTGATTGCCAAAATCGGTGAAAACATGAACTTGCGCCGCGTTGCGAAACTGTCCGTCACCGACGGTGTTGTCGTCGGCTACATGCACGGCGCGATTGCCGACGGTCTGGGCAAAATCGGCACGCTGGTCGCTTTGGAATCGACAGGCGACAAAGCCGCTTTGGAAAAATTGGCTAAAAATCTGGCGATGCACGTTGCCGCCGCCGCTCCCGTCTGCTTGAACGTCGCCGACGTTCCCGCCGAAATGGAAGAACGCGAAAAGAACGTTGTCGAAGCGCAGATTAAAGAAGAACAGGCGAAAACGGGCAAATCCAAACCCGCCGAAATCATTGAAAAAATGGTTGTCGGCCGTATTCGCAAATTCCATGAAGAAGTCGTTTTGAACGAACAGTTCTTCATCATGGACGACAAAAAGAAAGTCAAAGAAGTTGTCGCGGAAGCCGCCAAAGAAGTCGGCGCCCCTGTCGAACTGAAAGCTTTCGCCCGCTTTGCATTGGGTGAAGGCATCGAAAAGAAAGAGGAAGACTTCGCTGCCGAAGTCGCGGCAGCTGCCGGAAAGTAAAACTTTTGAAACGGCGGGACATCAAACATCCCGCCGTTTTTGTGTCAATTCAAAGGGGACTGCAATGGTCAAATACAAGCGCGTTTTGTTGAAACTGTCGGGTGAAGGCTTGATGGGTGAAAAATCGTTCGGTTTGGACGAAGCCAAACTGTCCGAAATGGCGCAGGAAATCAAACAGGTGCATGATGCGGGCATTCAGCTGGCGGTCGTTATCGGCGGCGGAAACATTTTCCGCGGACTGAAAGGCGCGGCGGGCGGCATGGACAGGGTCAGCGCCGATCATATGGGCATGTTGGCAACAATTATCAATTCTTTGGCGATGCAGGACGCTTTGTTGCGAATCGGCGTGCCGACGCGCGTTGTTTCGGGTGTGGTCATGCCGACGATTTGCGAACCCTATATTCAGCCAAAAGCAAAAAGCCATTTGCAAAACGGCGATGTCATCATCTTTGCCGCGGGGACGGGAAATCCGTTCTTTACGACGGACACGGGCGCGGCGTTGCGCGCCGCCGAAATGGGCTGTGAAGCGATTTTCAAAGCCACGCAGGTTGACGGCGTTTATTCCGCCGACCCGAAAAAAGATAAAAATGCTGTACGCTTTGAAAAAGTCAGCTATGATGAAGTGTTGGTCAAGAATTTGAAAGTGATGGACGCTTCGGCTGTTGCTTTGGCGCGCGACAACAACATTTCGATTGTTGTGTTTTCCATGCACGAACAGGGCGCGTTGATGCGCACTTTGTCGGGGCAGGGCGCGTTTACGGAAATCACTTGCGATAAATAAGGATACTACAATGGGAACTTTTGCAAACTACAACGAATTAAAGCAGGATACGCGCGTGCGTATGGATAAAACGACGGAAGCTTTGAAAAAGGATTTTTCGGGCTTGCGCACGGGACGCGCCTCCACGGCGTTGCTGGAAGGGATTACGGTTGAAGCCTACGGCGGCATGTCGCCGTTGAACCAAGTCGCCAACATCAGCGTTCCCGAACCCAGAATGTTGACCGTGCAGGTTTGGGACCGTTCTTTGACGAAAGCTGTTGAAAAAGCGATTCGTTCGTCTGATTTGGGATTGAATCCCGCTTCCGACGGGCAGGTGATTCGCGTTCCCATTCCCGCTTTGACGGAAGAACGCCGCGTTGAATTGACCAAAGTTGCTGGCAAATATACGGAACAGGCGCGCGTCGCCATTCGCAACATCCGCCGCGACGCGATGGATGCGGTCAAGAAAATGCAGAAAGACGGCGATATTTCCGAAGACGAACAGAAAAAATACGAAACGGAAATTCAAACGATGACGGACACCGCCATTAAAGCCGTTGACGAAGCTTTGAAAATCAAAGAACAGGAAATCAAGCAGGTTTAATGACGGATTCGGGGCGGATTCCGGCGCATGTCGCCGTCATTATGGACGGCAACGGTCGTTGGGCAAAACAAAGAGGACTGTCCCGGACACAGGGACACCGCGCGGGCGCAAAAGCGGTCGAAAGACTGGCGGACGCGTGCCTTGCTGCGGGGATTCGGTATGTGACTTTGTTCTGCTTTTCTTCGGAAAACTGGAACAGACCGCAAGCCGAGATTGCCGCTTTGTTTAAAATGCTGGACGAGTATTTGCACAAGGAACTCGCTCCGTTCCGCCAAAAAGGCATTAACGCCGTTTTTACGGGACAAATCGACCGCTTGCCCGCGGGACTGCAGAAAACAATCCGCGATTTTGAATCGCAAAATCTGCCGGCCGAACAGGAAAAGATGCGCTTGAATCTGGCGATTAGTTACGGCGGACGCGAGGAAATCACCCAAGCCGCCCGCCGTTTGGCGCAACAGGTTGAAACAGGGGCATTGAAGTCGGCCGACATTACCGAAACCCTGTTTGAACGGGCGCTGTACCGTCCCGACATTCCCGATCCCGATTTGCTTATCCGCACCAGCGGCGAATTGCGAATCAGCAATTTTTTATTATGGCAGCTGGCATATACGGAATTGTATTTCACCGATACGCTGTGGCCCGATTTTTCCGCCGAAGATTTACATGAGGCGCTGACCGAATACGCCAAACGTCAGCGCCGTTTCGGCAAAGTGTAAGAGGAGAGCTTTTTTATGTTGAAACAACGAATTTTATCCGCTTTGATACTGTTGCCTTTGCCGATTTTGGCGCTGTATTACGAATCTCCGTGGTTTGAATTGCTGTGCGCCGTCGCTTTGACGGCTATGGGCTGGGAATGGGAAAAACTGGTGCTGAAACGCTTTACCGTTTTAGGGATGCTGATTGCCGTCGTAGGCGTCGCGTGCGTGTTTATGCTGGGCGATTTCCCCGAAGTCGCATGGACTTTGCCCGCCGTGATGACGGTTGTCTTGTATATTGCCGTTAAAAAGGAAAACACCGAACATCAAAAACTGTTCGCATTCGGCATGGCGTATTCGGTTTATCCGATGGTCGCATTGGCGTATATGCTGCAAAATTACGGCTTCGTCTGCACGATTTGGCTGATCGGGACGGTGTGGGCGATGGACACGGGCGCGTATGCGTTCGGCAAAACCATCGGAGGCCCCAAACTTTGCCCGAAAATCAGCCCCAAGAAGACTTGGGCCGGCTTAATCGGCGGCATGGCGACGGCGGCTGTGTGGGGATTGGGTTGCGCAAAGCTGGACGGTTTGCAAAATTTCGGCTTTGTGATGATTGTTTCCGCTGTTTTGGCGGCGGTGTCGCAGGGCGGCGATTTGTTTGAATCGTGGATTAAACGCTATTTGGGCGTCAAGGATTCGGGAAACTTGATTCCGGGACACGGCGGCATTTTCGACCGCACGGACGCTTTGCTGGCTGTGACGCCGATTGTCGTTCTGATTTTGGCGTTCTTTCCCGAATTGGATTTTTGGGGGTAAGGTATGAAATCCGTTACGATTTTAGGCTCGACAGGCTCGATTGGCAAAAGCACCGTTGATATCATCCGCCGTCATCCCGACGATTACCGCGTGGTGGCTTTGACAGGCAATAAAAACGTCGCTTTGCTGGCGCAGCAGGCTAAACAGCTGAACGCTGAAGTCGCCGTTACGGCCGACAAAAACAACTACGCCGCTTTGAAAGACGCTTTGAGCGGCACGTCCGTCCGCATTGAAGCGGGCGACGAAGCCGTCGAAGCGGCGGCGGCCTTGGATGCCGACTGGACAATGTCGTCGATTGTCGGCGCGGCGGGCTTGGTTCCGACGATGGAAGTCGTCAAACGCGGAAAAACGCTGGCTTTGGCGAACAAGGAAACGCTGGTTTGCGCGGGCGAAATCGTGATGCGCGCGATAAAGGAAACAAATACGACGTTGGTTCCCGTCGATTCCGAACACAGCGCGATTTTTCAAACTTTGGAAGAACGGCACCGCGCCGCCGTCGACCGTATTTTGCTGACGGCTTCCGGCGGACCTTTCCGTGAAAAAGATACCGCGTTTATGACGCAAGTTACCCCCGAACAGGCGGTCGCCCACCCGAATTGGAGCATGGGCGCGAAAATTTCCGTCGATTCCGCAACGATGATGAACAAAGGATTGGAAATCATCGAAGCTTATCATCTGTTCGGTTTCGGTGCGGACAGAATCGAAGTTTTGGTGCATCCGCAGTCTATTGTGCACAGCGCGGTCGCTTATATTGACGGTTCGGTTTTGGCGCACATGGGCATGCCCGACATGCGCACGCCGATTGCTTATGCCCTTGCGTATCCGAACCGCATGGAATCGCCGACGAAGCCGTTGGATTTGACGGCGCTGTCGGGGTTGACGTTCAGCCATCCCGACGAAGAAAAATTCCCCGCTTTGCGCGTTGCCAAGGCCGCTTTGAACAAAGGGCAGACGGCGACGGCGGTGATGAACGCGGCGAACGAAGTTGCGGTCGGGGCTTTTCTTAATCGCAAAATCGGCTTTTTGGATATTGTTAAAACGGTTGAAGCGGTTCTGGAAAGAACGTCTTTGCCCGCCGTTCGCACTATCGGCGATGTGATTGCCGTTGACGCGCAGGCGCGCGAACAGGCGGCGGCTGTTATCCGTGAAAGGGCTTGAAAATGACGGCTTTGTTGTATCCGGTTTCTTTTTTGTTTGTGTTGTCTTTGGTCGTTATCGTTCACGAGTTCGGCCATTTCCAAGCCGCGCGTTCCTGCGGCGTCAAGGTTGACGAGTTTTCCGTCGGCTTCGGAAAAACGCTTTGGTCGCGCACGGATAAAAAAGGGACGCTGTGGAAAGTTTGCCTGATTCCGTTGGGCGGCTACGTCAAAATGCTGGGCGACGCCGATGCGGCGGGGACGAAAGTCGATGAAAAAGTCAAAGAACTGACGGATGAAGAAAAGAAAAGCTCTATCGTTTATCAGCCGTTGTGGAAAAAGGCGGTGATTGCTTTTGCCGGACCGGCAATGAATTATGTGTTTGCAATCGTTCTGCTGACGGGATTGCTGCGCGCATACGGGCTGTTGACCGTGCCGCCCGTCGTGTCCGCCGTATCAGCCGGTTCCGCCGCAGAAGCCGCTGGGGTTTTGCCCAATGACCGCTTTATCAGCATCAACGGCATGAAAATCAACGAATTCCATGACATCCGTCGGGCGATTGAACTGGACAGCACCTTGAACATGGTTGTTTTGCGCGATGGCAAAGAAGTTGAATTGACCGCTGTTTTGAAACGTGAAAACGGCGGCGCGGTTTTGGGTGTTCAAGCCGTCATGCAGCGCGAACACTACAAAGATTTGAATTTGCGGGAAGCGTTTGAAACCGCTTTGAAAGATACTTGGGAACTGACGGCGGATACGACGGCGGTTCTGAAGCGTATTCTTTTGCGTGAACGTTCCGCCGACGATTTGCGCGGACCTTTGGGAATCGCGGAAGCGTCGGGCGACGCCGCAAAGGGCGGAGCGGTCAGTTTTCTGACATTTTTGATTCAAGTGTCAATCGGCATCGGTTTTTTGAACTTGTTGCCCGTGCCTATGCTGGACGGCGGCCATTTGCTGTTTTACGCGATTGAGGCCGTCATTCGCCGTCCCGTTCCCGAAAAAGCTGAAACAATCGCGTTGAATATAGGCTTTTTCCTGCTTATCGGGTTATTGATTGTAACGTCGTGGAATGATATTGTGCGCATTGTTTCACGTCTGTTCGGATAAGGATTGAACTGTTGTTTCGCCGCTTTTCGCTGATTGTCGCTTTATGCTTTGCTGTTTCCTTTGCCAATGCGCAGGAAACGCCGAAAATCGTGAATGAAATCGTCATTAACGGGACGATGCGTATCGAACCCGAAACGGTTTTGACTTATCTGATGATTCGGCAGGGGGATGAAGCGACGCCGGACAGACTGGACAAGGGGTTGAAGTCACTGTTTTCGACGGGATTGTTCGCCGATGTCAAACTTTCCGAAAAAAACGGCGTTTTGACGGTTGACTTGGTCGAAAATCCGATTGTGAACAAAATCACGTTCGAGGGAAACAAAAAAATCAAATCCGACCAGCTGAAAGGCGAATTGACGCTACGTCCGCGAACGGTTTTCACCCGGGCGAAAGCGCGGGCGGACACGCAAAGAATTGTCGAACTTTACCGCCGCATGGGACGGTATTCCGCCGTTGTCGAACCGAAAATCATCGAACGTCCGCAAAATCGTTTGGATGTCGTTTTTGAAATTACGGAAGGCGAACCGACGTATATCCGCAAAATCGACTTTATCGGCAACAATTCTTTCGATTCCGATTTGCTGGAAGAAACCATGCTGTCCAAAGAAGCGCGCTGGTACCGCTGGTTTACGTCGACGGATACTTACGATCCCGACAGGTTCGCTTACGATCAAGAGCTTTTGCGCCGTTTTTATTTCAATCACGGTTACATCGATTTTGAAGTCGTGTCGTCGTCCGCCGAATTGTCCCCGAACCGCAAGGATTTTTATCTGACGCTGCTGTTGGAAGAAGGCAAAAAATACACGGTCGGCAAAGTTGAAATCGTTTCGTCGTTAAAAGGTTTCAATCCCGAAACCGTGCGCTCCGTGCCGACTTTTAAGGCGGGAAAGACGTTCAATCAAAGTAAAGTCGACGACAGTGTGCTGGCTTTGACCAATGCGGTCGGGGCGCAGGGGTTTCCGTTCGTTGATGTGGAATACAGACTGGACAAGCATGACGATTCGACCGTGGATGTCGTTTTCGATGTCAAAGAAGGGCAGCACCTGTTTATCGA
Source organism: Alphaproteobacteria bacterium UBA6411 (assembly GCA_002438565.1). Taxonomy (GTDB): domain Bacteria; phylum Pseudomonadota; class Alphaproteobacteria; order CAAGCB01; family CAG-977; genus UBA2903. The sequence goes on along the minus strand of DJPN01000006.1, from coordinate 36,576 downwards.
CCGCATCGACATTCGCGGCAACACCCGCACGCAGGACCGCGTCATCCGCCGCGAATTCCGTTTTTCCGAAGGCGACGCTTACAGTCCCGCCAAAATCCGCCGCACCAGACAGCGCATTGAAAATCTGAACTATTTTGAAAAGGTCGATGTCAATATCGAACCGTCCGAGGACGCGCCCGACAAAGCGACTTTGCGCGCCGATGTAACGGAAAAATCGACGGGGGCGCTGAAATTGGGAATCGGCTGGTCGTCCTATGACGGTCCTTTGGCGGAAGTGTCCGTGCAGGAACGGAACTTTTTGGGGACGGGACGGGTTGTCGGCGCGTCGGCAAGCGTTGCGGAACAAAAAACGCTGTTTGATATCAGTTTTGTCGAACCGTGGTTTTTGGACAGGGAATTGTCGTGGGGCGTGGATGTGTTCTACTTGACCCGAAATTACAAGGATACCAGTTCATACAATTCCGAAATGGCCGGCTTTTCCAATTCGTTCGGCTGGAAATATACCGAAGAGCTGTCCCATTCCGTCAAATACACTTTACGCAACGACAAAATTTTCGATATCAGCGACGGGGCGTCCCGCTATGTGCGCGAACAGGAAGGGACGACTCTGACGTCAATGGTTTCCCAATCGCTGTTTTGGGACTATTTGGACAACCGCTATAATCCGACGGACGGCTGGTATTTGTCGCTTTCCAACGATTTGGCGGGATTTGGCGGCGACAACCGCTATTTGCGCTCTGATTACAGTTTCGGCACTTATACGCCGCTGTCCGACAAATGGGTGCTGGGATTAAGCACTTCGGGCGGCTATATCTTCGGCTTCGGGCAGGATGTGCGTCTGAATAACCGCTATTTCCTGGGCGGTGGAAACCTGCGCGGTTTTGAAACGGGCGGTGTTACTGCGCGCGCCAAGCAGGGCGACGATTCTTTGGGCGGCAACTGGCAGCTGACGGCCGGCGCGCAGCTGATGTTCCCGTTGGGGCTGCCCAGCGAATTCGGCATGAAGGGTAAAATTTTCACCGATTGGGGCGTTACGGGAAAACCCAGCGGATTTAATGAATCTGAAATGTGGTATTCTTCCAAATTGCGTGGTAGTATAGGTATCGGTTTTGTGTGGTCGTCGCCTTTGGGGCCGATTAACATTGACTATGCGATTCCGGTGCGGAAAGAACGCTTTGATAAAACAGAGTATTTCCGTTTGAACTTTGGGACAGGATTTTAAAAAATGAAAAAAGAACTTTTATTGGTGATGACAGGCGTTTTGTTATCGACTTCCGTTCGTGCGGATGAAACAAAAATCGGATTTATCAACGATGCCGCATTGGCTCAGCAGTCGACGGCTTTGCAGGGATTGCAGCTGCAGCGCGACAAAATACTCGCTTTGTTGAAGTCCCAGTTTGAAAAGGAAGCTCAAACCATCGTCAATCGCAAAAAAGAGCTGGCGGAACAGGAAAATAATTTGTCCAAAGCAGAACTGGGCATCAAACTGGATTCCATTGACAAAGCTGAACGCGAATTGCAGGAAAAAGCGCAAAAGGCCGGACAGGAATTGCAGGAAGAGTTCGCAAAGGCTTTGATTTCCTTCAAAGAAAACGCTGTAAATCCTGTTGTCAAAGAATTGGCGAAAGAAAAAGGCTTTGACGCGATTGTCGATGCCCGCAATGCGTTTTACTTTGATAACGATTTGGATATGACAAAACAGGCGATTGAACGCGTCAACAAAAAAATGCCCAAAATCGACATCAAAAAAGTTTCGCTTGAACCCGCGAAAAAATCCAAAAAATAATTAACCGAGAAGGATACATCAATGCCCGACAGTCGTTTTTTCAAAAAGGCGGGACCTTTTACTTTGCAGCAGTTGGCGGAAATCACGCAGACTGAAATCGGACCTCATTCCAAAGCGGATGCCGTGTATGAAAACGTCGGTTCTTTGCAGGACGGCGGTGAAAAAGACGTCAGCTTTTTGTTAAGCAAAAAATACGTTGGCGATTTGGAAAACACCAAAGCGGGCGTGTGCATCGTTTCCGCCGAATTTGTCGATAAAGTTCCCGAATCTTCCGCGGTTTTGGTTGCCAAAGAACCCTATCGTTCCTACGGATTGGCGGCGGCGGCGTTCTATCCGAACGAAAAATCGGAAAAAACCGTCGTGCACCCGCGCGCCGTTGTTGCCGATACGGCTGAAATCGGCGAAGGAACGCGCATTGACGCGGGGGCGGTCGTCGGTGAAAACGTCAAAATCGGCAAAAACGGCCACATTTTCCCGAACGCAGTTATTGGCGACAACGTGATTTTGGGCGACGACTGCATTGTCGGTGCAAACGCGTCCGTGCAGTACACGATTGCTGGCAACAAGGTTTACATTTATCCGGGCGCCCGCATCGGACAGGACGGCTTCGGATTCTTTATGAGCCCGAAGGGACACACCAAAATTCCGCAGCTGGGGCGCGTGATTATCGGCAACGATGTGGAAATCGGCGCGAATACCTGCCTTGACCGCGGGGCTTTGGGCGATACGGTCATCGGCGACGGTTCTCGTCTGGACAACTTGATTCAGTTCGGCCACAACGTCCAAACGGGAAAATGCTGCGTCATCGTTTCGCAAGTCGGCGTCGCAGGCAGCACAAAAATGGGGGATTTTGTCGTTTTGGCGGGGCAGGCAGGGGTTGCAGGTCACTTGAATATCGGCAGCGGGGCGCAGATTGCGGCTCAATCCGGTATTTTGCGCGATGTCGAACCGATGGAACATTTGATGGGATCGCCCGCCGTTCCGTTGAAAGAATACATGCGCCAAGTCGCCACTTTGAAAAAACTGATTAAACGTTAAGGAGTGCTTTCCGTGGAAAAAGAAGTTATCAGAGAAATCGGAATCAACGAAATTTTGACCATGATTCCCCACCGCTATCCGTTTTTGCTGGTGGACAAGGTGGACATCATCAAACCGAACGAAGAAGCAATCGGTCTGAAAAACGTCACGATGAACGAACCGCAGTTCACGGGACATTTTCCCGAAAATCCCGTTATGCCCGGTGTTTTGATTATTGAAGCGATGGCGCAGACCGCCGCCGTTGCCGTAATGAGCAATCAAGAAGAGGGGCACAAGAAAAGCGTGTTCTTTATGAGCGTCGAAAACGCCAAATTCCGCAAACCCGTTCTGCCCGGCCATCAGCTGAAAATGCACGTCGTCAAGGAACAGGAACGCCGTAATGTCTACCGTTTCCGCGGCGAAGCGACGGTTGACGGCGTTTTGCACGCGGAAGCCGTCTTTACAGCCATGATTTTTGAAGAAAAGAAATAACCCATGAACAACATTCATCCTACCGCCATTATCGAAGACGGCGCGCAGTTGGGCGACAACGTAACGGTCGGACCTTACAGCTATGTCGGGCCGCAGGTCGTTTTGAACGACGGCGTTACTTTGATTTCCCATGTGTGGGTCGGCGGTGATACGACTGTCGGCGAAAACACCGAAATCAGCCCTTTTGCCGTCATCGGCGGTAAAAATCAAGACTTGAAAGACAAGGAAAAGAAAGGCAAGCTGATTATCGGCAAAAACAACTCGATTCGCGAACACGCGACCATGCAGCCCGGCTCGCCCGACGGCGGAAACGTGACCCGCGTCGGGGACAACGGCTTGTTCATGATCGGGACGCACATCGCGCACGACTGTCAAGTCGGCAACAACGTTATCATGTCGAACAATGCGACCTTGGCGGGACACGTCAAAGTCGGCGACCGCGCGATTATCGGAGGACTGTCCGCAGTGCATCAGTTTACGCGCATCGGCGCGCACGCGATGGTCGGCGGCATGTGCGGCATCGCCCGCGACGTGATTCCGTATTCCTTGATTTCTTTCAATGTGCTGGAAGGCGTCAATATCGTCGGTTTGAAACGCCGAGGCTTTTCGCTGGAAACGATTAACACGCTGCGTCTGGCGGTCGGAGAAATCTTCAACGGCGACGGCACTTTGTCCGACCGTGTGGCAAAAGTCGCGGAAACTTATCGCGACTGCGAACCCGTGCAGGAGATTGTCACGTTTATGCAAACCGACTACAAGCGCGGCTTTATGCATCCCAAGACTGCGGAATGATGAAAAAACTGGGCATTATAGCGGGGGGCGGTCACTTGCCGCGGCAGCTGATTGACGGCTGTCGGGCGCAGGGTCGCCCCTTTGCCGTTGTCGGGTTAAAGGATTTCGCTTTGCCCGATTCAATCGGCGGCGATGTCGGGTTGTGGATTCGGCTGGGCGAAGCGGGAAAGGCTGTCAAGTTCTTTCATGAACAGGGCGTTGAGGAAATCGTGATGATCGGTCCCGTGCGCCGTCCGTCTTTGTTTCAGCTGCGCCCCGATTGGTGGACGGCGAAATTCCTTGCCAAAATCGGATTTAAAGCGTTCGGCGACGACCATTTGCTGACTTCGGTCATCAAATACATCGAAACAGAAGGCTTTAAAATCATCGGCGTTCACGAAGTTTTGGGCGACATTCTGGCGACCGAAGGCGTGTTCGGCAAAATCAAACCCGACGCGCAGGCTTTGGCGGACATTGAACACGGCGTCAAAATCGCCCTCGGTCTGGGGGCGTTGGACGTCGGACAGTCCGTCATCGTTCAGCAGGGCATCGTGCTGGGCGTCGAAGCGGTCGAGGGAACGGACGCTTTGATAAAACGGTGCAAAGATTTGAAACGCGACGGCTTGGGCGGCGTATTGGTCAAAACGAAAAAGCCGCAGCAGGAACAGCGCGCGGATTTGCCGACCATCGGCGTTTCGACGGTGGAAAACGCGGTGGCTTCGGGATTGCGTGGAATTGCGGTGCAGGCGGGCAAGACTTTAATCGTCGACCGCTCCGCCGTGGTCGCCAAAGCAGATGAGTTGGGACTGTTTGTTGTCGGGATTAAAATACAGGAGTAACCGCTGTGAAAGAAAGACTGATTTATCTGATTGCGGGCGAACCGTCGGGCGATTTGCTGGCTTCAAGGCTGATGAAAGCCCTGCGTGAAAAAACGGGCGGAAAAGTCCGCTTTGCGGGCGTCGGCGGTGAAACCATGGCGGAACAGGGCTTTGAAAGCCTGTTCGATTCGTCGGAACTGGCGGTGATGGGTTTGGCAGAGGTCATTCCGTCCATTCCGCGCATTATGGCGCGCATCCGTCAAACGGTCGACGACATTGTTGCCAAAAAGCCCGCCGTTGTCGTTACCGTCGACAGCTGGAGCTTTTCAGTGCGGGTCAATCAAGGCTTGCGCTCTTTGCACACGGGGATTCCGCAGGTGCATTACGTCGCCCCGCAAGTGTGGGCGTGGAAAAAGGGGCGCGCGAAAACGTGCGGACGCTACATTGATTTGCTTCTGGCTTTGTTGCCGTATGAAGCGAAATACTTTACGCCCTACGGCTTGAAAGTCGATTTTGTCGGTCATCCCGTTGTCGAGGGCGGCGCGGCAAAAGGAAACGGGGCGGCTTTCCGCGCCGAACACGGCATTGCCGAAAATGAAAAGCTGCTGTGCGTTCTGCCGGGCAGCAGACGGTCGGAAATCAAATACTTGCTGCCTGTGTTCAAAGATACGGTCGCTTTGCTGGCGCAAAAACACCCCGATATGAAAATCGTCGTACCGACGGTTGCGACGGTGCAGTACGCGGTCAAGGCGGCGGTCAAGGACTGGGCTTTGCCCGTCATTGTCGTGACGGGTGAAACGGCGCGGTATGACGCTTTTGCGGCGGCGGACGCGGCTTTGGCGGCGTCGGGGACGGTCGCTTTGGAACTGGCGATGGCGAAAGTTCCCTACACGATTGCGTACAAAATGAACCCCGTTTCATCGTTTTTGGCGCGCAAACTGGTCAGCGGCAAGTATGCGAACTTGGTCAACATTTTGGCGGACAAGGAAATCGTCAAAGAATATTTGCTGGAGGACTGCAAACCAGACCTTTTGGCGGCGGAAGTCGAAAAGCTTTTGACGGATGAAGCGTACAAAGACGCCGAAGTGAACGGCGCATTCGACGTGCTGAAAATGCTGGGGGCGGACGGGGCTGAAACGCCCAGCCAAAAAGCCGCCGACGCGATTTTGGATTTGATAAAGGAAAAATGAAATGGCGGAATGTTTGCATAACTGTTCAACCTGTTCGCACCATTGTTCGGAACGCGGCAAAGAGGATTTGATTGCCAAATCGAACACGGATTCGCATGTCAAAAAAGTCATTGCGGTTGTCAGCGGCAAAGGCGGCGTGGGCAAATCGTCGGTGACAAGCATGCTGGCGGTTGCAGCGCGGAAAAAAGGCTTGAAAACCGCTGTTTTGGACGCGGACATTACGGGGCCCTCAATTCCCAAAACGTTCGGCGTGACGCAAAAGGCGATGGGCAACGACAGCGGCATTTTTCCCGCCGAAACAAAATCGGGCGTTGAAATCATGTCCGTCAACATGCTGCTTGAAAACGACACCGACCCCGTGCTGTGGCGCGGTCCCGTGATTGCGGGAACGGTCAAACAGTTTTGGACGGATGTCGTCTGGGGCGATGTCGACGTGATGTTTATCGATATGCCCCCCGGAACGGGCGACGTGCCGCTGACCGTGTTTCAGTCGATTCCCGTCGACGGCATCGTGATTGTAACGTCGCCGCAGGAATTGGTTTCGATGATTGTCGAAAAAGCGGTCAAAATGGCGAACAAAATGAACGTTCCCGTTTTGGGAATCGTCGAAAACATGGCGTACTTTGAATGTCCCGACTGCCATAAAAAGCATTATATTTTCGGGGAAAGCCATATCTTTGAAATTGCGGGAAAATACGCAATTCCGTATACCGTCCAGCTGCCGATGAACCCCGAAACGGCAAAAATGTGCGACGCGGGCAAAATCGAAGACTACGACGGCAAAGACTTCGACAAGTTTTTGAACGGACTGAAAATAGGGGAATGAAATGACGAATCCTTTTAAAGAAGGCAGTACGAATTACAAAGATTTCGAAACAATGTCCGATTTGCAATGGCATTGCACAAAGTGCGAGCTGAGATCGGGGCAAGCCAAAACGTGGCAAGTTTGGCGGCAGGAAAAAGGGATTCAGCTTGACTGTGATGAGAAAGGCAATCTTTTTAAAAAACAATATTGTCCGCATTGCAAGAGCAAGACTGTTTTTCGCAAACTGGCTTCAACCGAGTTATTGCCTGTATCCAAAGCGCGTTCGGGGATTTCGGAGGCTGTTGCAAAACGGGTGAAAAATTTATACAAAAACGAAGAAGCTGTTTTGCTCCGTAAATTATCTGACAGGGAATTGGAAGTTGATCATCGTTTTCCGCAAATTCGCTGGGGGCAAAACGAACAGGACAACGACAGACTTTCCAATGAAGAGCTTAAAGCAAAATTTATGTTACTGAATCGTTCAAACAATTTGTTGAAATCCCGTCAATGCGAAAAATGTTTTGAAACGGGCAAAAGAGGTTGTTTCCCGGGGATTCATTTCTGGTACAAAGGCGGTGAAAATTGGGATGCGGCTTCCCCGAACGATGAAGCGGGATGTGTCGGGTGCTTTTGGCATAATCCGTATCGCTGGCGTGAGGAGCTTAATAAAATAATAAAAGAAAATTCATAAAATACTTGAATTTTTGATTTGCCGAGGGTAAAAATGAAATTAGTGATTAACCGATTGAAGGTGAAAGAGCTAATGGCAAAAAAGCAGTTGGAATCTTTAAAGGATTTGGCGGCTTGCTTGAATATTACCCCTGCGCAGCTGTCGAACATTCTATCCGAAAAATATACTCCCGTTAAAAGCAATGTCAAAGAATTGGCTGATTTTCTGGGGGTTAGCCCGCTTGAACTGATTAAAGAAATCGGGGAACAAAACGATGCCTAAGTTTAACGATTTCGATATGCAAAACTGGAAAAGTTTGGGGGATATTGAAACAGACAGTTTATGGATTATCGACAAACGCGATAACTCCGGCAAAAATGACGGCTTTTATCATGGGAACTTTGTTCCGCAAATTCCGCGGCAGCTGATAAAGCGCTATACAAAAGCGGGGGATGTTGTGCTGGATCCGTTTGTGGGAAGCGGAACGACGGTTTACGAAGCGGAAACTTTGGGCAGAAATTGTATTGCGATAGATTTAAAAGCGGATATGGTTTCGTATATTCAACAAAAAATGTCGGATGCATCGTCTGAAAATTTTTTCGAGATATTTCAAGCAGACAGTGCGGACAGTTCGACACCCGACAAAGTGCGTGCGGTTTTAACGAAACATAATCGCAGAAATGTGCAGCTGGCGGTTTTGCATCCACCTTATTTCGATATAGTCAAATTCAGCGATAATCCGAATGACTTGTCCAATGCAGAATCGTTGTTTAAATTTTTGGAACAATTCGGAAAAGTGGTTGAAAATGTAGTCAGTGTTCTGGAAAAAGGGCGTTATTTGGCGATTGTTATCGGGGATAAGTATTCCGTAGGGCAATGGTATCCTTTGGGTTTTTACTGTATGCAGGAAGCTATGCGACAGGGATTGACCTTGAAAAGTGTCATTGTGAAAAATATGGACGGCAATCGCGGAAAAAAGAACCAAAATTCGATTTGGAGATATAGAGCTTTGGCAAGTGACTATTATATTTTCAAACATGAATATATTTTTCTGCTGAAAAAGGCGGGGTAAGCAATGAACTATATCGGAAGCAAAAAAAGTTTACTGTCGTTTTTGGATGAATCGATAAATGCGGTTGTCGGAAAAGTAGCAGAATCTTTTTGTGATATTTTCGCAGGGACGGGGGCTGTAGGGACATATTTTAAACGCCGCGGCTATCAAATCATTGCGAATGATATTCAATATTACGCTTATGTTTTGAACCGTCATTATATTGGCAATCACAAACTTTTACCGTTCGACGGATTGGTAGACGAACTGCCTTTGTCGAATATGGCGATTGAAAACAGAAGTGCGGCTGTTTGCTCTTTTTTGGAACGGTTGGAAGGAACTTCCGGGTTCATTTATAAAAACTATGCGTTGGGCGGTTCTGTTGGAACTGAGTTTGAGCGAATGTATTTTTCAGACGAAAACGCGAAAAAATGCGATGCCGTTAGAATGAAAATCGATGAATGGAAAAGCGGTGGAAAAATTACGGATGACGAGTATTTCTTTTTGCTTGCCACGCTGTTGGAAGCGATTGACAAGACGGCTAACACGGCATCCGTATACGGTGCGTTTTTGAAAAAACTGAAAAACAGCGCCAAGACGGCATTGACGATGCAGCCCGTTGAATTGATTTTAAATGATAAGGAGCATTCCATTTACAACCAAGATGCCAACAAGCTGATTCGACAAATAAAAGCAGACATTTTGTATATGGATCCGCCTTACAATGAACGGCAGTATTGCGCAAACTATCATTTGTTGGAAACAATCGCCAAATACGACAATCCCGTGATTTCGGGGAAAACGGGGCTTCGGAATTACAAAGAACAAAAATCGCAATACTGTTCAAAATCAAGCGTTAGGGAAGCTTTCAAAGATATTGTCGAAAATGCAAATATGAAATACATCTTTTTAAGCTACAACAATGAAGGGTTGTTAAGTTTGGACGATATTCAAGAAATATTTTCGCAAAAAGGCGAATATGGCTGTTTTAAACAAGAGTACAACCGCTTTAAAGCAGATGCCAATCGGCAATACCAAGCCAACAAAACGACGGAATATCTGCATTATTGCATTTGCAAGTAATTAAAGCTTTGACAAGACAGCGGGCAAATCGCCGAAATCGTCTATCAGGGCATCGGGTTTGATTTCGGAAAACGGAACATGCGCGTAGCCGAAGCTGAGCAGAACAACGGGAAAGCCTGCGTTTCGGGCGGCTTCGGCATCCGCTTCGCTGTCGCCAATCATGACGGCGTTATCGTTCGTTCCGCCCATGCGTTTAACGGCTTCCCACAACGGTTCGGGGCGCGGTTTGCGCACGGGAAGCGAATCCGCGCTTAACACAACATCAAAGTATTTTTCCAAATCCAGCTTTTGCAAAATGGCTTTGGTGGGGGCGGCGGGTTTGTTCGTGCAAACCGCCATCTGAAAGCCATCTGCTTTCAGTTTTTCAAGCGTTTTAACGACGTTTTTCCACGGTTTCGTTTGGTTCATCGGGGCTTCGGCGTACTGTTTCAGCCAGTCGGACAGCAAAGCTTCAAACTGTTCGGGTGTCGTTTCTTTGCCGACCAATTTAAACGCGCCCGCCAGCATGACCCGCGCGCCGTTGCCGATAATCGACACGGTTTCGGGTTCGGTCAGCGGACGTTCGCCCTGTTTTTGCAAAAACAGCCCGATTTCGCGGCACAAATCGGGAATCGAGTTGATTAACGTGCCGTCCAAATCGAAAACAAGGTACTTTTTCGTCATTTGTTTAAACTTCCGTAACAATATGTAGTCATAATTTATTTCAAATTTGAACTTAAGTATGCCAAATTTCGGCAGAAAGATAAAGAGGGAAGCTTATGGCTGAAAATTCGATTTATGCCGTCGTTCTGGCGGCGGGGCAGGGAACCCGCATGAAGTCCGCTTTGCCCAAAGTCCTGCACAAAATCGCTGGGCGTCCGATGGTGTCGCATTTGCTGGCGACCGTCGATTCTTTGCATGCCGAAAAAGCCGTCGTCGTCGTCGGCCCGAATATGGAGCAGGTCGCGCAGGCGGTTGCTCCGCATGCCGTTGCCGTTCAGCACAAACAGCTGGGAACGGGCGATGCGGTCAAGGCGGCGCGCGATGCTTTGCAGGGTGCAAAAGGCAGCGTTTTGGTGCTGTACGGCGATACGCCGCTGGTGCGCAAAGAAACGTTGGAAGCGATGATTGCCGAACGCGAAAACGGCGCGGATGTGGTTGTTTTGGGCTTTTGTCCCGCCGACCCCGCGCGCTACGGGCGGCTGATTGTCGGCAAAGACGGATTGGAAAAAATCGTCGAATTCAAGGACGCTTCCGAATCCGAACGCGCCGTTCGCCTGTGCAATTCGGGCGTGATGTGCATTGCCGCCGAAAAGCTGTTCGGGTGGCTTGACCGCTTGACGAATGACAACGCGGCGGGCGAATACTATTTGACCGATTTGGTGGCTTTGGCGCGCGCGGACGGGGGCAAAGCCGTCGCTATCGAATGTGCCGAATCGGAAGTCGCGGGGGCGAATTCCCGCGCGGATTTGGCGGCAATTGAGGCGGCCGTTCAAAACGAAATGCGCGAAAAGTTCTTGGCGCAAGGCGTCACCATGATTGACCCGAAGACGGTGTATTTTTCGTACGATACCGTGTTGGGCAAAGATGTCGTGATTGAACCGAACGTTATCTTTGAAACGGGATGCGTTGTCGAAGACGACGTTGAAATCAAAGGATTCTGCCATTTTGAAGGCACTCATATCCGTTCGTGCGCAAAAGTCGGACCGTTCGCCCGCCTGCGTCCCGAATCCGACATCGGCGAAAACTGCCATATCGGCGATTTCGTGGAAATCAAGAAATCCGTTATCGAATCGGGGGCGAAAGTCAACCATTTGTCCTATATCGGCGACGCGCGAATCGGGGCTAAAACCAATATCGGCGCAGGGACGATTACCTGCAACTACGATGGTTATTTCAAATCGAAAACGGACATCGGCGCGGGGGCTTTCATCGGGTCAAATACGATTATCGTCGCGCCTTGCACCATCGAGGACGGCGCGATGACGGCGGCGGGGTCTGTCATTACTAAAACGGTCGGCAAAAACGCCATGGCTGTCGCGCGCGGCAAGCAAACGGTGTTGGACGGCTGGGCGGAAAAATTCCGCGAACAGAAAAAAGCGTTAAAAGAATCTTTGAAGAAATAAGGAAAAAACAACCATGTGCGGCATTGTAGGCATTATATCGAACAGACAAGTCACCCCGTTATTGATTGACGGGCTGAAACGGCTGGAATACCGCGGGTACGATTCCGCAGGGGTTGCGACTTTGGTTGACGGCAAAATCGAACGCCGCCGCGCCAAGGGAAAAATCGTCAACTTGGAAAAGAAAATCGCCGAAAATCCGCTGACGGGGACAATCGGAATCGGGCACACCCGCTGGGCGACGCACGGCGTTCCGAACGAAACGAACGCGCACCCGCACGCGACAAAGTATGTCGCCGTCGTGCATAACGGCATTATCGAAAACTACCGCGAACTGCGCGACGAACTGAAAGAATTGGGACATGTTTTTGAAAGCGAAACAGATACAGAAGTCGTCGTTCATCTGATTTCCCAGAAAATCGAAGAAGGGCTTGACCCGCAGACGGCGGTCGCGCAGTCTTTGAAGCGGCTGAACGGCGCGTTTGCTTTGGCGATTATTTTTGCGGGACGCGAAGACATCCTCATCGGCGCGCGCAAAGGCGCCCCCTTGGCGGTCGGTTTTGGCGACGGGGAAATGTTCCTCGGCTCCGACGCTTTGGCTTTGGCGTCTTTGACTCAAAAAATTATGTATCTGGAAGACGGCGACTGGGTTGTTTTGACGCACACGTCCGCAACGGTTTACGACGAAAACGACAAAGTGGTGTCCCGTCCCGTCGAGCAGTCTTCGACGTCGGGCGCGATGATCGGCAAAGGCGGCTATCGCCACTTTATGCTCAAAGAAATCTACGAACAGCCGCAGGTTATCGGCGACACGCTGAACACGATGATAAATCAGGATATGGACACCATTACTTTGCCGAACGTGCCGTTTGATTTAAAGGATATGACGCGTTTGACGATTGTGGCGTGCGGCACGTCGTATTACGCGGGCATGGTCGGCAAATACTGGATTGAAGCGATTGCGCGCGTTCCCGTCGACATTGACGTCGCGTCTGAATTCCGCTATCGCCGTCCCGTAATGGAGCAGGGCGGGGTGTCGCTGTTCATTTCCCAATCGGGCGAAACGGCGGATACTTTGGCGGCTTTGCGTTATTGCAAGGAACAGGGGCAGAAAATTGTGTCCATCGTCAACGTGTCGGGCAGCACTATGGCGCGCGAATCCGATTGCGTGCTGAAAACTTTGGCGGGTCCCGAAATGGGCGTCGCGTCCACAAAAGCGTTTACGACCCAGCTGACTTTGCTGGCGTGCTTCGCGATTGCTTTGGGGCGCGCGAAAGGCACTCTGTCGCGTTCCGAGGAAAGCCGCCTGTCCCGCGCTTTGGTTGAAGTGCCGTCCCGCGCCGCCGAAGTGCTGAACAACGACAAAGCGATTGAGCAGATTGCCCAAAATTTGATGGTTCCCGCGCACGATGTTTTGTATTTGGGACGCGGCAGCAGCTATCCGATTGCTTTGGAGGGCGCACTGAAGCTCAAGGAAATTTCCTACATCCACGCCGAAGGATACGCCGCGGGCGAAATGAAACACGGGCCGATTGCCTTGATTGACGACGAAGTCCCCGTGGTGGTCGTTGCCCCGACGGATGAACTGTTCGGCAAAACGATTTCCAATATGCAGGAAGTCATGGCGCGCGGCGGCAAGGTTGTTTTCTTTGGCGACAAAGACGGCGTCGGCACGGTCAAAGACCGTTCGGCGGCGACGATTATCCTGCCGACGGTCGATTCGTTCGTTGCGCCGATTTTGTACGCCATTCCCGTTCAGCTGCTGGCGTATCATACAGCTGTCGCGAAGGGAACGGACGTTGACCAGCCGCGCAATCTGGCAAAAAGCGTGACGGTGGAATAAGGAGCGGGAATGAAAGAAAAAATCATCAGAATTGCGCGGAATTTAAAAAAAAGTGTAAAGTATGTCTTTACGCTGTGGTTTCCTGCCGCGCTTCTGTTGATTGTATTGGGAATGTTGGCTTTTTTTGTGCTGACGTCCAAAGACGGTTCTTTCAAAGGATGCGGCGCGCGGCTGTTTGTTTGCATGGGGGATGAATTGACACAGGATTTGTCCGTCCGCAAAATGGCGCGCTTGACGTCGTGCGCTTATCAAACCGCGTGGTGCGATGCGCGCGTCGTTTGGGGAAAAGTAACGGGGAACGAATACCTGCCGCCCGATTTTACGCCACCGTTTTCTTTGCCGCCGATTGACGAAAAAGCGGAAAAGGAATTGTTTGAAAAACTGATTGAAGACAAATATCTGCAGGAACGGTTCAAACAGTTTGACGGCTTGCCGTCCTCCGATGCCGTTCCTGTTGACGCAAAAGCTTTGATGGAGCAGGCGCGTCAAGAACGGCTGAAGCTGGAAAAAGAGATTGAAGAACAAAATAAAATCCTGTTGGAACGGCTGGAAAATAAATCTGGTCAAAGCGCGCAATAAAGCATATAAACGCGGATAACGTTTTTATAAGGCGAGGGTACAACACGATGGAAGAATGGCTGCCCGATTCATGGCGTTCAAAGCCCGCGGCGCATTTACCGGAATACAATGACGAAAATTTGCTGAAACAGGTGGAACAAAAGCTTCATAAGTATCCGCCTTTGGTTTTTGCGGAAGAATCCATACGGTTGAAAAAATCGCTGGGTGAAGTCGCGAACGGTAAAGCGTTTCTGCTGCAAGGCGGTGATTGCGCGGAAAGTTTTGAGGACTTCGGTGCAAACAATATCCGCGACATGTTCCGCATTTTGCTGCAAATGGCGGTCGTTTTAATGTATGGCGCGGCCCGTCCCGTCGTTAAAGTCGGACGTATGGCTGGACAGTTTGCCAAACCCCGATCGTCTGCGTTTGAAACAATCAACGGTGTAACTTTGCCGTCGTACAAGGGCGACAACATCAACGGCATCGAATTCACCCCCGAATCCCGCGCGGCTCAGCCCGAACGGATGCTGCAGGCGTATCATCACGCATCGGCGACGCTGAACCTGCTGCGTGCGTTTTCGCAGGGCGGTTTTGCCGATTTGAACAAAGTGCAGGAATGGAATTTGGGCTTTGTCGCCAATTCTTTGCAGGGCGAACAGTATCGCCGTTTTTCGGAAAGAATCAGCGAAACGTTGGATTTTATGACGGCGTGCGGCATTTCTGCGGCAACTGTTCCTCTGGTGCGCGAAACTCCTTTTTACACATCGCACGAAGCTCTGCTTTTGCCGTTTGAAGAGGCTTTGACCCGCGTCGATTCGTCAACGGGGGACTGGTACGATTGTTCGGCGCATATGCTTTGGATTGGCGAACGCACGCGCGATCCGAACGGGGCGCACGTGGAATTTGCGCGCGGCATATCCAATCCGATAGGCGTCAAGGTCGGCTCCAATGTTCAAACCGACGATTTGCTGCGGCTGTGCGATATTCTGAACCCGTTGAACGAAGCGGGCAGGTTGACTTTGATTATCCGCATGGGACGGCACAAAGTTGCCGAAAAACTGCCGCCGCTGATTCGCGCGGTTGAACGCGAAGGCTACCAAGTCGTTTGGTCTTGCGACCCGATGCACGCCAATACACAAGTTGCGTCGAACGGCTACAAAACCCGCGATTTCAATGCGATTTTGGAAGAAGTGAAGAACTTTTTCGCCGTTCATAAAGCCGAGGGAACTTACGCGGGCGGTTTGCACTTTGAAATGACGGGGCAGGATGTAACGGAATGTGTCGGCGGCGCGCAGGCGATTACAGAAGAAACGCTCGGGCAGCGTTACAGCACGCTGTGCGACCCGCGTCTGAACGCGAACCAGTCGCTGGAACTGG
Organism: Alphaproteobacteria bacterium UBA6411; assembly: GCA_002438565.1. Taxonomy (GTDB): domain Bacteria; phylum Pseudomonadota; class Alphaproteobacteria; order CAAGCB01; family CAG-977; genus UBA2903. Next base: position 21,013 of record DJPN01000006.1, on the reverse strand, counting down.
CTTTTCTGGTTGCCGAAATGCTGAAAAGCAAGGTTTAAGGCTTTTGGGGATTGCGTAAAACGGGATTGCGCTTGAATTCCGCCAGTTTCCCTTGATAATGCCAGAGTTTCTCACACCCTGTAATTACGCCGTCCGTCAGAGGAAAGGGGGCGGGAACGTATCGCACGTCGGGCGTGTTGTCAAACGGTGTAATCAACAAAGTATTGCCCCCGAAACAATCCGCATAGCCGGGGGGAACGTTTCTTTCGTGTCCCAGCAGCCGTCTGGAGGCGTATTTGAAATCGGCTTTTGAAGCAAACAAATCGTTTTGTCCCGACGTGTCCAGAATATAAACGTACGGGAATGTCCATGCGATTTGCCCCGCAAAATCCCACGCCATCAGCCGCCTGTATTCGGGTTTCAAAAGTTTGCCTTCCTCGCGGGTCGGCAGGCTGTTTTTCAACCCGATGAAAAACGCTTGGTGTTCTTTGTGCCGCAAAGCCGCGCCTTGATAAATCAGTCGTTTTTGAGCTTTGTTCCAGTAATCGGCAAAAAAAGTGTAAAAATGCCGGTGTTCCCGCGACAGGGGTTTATACAAAAACGCCGTTTGCCGGCGCGTCGTCAAATCGCGCGTCAGTTTGCTTTGCGCCAAAGGGATTGCTGTCGCGGCAAGCAAATAAATTCCAATGACAACGGTAACCGTTTGCATTTTTTTTGTGATATTGGCCGTCAGTATCCGAAACGCGCCGACGGCAATCAGCGGAATCAAATACGACAGGGGGCGGTATCCCAAAACGTCCGCGCCCATTAACGCCGTGTATGTTCCGACATAAATGACGAAAAATGAACAGAGCAAAGCGGGAAAAAGCAAATCCGCCGTTTTATGGCGCAAGATTTTGAAGCCAGCCCAAACCGCAGCGAAAGCCAGCCAAAACCATAGGGCGTATTCAACAGCGAAACTGCCGATGTAATCCAGCCCGAACGGCATTAAATCTTTGTGAAAAGCCGTAAAGCTCAGCGGAATTGCGGAACCGTATCTTTTCTCGGCATATTCGACGTAAAACCATGGCGTTCCCAAAACCGCCAGTGCAAGCAAAGTCCGCATTTTGGATTCTTTGAACGAAAACAGGGCGACAATCAGTGCAAACGGCAAAAACAGAACACCGTCCCACCGTGTCAAAGCCAACAGAACGGCAATCAACGCTTGTCCGACGGGATGCTTGTTCCTGTCCGTAACGGCATAGGTCCACCACATGACCAAAAAATTAAACAGCGCCGTTTCCGTTCCCGACCAGAAAAACATCAAAAATGTTTTATTTGTCAGTAAAATCAAGCAATACAGCAAAAACAGAAACAGACTTTTTGCCTGCAGGTTTGAAAACATGGGCATGCGCCGCAGAAACAAAAAGCCGAAAGCAACGCCTCCCATGGAAAATGCAAAGCTCAGCAAATCGGCGGAAAGCGGCGGCTGTATGCCTAAAAGCCACAAAACGCGCAAGCAAATCAGCCATACAAAGCCAGAATACCCGTTGACGGGTTCAAACGGCGGCGGATTCCAAACAAAACCGTTCCCGTCAACGGCTTGCGCCACATAACGGAACGACACAAACCCGTCGTTTGCGATAAAATACAGCGGCTTGGCCGCCAGACCGAACAAAACGGACAGTAAAGCGAACAGCAAAAACAAACGCAACCGTCCGTTTTTCGCTTGGGATGTCCACAATAAAAGCGTCGATGGCGTTTGGCTCAGAAAATCTTTTGCGGCGGGAAAACATTCGCGAATGCTTTGGCGGATTGAAAAGCGTTTCATCCGTTCGGTAAAACGGGCCGTTTTAGCCTTTAAGGCGGCCGTTCTGCTCAGAACACCGATTTTTACGCGCCAAAGGAAGTCGCGGAAATTCACCATTGTTTCAGCTGATCCTTGTAATCGGACAAATCCAGCATGTCAAGCAGCAGGTCCCACGACGCCAGACAATCGGCGTCCCGCCCGCAGCGATACAGCAAAAAGGTGGACACGGGTTCGACAAAAGCCAATTTTTCCTGCGTCGTCTGCTGTTCGTCGACAATCGGCTTCAGATACATGAACAGCGTGCTGGCGGCGTCCGTCGGCGTTTCTTTTATCAAATTCGCGTCATAAGACGGCGTCAGTTTCGCGCGTCTGAACGTCGTAAAGGGCAACAATTCGACCAAAACCTGGTTTTCAAACGTTTTGAACGGAACACCCGCCAATTGTTCAACGGCTTCGGGGGAATCGGCCTGCGCCCATTGCAAAATGAACGATTGAACGAACGGACGCAATTTCGGCAGTTGTTCAAAGGTGTAGACGTCCGCTTTCAGCAAAGTGTCTTTTAAAGACGGATTGCCGGCAATCGCCGTCAGCAAATCGGGAATTTTCCCGTAACCGCGCAAATTAAACCGTTTTTGTTGCGGCTGAGGAGTGCTGTTTTGAAGCGGAGCCGTTTCTTTGACTTCGGAAGCGGCAGGGCTTTGCTCCGCAGGCGCGGTGCGTTTTTGTGCAAAATTGACAGGCGGTTTGGAAACTGGCGCGACCGCCGCCGGCGCGGGGGCGGTCGGTTTGTCGCCGTCCGTTATTTTGGAAATGACCGATTCGACGCGATGCCTTGCCTGCTTGACGACGGGGGAGGCTTGTTTAAGCTTGTTCATCACCGGTGCGGGTATTTTTTCGGGGGCGAACAGGAACACCGCCGCGCCGCCCAGCAAAGCCAGCGAAACGATGATTTTCAAAGCGCCGAAAAGCAGCCGTCTGGATCGCGCCGAATCCTCGGCGTCCGCCGTATCGCCGCTGTTGCCGTTTTCGATTTCGTCGTCCAAATCGTCGGCATCCCAATCATCGTTTTTAGCCATTTGTCAAACCTTTCAGCTGAAATTGAATCGGGTTAGAGATTATCGCTTTTTTCTTAAAATACAAAATAAAATCCGCACTTGTCGGAATCAAGCCGTTTTGCTATGCTGGGCAAAACCGAAAAAGGAGCAGTTTCATGATAGTCGTGTTCGGATCTTTGAACGCCGATTTCTTTTTGAATATCAAATCGTTTCCGAAACCGGGGGAAACCGTTTTGACCCCGAACGCCGTTGTCAAAGCCGGCGGAAAAGGCGCTAATCAAGCCGCCGCCGCGGCAAAAGCGGGCGGCATTGTCAAAATGGTCGGTGCGGTCGGTGCGGATGAAATCGCCAAAGTGCCGCTGACGGCATTAAAGGCGGCCGGCGTCGATTGCTCTTTTGTGCAAACGGCCGAACGTGCGACGGGCATGGCAATGATTATGGTTGACGAAACGGCCGAAAACTCAATTGTCGTGGCCAGCGGCGCAAATATGAATGTCAAAGCTTCCGCCGTCCCCGATACTCTGTTGACGCCAGAAACGGTTGTCGTGATGCAAATGGAAGTGCCGCCTGCGGAAAATTTCGCTTTGTTGGAGCGCGCAAAAGCCAAAGGCGCAAAGACGGTCTTGAACGTCGCCCCCGCGCGCGAAGTGCCGCAAACCGCCTTGCAAAGCGTCGATTATCTGATTGTCAACGAAATCGAAGCGCAAACCGTTTTGGGCAAGGCAGGCAAAACGCCTGCCGAAACCGTGCTTGCCCTGTCGGAAAAAACGGGCGGGGCGTGTCTGATGACTTTGGGCAAAAAAGGCGTTGCCGCCGCCAAAGGCGGACAAGTGTTTTCGATTGCCTCTTTGCCGGTTAAACCCGTGGATACGACGGGGGCGGGAGATGCTTTCGTCGGCATATTCGCCGCAATGATTGATGCGGGCCTGCCGTTTGCGGATGCCGTAAGGCGCGCGTGCTGCGGGGCGGCTTTGACATGCTTGAAAACAGGCGCGCAAGAAGCTCAGCCGACTTTGCGCGAAATCGAAGCGCGGTTGAAAGAAATTGAAACGGAATAGTTTTTTTATGGAATTCAATCCGAAAGCGCGATAGACTGACTTAAATTTACTTAAAGAATTTTGGAGGAATCCGTATGCTGATTGCGCAAATCAATCCTGTTGCCGGCGATTTGGAAGGGAACTTGAAAAAAATTCATTGGGCGGCGGAGCAGGGAATTCAAAGCAAGGGCGAAACACTGGTTTTGCCCGCTTACGCTTTGACGGGCTGGCCGCTAGGGGATTTGGCTTATTCCAAATCCTTTATGGCTAAAGTCCACAAAACATTGGAAAAAGTCTATCATAACGACCGCGAGATTTTAACCGCCATTCCCGACGGCGCGGGCGGGGCGACCCCCGTTCTGGTCAATGCCAAAGGTGTGCATTACGGCAACCACTTTACCATATCGGGGCTGGCCGTCGCCGTGTCCATCGGCTTTGAACCCGTTAACTGCAACGGGGTGGACAAGCTGATAGTTCTGGACGCCCGTCCGTTCAGAAGCGGGACGGTTACCGAAACATTGGAACATGCGCGCACGTTCGCGTCGCGCATCCGCCTGCCGTTGGTGTACACAAATCTTGTCGGCGGAAACGACAGCGCGGTTTTCGCAGGCGGTTCGTTTATGCTGGATTTGGACGGCGGCTTTATCGAATGTCTGCCGCTATGGAAAGAAGGCGTCGCGGGCGTTGACGAAGTGTCTTGGCCGTGGACAAGCGAACCCGAAAACACTTGGCGCGCTTTGACGATGGGCGTCGGCGACTATGTGCGCAAAAACGGCTTTAACGGCGTTTTGCTGGGGTTGTCGGGCGGATTTGACAGCGCGTTGTGCGCCGCAATCGCCGTTGACGCTTTGGGCGCGGACAAAGTGCGCGCCGTGATGATGCCATCCGTCTTTACCAGCGAGGAAAGCTTGAACGACGCGCGCGCCGTTGCCGAATGTCTGGGCATCCGCTATGACATTTTGCCGATTGTCGATCCCGTCAAAGCGATGGAGGACGTGCTCGCCCCCGTGTTTGCGGGCAAAGACCGCGACGCGACCGAGGAAAACCTGCAGGCGCGCATGCGCGGCACGATGCTGATGGCTCTGTCCAACAAATTCGGCGATTTGCTGCTGGCAACCTGCAACAAATCCGAGGAAGCCGTCGGTTATTCGACCCTGTACGGCGATATGTGCGGGGGCTTTGCGCCGATAAAGGACTTGTACAAAACGGATGCTTACGCTTTGGCGCGCTGGCGCAACGAAAACCACCCGCGCTGGATTGAAAACGACATCAAGCGCGTTATGCCCGACAATCTGATTACCAAGGCGCCGACCGCGGAACTGCGCCCCAATCAAAAGGATGAGGATTCTTTGCCGCCGTATCCGACTTTGGACGCGATTTTGAAAATGATGATTGAAAACGACGCGGGCGTTGACGAAGTCGTCGCGGCGGGCTATGACGAAGCGACGGTGCGCAAAGTCTGGTCGATGCTGCATCGCGCCGAATTCAAACGCAAACAGGGCGCGCAGGGCATCAAGCTGTCCCGCCGTTCGTTTGACGAAGATTGGAATTTCCCCGTTACCAAGAAGGTTTGATTAAAGTGATTGTTGTTCGTTTTGCCCCCAGCCCGACGGGATATATGCACATCGGGAATCTGCGTACGGCTTTGTTGAATTACCTGTTTGCCTTGAATAAAAAACAGGCGGGTGAAGACGTGTCTTTCGTTCTGCGCATGGACGACACCGATACGGAACGGTCGAAACCCGAATACGAAGCCGCTGTTTACGAAGCGTTGAATTGGATGAAAATTTCGTGGGACAGACTGGAACACCAATCCGCCCGCTTGGATCGCTACCGCGAAGTCGTCGAACAGTTGCGCGCCAAGGGTTTGATTTACGCTTGTTACGAAACGGCTGAAGAATTGGAATACAAACGCCGCCGTCAGCGCGCGCGCGGATTGCCGCCCGTTTACGACCGCGCCGGCATGCATTTGACCGATGAACAGCGCAAAGCCTATGAGGCAGAGGGACGCCGTCCGCATTACCGCTTTGTTTTGGAACACAAGGAAACATCGTGGGACGATATGGTGCGCGGGCATTGTTCGTACAACGGCGCGCACTTGAGCGACCCGATTATCGTGCGCGAGGACGGAACTTTCCCCTATATGCTGCCGTCCGTCATCGACGATATGGATTTCGGCATTACGCACGTTATCCGCGGCGAAGACCATGTTACAAACACTGCCGTTCAAATCCAGATGTTTGAAGCTTTGGGCGGCAAAGTTCCCGTGTTCGGGCATCCGCCTTTGCTGACGGGCAAAGAGGGCAAACTGTCCAAACGCTTGGGTTCCGTCAACTTCCGCGATTTGCGCGAAGCGGGCATCGAGCCGATGACCATCGCCTGTCTGCTGGCGCGATTGGGAACGTCGGATGCGACCGTTGTCGAAACAAGCATGGAAGCCCTTGCTCCGCACTTTGATTTGACAAAATTCGGGCGCGCTCAGCCGCATTTCGACACGCAGGATTTGTTCAAACTCAATCCCCGCATCGTTCACGCTTTGCCGCTGTCCGAAGTCAACGCCCGTTTGAAAGAGGAGGGCAAAGCTCCGGTTTCCGAACAGCTGTGGGCGGCGGTTTCGCCGAACCTGTCCAAAGTCGACGATATAAACGACTGGGTGAAAATCTGCGGCGAAGATTTGGTTTTCGATTTGAACGCCGAAGACCGCGCTTTCGCGCGCCAAGCGGCGGAATTGCTGCCGGCAGGCGAATTCGACGAAAACACGTTCGGGGCTTGGACCGCCGCCGTCAAGGAAAAAACGGGGCGCAAAGGGCGCGATTTGTTCCACCCGATACGCTTGGCGCTGACGGGATTGGAGCAGGGACCCGAACTGAAAATGCTGCTGCCTGTCTTGGGCTATGAAAAAACTTTAAAACGTCTGCAAGGATAAAAAAGATGACTTTGTACGTTACAAACACGATGAGCCGCAAAAAGGAGAAATTCGAGCCGCTTGACCCGAACAACGTCCGTATGTACGTTTGCGGTCCGACGGTTTACGACCGCGCCCATATCGGCAACGCGCGTCCGATTATCGTTTTCGATACGCTGTACCGTTTGCTCAAACAGCTGTATCCCAAGGTAACCTACGTTCGCAACATCACCGACGTTGACGACAAAATCATCAAACGGTCGCAGGAATCGGGCGAACCCATTAATGTCATCACCGAAAAAACGTCGAAATACTTTCACGACGACATCGCCGAATTGAACGCTTTGCCGCCCGACGTCGAACCGCGCGCCACTCAACACATTCCGGAAATGATTGCTTTGGTGCAAAAGCTGGTTGACAACGGCTATGCTTACGAAGCCGAGGGACACGTTTTGTTCAGCGTTGCCAAAATGAAAAATTACGGGCGGCTGTCGGGACGTTCCATGGACGAAATGATTGCGGGCGCGCGCGTCGAAGTCGCTCCGTACAAACGCGACGCCGCCGACTTTATTTTGTGGAAGCCGTCCGACAACACTCAGCCGGGATGGGACAGTCCTTGGGGACGCGGTCGTCCGGGGTGGCATTTGGAATGTTCGGCGATGAGCAGCAAATACTTGGGCGAAACGTTCGATATTCACGGCGGCGGTCAAGACTTGATTTTCCCGCATCATGAAAACGAAATCGCGCAATCGTGCTGCGCGTTCGGACACGACTTTTACGCCAAATACTGGATGCACAACGGGCATTTGATGGTCAACGGCGAAAAAATGTCGAAATCGCTGGGCAACTTCTTTACCATTCGCGAAATCCTCGATCAAGTGCCCGGGGAAGCATTCCGTTTGTATACTTTGGGAACGCATTACCACCAGCCGCTGAACTGGATGCCCGAAGGATTGAAGCAGGCCAAGCAAACCATGGACAGATTTTACACGGCTTTGCGTTCGACACCCGATGTCGATTTGTCGGATGCCGAACCGTCAGCCGAGGTCGTCGAAGCGTTGAGCGACGATTTGAACACACCGAAAGCGATTGCCGTTTTGCATGGGCTTGTGACCGAAATGAACAAGTCTCCAGAAAAAGCGGCGGAACTGAAAAAAACGCTGATTGCGTCGGGGCATTTGCTGGGTATTTTGTACCAAGATCCCGAAGAATGGTTCCGCCGGGTTCCCGCCAAACAGGAACAGGGGTTGTCCGAATCGGAAATTGAAGCCTTGATTCAAAAGCGCGCCGACGCCCGCAAAGCCAAAGATTTCGCGACGGCGGATGCCGTGCGCAAAGAATTGGCGGATAAAGGCATTGTCATTGAAGACACGCCGTCGGGTACGCAATGGAAACGGGCTTAACCAAAACGACATATTTTTGTCACTATCCCTTCTGCGAAAAAGGGAGTATCCTGTAACCAACAATGAAAATTCGGCGGAGGTGATCCGATGATGAACAAAAGCACGATTTTGACAGCGGCGGTTTCGTTTGTTGCATTGGCGGCGCAGGCGAATGCGCAGGCGTTGCCGTCCGATCCATGGGCGGCGGCGAATACGGCTCAACAGCCTGTTTATTATCAGCAGCAACAGCCGATTCAAGTGCAGCAGGTTGGTCCCGTTGTTTACGGTTCCCAGCCGTATCAGCCGACGTATGCGGGCGGTTCAAATAACATCTGGAACACGAAAATGCCCGAATTTACAGGTGAAATGACAACGTGGGGGACGGATTACGGCCAGCGCGCGACGGCTCCCGAAGTCAATATGCACAACATGCTGTCGATTACGGAACATTTGCGTCGCATGGGCTATAAAATTCCGACATCGTTTGAATCAAGAATCAAATCGGCACCCGAGGCGGTTCGTGAACGTATCATGAAAGCGATGAAAGATATGGAAAGATCGAATGATCCGTTTTCCCGTTCAGCTCAATTTGCGCGTGAAACAATCGAAAACGAAACAGGGATGACGTTTGAAAACGTTATCGGCAATTCGTTGGATTTGCTGTCGGCAAAATAGTTTAAACCGAAAAAACCCGTTATGTATTAAAAAACCCGCCTGTCGGCGGGTTTTCGATTTATTTCGGCGCAAGCACCATTGTAATCTGCTTGCCTTCCAGTTTGGCGGGCTGTTCCACTTTGGCGAACAAATCGCTGTCTTCGACAACGTGCGCCATAATTTCCTGCCCCTGTTCAATATAAGCCATTTCACGCCCGCGGAAACGCAGCGAGAATTTCACTTTGTTGCCGTCCGTGATAAAGCGCTGTGCGCTTTTCATTTTGACTTCGTAATCGTGTGTGTCGATATTCGGACTCAGTTTGATTTCCTTGATTTCGACGACTTTTTGGTTCTTTTTGGCTTCAGCCTTGCGTTTCTGCTGTTCGTAGCGGAACTTGCCCAAATCCAAGATTTTGCATACGGGCGGTTCGGCGTTCGGCGAAATTTCGATTAAATCCAACCCCGCTTCATCCGCCAGCCGCAAAGCTTCGCGAATAGAAACAACTCCAATGTTCTCACCTGCGGCACCAATCAGTCGAACTTGTTTGGCTGTGATGTCTTCGTTGGCACGCGGCCCCTCACGGGTGGGCGTGGCATGTGTCGTATCGGTAGTAATAAAAAGCCTCCATTAGTTAAGGTGTTAAACTTCAGTCTTCAATATGCGGCCAAACCGCTTCAGCCGTCAATTTGGCAATCGCTTCGGACAAGGGCAGGACTTCCTGCTTGTCTTCGCCCAAGCGGCGAATGGCAACGGTGTGTTCCGCCGCTTCGCGTTTGCCGATGGCGATAATGACCGGAACTTTCTTCATTGAATGTTCACGGACTTTATAGCTGATTTTTTCGTTGCGCAAATCCAATTCGACGCGCAATCCCGCTTTTTTCATCGCCTTTTGGACTTCTTTGGCGTATTCGTCGCCGTCGTCGGTGATTGTCGCGACAACAGCTTGAACAGGGGCGAGCCAGAACGGGAATTTGCCCGCATAATGCTCAATCATAATGCCCGTAAAGCGTTCCAAAGAACCGAACAAAGCGCGGTGCAGCATAATCGGGCGGTGCTTTTCGCCGTCTTCGCCGACATACGAAACGTCAAAGCGTTCGGGCAGGTTCATATCAACCTGCAAAGTTCCCAGCTGCCATTCGCGGCCGATGGCGTCTTTGACCTTAAAGTCCAGCTTCGGGCCGTAGAACGCGCCGTCGCCGGGGTTCAAGGTGTATTTGTATCCCATATCGGTCAACGCCTGCGCCAAAGCGGTCTCGGTTTTGTCCCACAATTCGTCGGCGCCGATGCGTTCGGCGGGGCGGGTTGACAGTTTGATGTTGACGTCTTTCAGTCCGAACGCGTCGTAAATATCCAGCATCAGACGAACGACCTTCTGACATTCGTCTTCCAGCTGTTCGGGCGTGCAGAAAATGTGCGCGTCGTCCTGCGTAAAGGCGCGGACGCGGAACAATCCGTGCAGAGCGCCCGACGCTTCGTAGCGGTGAACGCGGCCGAATTCGGCAATGTACTGCGGCAAATCGCGGTAGGATTTCAAGCCCTGCTTGAACACCAGAATACCGCCGGGGCAGTTCATCGGTTTGACGCAGAAAACGCGGTCTTCAATGGTTGTGGTGAACATATTTTCACGATACCAGTCCCAGTGTCCCGACGTTTCCCACAAAACGCGATCCATGATTTGCGGCGTGTTGATTTCAACATAGCCGACATCGTCTTGCCGTTTGCGCAAATAGCTGATGAGCGTCTGGAACAAAGTCCAGCCGTGCGGATGCCAGAAAATATCGCCGGGGGCGACTTCTTCAAAGTGGAACAAGTCCATTTCGCGTCCCAGTTTGCGGTGGTCGCGTTTTTCGGCTTCCTCCAGCTGGGTCAGATAAGCTTCCAACGATTTTTTATCCGCCCAAGCTGTGCCGTAAATGCGCTGCAGTTGTTCGCGGTTGGAATCGCCGCGCCAGTAAGCGCCCGCGACTTTCATCAATTTGAACGCTTTGCCGACTTTGCCCGTGGACGGCAGGTGCGGTCCGCGGCACAGGTCGATAAAGTCCCCCTGCTGATAAAAGCTGATTGTTTCGCCTGCGGGCAGGTCTTCAATCAGTTCGACTTTGTATTTTTCGCCTTTGTTTTTGAAAAATTCAATGGCGTCTTCGCGCTTCTTTTCAATGCGGACGATTTTTTCGTCGCGGTCGACGATTTCCGCCATGCGTTTTTCAATCGCTTCCAAATCCGCCAAAGTAAACGGAGTGGGACGCGCGAAGTCGTAATAAAATCCGTTTTCGATTGCGGGGCCGATGGTGACCTGCGTTTCGGGATACAATTCTTGAACCGCCTGCGCCATAACGTGCGAACAAGTGTGGCGGATGATGTTCAGCCCTTCCGGAGATTTGGCGGTGATGATGTCGATGTCCGCGTCGGACGCAATCGGCGTTGCCAAGTCTTGCAGTTTGCCGTTGACTTTGATTGCCAGAGCCGCCTTTGCCAGACCCGCGCCGATTTTGGCGGCGATGTCCGCGCCGCTGACGGGGGCGTCAAAGGACAAGACGGTGTTGTCGGGAAGTTTTATCGAAAGCATAGTGTTTCATTCTTTCAAAATTGAAGTTTCAAATTGCGCGCATTGTATAACCGCTTTGTTTCGGATTCAAGCGTTTAATGCTGTAAAATTTCCCGATAAACGGCAAGGGTTTTATCGCACATTTTCGTTTTTGAAAATTCTGAACGCACGCTGTCGACGGCGCGTTTCGTCATAGCGTCGCGTTCGGCGGCGGGCATATCCAGAATTTTATCCAGAATTTCAGCCAAAGCCGTCGAATCACCCGACGGGAACAAAAATCCCGTTTCACCGTCGCGCACGGTTTCCGTCGCGCCGCCGTGATTTGAGGCAACGACGATTCGTCCCATGGCTTGCGCTTCGGGAACGACGCGGCCGAACGCTTCGGGATCGGTCGAAGCCGAAACGACAATGTCGGACAGCAGGTACGCCACATCCATTTCAGAACAGTGGTCAACCACCTGTACAACCGATTCCAGTCCCAGTTTTTTGGCTTTTTTATCCATTTCCTTGCGGTAAGCGACGCGCCCTTGATCCGAACCGACAAACAGACAGCGCAAATCCTTGTGTTTCATTTTCGCCAAAGCGTCCAGCAGAACCAGTTGTCCTTTCCAGCGGGTCAAACGGCCGGGAAGCATGATGACGGGGCGGTCTTCGGGCAGGTTCCATTTTTTCGCCAAAGCAATCATGCGTTCGGGCGAAACTTTCGCCGTGTCGAAGCGGTCGATGTCGACTCCGCGGTGGATGACGCGGATTTTGCTTTCGTCAAGGCCGTAGTTGTCCATGATGTGCCGTTTTATAAAATTGGATACGGCGATGGTGACGACACCTTCGGTCATAATGCGGTTGTAGGCTTTTTTCAGCTTTATCGGTCCGATGTTGTACGCGCCGTGGAATGTCGTCATAAACGGGATGCCGGCTATTTCAGCCGCCCATTTCGCACTCCACGCGGGGGCGCGGGAACGGGCGTGAATGATGTCGACATGCTTGTCTTTGATGATTTGCGCCAACAGTTTGGCGTTTTTGCGCATGGTAAAGTAGTTTTTGGAGTAAACGGGCAGGGTGATGTGTTCCACGCCGATTCGTTCCAATTCATGCTCCAGCCGGCCGCCGCCCGACACGACAATCGGCGTCCAGCCGGCGCCGAGAATCGCCGAAGCGACTTCAATCGTTCCGCGTTCGACGCCGCCTTGTTCCAAGCGGGGCAAAATCTGTAAAATAACGGGTTTGTCGTTGAGCATTTTGAAAAATCCTTAGTTCAAAGGGCCGCCGAACGGACGGCGTTCCGTATATCCCGCTTTTTTCATGCAGGATGAATACCAAAAGTAAATCAAAGTCTTGGAGGGGTGGGCGTTGTTGACGAAAATGGGCATGGCTCCCTTGTACGGCGAAAAGTTGCCCCAAATGCCGCCTTCCTTCAGATTTAAGGTCAAATCGCGCGTTTCTGGCGACAGACTGAAGATGTTGAATGTTTCAAAAGGAAACCAGTCCGCTTTTTGCAAACAGCGGTTATGGTCGCGGACAAAATGATCGCCGCCCGTGTTGGGACGTTCCCAATAGTAAATCCGCGTCGGCGAAGAACAGGCCGCGCTTAAAGCGACCAATCCGAGGACGAAGGCTTGTTTCAATCGTGACATGAACGCTCCTTGTTAAAAATCCAAATTCGTATAATGCGGCGCGGGAACCAAATTTGCAAGTCTGTCCGCCAGCAGCGGCTTGAACGAAGGGCGGGATTTGATGCGGGCGTACCAGTTTTTGGTTTCCTCGTAAAGAGGCTGTCCGTTTTCATCCGTTTTGTCCCAAGGCACTTCGCCGACATAGTCCAATACGGACAGCTGAGCCGCCGCCGAAATGTCCGCCATTGAAAAAGTTTCGCTTGCCAGCCACTTGCGATGTTTAAGCAGCCACTCCGTATAATTCAAGTGTCCTGTCATGTTCTGCTTTCCCGCGCGCAGGAAAGTCGAATCGGGGGTGCCGCCGTTCCACAGGCGTTTGAAAATCTTTTCCCCCGCCAGATAAAGCGTAACCTCTTTATAAAACTTTTCATCGAACCAATCGCACAACCGGCGAACTTCCGCGCGTTCAAAAGCGTCATATCCCATCAAAGGGCGGGACGTGATTTCGGCGATGTATTCGCAAACGGGACGGTGCCCGCACAAAGCGCGGCCGCTGGGTTCTTCCAAAACGGGAATTTCCCCCGCGGGATTCAAAGCCAGAAAAGTTGGAGGGCGTTTCCACGGTTCTTCTTCAATCAAGGTAAATTCCAGCCCGTTTTCCGCCAAGACGATTCGCGCCTTGCGTGAAAAGGGGTTGGCGGGATGATGATGCAGCGTAAACATAATTCACCTGTTAAACAAAGACTTTTTTCTTATAGTCCGAAATTGGTTTAAAGCTTGTAAATTTTTTTGAAAACGGCTTTAAAACTTTTTTCGTTTTTTTGATTTTTTTTGTTGACTGGGCGGATAAAAAGCTGTATCAAGTCATTGTCTTGTTAAGCCCAAATGGCGGAATTGGTAGACGCGCTAGCTTCAGGTGCTAGTACTCGTTCGGGTGTGGAGGTTCGAGTCCTCTTTTGGGCACCAACAAGTCAAAACTTCAAGGGGCGGTTCAGCCCCTTTCTTTTTGGCTGAAAAGGGAAAATGATGGGGCAGATTTTCTTTCACGAGGGCGATTTGCCCGAATCCGTCAAATTTACGGGTTCCGTTGCGATAGATACGGAAACCATGGGACTGGAAATCAAGCGCGACCGGCTGTGTCTGGTGCAGTTAAGCGCGGGGGACGGAAACTGCCATATCGTCCGTTTCAAAAAAGGCCGGTACGACGCTCCGAATTTAAAAGCCTTGCTGACCGATTCGAAAGTCTTGAAAATCTTTCAGTACGCGCGTTTCGACGTCGCGGCAATGTATCATTATCTGGGGATTGTCTGTTCCCCCGTGTACTGCACGAAAATCGCGTCGAAACTTGCCCGCACCAATGCGCCGAGCCACAGCTTGAAAGCTTTGTGCGAATCGCTGTTGGGCGTGGAACTGGAAAAGGAACAGCAGTGTTCCGACTGGGGGGCTGACGAATTGACGCCCGAACAATTGAAATACGCCGCAAACGATGTGCTGTACCTTCACCGCTTGAAAGAAAAGCTGGATGATTTGCTGGCGCGCGAAGGGCGGACGGAATTGGCTCAAGCCTGTTTTGATTTCCTGCCGAATGTCGGAAAAATGGACGTTGCGGGCTTTGCGTGCGAATATGTGTTTGTTCATTAAATAAATAAAGGATTAAAGCCATGACGCCGACGGAACTTTTGCAAACGGCACACGATGTACTGGACAAGGAAAGCAAGGCTTTGGAACTGTTGGCGAATTCGCAGGACGATTCGTTTGTCCGGGCCGTCGACGTTATCAATAAAACGAATGGGCGCGTCATTGTAACCGGCATGGGTAAAAGCGGACATGTCGGCCGTAAAATCGCCGCGTCGCTGTCTTCTTTGGGGACGACGGCGTATTTTGTTCACCCCGGTGAAGCCAGCCACGGCGATCTGGGGATGATTGAACCTGCCGACGTTGTTCTTGCTTTGTCGAATTCCGGCGAAGCCCCCGAATTGAGTGATATTATCGCATTTTGCCGCCGATTCGATATTAAGCTGATTGGTATGACGGCGCGCCGCGACAGCACTTTGGCTCGGCAGTCCGACGTTGTTTTGTGTCTGCCGCCCGTTGAAGAAGCCTGTCCGTTCGGCATGGCTCCGACGACGTCGACGACGCTGATGATGGCGTGGGGCGACGCTTTGGCGATAGCGCTGTTGAAAATGCATCATTTTTCAAAAGACCAATACAAGTTGCGCCACCCCGGCGGAAAACTGGGGAAAATGATGCTGACGGTCGCCGATTTGATGCACTCGGGCGATGAGCTTCCTTTGGTTTCCCCCGATATCAAAATGGCGGACGCTTTGGTTGAAATGAGCGAAAAAGGCTTCGGCTGTCTGGGGGTCGTCGACGCGAACGGCGATTTGGTCGGCATATTCACGGACGGCGATTTGCGCCGCAGCATAACGCCGGATTTGCTGAACAAAAAAATCGCGGACGTTATGACCGTCAATCCGAAAACGGTGACGGCGGATATGGGCGCGCTGGATGCGTTGCGGATTATGAACACGACGGGCAAGGGAATTACCGGTTTGTTTGTCGTGGCGGGAAAAAAGCCTGTGGGACTTCTTCACCTGCATGATTGTCTGCGTGCGGGGATTGCTTGATGGCGGACAAGGTTGTCGATTTAAGTCTGGCAAAATGGGGCAAAACCCGTACGGACGGGTCGGTCGACTGGCGGCGCAAGCAAAATATCCGCATGCGCCATCACAGCCAAGTGGTCGTGTCGCTGAAAGTTCTGCTTCCCAGTCTGGCGGCGGTTTTAATCGGGTTGGTGATATTGTGGCCTCAGCTGCAGGCGCGGCAGGACGAGGCAATTTCCATCGTTTCCGAAGATACGGCTCCGCAGGATCAAGTGATGATCAACCCGCGCTTTTTCACTGTTGACGACAAAGGCGAACGGCTGAATATAGTGGCGGAAAACGCTTACGAACTGCCGGGGGATACGCGCAAAATCCAGCTGAATCAAGTCAAGGCGGACATTTTGTCCAAGGACGACCGTTTTGTTGTGTTGGATGCCGAGCACGCCGTTTATGCGCAATCGGCCGATTCGGTGGATTTGTCGGGGGCAGTTAATTTATATTCCGAAGATGGTTACGAACTTAACACGACGCAGGCCTCGATAGATTTGAAAACGCAAAACATAGCGGGGCGGGCGGAAACGTTCGTTCGCGCTCCGGCGGGAACGGCGACATCCCAAGGATTCCAAATTTTGAACAACGGGAAGCTTATCCGCTTGACGGGCAAAACACGCGCGGTTTTCTATCCTGACAGAAAGGACGGACAATGATCTTTAAATCTTTTGTTTTATGCGGTTTATTGACGGTTTTGCCCGTGTATGCGCAGGCGGCGGGGGCTTCGTCGAATCAAGAGGTTGTTTTGACCAGCGAAGGCGGACTGGAATGGGACAGCAACAAAAAAACGCTGTCGGCCGATACCAAAGCTTTGGTTGTGCGCGGCGATACGGCGCTGGGGGCGGACAAAGTCGTCGCCTATTATAACGACGTCAACGGAAAACAAGACATTTTCCGCGTCAAAGCGTTCGGAAACGTGATGATTACAACCGACAAACAGGTTGTTTACGCCGATACGGCGACTTATGAAATCGCCGATTCGCTTGTCATTTTGAAAGGAAATCCCGTCAAATTGATTGCGGGCGACGAAAAAATGACCGCAAAAGTGGTTGAGCTGTGGCAAAATAAAGGAATCGCCATTGCCAAAAACAATGTTGTCGCGCAAAAAAATTCACGTAAATTGGAAGCAGACACCGTGCGCGCTTATTTCGTCAAAAATGCCAAAAACGCAACGGAAATTGAGCGTTTTGAAGCGGAAAACAATGTTGTGATTTCGACAGAACGCGAAAAAGTGCAAGGAAATACAGGCACTTACTGGGTTCAAAAGGAAACCGCCATGCTGGAAGGCGACGTCAAAATATCCCAGGGAAACAACTTTATTATGGGTGAAGTTGCGGATATAAACATGAAAACAGGCGTAAGCCGCTTGCAAACGCCGTCGGAAAAGGGTAAATCTAAAAAACAGGTGCATGGTGTTTTCACCCCCGACAGCGCAAAACGAAAACAGGCGCAACCGGAAATCGAAAAACCGCGCAAACCCGAAATGTTAAAGGAAGAAAAGCGTGACAACGGAAGCGAACGAACGGAAAAGCTCCTCAGCTCCTCAGACGAAAAAGGGGAATGACGCTCCGCGCTTGGCGGCGTCGACCGATATGGGATTGCGCGCCATCGGGTTGTCCAAAGCGTATAAAAAACGTCCCGTTCTGCGGAATGTTTCCTTTAGCGTCAATCGCGGCGAGGCGGTCGGTTTGCTGGGGCCGAACGGTGCGGGGAAAACAACGTCTTTCTATTGCATTACGGGGCTGATTACGCCCGATTCGGGGACGGTTTCCGTTGACGGCATTGATGTAACGGGGCTGCCGATGTACCGCCGCGCCCGCTTGGGTATCGGCTATTTGCCGCAGGAAGCCTCCATTTTCAGAAGCTTGAGCGTTGAAAACAATATCCGCGCGATTTTGGAAGTTGTCGAACCTAATTTGGACAGGCGCGAAGAAAAATTGGAAAATCTGCTGAATGAATTTTCCGTCTCCCACTTGCGCCGCGCTCCGGCTATGGCATTGTCGGGCGGTGAACGCCGCCGCGTCGAAATCGCGCGCGCTTTGGCGTCGAATCCGTCCTTTATTTTGCTGGACGAGCCGCTGGCGGGCATCGACCCGATTTCCGTCGGCGAGATTCGCGATTTGGTGTCGCATTTAAAACACCGCGGAATCGGCGTTTTGATTACGGACCACAACGTCCGTGAAACACTGGACATTATCGACCGCGCTTATATTTTGTACGACGGCGTCGTGTTGATGGAAGGCAATCCGCAGGACGTTGTTCGGCACGAAGATGTTCGCCGCGTCTATTTGGGCGAAAAATTCGCATTGTAACACCGGCGGCGGAGGGATAAAACAATGACCCTGACGCCCCGTTTGGATTTAAGGCAAGCTCAAAGCTTGACCATGACTCAACGCTTGCGCCAAGCAATTGATTTGCTGCAAATGTCCGCGTTGGAGTTGGAAAACGCCGTTGATGCGGAATTGGAAAAAAACCCGTTTTTGGAACGCGAAGGCGATTCTGCAGAGGATGTTTTTGAACAATCCTCCGGCAATATTCGCGGGGATGCGGCGTCTTTGCCCGACGGCGGCGAAATTCCCCTTGATACAAACGACGAACCGACCGAGGACAGTTTTTACGAACAGGCGGGAAACGAAGAATCGCAGTCGTTCGATTTTATGGACGTGTGGAGCGGAGCGGGCGCAAAAGGAGCGCGCGACGACGATTTTTCCGCGCTTGATTTGTGCGAAGCCCGCAAGGTGTCGCTGGAACGCTTTTTATCGGAAAAAATCGAATCGGCTTTTTCGGGAAATGATTTGCAAACGGCGAATTCCATGCTGGAAAAACTGGACGGCGGCGGCTATTTGACGCAGCCTTTGACAAAAGATGAGGAAAGCCTGCTTCCGCGGCTGCAGGCGATTGCTCCGACGGGCGTTTTTGCGCGAAATCTGGCGGAATGTCTGGCTCTGCAGCTGAAAGAACGCGACCGATTCGATCCCGCGATGGCGGCTATGCTGGATCATTTGGATTTGGTCGGGGCGCGGGAATTCAAAAAACTGTCGAAATTGTGCGGAGTGGATGAAAACGACATATCCGACATGGTGGCGGAGCTTCGCCGTTTGAATCCGAAACCTGCGGCCGATTTTGAAGATTCGCAAGCGGCGGCGGTCATTCCCGACGTGCTGTTGCGAAAAACAAAAACGGGAAGCTTTATTGTTGAATTGAATCAAGCCGTATTGCCGCGCGTGCTGATAAACAGGACGTACGCGGCGGAAGTGTCGGCTTTTGCGGGACGGGACAAACAGGCGAAGAAATTTCTGAACGAACAGTTGTCCAATGCGAATTTTCTGATTAAGGCTTTGAATCAGCGGGCGGAAACGATTTTGAAAGTCGCAACGGAAATCGTTGAACGGCAGCGGGATTTTTTCGATAAAGGGGCGGCGGGGCTGAAACCAATGGTTTTAAAGGATGTCGCCGAAGCCGTTGAACTGCACGAAAGCACCGTCAGCCGCGTAACGCAGCAAAAATATATTGCGACGCCGCTGGGGACGTTTGAACTGAAATACTTTTTTTCACAGGGCGTTGGTTCGGACGGCGATTATTCTGGACAAGCCGTGAAAAGCAAAATCAAGGCGTTGATTGACAATGAAAAACCCGACAGCGTTCTGTCGGATGAGGCATTGGTTGTTTTGCTGAAACGCGAAGGCATTGACATCGCGCGGCGCACGGTTGCCAAGTATCGCGAATCGATGGGAATACCGACATCGGCACGCAGAAAGCGGGATAAACGGCTTATTTTGACGCGCAAGTGAAACATTTACTTGACTTGCCGCGCTTCGGGTCGTACCTTTGCTAGCCAAGTGGGATTGTTTCCCCACGGAAGTTTTAACTTTTTTAACAACGAGAACGGCACTATGAAAATTGCTATTACAGGTAAACAAATCGATATCGGAACCAGCTTGCGTTCTTATGTCGAGGAACACATTGAAAATACCGTCAAAAAGTATTTTGAAAATCCGCTGAACGCAACGGTTTCCTTTTCTAAGGAAGGCTCGATGATTCGCGCGGATATTTCCGTCCACCCGATCAGCAGCGTTTTGGTTCAAGGCAGTGCAAGCACGGGCGATGCTTATGCCGCTTTCGATTCCGCCAACGATCGTATCGGCAAACAGCTGCAGCGTTATAAAAAACGTTTGACGAATCATAAATTCGATGCCGAAACAGTGAACCTTGCCGTTATCGAACCGGAAAAAGAAACGGAAGACGAAACGTTGCCGCAGGATGAAACCGCGCCCGTCGTTGTTGCCGAAATGCAGTCCGAACTGCCGCTCTGCACGGTCAGCGGCGCCGTTATGCGCATGGATTTGGCGGATGTTCCCGCTTTGATGTTCCGCAACGTCGCCCATGGCGGATTGAACATGGTTTACCGCCGCGCCGACGGAAATATCGGCTGGGTCGACCCGCAGGCGTAATCCGTTATGCTTTTATCGGAATTGTTGACTCCTCGGCAAATCATTCCCGATATGAAAGCCACAAGCAAGAAGCAAGTTCTGTCCGAACTTGCTTCTTTTGCGGCGGGGCAACTGGGAATTGAAGACAGGATGATTCAAGATGTTCTGGTTGAACGTGAACGTCTGGGATCAACGGGGATGGGCGACGGGGTGGCGATTCCCCACGGCAGGCTGCCGCAGCTGAACAAGCTGTTTGTCGCGTTTGCGCGTTTGTCCAGACCCGTTTCGTTCGATTCGCCCGACGGACGTCCCGTGGATCTGGTGTTTTTACTGTTAACGCCGGAAAGCGCGGACGGGGATCATTTAACCGCTTTGGCGAAAATATCGCGTATGATGCGCGATGAACGTTTTTGCACGCTTTTACGTGGAATGGACAGCGCGGAAGCTATCTATTCCGCCATTTTGGAACGTGATCAAAAATAAAACGAAAATTTTTTAAAATTTTTGTTGACAATGAAAATCATTAGGGGCATATTGTCCCTGTTTTCGGGGGTGTAGCTCAGCTGGGAGAGCGACGCGTTCGCAATGCGTAGGTCAGGAGTTCGATCCTCCTCATCTCCACCATAAAAGAACCACGGCTTAAACCGTGGTTCTTTTTTTGTCCGAATTCGGCACGTGTGCCGATGTCCGTGCATGTCGTTTGACAACTGTTTGAACCATAATCCGTTCCTTTCTTTTTTCTATTCAAACGCCCGATAAAGACTCGTGACGGGCGGTGATTTTTGACGACGTTTTCCGAATCAAGGGGCGTTTTTGCCTGTCTGCGGGGCGTTAAAAAGATTTTTAGAGGCTTTTTATAAAAAACACTTGAAAAATACATAGGGGGGGGGGGTAGGATAATATCCAAAAGTCATTCAGCAAGGGAGAAAAACTGATGAATATGAAACACACACACGAAAGCGGCCGTTC